>CALHBF010000001.1:0-277500 GCA_937931205.1 uncultured Bacteriovoracaceae bacterium
CGTAACGTTCCTGCTCAGTTCTATCAAGATATCAATTTGTCCTATAACAAGGATCAATACATTGTTGAGTTCTTTGTCAGAAACATCTTTGATCAAAAATATCGACTCTTAAACGGCAAATCGACCTCTTCTTTTTATCCGGCAAGTTATCACCGCGTGAGTGCGCCTAGGACGTTTGGAGCAAGGTTGAACTACTATTTTTAACTTATGAATAAAAAGCTTCTTTATAAGATTCACAAATGGTCAGGACTCTCTTTGGGAGTCTTTATCTTTTTATTGGCCCTAAGCGGAGTTTCGATTACTTTTCGTGAAGAACTGCTGCCAATGAGCTATCCAGAGCTCTTTGATGTCACTCCTCAAGGGAAGGCCCTACCATCCCTTAAACTTTATGAAGCAGGACTGGCCCATAAGAATGAATCTCAACGCATAACGAACCTCTATACGGCCCACCATGATGATGAAGCCTATATGCTCATGGTGAAGGATGATACGAAGAAATTTCCAATCATCTGGACCATTAATCCTTACACTGCAGAGATTACTGGCGAAATAAGTATGATCAAAAATTTCTATGCCATCATGCTAATGATGCATACAAATTTTTTCGCAGGAAAGACCGGAACCTATCTCGTGGGATTGATGGGTATTGTACTTAGCTTTTTTATTTTTTCAGGAATTATTATTTTCACTCCTGCTAAAAACAAGCTGGCCCGTTATAAATCTCTTCTTCACCTTTCTTCTAACTCGCAAAAGATTCACCACCAATTAGGTGTGGCGCTCTCAATTCCACTCCTAATCAGCGCTCTGACTGGAATGTTTATTGTTTTTGATATTCCTTATTATACGGCGAGAGTTTTTGGAACTCCGGTGAGAGTCGAAGAAGCAGTGTTGACTGGAGAATGTCAGGTTGAAGAAGAGAAAGCTGTTCTATCGACTATTACTCCAGATAAAGAAGATCGCCTTATTTCACTTCACTTCTGCTCTCCTAAAAACTCACTCATGAAAGTGACTTATGGCCAAACGGAGAAAGATTTTTTAGACGGCTACGTACGTGAAGTCATTAATCCTAAAACTCAAGAAACATTACAAGTTTTTGATTCGAAAATAGATCCTGATTCATGGAACTTTAAACGTCTGATGATCTATCCTATTCATACAGGACAATACTTCGGTATTTTTGGCAGAGTGATCAATTTTATTTTGGGAATGATGCTGATGGTGATTTTCTTCTCGGGAATTAGACTCTCAATTAGAAGAGCAAAAAGAGATTCACACTAAAAAGTGTGAATCTCTTGAGATTTTTTAGTATAGATCGCAACGTCCAGAAAGAACTGTATCGTGAATTTCTACATTTTCAAAACGAGGATTAAAAACAGTTCCTACGTTTCTTCTCTCAACACGTGCACGTGCCTCATAAAGCTCAATAAACTCAACTTTCTCCTGATCAAAAGTCGTATTGAAGTTCATTTCAATGTAATTAAGATCGTAGAAGTTTGAAGGACGCTTTACAATAATTTTTGGTCTTGTTTCTTCTTCGCTGGCAATAAAGATGGCAGAATCATTACGAAGAATTTGCTTGATTACATCTGGCATAAAACGATCACTCGGACGATTTACACCCTCCCATGTACAAGACAAGGAATGACGATTAAGAGAATCAATAAGGGCCTCTCTAACCGTTTCTTTATGTTCACCACTAAGTTCTACTCTTGAACCTAATGAAGCTGTTGCCATAATTGAGCTGAGCGCGAGTGATAAAATATGCATATATACCCCTTTAAGAATATCAGTGCCCACCCTATATCACTGTTGAAAATTGATTAGCAATGAAGAGATTTATGACGACTGGACTCAAAGCAGCATTCAGTGCAAGTTATTAAAAAGATTTGTGAAATTTTTACTCGTCTCAGATTTTCTCCTCTTCATTAGGCTTCGATCAGGTTAAAAACCACTTCCATGAAAACCATTATCTTTATTGCCCTTCTCTCAAGTTCTCTTGCTCATTCCTCTGTCCTACCTCATGTGTTCTATGCTCCACAGAAAGTTAGATCAGAGATCTGCCAGAATCCTGCCTTTAAAAATGAGCGGTTTTGGAAAGGTCTGATGTCCAATAGGATTGAGCAACTGACTCATGGAAAAAGTGATACTGCTAAGAATGCATTCATCACAAACAGTTATCAGGAACTATTTAACAAAAACGATAAGATGAATGGCCCTAAGTTCATGGGCTACATCTACACCAACGCATCAAACCACCTAGGAAGACTGGTTCGCTTTAATTCATGGCCCGCTGGTCACTCTCTTGAATCTTGGGACAACTCTTTTGTAGAAGGAACAACCCTAAGAAACTTGGCCAGAACGACAAACTTTATGCTGGCCCCAAAACTTATGCATCATAGTCTCAACCTCTACAAAGAGCTATCATGGTCACTTGGTTCGGCGACAATGTGTGGTATGAATTATACTAAAACAATAGTTCAGGATCGCTATCTTTTGAATGCTTTCAACTCCACTGATATTACGGGCTTCGTAAGATCATTTGTGGCCTATGAACAAAGTTACCTCCAAAGAGAAATGTATGCTGAACTGATGATCAAAGTTCCAACGAAGGCCCATGTTCTTGATGAGATGAGATACATGCCTTTCAATGGGCAAAAACGTACGAGCTTTGCTGAGTGGTGTGAAAATACCAATTGTGGAACAAGTTCATATGATCTTGAGAATCGTATTCGTTATGATGTATGGGCGATGCTTATCGAATTATATCTTACTAAGGGAGATGCTGCTGCCCTTAATGCTCGCTTAAAAAACTCTAAGATCAATGAAACGCTTTCAGTATTCATGAAATAATCTAAATAAGAGATCAGCACATATTTGTGCTGATCTCTTAAATCTATCTAGTCATCAATTTTTGATTTAGTTACTTTCCCTGTTTTGGCATCCACTTCAACTTCAAAGCTCTGGCCATCTTTAAAAGCATCTACTTCATAATGCCAAGGATTCATAAAACTGGACTCATAACTCCAGTCTCCTGTTAGCTGATATCCTTGATCTTTGAGGGTTTTACTGATCTCACTAAGAGTTTTTAAATTATTTCCAGGAATAAAAACATCACTCTCAATGGCATCACCTGATGCTTCATCTAATTCACCACTGCGATTGAATTCAATTTCAACAAGTGATCCTGCTGGGGTTTTGACTTTCACTTCATCTTTCTTCAACTCAACGACTGAACCACCTGGCACATATTTAAGAGCAGAGGCCTTTAAGTCTTGAGCAAAAGATTGAGCACTGAAAGCTAAAAGAAAAGCGGAAAGAAAAAATTTGTTCATAAACACTCCTTCGGTTTTGATAAAATCATTCTACCGAAGAAATATTACGAGATCCTTTCCACTTTATTACAGATTGGTAATGTAAGGATAAACTCACTGCCCAGGCCTTCAGTTGACTTAACTGTAGCAGTTCCCTCATGGGCCTTAATATAGGCATTTACCAGCGAAAGCCCAATACCAGCACCACGAGATTGACGACTAGACTCTCCTCGAAAAAGTCTCTCCCAAATGCGAGAAATGATTTCCTCTGGAATCCCCATTCCCTGATCTTTAACACTGATAACGGCCATTTCATCAATTTTAGAAAGACTTATGATGACTTCAGAATTCTGGGGAGAAAACTTAATCGCATTATCAACCAGATTAGAGACTGCTTGAAACATTTTTGAATAATCGGCCCAGAGAGAAAGCTTTTCAATGTTTAATTTTATTTTGATATTTTTTTCTTCTGCTACAAAACTAAACACTTCAGAAACATCAACAATTAGCTGATCAAGAGCGATTTCTTCCTTTTTTAAAAAGAGTGTTCCTGACTCTACTTCCTGAATGTCCATTAAACTTTTTAAAAGTCTTAAAATAAAATCACTTGCCTCAACTCCTTCGCCCAAGGCATCCTTCAATTTATCAGGATTATCTTCATTCATCGCACTCTCTGCACTCATTCTAAAATGAGTCAGAGGTGTTTTTAAGTCGTGAGCGACATTATCCAAGGTTTCTTTTAGCGTTCTTACTAATTTCTCATTATTATCTAAAAGGTAATTGAACTCTTTTTTTAACAAATCAATTTCATCTCCTCGTCCACTCAAGACTGCTTTAAGTCCTTGTGATGATTTTTGATTCTTTTTGATCACTTCTATCAGATCTTCAATGGGGTTTAAGAATGAGCGACTCACTAAAAAGCTGAGAAGGATTGTGACGATCAGACAGGGAATAAATGAAGTTAAAGCAAGGTAGCGCAGATCAGAGAGTTTCTCTTCTCTTTCTTCTGCAAACTTACCAACTGCAATTCTTCCTCCATCAGGCATAACTTGGGTATAGACTTCAAAAAAATCATCATCGACAAAAGTGGCCAGCGCTTTTAAATCTTTTGAAATAAGATACTGAGTAATCCTCGCTTCCCACTGCTCCCATAAATCATCCGCTTCATCTCCGTCCAGAAGAAGGATTGTTTTCTCACCCTTCGAGTAATAAAAATCATCACTTTGAGTTCTGATGAGCATCAGTTCATTTTCATTTATTTTCTCATCTGAGCGAAAATGAGGAGATAGTGTTTCTGGATAATATTCAAAAACTCTTTTTTTATCATTAAATATAATCACCAGAAACTGCTCATCAATAATAGATGAATTAAGCCTACCCTGCTGATAGAGGTGATAAAGATACTGGCCCTGATCTTTGAGATGAATAATGTCCTGTTTTCTCCAAGAGTGGGACAAAGAAAAATAGAAAAAAGCGGAGACAATAAAAAGAGATGAGAGGACTAATCCTACAGAGTAGAAGATAAGACGAGTTCTGATTGAATTAATTTTTAAGAACATATCCTACACCTCTGACAGTATGTATGATTTTATCTTCTCCTGCATCAACCTTAGAGCGAAGTCGATGTACCAGGACATCAACCACATTTGTCTGGGTATCAAAATGGTAACCATACACTTTCTCTAAGATCATAGTTTTAGTGATGACTCTACCGGGATTTTTCAAAAAGTACTCAAGAAGAGCAAACTCACGAGCTTGGAGCTCAATGTTTTCATTACCTCGAGTGGCCACGCGGGAAATGAGATTAAGTTTTAGATCTTTAAAGCTGAGTTCATTAATAACCTTGATTGGTTCTTTAGAATATCTTCTATGAATGACCTGCATTCGTGCATACAGCTCAGAAAAAGAAAAAGGTTTTTCTAAGTAATCATCTGCTCCGTATTCTAATCCTTCGACTTTTTCTTCAACCGATCTTTTAGCACTAAGGATAATCACAGGAATGGATTCTCCATTTTTTCTAATTGTCTGAAGAAATGTGAGTCCATCCATTCGTGGCATCATCACATCAAGCACGATGATATCGATTGATTTCTCAAGCGATAAGATTTCGAGTGCAGAGATTCCGTCATCAGCAGTAAAAGTCTGACACTGGTTTTCCTGCAAACCTTTTACAATAAAATCACGAATTTTTTTATCATCTTCAACGACTAAAACTCTCATACTTTGTTATAACCGATAAGTCTGAGTAAGAGCAGATATTTGGTCCAACATGACAAACTTGTAATGATTGGACCAATCAATTTTAATTGAAACTATTCACAATTCCATAAGTTACAAGGATATTAACAACAATGGCCCCAATAAACCAAAGATAAGGTTTTGGACTATTATCCTCAGCGTTTCTCATCTGCCCAATGGCCAGTTTCAGTTGACGCTGCTCAATTTCCATCGAGGAAATACGGTCACGAAGAGCATGATCATTCTGCTGCTCACCTGCCTTTCTTTCCACTTCCTTTAACTGATCTTTGAGCTGGTCCTTAGATTCTTTTAAGTCTTTATCCAGCTGTTCAAAATCGGTCGTTAAGTCTTCTAGTGCCGCATGAATTTTAATTCCGTTGCGGTTTACAATAAGAATTCTTTCATTCAATTGGGTATTGAGGTCGATTATTTTTGTGATGGCCAAAGGAGCCCCGAAAAGTTTTCCTAGAAAGCCTTTCTTGGTGTATTCATCACAAATTTTCTTCGTTTCTAAGAGAGATACTGATAATGAAAAAGCTTCCAGAACAACCGGATCGCGCTTTGGCTTCTCGCTGGTAAAATTAAACTCGGGCTGATTTGAAGTAGAGGCATGTGGCGGTGGAGTAAACCCAGTAAATGACCCATTCATCATTGTTCCATCCTTGAAATAATTTTGGGATACCTTCATTCTATCTCAAAACAGGGCTAAGCTATTAATAATTTAATCTTTGCCTACCTGTCTCATTTCCGACTAAACTCGTAACCTTTTTTGCCGATAAGTACCCCATGAAATATCTCTTAGTGGCCCTACTCCTTAGTTCATCATGCTCTTCGTTCCGTTCACCTTCCAGCGATACTGAGCTGGAGACTGTAAGTTTTAGAAACAAAAAACTTGAGAAAAAGTTCTTAAGGGCAAGCTATGCTCATCTGGATGAAGCTACTTTTGAGACAAAATTTCAATTATCCCTTGAGCGCCCTCTGCTCTTTTACCGCTCTTATGTGAATTCCTTCTATTCAGAAACACAGATCAAAGGTCATCTCAATACAGCAGGAACATGTATGGGAGATGCTCACCCAGAAAACTTTGGTTTTATTTCATTCAATAAAATCCCTTATTATGTCTTCAATGACATTGATGATTCAGGTAACTGTCCTATTGGACTAGATGTACTCCGCTACTTTGCGGCCTTGAAACTCACTGATATTTCCGATCATGACTTTGAAAAACTTGCTCATCTCTTTGAAGCCTATGCCGCTGGGAATAAGCAGGAGAAATTTAATTTTAAACTTCCCGATCTTATCCGTGCCAACGAAAAGAATTTAAAGAAAAATACTGATGGTGATAAATTCTTGAGCAGAGAAAATCTAGAACCGCTTGGAAAATCTGAAAAGCAAAGAATCATAACGGCCCTCAAAGGACAAGTTCCGGGTCTTGAGATCCTAGATATTGCCTCATATACCAAGAGCGATGGTGGCAGTGGCGGACTTAAAAGATACTGGCTTATTGTTAAGAGTGCTAACGGCCATAGAGAGTTGATCGAATTCAAAGAGCAAGTCTCTCCAGCGGTTGCTTGGACAGGTGTGCAGCAAGATCCTGCAAGAAGTGCGACTCCCCAATTCATCTGGGGCACATTTCCTGACTACTACGGTTATGTATATTTTGATCAAACACTATTTTTAACAAGAACACGTGCCGATGACTTTATCGATCTGGGAAAATTAAATGCAGAAGATCGGTTTAAGCTTCTTAGTTACCAGGTTTTTATCATGGCGAAGTTCCATCAATCTCGCTTGCAAAGTGTCGGGGGAATTAAGGCACAGTGGATCATCTATAACTCTCAAAGAGTTTCTCAAAGATACATCGATGCGTTTAATGCTTACCGATAACTATCTTTTTTGAAAGATATTCCCTCTCGCTAGAAGGCAAAGTATAATCATTCAATCTATGAATGATCAATTTTCCTTCCTTCAATTTCTAAAATCCCTTATTGCTCGCAGAAAATGGAGCTATTCTGGTGGAATTGTCTCTGTCATCCTTCTTGATGCTGTTGATATGCTGCCGGCCCTGCTTGTTAAAGATATTACCGATCAAGTACAGAAAGATCATCAAAACTTTGATGTTCTTCCCTATTCATTTGCACTCATTGGCTGTTATTTCCTGATCGCTCTTTTGAGAATGGGATGGCGCTTTCTCCTGATGATTCCTTCTCGTCATATCGAGCAGGAATTAAGACAGGAAGCTTATGAAAAATTACTCTCATCCAATTTTATCAAAGTCTCTCATTTAAAAACGGGAGATGTGGTCAGTTCTCTATCCCAGGAATTAAGTAATCTCAGAATGTTCATGGGCCCAGGGATTCTTGTCTTCTTTGACTCTCTTGCTTACATGATTTTCATTCCCATCACCCTATTCTACATTTTAGGAACTGCTGCTGCCTGGGTACTTCTTCCCTTCACTCTTTTAATTATTGTTGTCTCTATTGTTCATCAACCTATTGAAAAAGGTTTTGAGGCCATTTCCAAAGAACTGGGAAATCTCTCACAATTTGTATTTGAAGAAACTCAAGGCGTGCGATTTTTCAGAACAGAAGGTCTTACTCAAGTTAGAAGAAAAAAATATGACTATCTTCTCAACTCTCTTCTCTCAAAACAGTTAAATGTTTCAAAATGGGAATTGGGTCTAGACTCTACTCTCCAGCTAGTTCTTCAGTGCGGCTACTTTGCAGTACTAGTGCTTGCCTGGCAAGGTCACAGTTCTATGGCACAAGGCTTAGGAGCGCTGACTGTTACGATTCAACTTCTAGATAAACTCGCCTGGCCCCTTATGAGCATTGGATACATTATGGATCTCTATCAGCAGGCAAATAACGGAGCGAAAAGAATTCATCAAATTACTTCTTTATCCGGTAAAAAAGACGGTTCTATCAACCTATCAGATGATATTGAAAAAATTAAACTTCAAAACCTGAATGTTTTCGCTGTTGATGGCAGAAAACTTCTTAGTGATATCAACCTAGAAATTAAAAAGGGTGAACATATCGCACTCGTCGGCACTGTCGGCTCTGGGAAAACAGTTCTGCTCCAGGCCCTGGCAGGACTTTGGGAAACAGATCAGATTAAATTTGATCAATTCCAGTTCAATGAAGTTTCCTATGATCAATTAAGACGGAATAGCCTGCTCAAGATCATTTCTTACATCCCACAAACACCTCAGATATTTAGCCGTACTCTGGGAATGAATATTTCTCCTCGAAAAAAATTTCACTCGAAGGATATGTGGAATTCTCTAGAAAAAGCTGACCTGGCAGTGGATGTAAAACGCTTGCCTGAAGAACTCAGTACTCAGATTGGTGAAAAGGGAGTCAATCTTTCAGGTGGCCAAAAACAGCGCACACTTATTGCTAGATCCTTCCATTCAAGTGGAAAGATCTATCTTTGGGATGATGCCATCAGTGCGCTTGATCCCGCTACAGAGAAAAAAATTATTAATACCCTTAGAACTCTTAATAAAGAAGCGATTCTCGTTCTTGCAACACACCGACTGAGTTCACTGAAGAATTTTGATCGAATCATTGTTCTCGAAAAAGGTCGAATTGTGAAAAGCGGACGTTTTGAAGATATTCGAAAAGATCATGAACTTTTCCGAACTCTTTCTCAAGACGAAAAAGAAAGTCAAAAGCCAGAGGTCCCATGATTGATTTAGAACTTCGTGAACACGAAGAAAAAAAATATCACTTTCGTCCTTTTAGTCTCCAATTCTCCAAGGCCCACGAATGGGATGGAGTAGCAAAAGATATTAAATGGCTCTTCCCTTGGATTTATCCGATGAGGAAGAAATTATTTTTCGCTCTCTCTTTCTTTTTCATTGCGACTTTCATTCGCATCTCATTGCCAAAAATTATTGCTAAGATCATTGATGATGTTTTAGTTAAGCAGATCACTCCTTTCACTTTCTGGGCCAGCATTTTTGTTGGGGCCATTATTTTTAAAATTATCGCAGACATCTCCTATAAGTGGATTGTCACTAAATGCGGTCAAAATATTACCAAGACATTAAGATCTGATGTTTTCTACCAACTAGGTCGCTTTCCGATGGCCTTCTTTGATCAGAACGCTTCAGGTAAGTTAATCAGTCGCTGTGTGAATGATGTTACTAATCTTTCATCTTTCTTCACCGCCAACTTTTTCACTGTTATCGCTGATTTTGCCCTTATTATCGGTGCGACTCTCTTCATGTTCACCATCTCACCAGGGGCTGCGCTTATTGTGGCGTTAATGATTTTGCCACTCACGATCTTTATGCTCAATGTTTCCCAGGCACAAATGCGTTGGGGAAGAGATCAGCGAAATCTTCTTTCTCGCCTCTCTTCCCATACGGCCGATACGATGAATAACCTTGCTATTCTTCACTCTCAAGATCTCTCTGAGAAATGGAGTGAAAGGCATAGTAAACTTCAGGATATTTTTTCAGGATTCACCATTCGAAATATCCTTACATGGGGAAGTTTTTCTTCTACTCACGTTTTTATCATGGGAATTACCTATGCCTCAGTGATTACCCTTGGTGTTTTCAATTTTCAAAATGGTTCAATGACCATCGGAAATATGATTGCCTCTTTCACTTACGTGGGACTTATCTTCGGCCCTTTTATTGAGATTTCTGAAAAGCTCAACATGATGGTAACAGCACTCGGATCAGTTAAAAGACTTCGTGGTCTTCTTCCAGAAAATATTAAGCAAGTTCTTGAAGCTCCTAAAGATTTAGCTCCTGCTCCCCAAGGAAATATTGTTTTTGAAAACATTTTCTTTTCATACCGCTATGATACCTATCTCTTCGAGAATTTTAATCTAACTATTCCTGAAGGTGAAGTAACCGCACTAGTGGGAAGAACAGGATCTGGGAAAACAACACTTGCTCAACTGATGCTTGGACTCTATCCCATTAATTCGGGAAGAATTCTCTGGGGCGAAGAAGACCTGACTTCACTTAACTCTACCCGCCGAGCAAGATGGATCAGTCACGTCTCTCAAGACCTATTTGTCTTTACTGATACCATTCGCGAAAACCTTCGTATGTGGAATGAGGAAATTAGCGATGAGTTGATCTGGGATCGCCTAAAACTTGTAGGACTTCAGGAAAAGATCGCAAGCTTTGAAGACAAACTTGATATGATCGTCAAAGCGGAAACTCTTCCTCTTTCTCAAGGAGAAAAACAGCTTCTGCTTCTTTGCCGTGCTTTGCTTCAAGACCCAAAACTCTTAGTATTCGATGAGGCCACTGCCAACCTTGATCAATTGACCGAAGAAGAGTGGCTTAAAAACGTAGGACTTCTTTTTCACGGCAGGACAACTCTTTTCATTGCTCACCGAATTGAAACCTTGAGACTTGCTACTAATATTGTTGTTCTTGAAAATGGAAAAATTCTCAAAACTTTCAGAAAGCCCAAAGGCAATCCTGTCACTGAACAGGAACTCCACTGAGAAGATTTCTTCTCAGTGGGCCAACAAATTAAAACAGTTAAGAAACAGATTTAGGTCAAGAAGCCGAGAACCTTTCAACCCTTTCCCTTTAATGAGTAAAATAAGTCCCTTAACTGGTTACCAGGAGGTACTTGCATGAAATATAAAGCATTGATTGTAGTCACCGGACACAGTCAATTAGGAGACACGGGAGAAGAGACCGGTTGGCACTTAAGCGAGGTCAGTCACGTTTATTGGCCGCTCATCAATGCAGGTTTTGCAGTTGAATTTGCCAGCCCCAGTGGTGGTGAAGCTTTAATTGATCAGGAAAGCATTCAGTTGGATGATCCTGAAAATAAGTCTTTTATTGATAAACTAAAAATTGCCAACGCACTAGAGACTATGGCCTTAAGAGAAGTAAATCCCGATCAATACCAAGTGATCTACTTTGCTGGTGGGCATGGAACGATGTGGGATTTTCCTGATAACCCTAATATTGATGAAATCACCCGAAGCATTTACGAGAAAGGCGGAATTATAGCAGCTGTTTGTCACGGCCCTGCTGCTCTTACCTCAGTAAAACTGACGGATGGAGAATATCTTATCAAGGATAAGAAAATAAATTCTTTTACAGATGAAGAAGAACGAGCGGTAGGAAAAGAGAATGTCGTTCCCTTTCTTTTAGAAACTCGATTAAGAGAACGAGGTGCTATCTTCGAAGGCGGCAGTAATTTCAGTGAAAAAGTAGTTGTCGATGGACGAATTATCACAGGACAAAATCCACAATCAGCTTCAGCGCTTGGCAGCGAGATTGTCAAAAAATGGAATCAACTTGAGCTAAGTTCGGGCCGTCAGTCTGATACGGACTCACTTCATTGGGTAGTACAAACATAAGGGGGATTGTATGAAAAAGTTATTATTACTCGCGATATTCACTCTCCTCTCTTCAGTGTGCTGGGCAGACACAATTCAAGACACTGTATACTCCATTGAGAGAGGCGAAAACGGTGAAGAAACTTTTATTCGATTTATGAATGGCCGGGTAGCTTTTGTTGATGAGAAAGATATTGATGGGATTCAAAACTTAATGGGGTTAGAAGGACAAAAGATCGAAGTTGAAGTGGATGATCGTCTGACAATTCAATCTTTGATTACTTTGCCTCAAGATGAAAACTTTCAAGAAGAGAGTTCAGAGGACCTCATCAACCTGAATGATACTAATAAAATGGTTCCGACTGTTATCCCTAATTGGTCTCAAGCTTTGACAATCTGGCGTGGAATGAACAGAAGTTACAAGAGCCAAACTGAGTGTACCGATCGAGCGCATGTATGGGCGTATGAAGAATGGAAGAAGCATGGTCTTAACTCGACAAAAACTTTCCTATTCTTCACCAATACTTACATCAGAGCATATCGCTACAATTGGTGGTTCCACGTTTCTCCTTCGGCCCTCATATCAGAATATGGAAATAATGTTGAACATATTTTTGATAGACGTTATGCCAGTATGCCACTTCACATAAAAACCTGGACTGACATCTTCATTCGATCAAAACGAAGTTGTCCATCCTCGACTTATCGTTTTTATCGCAATAATAGAAATGGTAGCGAGCATTGTTTTGTTGTGAGATCAGATATGTTTTATCGTCTCCCACTTCATGTTCGAAACTTAGAGGATTACGGAACAGTAAAAACTCAGTTCAGTACGAGTGAAGTAAACTTTTCTTATCGCGCGTTTACAAGACGACTTTAATTTATTCGGAAGTAAGGCCTGAAGGTCTTGCTTCCTTTTCTAGAAACGACACTTCGTTGTATCAAGAGATTTCACTTCATCTTCACTGATCACAAGATCATATTTCTTTTTAACCTTCATCCACTGCTGATAATAACGGCAGGCATACTCGGCCTCAACTGGTAGCCATGTTTTAAGAGTGTTAGCACCTTTTTGTCTGTTGGTGCGCTTTCCCGTTATCACCAAATTTTCAATGTCATTTGCAAATGTTCTTTTTTTATCGCGACTCCACTCAGCTCCGCCACTTTTATGGGCTTCAAAAAGAGGTACCACATGATCGATATCAACTTCACGAGCACTGGTATAAAAACTGTTGTGATAAAAGTCGGCCCATTTTCCGAACTCAACCTTACATCCCTTGGTATTTTTAAATTTTACTGTCTCAAGACTTCGAGCAAGAAGAACTTCATCACGGGTATTGCGACAATTTTTATCAGTATCGGCCCAGCGATTGAGCCACTGACCTCTTTTATAAGGGGTCGTCTGTGCACAGGCCGTGGTAGAGACAAACAGCAAAAATAGTAAAACAAATTTCATAGGCTCCTCAAACTTAAGCCTCAAGTATAGATGAATAAACCCAGGCTTAGCGAAACATTTTCAGGGCTTAGCACACCCTTACTAAAGCTTTTTAATCAGATACCGATAAGTAGCTGAACCTAATCTTGAGGTATGAGTGTGCGAATTTATTTATTACTAGCGATGTCTCCATCTATTCTTTTGGCCAATACCTCTGCAGAAATTCCAAAAGATATTAAACCTCTTGTCGAGTTCATGTCGGTGGCCACCGATCATCCTAAGTATGTGGCCATGGCCAGAAATGATAAAGACTGTATTGATGACTATAAGAGGCTTGAACACTCCTACACCCTTCCTTTTCAAAAGCCAGATAAGCAACTCAAATTTGCTGTGATGACAAGCTTAAGTGGTCCACCAAATTCATTTCAAAAAAAATGGCAGGACGTTAATCCTCAATTACAAAAAGATTTAAATGCTCTTATTAAAACTCAATTCAATGGCCATAACGATCGAGTAGCTGCGATCAAAAATCTTTGCCAGTCAAAGACTGAGATGGAAAAAATCCAACTTGCTTCTCATTTAGGATCTAAGCTCAGCGGAATCTACGACTATGATCGAAAGAGTGGTGCGGTCGTTAAGCCAGAAGATCAGTGGCAGGCCCTGAATTTTCAGGCCAATGGACAAAGGGATGCAGTCTCGGGAGTTTGTCGGGATGCCACTCTTACCGTTACTCAATTCTTAATGAGCTGTGGATTTGATAAAAAACAATTAGGAATACAGTCTTATCGAACTGAAGATTCTGGACACCAAATAGTCACAATCCGAGATTCAAAGGGTGAGCTTTATACCATCAACTGGTCGGATCTTTACTCTACTGATGAAAAAGGTGGCGTTGCGCCCGAATTAAATCCTTCAAACTTAAATGTCGGGCTTGAGTACTATACTTATGATGCTGATGGAAAACTAGTTTCTTCTCGTAAAACAGAACTCGGTAACATCATCAAAGCGGTGGCCGGCGGAACGATCTCCTCCCCTGATTATCTTCCCGATGTTCTAAGACTTGAAGCTCAGTTCGGAGCTTTCACGGGTAATCTTTTTACTACTCAGACCACTTCCGGCGAAAAAGCGACAGGTGCGGCCATCTCTCATAAGCAATTGCTGAATCGAGAAACAGTTTATATCAGCATGGGTGCTGCCTATGTGGATAATAAAAAAGAAGTAGATGTTGGTGGAAAAAAAACCGCAAGTGATGGAGCAGACAATCCTCTATTTCCAAATGGAATCAGGCTACAGCCCGAAGTTTGAAATTGAGCGTGGCCCAAATGCGAAGATCACTATTCGTCCTCTGATTGTCGGATCTAGTGAGTTCTATCGAGTCGACAATGAATCACGAGGAAAAAAAACGGACGCATTTGTCTCTAATGTTTCAGGGAAAGTCGGCGGACAAGTTCAGTATGAAAATGATCGCTTCGCTCTCTGGACAGGAGCAACGACAGATCTTGGTTTTAGAAACCTTGGAAGTACAGAGTATACAGGTACCGGTGTGGGAGTATTTCAAAATACCACTTCCTTTAATGCAGGAGCTGGTTACAAAACTCCAAACTATGTCATGACCCTGGAGGCCCAATCTAATTTCTCATATCATGAAAATAACTATACGGTTGCAACCAGTGTCTTTGATAAGAGAACCAATTCTTCTGGCTCCGTTATGTATCAAGTCTATGATCGTGGGCAAGGTTGGCGCGAAGATTATGTTCTCGTCCAAGGTGAAAAACATTTCTCACTCGAACGAGTTGGGAAAGTCTCAGTTGGCCTTCAAGCACAAGTTCCCATCGAAGGAAAATTCGAAGACAGCACCTATTACGCAACTCTCAAATTTGGTGGTGGGAAGCGCTAAAGCTTCTCACCTTCTCTCTTACTTTATCAGTTTGATCGGCATTTATTGACACTACATGTCCCTTATCCTTTTCTGTTATGATGCTTGAGAGTACATAACAAAAGGATCTGTCATGAAACTATTTATCACCACGCTACTGCTGTTCTCTTTTAGTGGTTGCACTACTCAAAAAAATGTTGGGAATAAAACTCCTCAAACTCTTCAAGAAGCACTCACTAGCAGCTATCGCTCAACCCAAAACATGTTTCGTGATAATTATCGCCACCCTCATGAAACATTAGAATTTTTTGGTCTTAAACCTGAAATGAGTGTAATCGAACTTACTCCATCACGCGGGTGGTATACTGAAATTCTTGCGCCTTACTTAAATGAAAAAGGTGAATACATTATTGCTGAACCAGCTGAGGATCCTCGTGGCTACACAATCCCAAGAAAAGAATGGTTCAACAAACACCCAGAAATTAAATCTAAAACAGTTGTCTTCACCCCAGGAGGGAAAATTGCTTTAGGTCCTGACAACTCTGTAGATCTCGTTCTTACATTTAGAAATATTCATAACTGGTTACCACAAAAGAATATCGAAGAAGCTTTTAAACAAATCTTCAAAGTCTTAAAGCCAGGTGGAGTACTAGGTGTAGTTGAACACAGAGCTAATCCAAAAATTAAATTTGATCCGAAGAGTGGTTACATGCTTGAAAAAGATGTGATCAAGATGATTGAGAAAGCAGGATTCAGACTACAAGGTAAGAATGAAGTGAATGCTAACCCTAAAGATAAGGCGAATCACCCACATGGTGTATGGTCTCTGCCTCCTAGTCTTAAAGGTGGCGAAACTGATAAAGAAAAATACATGGCCATTGGTGAAAGTGACCGTATGACCCTTAAATTCGTAAAACCTGCTACTAAATAAATTCGTTCGGGTAGGAGCTCAAACTCCTACCCTGTTATTTTTACAAACGCAAAGCAGCATCCCCTTCAAATTAAGTTCTCAACTCACCTGTCCTTAAGGTAACCAACAACATTCAATTTTTAGTTTTTTGGAGTTCAAGATGAATATCTTTGTATACCTATTGTTATCTTCTCTCAGCTTGTCTGCTCTCGCTGATCGCTGGTCTCCGGGCTCAGATCCAAGACTGATGAGTGTGCAGGAATATCGCTTTAATCAGCTTCCTCTTAATGCCAATTTAGATGACTCTGACAAATACTGGGCAAACGATTACTGGCCACACAGAAAGGGTTCAATCAATAAGCGCTGGAACACTCCTGATCAAAAAGGATTTGATACTGTTTCTCCAAATCGCGAACAAGTTCTTAAGATGACCTCAGAAGAGCTGGCAACTCTGGCCCCTTCTGAAAAATTTGATCTACTCAATGGTAACTATCACTATCCGTTAAAAGCAGAAGTTTCTTCACGAGCAAAAAGTAATGATCCTCTTTGGTGGGGTATCTGTAATGGTTGGTCTCCTGCTTCTATTGTTCACAATGAACCGCTTCCTAAAACATTAAAAAACCCAGAAGGTTTATCAATTCCTTTTGGCTCTTCAGACATCAAAGCACTCGTGAGCTACTACTATGCTTATCACCACAAAGTACCGACCACAAATCAAATGGGCAGACGTTGTATGACAGGTATTGGCCCAGGTTGCAGCAATGATTTCAATGCAGGAGCTTTCCACTTAGTTCTTGGTAATAAAGTTGGTCTGGAAAATACCAGTTTCATTGCTGATCTGGAGAAAGGACGTGCCGTTTGGAATCACGCCGTTATTAAATACGATGCTAAAATCGTTGGTGAAGAATTTGTTTCTTCTCGCTCGGTAGCACGACAAGTTCGTATTCGTAATGAAGTGACCTACGTAATGGAAATCAAAAAGAATAGCTGGTACCCAACTAATGGGACTGAAGACCATATCAATGTGACTCGTAAATATGAGTACAATCTTGATCTTGATGCTAGCGGTAATATTGTTGGTGGAAGTTGGATTTCTAGCGATCGCCCTGATTTTATCTGGAATATGGCCCGCGCTGAGAGCTTCAATGGGCAATATGCTCGTATTACTGAACTCCTAAACGACTAAAGTTCTTTGGGAGTGGATTAAGAAATCCACTCCCATTTATTATCTGGCCTATTAGAAAGTCCTTCCCAATTGTCCTATCTAATCAAGAAATGCCATTTGTTCTAAAATAACCCTAGATCAACCAAAGGGGGTTATTATGAAAAAACTTATTCTCAAACAAAGAACAGATACTCCACATTGGGTGGGAGATGGCTTTCCTGTAAGATCTGTTTTTAATTACATGGAACACGGAAAACTCATGACTCCATTTCTTTTAATGGATTATGCAGGACCGACACAATTTTCTCCAACCACTAAAAGACGTGGCGTAGGAGAACACCCTCACCGTGGCTTTGAAACGGTGACGATCGTTTACTCTGGTGAAGTAGAGCATCGCGACTCCTCTGGAGGAGGTGGAGTAATTAAACCAGGTGACGTGCAATGGATGAGTGCAGCCTCAGGAGTTGTTCATGAGGAATTTCATGGAAAAGACTTTGCTCAAAAAGGCGGAGACTTTGAAATGATCCAATTATGGGTCAATCTTCCGGCCGCTTTTAAAATGCATTCGCCCCGCTATCAGGGTTTAAAAGATGACTCTATTCCTCGATACCTATTAGGGAATAAAGGAAGCTTCTTAAGAGTTATTGCAGGATCTTTCGATGATGTTGAAGGACCGGCCAAAACTTTTTCCCCTATTAACCTTTGGGATTTGCGAGTTAAGGCCCATGATACGATTACTCTAAAAGTTCCTGCTGACCAAACAGCGAGCTTATTTGTCCTTAATGGTGAGATCCTCACTGAGGATGGCAATAGCTTAAAGAATGCCGATTTGGGGCTATTCCAGCGCAATGGGGATGAACTTACCTTCACTGCTCAAGCTGACTCTAAAATTCTTTTTATGGGTGGTGAACCTATTGAAGAACCGATTGTTGGTTATGGGCCATTTGTGATGAACACTAAAGCTGAAATTGCTCAGGCCTTTAAAGATTTTGAAAGCGGTAAGATGGGAAATCTATCGTTGATTGAAGGAGCGGAGTAACCGAGAAATCGGTTACTCCATCTCTTTTTTTAAGGCAATGGGATATTTGGAAGTGGAATAAAATCTGTTTCCGTAGGAACCTGACCCATTTCTTGTTTCTCCCAGAGAGCTGCCGCTTCTCTGATTCTCTCTTTACTAGAGGAGACGAAATTCCACCAAATATATCTTGGTTCTTTAAAAGCAGATCCACCGATGACGATGAACTGAGATTCTTCGGATAAATCAAATTCGATATGTGAAGGATCTTTCACGATGATAATATCATTAACAGCTAGTGCTTGATTATTGATCTTAGCACTTCCCTTCACTAGAAAAATGCCGATTTCTTCATCTTTAAAAGAAACAGTCGTCACTCCTGAATTCTTAGCACTCAACTCCATAAAGATAGTTGGTGAGTAAGTTTTAACTGGTGAAGTATTCTCACCATAAGAGCCAATAAGAAGCGAGCTATCAAAGAAGTTATTGATACGAAATTTGGGAATTTGATCTTTTGGATAGTGAAAGAAAGCAGGTTCCGATTCCTCATGCTCCACCGGCAATGCGACCCAAACTTGAATTCCATGGATAGATCTATTTTTAGCTTCAATCTCTGAACAAGGAGTTCTTTCCGAATGAACAATTCCTCGTCCTGCAGTCATCCAGTTAATATCTCCCGGTGAAATGACTTGATCTGAACCAAGACTGTCACGATGGTGTCCTCGTCCCTCCAACAAATAAGTTACAGTTGAAAGACCAATATGCGGATGGGGACGAACATCTAGTTTATGATACTCATCTACTTTCATTGGTCCCATATGATCGAGAAAAACAAAGGGGCCGACATGACGGCGTTTGGCCTGGGGAATTGATCTCACGACAGCAAAACCACCTAAATCTCTAACATTTCCTTTAAGAATGAGATCTTGTTCCATACAACTTTCCTTTTTTTAACTTTTGAGACTCATTGACTATATCGAGGTTTCAAAATTATTATAACTATAAATATTCAAAAAAGATTTTCTAGCAGGATGGAAAATGCAAAATATCGATTTTAACGAAATTCATATCTTTATCAGAGTTATTCAGGCAGGAAGCTTTACCAAGGCTTCAAAGATGCTGAATATCCCTATCTCGACTGTCAGTGCCAAAGTTGCTTCTTTAGAAAAGCGCATTGGGGTTACACTTATTCAGCGTACGACGCGCCAATTAAAGCTAACATCTGCTGGTGGTCTCTATTATGAGAAATGTCTCAAAGGTATAGATGAAATTCTTCATGCTGAAAATGAAGTCACTATGGATCAGCATGAGCCACAGGGCCTACTGAGAATTACGGCCCCTGTTTACTTAGGAGGATTGCTTCTTCCAGAAGTCATTCTAGAGATGAGCAAAAAATATCCTAAAGTGAGTATTGAACTAATTTTGAAAGATCAAGCGATTGATCTCATCGCTGAAGGCGTTGATGTTGCCATCCGCGCTGGAGAGCTTAAAGATTCATCCTTAATGTCAAAAAAATTGGGTGATGTTTATTTTATACCTTTTGCGACATCTCAGTATCTGAAAGCTCATGGTACTCCTAAGCATCCAAAGGATTTGGAAAATCACCGCTGCATTCGCTTCAATCCTATCGGAAAAGATGAGTGGATCTTCACGAATGGCAGGCAAAAACAAAAAGTTGCTCTCGACGGAAAATTGTCTGTCGATGATTTACATGCGGCGGAAAGATTAACGATGACTCATCAAGGGATTGCCCTTCTTCCTCACTGTGCAAGTCAGATCAAAAATAAAAAAGATCTGGTACAGTTACTTCCTGAATGGAAATTGGGTTCAAGGCCATTATTCTTGATCTATCCGGCACAGAAATTCATGCCGCTAAAACTTAAGGTTTTCCTTGAGATCGCATTCAATTACATTAAAGATCATCTCTAATAAATAGTTCGGAAAGTTAAATTAATTCTGGGGTTCATTTCTTTTTTCATCTTAGGAAGAGAGTGAACCCAGAAATGCTGAAAGGGTCCTTTCATAACAAGTAAATCTCCTGATGAGAGTAAGATTTCACATTGTCGATCTTTCTCATACCGATGCTTCATCAAAAATTTTCTTGAAGCACCCAACGAAACAGAAGCAATACAAGGTTCAGCTCCTAATTCTTTCTCATCATCTGCATGAGGTCCAACATAATCCTCACCCGTTCGATATAAATTTACGAGACAGGAATTAAAATGTTGAGAGAGATTCTTTTCAATGTGCTCTTTCATAAGAAAGATCGAAGGAGTCCATGGATTAGGCTTAAGAGTGAGCCCTGAATAAGTATATGCCTTTTCTCCAAACCAGCTTTCTAGTCTGGGAAGCGAAAGCTCTTTTCCCCACATCTTAATTGTGTTCTGAGAAAATTTTACTTCTGTTATCATCTTTTGAAATAGCTCTTCTGAGGCATCGAAGAATTGTGGATAATATTCAACTATGCCGTCATGATCAATTAATATTTCTCGCTTTTTATCAAAGAAAGAAAATTGCATTAATCCTCCCTGACTTCAAATATCCCCATTTTGGTCGAGCCGATGTTTCCCTTCGGAGCCTTACCAAATAATGAACCTGGTATGGCCAGAATTAAGCGAGGAACCTGCCCTATCACTTCTTCCCGCACTCCATGCCTCAAGGCCAATTTAAACATTTCCCAATGAACAAGAAGATGAAGATAGGCATAAGGCTGAGAATGAAGATGGGCCTCTTCTAATAAAGAGAGATTGGCTTCATAGGAACTCGTCTCTTTCATTTTTTGAAAAAGCTCACTAATTTTCTCCTGCGCCTCTCTCTTCATATTATCCTCTAAAAATAAGTGACCCCAAAGCCCACGAGGTAGTCGATATCAGTCTGCTTCACATTCTTAGGTACACCAGTATCGTGGTTAACGTTGAAACTAATCCCAATGCTTAGAATATTAGTCAGTTTAACATCTAGCCCCGACTGAAACCTTAAACGATAATTGGCCGTATTCGTAAAAAGCGGCTGATAATACATTGTTGCAAAGGCCGAAATATTTTTCTTCAAATTTTGAACATAAGATAAATATAAATTACCACGGAAATGATTTTTATCTTTAGTATTTTCTACAAAATCTTCCCATTCATAGAAAGTCCCTATTCCTGAATATATAAAATAAGATTTCGTCTGTTTGAGTCGATACCTCAAGTTTCCACCAAAAAAATGACGTGAATTAAGATCTTTAAATTCGTTAAATTCTGATTGCACAAACATTTCATAAGCGAGAGGTTTCTCATATTCCCACGTATGACGAAGATGAGCGATCCCAACATTCGTGTCTTTTACCTTAGCACTTGTTCCGTACTTATAATTTCCAGAATACAGCCATTCATTTTTCTCAAGTCGGTAAGCACCAATAGTGGTAAAAGCTGAAGTGAACTTTTCAGTATTCCCCTGTTGCCCCGAAGTTTGCAAGGCAGAACGTCCTATAAAACCTTTACCTTGAATTTGGCGAACTGATTCTACGTTGATGAAGGCCAAACTTGGTAATGAAAACAAGAAGAGTAAAAAATAAAGCAATAGATTCATAAGATAAAGTTAACAAGACAAATACTTCTTGTTAACCCATCTTATTCCTTTTTATCTAAGACCAAGCTCTGATTAAGAATGGATATTCATTATTAATTATTTTGCGCCAAGACTTGCACCATCCATGGAAATTGACTACGGTAATAAAAAAAAATTCATGGAGGTGCACGTTTTGCTGGCAACAAACACTTTTTATAGAAAGATATCTCACATTGAGCTGCTCAATCCATCTTATCAACAACAGTTAATTTCATTTCTTTTTCATTCTCTAGAAGAATACAGAGATCCCGAAACAGATATCAGGGCCTGCCTGGACTATATTATCCATCCAGAGAAAGGTGGACATATCTTTGTCGCTGAAAATGACAAAAAAGAAATGCAAGGAGTAGTATTCCTCGCCAATACCCACATGGGTCAATTTGTTCCTGAATACTTACTTGTGTATATCGCCATTAATCCCAATTCACGCGGTCAAGGCATAGGCTCTCAGCTCATCGAACAGATCCAAAAGTATCTGAATGCTCCGATTGCTCTGCATGTTGAGTATGATAACCCCGCTGTCAAACTTTACAACAAACTTGGTTTTACCAGTAAGTATAAAGAAATGCGGTGGTATCCTCGTGGCTAGACTTTTCTTATATCGAGACAAGCTTCGCCATAACTACCATTTCCTTAAAGAGCTTTTCAAAAATTCAGAAACCGAATTATCAATAGTTACCAAACTCTTATGCGGTAATAAGAAATACTTAAAGGAAGTTCTTGATTTAGGTCCGAATCAAATTTGTGAATCAAGAATTTCGAATTTAAAAGCTGTGAAACAGATCAATCCTGTAATTGAAACTATCTATATCAAGCCTCCTTCACCATCTATCATCAAAAGTCTGGTTAAATACGCTGATATCAGCTTCAATACAGAATATGAAATAATCAAAATGCTTTCACGGGAAGCTCAAACCCAAGCGAAAACACACAAAGTTATTCTCATGATAGAATTAGGGGATTTAAGAGAAGGTATTCTGAGTGAAAGTCTTGAAGAGATTTATTCAAAGATATTGAAGTTAGAAAATATTGAAGTCATTGGCATTGGGTGTAATCTTAATTGTCTCCATGGTGTAATGCCTTCGATTGAAAAACTGAATATTTTATGTTTGCACAAGGACAAGCTAGAGAGAAAATTTAAGAAAGAAATCAAATATATCTCTGGAGGAACAACGGTCACCCTTCCTCTTCTTCTATCAGAACAATTTTTTCCGGCCAAGGTTAATCATTTCAGGATAGGAGAAGCTCTCTTCTTTGGAGCTGATCTCTTTAATGATAAAACGATTAAAGGAATGTTTCCTTTTACTTTTGAATTGGAAGCTCAAGTTATCGAAGTGTCTGAAAAGCCATCTGAGCCCTTTGGAGAAGTCAGAGCAAATCCTCAGGGCATAAAGTACTCTAAGAAAAATAATTGCTCCCAAACTATCCGCAGGGCCATTTTAGATATTGGTGTTCTTGATGTTCAGCCCCAGTACTTAATCCCTAATAACCCTAAAGTAAAAGTCATTGGTGCTAGCTCCGATATGCTCGTAGTCGATATAAGTGAATCCAGACACAAATATCCCATCGGCTCTACTATGAAGTTTCAGCTCAAGTACATGGGAGCTCTCGGGCTGCTTAATTCCAAGTATATCGATAAAGAAGTTCTATAATGAATATCTTGTTAAATCGAGATATCCACTTTCTAAAAAGTCACTGGCCTTGAAGAGATGATTAAAGTCATCATAGGTAGACCAGAAGCTTCTCTCTGTTCTTCTCACTTCATACTTCCGTATCAGCTCCTGAAACGACTCTTTGGTTTTCAGTCTGCTGACCGACTCTAGAAATGAGTCATATTTATTCTCTGGCACAAGTAAAAATAGTTCAGGATAAGTCCCGGCCACTCCGTCTAAGAAAAGAAGTGAGTCTTCCTCGGGCGCCAGACGATACTCCTCACCCAGTATCCAAGAGATGTTGGCATGCTCACGATTTCTGATAATTGAAACCACTTTGTTATTTTTCCCTTTCACTAAAACAAGAGTGACTTCAGGAAAATAATTAGCAAACGTCTGTCCTTCTTCCTGCCTTAAAACCCTCGTTCTAACCTCCTGACCTTTATTAGGTCTGATCATACTTAAGAACTCAAACTTTGCGTTTTGTGGGTCTTTATAATTAATATCAACAGGCATATCATTTAAGATATTAGGAAAGATATACTTCATCTTAAGTTCAGTAAGAACTCCTTTATACCAACTATCACGCATCGGTTTTCTAATCTCAGGTGGCATAAACAAAAGGAAGTTCTCCTCTGCCTCCATACGAATAAGATCCATATAGATTCGTGTTAGCGACTGATGACCTACGTTCCCAAAAACATCAAAATTCACAACAAGGTTATACACCAGCCTTTCGAAGAGAGAATAATCAAGATAGAAAAATGTCTTAGGACTATCACCAAGATTGCCATAAAAGACCGAGGCATTATCATCATGTCTAAAAATCGTCAGCATTCCTTCAATCGGATTACGCTTAGATCCTATCCAGAGGTCTTCGACCTTCAATCCGTTAGGACGATGCTTTTGAAACCATTCTTTTTTTAATTTTCTATAAGCTTCTCTTTTTTTAGTAAGTTCTGAAATCAGAGATGTTGTTTCCATTAATTTAACATTACTGCCAAAAGAACCAGGGAGAACGAGATCATCTCTTGATTCCTTTTCAAACTCAGCAGACTGAACCATGAGGTCCGCATCAGGATGAAGGAATCCACCATAAAACTGTTCTTGAATTGAATTAACAGCGGCAGAACCATTACAAACAGGTCCTTTAATAAAAGTATTCACATGATATCTGGCATCCTCTAATAAAAACTCATAACGAGCTCTGACCGGAATATCTTTGAAGGTGATGAAAGGGTTGGCCGACTCTGCTCTTTCATAACTCGGTAAAACGATCACATTCCATTTTTTGGCAAAGAATATTTCCTTATAGCGCGCAAACTTTGCTTTATCCAAAACCAACGGGATGTGAGTTTTTGCAACAATCGAACCTTCAAGCGGAGTAAAACAATAATAAATTTCTTGAATTTTTGGATCATCTACAGGAGTTCGAGTTGCCACCTCCAGACTTCTCTCTTGGCAGGGCCTATCAGTTCTGATCATTCGAAAAAAGTTTCTTTCACTCTCATTAAAAGTGATATGAGCTAGAAACATATGCTCATACATATAACGAGCGAGAAGTTTATGCTTCAAGTCCCTCTTATTGAGAAATGTTTCCCATTCAAGTCCGATGGCCGGTATTTTCTTCTCAATTCTCTGAGGACCAGGCATCCCTTGGCCAATCCACTCCTTAATAGTATTCACATCTTTAGTGTCTAATTTAGGAAGTCCATAAGGCATTGCTCTTTCAGGATAAGAAGTTAAAAAGTCCTTCATCTCTTCTTTATTTTCGGCGCAAACGTTACTGTCCCCAACTGCTACTTTAGGTAGATTTCCTTCTTTTTTCCCTTCAATGATTTTTAAGAACTGATGGTCATCGACTGAAAAGAATTTTTTCTTACGCCAGTCTTTAACATTGAAAGCATCAATCCACATTCGTGTGGGCTCAATGCTATCACCTCTTGTTCCCTGATAAACAATTTCTTTACTGGCGCCTCTTTCAAACCCCTCATAGCTTTGCAGGTTTAGCTGGCAAGGGGCATTGTAACAACTATGACAAGCAATACATCTTCCATCGAAAAGAGGTTGTACTTTATCTTTGTACATATCCATTGCAAATGATGTGTACGAGAACATTGCTACAATAAAAAACTGAATCATATTTATACTCCACGAGTCTTTATGATAAACTCAATTTTCGTATAAATAAAGGCCAATAATTATTCCTCTCGATAAAATACTATTTCCTGATTCAATTCTATATTCTCTGAGAAATTGGTGTCATGTGACGCAACAATCAAAACTCCATCAAATTTGAGAAGTAAATTCTCTAAAAATTCGATATTCACTAAATCAAGATTATTCGTCGGTTCATCAAGGATCAGAACTTCAGGAGTGGGATTCATCATAAGCACTTTGGCCAGACTAAGACGTAGTTTCTCCCCTCCGCTTAAAGTTTCAATGTTGCGGTAAACAGTATCTCCTTGAAAAAGAAATGAAGAAAGAAGGTTTCTTATTTCTATATCTGAAAGAGCACTAACCTCTCTGATGTTCTGAAAAATATCTTTTTCGAAATTAAGAATTTGATATTCTTGATCAATAATCCCAAAGTGAACACTCCCCCTGTTGAGACTACCTTCAACTGTGCCTTCAATTTTCTTATCCATTAGCAGAGAAAAGAAAGTCGATTTCCCTGAACCATTGCCCCCACTGACTCTTAGTCGAGCTGGACCATGAAGAGAAAAATTCAAATTTTTATTCCACAAATTTTTTGTATTATCTGGAAAACGAATATTTAAGTTACGTGCTTCAAAAATAAGTTTATTCTGATGAACTGATACTTCTGGTAAATGAGAGAACATCACGGGATCTCGTTTTACTTTCTCAAAGCGCTGATAAGCTTCAGAGACAGCAATGTTCAGTTTTGCAGAGGTTTCCTTGTCAATACTACCTAAAGTCTGTTGAGCTTTTCTCTTTCTTCCACCTAGAAGAATTTTAGGTATTCCCCCTTTGGCTGCATCCTTTTTCCCTTTACTCATTCTCTTAGTCTGCTGATTGACTAACTCAATCCTTTTCTCTTCATTCTCATTTCTTTTTCTTTTCGCCATTTTTAAATCATCTTCCAGAATGTCACGCTGTCTTTGGCTCTGAGATTGATAATCTTCAAAATTACCAGCAAACAATTCAATTCCATGATTTGTCAGTTCTAAAATATTATCGGTGAAACCTAAAAGCTCTCTATCGTGAGAAATAAGTAAAAGACCTCCATCAAATATTTTAATAAAATCGAACAATAATTTCCGCCCCTCTCGATCCAAGTGGTTTGTAGGCTCATCCATAATGACAAAGCTTGCTCCCTCTAGAAGGAGTTTGGTCAATCTCACTCTTGTCCATTCTCCACCGCTCAATTGAATACATGATCGATCAAGAGGAATGCTATCTAAAAGAGATAGCTTCTTACTATCAGAGAAAAGATCAAAATCAATGAGGAACTCCAGAACAGAAATATCTTTGCGATCTTCTTCTTGTCTAAAAAAGACAATCTTTTCTCCAGAGATCTGAACAGTTCCCTTCGTTGGAATTAATTCTCCTACAAGTATTTTTGCAAGAGTTGTTTTCCCGGCACCATTGACACCGACTAGGCCATAAATTGATTTATTGAGTGAAAAATTTAATTGTTGAAAAACGGTTTGACCGTTTGGCCATTCCAAGGCCACATTTTGAAAAGCAATAGTCATAAATACTCCCCTTGATCAATTTTGATCAAGTACAGTTCATAAAGAATAGTGGATGTAATTTATGTTATGCTCTCATAGATCCGGATTCATCATCCGGACCTACATCCTATCATGAATTCATTTAACTCATTACAGTTTTTTGAATTTACGGCTTATAGACTGCTAAAAAAGTAATGATTACAAGAAGTAAACTGATAATCGAAGAAGCAAATTGCTGCAACTTAGGCTTGAACTTCATAGCAATGGCCAGCACTCCCATCACGATCCATAAGTAAAACTTGGTATTGGCCCATTGAGGAAAGTTTTCATGCAACCCTAAAGCAGAAACCAGTCCGAAAGAAGTAACGAGTGCTAGAATCCAAAAAACCATAAAGGCCAAGAAGGATTTTTTATTCAAAGCAATCCCTGCCAGAGTAAAAACCATTCCTCCAATACTTAAGTAATGAACGGCCTTAAAAAGTGCGTAATCCATAGAGTCCCCTTGAGTAAATTTGGGGTTATCTTAAGACCTCAAGTTAACTTGAGATCAAGGATTTTTTTAAAGAGAGGCAAAGAGATCTACAATATTTCCATCAGGATCAGCAACAGAAGCATATCGTTGTCCCCAAGGAGCATCCCAAGGAGGTGTATGTCCAGTAAATCCACTATCAACTACTTTTTGATAGGAGCTATCTACATCTTTTGGAGAATTACATAAGAAGGCCAAAGTGATTCGTTGCCCTTCTGGCTTCACCCAATCACTTCTTAACTTTTTCATGAGTTCTTCAGAATCAAGCATCAATCTCAGTCCACTAGGAAGTGTGGCTTCAACATGCGGAATATCAGCTGTGGCATCAGGAAAAGAAACACCTAGTGTTCGATAAAAATTAATACTCTTATTTAAGTCTTTCGCAATAATTCCAATAGCATCTAGTCTCATACATTCTCCTTCATTTCGTTTTCTTCAAAATATCATTGAGCTTCAACTGCCCCATTTCAAGAGCAAGCAACTTTTTCTTAATATGAAGCCCACCTGAATAACCACCTAAGGCTCCATTGGCAGCAATAACTCTATGACATGGAATAATAATACAAATTGGATTTTTCCCATTAGCAGTTCCAACAGCTCGAGAAGCCTTTTCGTTCTTAATCTCTTTAGCAATGTCCTTATAGGATTTAGTGATCCCATAGGGAATTTTACTCAATCGACCCCAAACTCTTTTCTGAAAATCACTGCCAACCAGATCCAGCGGAACTTCAAACTTTTGCCTTGTTCCTTCCATATACTCTCTTACTTCCTGCTCGGCCTGCATAAGAATTTTTCCCTGAGGCGATCGATCATCCTTAATTTTCTCATGGCCAGGGTCTTCAAAAATCAATTCTTGAAGTCCTGTCTCTGAAGCGACTAGATAAACTGTACCTAGAGGAGACGACATCTTTTTTTGAAAAATACTCATTTAATATCCTTTTCTGCATATGTTCGCCAAAATAGTGAAGCCAGATAACCTCTCCAAGGACTAAGTCTGGCCGTATCTATTTCTGGATACAAAAGACACACACGATTAATAATTAAGTCACTGGCAGGAAAAGCATCTGGATCTCGTAATGCTCTTAGTGCCATATACTCCACACTCCAAGGACCGATTCCTTTTATCGAAAGAGCTACCTTTCTGAAGTCATCCATATTCTGATGAGCATCTAGAGATAAATGTCCTTCACTGATGGTCCGACAAAAATTCTTAATCGTTTCTTTGCGTTTATTCGTTGTTTTAAGACTGGAGAGATCAGCTCGAATAATATCTTCAGGAGTTGGGAACATTTTTCTTCCATCCACATCTCGTCCTGCAATTTCGATAAGATCTTCGACCAGTGCTCGACCTCTTTGAATACTTACGAGTTGTCCTAATATTGTTCCCATTGCAACTTCAAAAGAGTCCCATCCCGATGGTAATCTAATTCCAGGATGTTTCTTTATTAATTTTTTTAAGAGAGGAAATCTTTCAAAAGAATTAGCAATGAGAATAGGATCTGAGTCCAAATCAAATAAGTTTCTCACTTTTTTCACAATAAACTGAATCGCTGATGTATCAGGAAAATCGATCGTTAAATTAAGACAATACTTATCGGCATTATTCTCAATGCAGATCTCTCCTAACTTCCCTTGATACTCCACAATGCGATACATTTTATTATCTTCAAAGCGCTCAAGTTTTCCTGTTTGATGGTTCTGGTAACTTCTAAATAGTCCTTCATAATCAAAGGGCGGACGATAAGATAAACTGATCTTCACTAAATTTTGATTTTTCTCTTTCGAATTTCTAAGCGCGCTAGGAGATTGCTCAAATCTATTCTTAAAAGCATCGTTGAATCTTCTGATTGAGGAGAATCCTGAAGCAAAAGCAACTTCACTCATCGAAAGACCTGTTTGACTGACTAGCTTTCGGGCAAGACTTAGCTGATTCTCCAGAACAAGTTGTTTTGGAGTCTTTCCTAATTCCTCCATAAACAGACGACGTAAATGACGGGCACTTATTCCAAACAAAAGAGCAAACTCATCTTCGTTAAAATGAAATTCTTCCATCGAATTGATATATCTCAATGCTCGTTGGACAACTGCGGATTTTCCCATCCACAAAGGCGAATGAGGAGCACTTTCAGGATGACAGCGCTTACAAGGACGATACCCGGCGATTTCAGCTTCTAAGTAGCTCTGAAAGAACTCAACATTTTCTTTTTTAGGTTTGGCAGGACAGATAGGGCGACAATAAATACCTGTCGTCTTTACCCCGACAAAAAACTTGCCGTCGAAACGATAATCTCTTGTTCTTAAAGCTTCGTAGAAAATGTCCTCTCTTCTCATAAGGAAAGATTACGTGAAGACGAGGACATTTTCTAGCCATTTTCGGACATCATCACTGAAGCTGATTTGTTTCTCTCTCAGGGGTTACGTTAACTGTTGAAATTCTTTCATGTGATCGATGCATAAAGCTCAAAATTTCTTCGGCAATCTCATCTGCATGAGTCCAAGGAATTCCATGACTACCATCCTCTATCACTCTCAATTCTGCCGCTATTTTTTGGGCGAGAACTTCTCCGGTCACTTTGAAAGGAAGAATCTTATCAGCATCCCCTTGGATAATAAGAGAAGGAACATCGATCTTAGGTAAATCCTCTCTAAAATCACTCATCCAAGTGTCCACACATTTTAAGAAAGCGATAGGAGAAGAAACAGCGGCAAGATTAAAGTCGGCCCTAAGTTTTTCATCACTCAAGTCCTTATTACCAGTTAGTTTATCTAGGTTATAAAAGTTCTTCAAAAACTCGGAGATAAAAGCATAACGATCTTGCTTAATGGCCTCTTTAAATCCTTCCAAAACACTCTTCTCTACACCTTCAGGATTTTCTTTGGACTTGAGAATAAAAGGCGGAATTGGTGCGATAAATACCGATCGTGACACTCTTCCTGAGCCATACATTGCTAGATATCTGGTGACCTCTCCCGTTCCCATCGAGTGCCCAACTAAGGTGACATCTGTTAGATTTAATTCAGTTAACAGGCAATCCAGGTCTTGGGCAAAAGTGTCCCAGTCATAGCCTGTGCTGGGTGAACTTGAAAGACCGAATCCTCGTCTATCATAAGTTATCACCCGATATCCTTGATCAAGAAGTTTGGCTTCAATTTTTTCCCAAGCAAGTCCAGAGAAAGGATAGCCATGGATGAGCACAAGAATCTCACCATTCCCATGATCTTGATAATGAACTTTTATATCTGATGAGTTTTCTTTTCCTACTTTAAGATATGGCATATCTGCTCCTTGGTTAAAAAGAAACCAAAAGCAAATAAGAAGCCAATCTCTTAAGTTCCGCAGAATGTTCGTTCAACTCTTTCTTGTTGTAGCGGTGGCAGAGAAAACTCTTTGTACTCTTCTCTCTCTTGAAATGGAGAATCAAGAACAGTGAGAAGTTTTTTACAAAAAGACATATCACCTTGATAACTTAGTTCAATAGCTTTTTGAACAAGATGATTACGAGGAATATAGATTGGATTAATAGAATCAAGATGTTCAACCGATTGAACTCTTTGCTTCCATTTGGTTACAAAAGAATCAAGTTCTTTTGTTTTAGGATAGAAGATGTTTGTATCATTATATAACGAAGGTAAGTTTCGAAAACTAAGAGTGAAGTCTAAAGACTCTTTTTCTAGATATTCTAAAAACTCTGTCACTATTAATGTATCTTCCTGAACAAATTCATTTATCCCTAATTTTCTGGCAAACTCCCTCGTTCGAAGTTCTGTAAAATTCTCAAGGAGAGGTATTAACTCTTGTTCAACTTTCTTAATGGCCTGACTTTCATTCGCATCGATTAAAGGAAGCAAAGTATCTGCAAGTCTCAAGACATTCCATTGAATGATTGGCACTTGATTAAAAAATGAGTAACGACCTCTTTCATCGATAGAAGAAAACACTTTATAGAACTTAAATTCATCCAAGAAAGCACAAGGTCCATAATCAATAGTAAAACCACCAAGAGCGCAATTATCAGTATTCATTACTCCATGAATAAATCCGACACCACTCCACTTAGCAATCAACTCTCCCTGCCTCTGGGCAAAACTTTTTAAGAGGGCCATCGCTCTCTCTGCCATGGATGAGAGATTCAAATGTTCTGGGTAATGTCGCTCCAAAGTGTAGTTGAGAAGTTTCGTTATTGAGTCAATATCATTCTTAAAAGCAAAATATTGAAAAGTTCCAACTCTTATATGACTAGGGGCCACTCGGGTAAAAATACCACCTGGCTCCTCACCAAATTGGCGATAGACTTCTTCTCCCGAGCGAAGAGCACATAAAGCGCGAGTTGTAGGAATGCCAAGACGATTCATCGCCTCACTCACAATATACTCTCTTATCACTGGCCCCAGAGCACTCAGTCCATCTCCCCTGCGGGAAAAAGGAGTCACTCCTGAACCTTTAAGCTGAATATCAAATCCTTTTAGCTCACCCAATAATAAGGCCCTACCATCACCTAATGAGGCAACAGGATGACCAAACTGAAAGCCTGCATAGGCCAGAGCAATAGGAGTTGATCCCTTTAAAAGGGTTTTACCTGAAAAGATAGAAGTCAGTTCTTCTGCTGAATAATTCTGATAAGGAAATCCAAGTTCAAGGGCAAGCGACTCGTTAAAAAGCAAAAGACTTGCTTCGGGAAAAGAAGCTGCCTGCACCCGCTGATAAAAGACAGGAGGTAACTTTAAATATGAACTTTCTAAATCAATTTCTTTACTCATCTCAAACTCAAAGCCTCAGCAAGCGAAGTGAATTGAGGATCACTAAAAGCGCTGCACCAGTATCTGCGGCCACTGCAAGCCACAGGTGTGAATAACCCATAAAGGTTAAAACAAAAAAGATAAGTTTGGTAATTAAAGCAAAAGCAATATTGAACTTAATCACCTGTAGTGTTCTTCTTCCTGATTCAATGGCCACCGCAACCTGTTTTAAATCATCAGTCATCAGTGTTACATCTGCCGTTTCAATCGCTGTATCAGAACCAACGAACCCCATTGCTATACCTAAGCTGGATTTGGCCATGGCCGGAGCATCATTAATCCCATCTCCAATCATTCCTACCGTTTTATAAGTTTGATTAAGCTTCTCGATATGCTTCACCTTATCTTCAGGCAATAGATCTCCATAAGCTTCATCAAGTGGCAATGTTTGAGCAATAGCAGAAACAGTTTTTTGATTGTCTCCACTTAAAAGTACCAAACGCTCAAGACCAATTGCTTTTAAATTTAGAAGAGCATCTTTAGTTTCTGCTCTGACTTTATCACCCAAAGCAATCACTCCCATAATCTCCCCTTGGCATGATCCATGAGGCTTATGGCCGACAACGACAACTGATAATGATTTCTCTTCCAACTGTTTTAATGTTTCTTCAAGTGCAGGCGTACAGATACCTACATCATGGGCAAAACGATGATTCCCTAAGAGATAAGTATGTCCTTCAATGATTCCTTCCACTCCACGGCCTGAGACGTTAACAAATCGATCTACAGCAAGTGTCTGAATATTTAAATTGTGGGCCATATCGACAACAGCCCGTGCAATAGGATGAGTGGAATGGGACTCTAATGCTTTAGCTATTTTTAGAGTATCTTCTTTTGTAAATTGGCCAAAAAGAATAACTTCTTCAACAGTAAGCTTCCCTTCTGTGAGCGTACCTGTCTTATCAACAGCAAGTGCCTTCATCTTACCTAGCACTTCAAGAATTGCTCCACCTTTAACTAAAACCCCTCTACGGGCCAGAGCGGTTAGACTGGAAACAATTGATACAGGAGTTGAGATTACCAGAGCGCATGGACAAGCAATAACGAGCAACACCAGTGCTTTATAAAGCCAATCAGACCAGACTCCACCAAACATCAGTGGTGGGATAAGAAAAGTAAGAAGAGCAAGAATCATTACTACCGGAGTATAAATTTCAGCGAAACGATCAACAAACTTCTGACTGACTGCTCGTTGACTCTGGGCTTCTTCTACTAACTTAATGACTTGAGAAATTTTAGTATCGCTAAAAGCTTTTGAAACTCTGATATCAAGAGTTCCTTCTTGATTGATGGTTCCAGCATAAACGTTCTCCCCCTCCACTTTTAATACAGGAACAGACTCACCAGTTAGTGGCGCTTGGTTCACTGAAGATGAACCTTTTTTTACAACTCCATCTACTGGAATAACTTCACCCGCTTTTACACGGATTAATTCACCAAGGGCGACAGTGTTTACATCTATTTCAGATGTTGTTCCATCAGCATGAATACGCTGGGCCTTTTGCGGAGTTATTTTTAACAACTCTCCGATAGCTCGACGAGCTCTCTGCACACTCAGACTCTCGAGTAATTCAGAAAGAGAAAAGAGAAAAACCACTGCTGCTGCTTCTGAGTATTCTTGAATTGCGATCGCACCAATCACTGCAAGAGTCATCAATACGTTCATATCAAGAGCGCCTCTTTTTAAAGCACCCCAGGCCTTAGGGAAAACGAGACTTCCCCCAAAGAGAATAGAAAGGAAAAAGAGAACTCCTTCCACTAAATCATTTTTTATTGTCCAATGTAAGGCCAGACCAATGGTGAGAAAAACTCCTGAAGCCGCTACAATGAGAATTCTTTTTAGATTAGGATTTTTTGGTGCTGACTCATCACTGGCAATGACTTTCACTACAGTTGTTTCAATTCTTTTTTTGATCAATTCTTTATCAACAGCTTGAGTGTGAATAACCTCAACTGTCGAAGACATCAAATTGGCCTGAATTTTAATAATTCCCTCAAGTTTTAGTGCGTCGGATATGGCACGAATCTCATCAGCGCAATCCATATTCATCACCTTAAAACTAGTCAAAACCTCATCGTGACGAGCTTTTAAAGATTCCTTAGGGGTCTCAACGGCCTCATGAGAGTGATCATGACCACAACAATGGGAATGTTCATGACTTTTTTGGATTTTACTGAAAACGGGTTGTTTAGATTCTGTACTCATAGACTTATCCTTCTTTCTTACTATATAATAAAGCCTGTAGTACATACAGGGTCAAGTGAGGATTTATGCTCAGAAACCAAGTCGCTAAACACCTAGGAATTGATAGTGAAACTCTTCGTTATTACGAAAACGAGCAAATGATCACTAAACCTAAAAGACTTGAAAATGGGTACCGCTACTACAATGAAGAGAACCTTGCCGAAATTAAGTTTATCCTCCACTGCCGATCTTTGGGCATTGGTTTAGAAGAAATCAAAATCTTAAAAGATATTCAAAATGATTCAATCGATTGCCGTCAGGCAAAAGATATTATTGAAGACAATATTGTTTTGATTGAAAAGAAGATGAAAGAACTCAAAAAACTCAAAGGTCAGTTAAAACAACTCTCTGAATCTTGTGATAGACCAAGTTCTGCTAAAGACTGTGCTATTGTACAATCACTAAATCGAGCTTCCCAGGGAGAATCATGCGCTTGTCATGATCACTAGTAGTAATTACTTGCCCCCATATTCACACATCTCTCCCACATCTGATAAGCACCTTTGCTAAAATAACGAACTGCCCTTAGTTTTTCTAGATCTTGATTCGATGGACATGGTGGAGGAGTAATATCTCTTTCAGTGATCTTATCTCTTTGAGGTCTCGGAGCTGAATTCCAGCCCATGAGAACATTCATGCGATTGATAACAGCATTTCTGGCAGCATTGATCTCTTCACATTTTTTAGTTCTTGCAGGATCTTTTTTATCACCAGGACCAGGGGTACAGCGAATAGTATAGATCTTATAATCGTAGGCCACTTTTTTAAGCTCAACTTCTAACTTCTTACTTAGATCCGATAGAGCATTGGCCTCTTCTAAAACCTTTCTCTGATGAGCATCATAGGCATCATTGATACACTTCTTTCTTATTTCATCAGCATCAGTAAGCATTCTTCCCAACAATCCTGGACGCTCACCACACTGGGAAACATCCGGCTTACTGGCAAAGAGAAGAGAGGAATATAAGAACAAAAATGTGATAAAAATTCTCATACACCAATCATATCCCAATCCTAAAAACTTACAAATGATTAGCTGGGACGCTCAATTCTGCCATCTGGGTACTTAGCAAACCTCTCGATTTTAGGTCCATGGATCATATCATTACGTTGCCATTTCCAGCCGCCAAATTGAGTTTTTTGATAATCCTCAATCGTTTTCATGATTTCCTCACGGGTATTCATCACAAAGGGCCCATATTGAACCACTGGTTCGGCTATTGGACGACCTTCGAGAATCAAAAACTCAGCTTCTCCTTTGGCGACAACTTTTAACTCTTCATTGGGTTCGAGGAAAAGACTCTTCTTAGGAAGAACTTCCTGCCCATTAATCGTCACAGCAGCCCCTTCAAAAAGATAGAGGGAGCGATTGGTACCAGTTCTTTTAGGGTACACAAATTCGCCATTGGCCTTAAGCTTAACCAGTAAGATATTAACTTGGTTACCTGGATCAGATGCCCAGCTATCCTTAGGTGCTTCAAAATATTTTTGACCAGCAAATTCTCCGCTGATAAGGCTTACTTCATACTGATCTTTTACAATTTTTGGAATTTTATTACTCCAAAGCATTTTAAAATCAGCTGTAACCATTTTACTTTTTTTCGGCAAATTCAACCAAACTTGAAATAGCTCTAGAGTATTCTCTTTATCCTGATGAAGAAGTGGAAACATCTCAGAGTGTTGAACACCCGATCCCGCCGTCATCCACTGCACATCCCCTTCCCCATATCTGCCGGCAGCTCCCATCGAATCAGCATGGTCGGCAAAACCGCGTCTTACAATGGTGATCGTTTCAAAACCTCGATGAGGATGAACGGGAAAACCAGGAATTTCTTTTCCATGATAAATTCTGAAGCCATCTTTGGCTTCAAAGTCTGATCCCATATTTCTGCCGGCAAAATGCCTGGCCTCTAATCCTAACTTTGCATTACCTGCGGGGTAATGATCAAAATGATGTGCGCAAAAAAGAAAAGGGTCTTGAGTTGGCCAATGAAGGTCAATCGGCTGAATTGATTTAATCATAGTGACTTCCTTTCTAAAGGGAATAAAGGTTTGTGCCCAAGAAGCTAAGGGGATGAAGGTCAAAAACTTTAAAAGGGTGCGTCTCTTCATCATTTGATGATAATGCGAAAAGGTTCATAAAGAAAAAGAATAAGAGTAGTTATTCCAATCATCATGATTGATTAAACTTGTCACAAGGCTGGATCAACCCAAAATTTAGGAGTAGTATCCACTTCATGACGAGCACGGGACCTAATAAAACATTGCTCTGGTTAGTGGCCATCGGTTTCTTTATGGAAACCCTTGATTCAACTATTGTAAACACCGCACTCTCAACTATGGCCGGTGATTTAGGAGTATCTCCTTTTTCGATGCAGTTTGTTGTCATCGGATATGCTTTAACCCTTGCTGTACTTATTCCCGCATCAGGTTGGCTTACAGATCGTTTTGGAACGAGAAGAGTTTATCTTGGTGCTATTATTCTCTTCACTTTAAGCTCCCTTCTCTGTGCCATTGCTCCCAATCTTTCTTTCCTCATTTTTGCACGAATTCTTCAAGGTATTGGAGGATCGATGCTGTTGCCTGTAGGAAGGCTTGCGGTTCTCCGTGCCTTTCCAGGAAATCAATATCTGCCAGCATTAAGTTTTGTCACAATGCCTGCTTTAATTGGCCCGCTCATTGGACCAACTCTTGGTGGGTGGATTGTTGAGCACTGGTCGTGGCACTGGATTTTTCTTATCAATCTTCCCATCGGAATTGTAGGAACCTATGCGACTTACAAGGCCATGCCTCAAGATGACTTTGTGGTAAAAAGAAAATTTGATCTATTAGGTTTTGTGCAGCTGGGTCTTTTCATGGTCTGCATTTCTGTGGCCTTTGACGCCATTTCAGGCGGCCATGTTTCACAAGGAGTCATTCTTTTTCTTTTTGTCTTTGGATTTGCCGCCCTCGCTTCTTACGTACTGCGAGCATTAAAAGTTAAAGAATCTCTTCTCTCCCTTGAACTTTTTAATACACGTACATACCGCATAGGGATTATCGGAAACCTTTTTGCCAGAATGGGAACTAGTGGAATGCCGTTCCTCCTTCCGCTCTTCTTACAAACCAGTTTAGACTACTCTCCCTTTGAAGCAGGACTTGCTATGCTTCCCATCGCAGTAGCGGCCATCCTTGCAAAAAAGATGGTACTTCCTCTTGTTATGCATTTCGGTTACAAAAAGTTTTTGATGGGAAATACCATTCTTGTTGGATTGATGATTACCAGCTTTAGCTTTACCAGTAATCTTGAAAATGAATGGGTTCGTATCATTCAGTTCTTTGTCTTCGGGGCCTTTAATTCAATGCAATTTACAGCAATGAATACTCTGACCATGAAAGATCTTGAAAAAAAATTATCTGGTCATGGCAATACTATGTTCTCGATGGTGCAAATGTTAAGTATGAGTTTTTCAGTTGCCGCTGCTAGCTCACTCCTTTCACAATTCCTTCTTAATCACGAGAATCTGCGTGCCTTCCACATGACATTTCTTTGTATGGGTGCTCTTACCTGTACTTCTGCATGGATTTTTGCTCAGCTTGAAAACAGAGAAAAAGTGCAACAACTTGATGCCAAGCAGGCCATTGAAGGTTAATTGAGATTTTTTTCCATTAAAAAGTTATTGAAAGAAATATTATCGATAAAGACAGTCTGCTCTTGCACTATTTTAAAACCAAGGCCCAGAAAAAATGGCTTTGCAGTGATGCTGGCAGCAACACTTAATTTTAAAATACCTTTGTCCCGTGCCGCTAGCTCCAGCGTCTGATATAGCTTTTTCCCAATACCTTTACCAATAGAACCAGAAGTACAGTAAAAACGATCAATATAACCATTGTTCGTTAGCTCGCAAAAGCCGAGTATTTCATCTTGCTCCTCTGCAATCCAAACCATCTTCTTTTCAAAACTTTTATCCCAATGTGCTTCAACCCGCTTTCGACTTCCCCAGATTGAAACTTGTTCAAGTGTGTAGTCTTGGATATTGACCTCTTTAATCGTTGTACAGAAGAGATCCAAAAGTTTTTTACTATCTTGTTCAGAGTATTTTCTAATGATCATATTTAAAAAGAGGAATTAGGACCTTTTAAAAATTCAATCTCTTCTTGCGTCGATTGCCTGCCAAGAATCTCATTACGATGAGGGTATCGCCCAAATTTTTTGATGATATTAAAATGAGCATGCTCGAAGTCTAGATTTCCTTCCAGACCCTTTTGTGAAAAGAGGCGAACCGCTTCTTCATGAATAATAGTTGATTCACTATGCATGTAAGGCATATATAAAAAGGCTTTTTTCTCTGGTGGCAAAAGCTTATCTGCCCCACTAAGAACTGCTTCCTGAGCTAGAATTAAAGCAAGACCATCAAAGGAAAATGAATCAGGCTTACCTCGATAGATATTTCGTGAGAACTGATCAAGAACAATAACTTCAGCAAGTCTTCCCTCAGCGCTACTTCTCCAATGAAAAAGTTCGCCTCGAGCGGCGGCCTGATGCACTCTCAAGAATCTTTTTTCAATCAACCTGTCTAAGTCATCACTTTTTTTCCACCAGTCATCAGGAGTTAATTCTGAGAACCAAAAATTAAGAACTTCATTCATTCGATACTCCTTACTTCATTTCAGAGCGGTAGCTTTCAGGAAGAGTCTTTTCATTACCATCTCTGATCGCTGAATAAATCGGAGATAAAAGCTCTACCCCATTTTCATTAGAAACGTCTTGAATATTTCGATGTAAATCCGACTGAATTCTTCCCATTAAAGGGGCATTACGAATATAGACATTGAGCTCATAGGAAACATAATGATCATTAAGAGTTTTATGCCAAACAAATGGCTCAGGACTCTCTAACACAAGTTCGGTTCTTCGACTGGCCTCAAGCAACATCTTATGAACCTTTTGCCAAGGAATCTCATAACCGAAGTCCACTCTTACTGGAAGAATCAATCCCTCTGTATTTGCATTATTACTATAGTTAACAATATGGCTGCCAAGAATCATCGAATTCGGAACAGTAATATCGATATTCTTGTTCGTACGAACTCTGGTCACCAATAGATTTTTTTCTGTTACTACGCCCATTGTATCGTTCACCTTAACAAGATCACCTAAACGAAATGGCCTCATATATGTAATCACAATTCCAGCAACGATATTGGCAATTGATGAACTTGACCCAAGAGAAATGAGAACACCAAAGAAGACTGAAACACCTTTAAAGGCCGATGAACTTGAACCAGGAATATAAGGAAAAATAACAACGAGCGAGAAGGCAATAACGAGCACCCTTACTAGCATATAACTAGGAGCTGCCCAATCACGATAGAAACCTTTAAATTCAATATTCCCTTTTTCTATTTCATCAAAAAAGAATCGAATCAGCTTAAGGGCGTAGCCTGTAATAATACCAATAACAATGATGATAAAGAAATTTGGAATGAATCCAATAAATTTATGCAACATCTCTTTTAAAGGATTGGCCACGAAATTAAAAATAGTCGGGGCCATGGGGGCCGTCTGAGGAAAGAAGCTTAAGATCAGCGGGACATAGATATATAAGGCCAATAAAGTAAGGATTGTTCTCCCTACTTGTCCCATCCATAAGATAAAACTCACCAATCTTTGAGAGTTTAAAACTTCCCAGTTTTGAATTTTAACAGATGGTATTTTTTTTCCTTCAACTTCAATCAACGAATAGAGTCGCGGAAAAAATTTTGAAAAAGCATAAAAAACTAAAATAAGTATAATTGTCGCAATAGCGGAAAAGATACCTCCTCGAATCAATATTCGAAGGCCTTTGGAGTCACGAGATTCTACAAGAAGTGCTTTCAGCTTGGCAGCTATTACATCGACTTCTTTGGAAAGATTTTCATGAGAGATATCGATATCATCATTTCCTAAAGTCATAATATCAAAATCCTTGATATTAATGTTAACCCCTGACTCTGTTGGAGTTACTGCAATATCATGAGGGTCAAGACTGAGGTCTTCAGCTAATCGCTCAATCCTCCTCTCAACAAGATGCACTCTCTCATCAAGACTTGTTTTACCATAACCCTTTTTTAGACAAACAATTTCTTGTCCCTGATAGTAAACAGATCGACAAGTGACACTATCTGCGGCCCAAAGAGAAGCGGAGAAACAAAAAAGAAGGATGATTAAAGTATTTTTTTTCATGACTCTTATCGTGGCAAAATTACTTCACTTCATCCATCATTATTTGATCAGGGTCACCCTCCTCATGCTAAAGGAAGGCGACCATTGTTCTATATCAATGCCGTTCAGGCGGAGTTTTATCAGGATAGGTCTTAGTCTTTGATTTATCTAAGTCGACCTCTGTGTCATTTCCTGGTTTTGCTGGATTTATTTCCGGCTTATTAGGTTGAGCTTCTTGACCTTCACCCTTATTGGGATTCTTCGGTGGAAGATTTGGTTCTGGTTGTTGTGTTTGATTACTCATAAATGGTCTCCTTAATTAAGACAGGCTTGTTTGATTTGAATCCTGCATTCTTGGTCCTGATCGTCGATCAAACTGAGGTTGCGATGTTGACCTTGAAAGTCTCAACTCATTTTGAACATCTTCGACTCCTGAAACACGTTCAACACATTCTTCGGCCCTTCTTTTCTCCTGACGATCTTCAACTGTTCCACGCAGATAAACGCAAGCATCCTTTACCGTAACATCGATATTGCTGGCATCAACATGAGAGTCACGATAAAGAGATTCGCAAGCCTCCTCTCGAATCATTTCATCAGATCTTCGCCAGCCTCTTGGTCCTTTGCCGAAATGCTTTCCTTCTACTTGATGATAAAAGGATTCATCATATCCTGAATTACTAAAACCCTGCTCGCCCACCCCTTCACCCAACCGCCCCATTGGATTGTAACCAGAATAATCAGCATCCAGCTTTCTTTGAGCTAATGGACCACCGAACTCTCGATCGGCCGCATATCTTCTTTCATTTCTTTTAAGTTCTCTACTTGTTTGAACTCGTCCTTGATCAATTTGAGAGCTTCTCTCTGGATTCACATTATCCATGTCATTATCGTAGTTTCCTCTGGATGACTGATTACGACTGTTCCTTTCTTTTCCCAATCTAGACATAAAAACTCCTTTCTCCGTTAACAACTATCTGTCATTAATTGCAAAAGAAGTGCCTCTTTACTTGGGCCTTTTCACCATTTTTTTGCCTCCAGCAGGCAATCTTCACATTATTCGCCGTGACTACACTCCAAAACTTAAGATACTTAAAGAAACTTTAGGTAAGGGGAAAAGAAAAACAACCGATAAGAAATCTGAAAGCCATAGTTTTCCATAGCAAAATATAGTATAAAAAAGTTATGTCCGACCGGGATGCAGTTTTAAAACAATTTCTACGCCTAGAAGTCGCCCGTAAAGGACGGCTAACAAGCTATGCCTTTGGGGCATTCGCCCTCTTTTCTTTCATGTACGGCTATGGTTGTGTCAAGTTTCTACCTATTATCAAAGTAACGTCCATTTTTTTAACCATTCTGGCGGTGATCCGTTTCCTGCTATTTAAAAAAATTGTAGAAAAGAATTATATAACTGCAAAAGAATGGCTATGGAGTGTCATTATTATCAACTTAAACGGAATAGGTTTTGGGATTATTCTCAACCTTGCTTCTTTTGAGCTCCAATTGACCGGCCATCACTTTGCCATGACAACTACGCTGATTGCAGGATTAGTAGGAGCTTCCATTGTAACTCTTTCTTATTTCCCTATTCTTTTCATCCCATTTCAAACTTATTTATTGATCCCTCAAATTTTCATTATCCTTTATTACTACTTCTCTCCTCATAAGATTAATTATCTTCCTCTTATCCTGATGTATGTAATGTACTACATCTACCAGTTAAAACAGTTTCGTAGCTACCGAAGTGATCTTGTTCAGCTATTCACTTATCAGATCGAACTTGAACAAAAGAACAAAGAACTGGAAGAAAGTAAGGACGTGATTGTCGATCAAACGGTCAAGCTGGTTCATGCTTCAAGACTGGCCGTACTAGGTGAGATGTCTGTTGGAATTGCTCACGAGATTAATAACCCCTTAAGTGTGATTTCTTCTAGCGTTCAAATGCTTGACCGATCGGCCAAGACAGATCGCCTCAATCAAGAAGTCATTATTAATTATGCTGAAAAAATCTATAAGGCCGTTGCCAGAATTTCTTCTATTGTAAAAGGCCTAAAGCTTCTGGCCAATCAATCAGAAAGAGTCCCCAAGAAAGAAGTGCTGGTTTCAGAAATCCTCAATGAAACAACGCCATTTTACCAAGAACACTTTAATGCTCTGGGAATTAAACTTAATATCAAACCGCTGCCTGAGCAAAAAATATTTTGTCACCCTGTTCAAATCTCTCAAGTTCTAATGAACCTTCTCAAAAATGCTTCCGATGCCATTTTAGAAGGTCAGGAGAATGAGCGATGGATTAGCCTTGATTGTAAAACAGATCATGAGTTTTTCTATTTTATGATTAGTAACAGTGGAAAAAAAATCTCGCAAGAAATGGCCCGAAAACTTTTCACTCCATTTTTGACAACGAAAAAAAATGGAACAGGAATTGGCCTCTCCATCTCACTGGCCATTATGAAAGAACATGATGGTGAGATCTATCTTGATTATGATCACTTCGCGCATACGACTTTTGTCGTAAAACTACCCATATCAAAAACTAGTTAAAATCTTTCAGGTAGAAATCCAAGAACTCCCCTTTTCCAAGGTAAGACTGGAATCGAATCTGTCCGTAGGGAACCATACCAATTGTGTAATCTAGCTGAGCATCTTCATTATGAAAGGTGCAAGCTTCAATTCTCTGGCCGTGAATGAAAACATCTTCCCTTGCCCCTTCACGTCGATGGCAATTTTTGAGAACACTTTCAATTTTCTCTCTAGAGTAAAACCACATACGGGGCAGCTCTGAGTAGTCTTCAGAAATAACTTCTTCGTTTTGAGAAAGCTTCGTCACCAGTAAAAAAGAATCTTTATTTTCATTATACTCAATCAACATTTTTTTGAGTTCGAAGATCTGTCCCTTGTATTGAGCTTCATAGCGGGCGTAGTTACCAACTTCAGGAAAAGAAAGAAGATTTAATAGTAAGTAAGAAATCATAAAGACACCGATAAGGATGTAACTAAGAACATATCAGTTAATGAGAGGCCACTCGCTTTGGGATAAATTTTATCTTTGGACTGGAAACCTCTTAATTCTGTACGCCATTTTAGTCTGTGATATAGCTCTCTGTCATAGTTAACAGAGCTTGAGAAGACTTGAAAGCCATGATGTGTATTTGTCACGACATTGGCCTCGTGCCTGTCATTGTAATATTCAACTCGTAGGGCCACTGCTTCTTTCTCGTTTATTTTATAACGAGCAACAGTTGAAGTCGCAAACCATAAAACGACTCCGCTCCTCTCTTGAGTGCTTTGATGACCAATATCAAAACTGGTTAACAAATCCCATCGAGGGGAAAGTTCAAGATGAAGAATAAAATCATGATAACTTCTAAAACGCGGTTTAGAACTTACAAGTTCTTCATCTCCTAAGAAATTGTTATAAGTGAACTGAAATTTGGAATTAATTTTTTTGAGATACTGAAAACCGAAATCTTTTGCGCTATTTCTTTTTGTAATATTCTGCCAGCCATTAAGAATATGAAATTGAACTTTTTGAGATGAATCAATCTGATGCTCCAGTCGAATACCTGAAGCGTAGTAAGGAACATAATCAAGCTGCAAAGAACGTGTGTAGGTATAGTTATCTCTGGATATCCAGCTCTCCATTCCTATATGTCCAAGATAAATCCCCATATCGACCCAAGTTCTCTCTGAGAGCTTAAATCCAACATAGGCTTCTTGAAGAGCTTTAATATCCGGAGGAGACTCTCCTAGGTAATTGCGTGAGACTGAATTTCCACCTTGAACGGCAAGTTTGCCTCGAAAATTCTCTGCATCGAATTTCACTTCACCAAAGGCCAGATTAATATTGGCCTCATTCATTCTTATCGGCTGAGTAGTAAAGCTTCGTTCAAATTTCTTGGATTGATTAAAACTGTGCCCATAATAGGCATCAACAAACCCACCAAAACTCCAGTTTTGAGCAAAGGCAGCAGAAGGAATAAAAAGAAAAGCAACAAGAGATCTTCTCATTTTGCTACTTCAACTTTTTCTTTATTTTTTGAATAACTCGATCAAGTGCCCCTAGGAAATGAGATCGATCACGCGGACTAAAAGGAGGAGGGCCACCTTTCATTTCACCTAATTCTCGCAAATGCTTCATTAACTCACGAGTTGCCAGTGCATCTCCGATCATATCCTCATCAAACTCTTCCCCTCGGGCATCAATAACAAAAGCTTCCTTCTTAAGACAGCGGTCGGCCAGAGGAATGTCGCTTGTTATACAAATATCCATCGGTCGAATATTTTCAGCAATCCAATTATCGGCCTCATCTGCACCGCTGGGAACAACTTCCATGGAAATAAGAGGATTAAGAGGAATTTGAAGACGCTTATTAGCAACAACAACGACTGAAATACCGTAACGAAGGGCCACTTTGTATGTCTCTTCTTTAACAGGGCAACCGTCAGCATCGATGAAAATCTTAATATTTTGAATCATTATATAAAATAATAACTCTCAATCAGATCTTTATCTAGTCCTTGATGTTGAAATTGGGGTAATAAGAAAACTTCTTTCACAACGATATGATTCTTAATCATAAGCCCAGCAATTCTATCTTTGATCAAAATCCACTGGATATTCTCTGGCAGATGATTTTGCCAATTAAGATCATTACCAACAAGAGATCTGACAAGATCTTCATCAGCTTCGATTACTTTCCGAAACGTCAGACCATTCTTTTTGAGAGTGAATCCGAAAGGACAATGAAGGCAGCTTGACTTACAGCAAGTCCCGCGCTTTTTATGGTAAGCGCTCGTGAAGACTGTGTATCCTTCTGGTGAAGTATAAGATAATTCTGATTCTTTCATACAGGACTAGAAGCTTGCTACTGAATCAACTGATAGATCAAGAGTTATGATCTCCCAATCAAAAGCAAAGTCATCACGTTTATTCGGAATTTCTGCCAAAAGATATTTTGCTTCTTTGCTGATTTCAAGATCAGTCACAAGCCCGCGAGTTGAATTAATCTGCTCTTTAAGCCTAGCAAAACGCTCACCTTGCAGCTTCGGTGTCGCGATCATGCGCTTATTCAGAGGGTCCATCCAAGATCCCTGAGGCGTCTTAAATCCAAAATGAAGATGAGGTCCAGTCACACGCCCTGTTCCCCCTACTGTACCAATAATCTGATAAGAAATGACCTTATCACCCCTTCTCACACTTCGGCGATCAAGGTGAAGATAGTAAGATTTTGAGCCATCACGATGTTTGATCGCAATTTTATTTCCTGCAAACTCATTGTAATCGGACTCGACAACAACTCCATCTGCAACAGCATGAACAGGCGCACCTCTTCTACCACGTAGATCAACACCTCTGTGCATTGAACGCTGGCCAGTTACAGGATGGATTCTAAAACCATACCCAGAACGAACGTGAAGGCTACTTACTGGATATCGAAGACCTGAGCTAATAAGTGCCATTCCATCTTCAGTATAATGAGCTGTAAAAGTTGAATTTTTCTCATCATCTTTATAATAAAATGCTTCGTGCTTACCTGCTCTCATTCCCTGATAAGAAATGTAGAGAACTTGTGAAGCGATGGCCTGTCCCTGAAACATTCTCTCATTAACAAGAATTTTAAAATTATCACCTACTCGGGCATTCATTCTAAAATTCACTTTAAGGCGAAGAACATTAACGATCTCATTAACAACTGATGGTCTTAGGCCATAAGAGAGAAGATCATTTTGAAGGGTTGAATTCTTTTGAAGCTCCCCCTCAATTGTTCGAGCATGCCAGTTTGTTCTTTCTTCAAAAAAGGCATAATCCCATTTCTGGGTTTGGGGATTAAATTTAATAATATGTTTTTCAACGGGATTCTGAGCAAAAGAGAATTCAACCAGTTCCTGCTGGTCATTAAAAGTAGCCTCTAACTTGTCGCCCACTTTTAATTTGGAAAACTCAACCTCATCACTTAGAGCATTGATCACTTCCAAGGCCTTCGCGTTCCCAATAGAGACATCAACAAGTGCCTGATAAAGACCCTGACCGCTCTTCACTTCTCCGTGTTTAACAGTATTTCCGGCATAGGCCGAATTGAGGAGTATAGAGAAGAGAATAGTTGATAAAATTTTGCGCATATAGAGGGAAAGCATAGCAAAACTTTCGGCAAGTTAACAAGAGAACTTAACGGTTTTTAACTGCCCCGACAGTCATCATTTTGACAAAACCTTGCAAATTCTTTTGAATACTTATACATGAAGCGCTATTTGACGAAAAATAACATAATCACCCTTGTCTTGATTGCCTATGTCACAGTCAGACTTCTTCCTCAATTCCTAATTAATTTCAGGGAAGAAGGACAGGTCTGGCCTTCTGAAACACTCAGCACTTTTCTTAATGCGAGAGAAGTCAAAATCCCTGATCCAGATCAGAGAACACTCCTCATTTTCTGGGCCAGTTGGTGTGGTCCCTGTAAAATTGAAATGGCCCGATTACAAAACTCAATTGACTCTCAAAAAATAAGTGCTTCACAAGTTTTTGCAATAAATCCTTTTGAAAACGAAGTCACTATTGAAAAGTTTATTCGCGAGAATCAATACCAATTTCATTTTGTCAAAGGGTCCAGCCTGGCCGAGAAACTTCAGGTCCAACAAACCCCTACCACTCTTCTTTTTGACAAAAATAAAATAGTAAAAATGTCTTCTGGCCTGAGCCTCATCGGCATCTGGTATGCCGAACTTTTCTTATCAGCTAGCAGCACCAAATGACAAAGACTACAGACCATCCTTAGGATCAAAGCAACCTAGGAGGTATTTATGTACGTTGAAGGATTTGTAGTCGCTGTTCCCAAGGATAATAGACAGGCCTATCTGGAAATGGCCAAAAAAGGTGCAGAACTTTTTAAGAAATTTGGTGCCACTCGAGTCGTGGAATGCTGGCAGAGTGATGTTCCTCATGGAAAAAATACTGACTTCTACGGCGCTGTTAAGGCAAAAGAGAATGAAGATGTTCTTTTTAGCTGGATTGAATATCCTTCCAAAGAAAAGCGCGATGAAGCTGAAAAGAAAATGCGAGAAGACCCTGCAATGAAAGACATAGGTAAAGACATGCCTTTTGATGGATCCCGTATGATTTTTGGTGGCTTTGAAAGTATTCTTGATCAATAAATAAGGGAGCGATTTCGCTCCCTCTTAAAATTTATATCGTTACAATAAGAATTTCTTCACCTGTCGAAGGCTTAAGCCTATCGCTTCTTTTAGCAAAATGATCTATTGGTAAATGTGAAGTTGAATAGATTTCAATCTTCTTAAATCCTGCCTCCACGGCCAGCGCCCTCATTTGCTCATGAGAGAAAAAACTCAAGAAAGGCGTTCCTGAATTTCTCGCCCCCTTAATCGACATGCAATGTTCTCCAAAGGGCCACACGCACAGCAGTCTAACCAATTTTTTTATTAAGCAAGCTTCACTTAAAAAGAAGACTTAATCATTCATAGACTACCGCATCTAATTGCAGAGAGCCTTATTAAAGCCGGATGAACCTGTTACATCTTCTCCATGAATGACTTAAATATTTACCTCCATTCTCTTACTCCTATTTACCCCAGAAAAGTTTATGACCAATCACTTCTGGTCGACTGGGTAGCAAATGCTCATGAGGAGTCAGCATTACTTCAAGGGCAGCTCTGTGATAAGCGCCGTCTGAAAAAATTCTCATTGAATAAGTCCTATATTTCTCAGAGATATATGGAGTGCCCAGATACAAGTGATGATTGGAAGAATAATGAAATCTATCGCATCACTCCAGAAGCACCTTATGGAGTGGATATTAAAAAGCGGAATGATTTTTTCTCCGAATGTGCGTTAAAGCGTTTAGCTCAAAGCTATGAAAACAAAAAAAATCCTGATCACTTTATTCATGTGACGTGTACAGGTTACATCGCTCCCAGTGCACCTCAGGTTTATTTTGCCAATACTCCGAATGCACCCGAAATAACTCATGCCTATCATATGGGCTGCTACGCTTCCCTGCCTTCCATACGTCTTGCGAAATCTCTCGCGGCAGAAGGAAAAATGGTGGATATCTTTCACAATGAAATATGCAGCATACATATGAACCCATCAAACCATAGTCCTGAACATATTGTAGTTGAGACACTCTTTGCAGATGGACACATCGGTTATCAAATAAGTCGAGAACAAAAAGGATTTAAAATACTAGGAGTCAAAGAAAAGATTATTCCAGATACATCTTCAAACATGGGATGGATTCCTTCATCTCACGGTATGATGATGACTCTTACTCGTGATGTTCCTCTTAAAATTCAAGAAAACATTCTCTCTTTTGTCATGGAGATGATCAGTGATTTTAATCTCGATCTTGCCCATATCATTAAAAAAGGAGTTTTTGCGATCCATCCGGGAGGGCCTCGAATAATTGAAGTAGTCAAAAACAAATTAGAAATTCGAGATGACCAGATAAAAGAAAGTAAGAAGGTGCTGTTTGAGAGGGGAAATATGTCATCGGCAACCTTGCCCCATATATGGCATGAAATCGAACAGAGCGACTATCCAAAAGGAACCTATGTTCTTTCATTGGCCTTTGGACCAGGTCTGACAGTTTTTGGCAGTGTCTTTGAGGTCTCATGATCAAGTACTATCTGCCCTTTCTTTTTCAGGGAGTATTTATGATTATTGATGAATTCTACTTCCATCGAAAAAGAATTCTTCCGCGCTGGGAAAAAATAGGTCACCCACTTGATACTCTTTCTGTTCTTCTTACTCTCAGTATTCCTCTGATTCTCCCCTACCGTTCATCAAACCTTTCCTTCTATATCTTTTTATCTATTTTCTCCTGTATTTTGATAACTAAGGACGAGTTTATTCATGCTGACTATTGTGAAAAGGCTGAGCAATGGTTGCATGCGGTTCTCTTCATTCTTCACCCTATTATTTTTTTCTGCACCTATATTCTTTGGTCGCAAGCTAATGCCAGAAGCTTTCTTATTTCCCAAGTCTCTCTTGTTTTTCTTTTTCTGCTTTATCAAATTATCAGTGCAAGGAAACCCTATGAACAACTCATCAAAAATAAATAATGATATCTATGATGACTATGGAACACGTTGGTATACGGCCTATGATGATCCTATCGCTCTTTTACGGGCAGAGAATAGAGTCAAACTTCCTTGGATCCATGAACGAATCGTTGCTCAAAAATTAAAAACAGCTCATGTCCTGGATGTAGGCTGTGGAGCTGGATTTCTTTGCAACGATCTCGCCTTAAAAGGTTATCAAGTTCATGGCATTGATCTCTCCTCTGAAAGTCTTAAAGTCGCACGTCAGTATGACAGAACAAGATCAGTTGATTATCAAATAGCTGATGCCTATCAATTACCTTTCGCTGATCATTCAATGGATGTTGTGACTTGTCTTGATTTCCTTGAGCATGTTGAAAAACCAGAAGAAGTCATTAAAGAATGTGCTCGAGTTCTCAGGCCCAATGGTTTATTTTTCTTCCATACTTTCAGTCGTAATTTCTTTTCATGGTTGTTGGTGATTAAGGCCATTGAGCTACTAGTTAAGAACACTCCTAAAGATATGCATGTCATTGAGCTTTTCATTAAACCAAAAGAGCTTGAACTCTATTGTAAGAATGCCAAAATTGATGTGGTGGAAATGACGGGTCTCAGACCTAAGTTTTCGACAATTCCTATTTCGGCCTATTTTAGTGGAGTGGTTCCAGAGTCACTTGAATTTCAAGTGACTCCTTCACTACTTTTATCTTATTTGGGAATGGGGATAAAAAGCTAGCTGTGTGTGGCAATATGTCTTCGGATAAATCTTTTCTCTATTCCTGTTCCATCCACTAGTTTTCTTTCATGGGCATCTGCCAACTTGGCCAAAGCGAAAGCACTGATGGCCAAACCTAAGTCTCTTAAGGCCACATCATAGTAATTACCAATCATAAGAAGGTTAATGATAATACCTACAAGCCATAAACTCACGACGTAAGAGAATAACTTAGTTTTGAAAAGCATCCCAATACCTACCGCCATTTCAACAAATCCCACAATGAACATAAATGATTGAGAAGTAATACCTAACATGTCTGGAAACGCCGGTGCCAGATACTTTGGCCACAGGGTTAATGTATTAAAAAACTTATCAAGGCCCGCCAAAAAAGGGGCGACAAAAAATACAAATCTCAAAGCTAAAAAAGCATACTCATTATTCTCTGAGCTTCTTTCAATTACAGGGTTATTTTTCATGATGGTCTCCTTGTGCATGCAATTTTTTGCAAACTCTAGACCATCTACGGCATCACCATTGCATCAATAATCCAGAATTAACGAGGAGGATTCTATGATTCAATTATTGGCCTTTATCATGTTAGTAATGAATGTTTTTGCATGGGCGCAAACTAATCCAAGCGGCTCTACTTCTCCCACCACAAACAATCTGGATCAGCAAGATACTGGCTTAATAAAAGAGAGACAAAAACAGGAAGAAAAGAATATTAAAAAAATAAGAGAATTAAAAAAACCGGGACAAGGGCCAAGTACATTACCATTAAATGAAACAACCCCGAATAATGCCCCGGCCTTAAGCCCTTAAGTAATGAATTTAGAAATCTTCGATATCAACGTAAGTAGTACCCTTCGCAAGTGAAGAGTTAGACTTTGCTCTTTGGCCTTTAATTGAAATCTTCTTTTGATTAAAAAGTTCTTTTAAAGCTGAGCGAGAAATATTTTTCAGTTTCATATTCTCTTCCTGATCGCGAAGGGCATTCAGAAGAATATTGTCCATGCGATCTTCCGCATGCTCTAGCTCGATGGCGATTCTAAAAGCGCCTGCTGGTTTTTCATGTGTATTGAAACTCATACTGTCTTCCTTGTTTTAGCTTTAAAAGTAAAACCGGCCTTTGACTCTCTCTTTTCATCATTTTTTTTCTTCTTAGAGAGCTGACCAGTTTTATAGTCACGTGCTGTTTTTTCATCTTTTTTCACAGGCTTTTTTACATCCGTTTTTTTGATATAAAATTTTGCCTCAGGATCTTTTTCGTGAAGAGCAAAGTTAGCTTTTGCTGTTCTGCCATCAATTACTTTGCCATCAAGACTCTGGATCGCAAGCGTGGCCTCTTCAACACTGCTCATTTCAACGAAGGCCATGCCACGTGGTTCAGCTGTTTTAGGATCAACAATCACATTGATATCAATGATCTTTCCAAAAGTTTTAAAAAGAGCACGAACACCGGTACGATCGCGTTTGTAGCTTAGGTTAGAGATATAAACTGTGGAATTTGGAGAATTTTTCATGGCCCTATGTAGCATTTTCCCTAACACTCCAGCAAGGGCCATGTAATAAAGATATGTTCTAAAGAAAAAGCGGACGATTAAACGTCTTCATCCATTCAATAATTTTTGCTGTTACCGGAACAAAGTAAGTCGCACTCATACCGCAAGGGTGATTTGAAATACTATATTCGATACCGACAAATTTCATCTGACCATCTCGATCTCGTAGATAGGCACTTCCCCCTGAGTCACCATGACAGGCACTTGGACCGGCCGTGCGAGGTTGTCCTACACCTAGCCCATTGTAACCATTCAGTTCTCTGAAAGGTAAATTCATGAAGGACTTCGCTCCCTTCACTCCACCGTTCACTATCTGCCCATAGCCAACATGGAAAAGATCGAGCCCTTTATGTTCATGAGTAGGAATCAATAGCGGAGCTGGATTAATTCCCCATTTTACCAGATCAATATCCCCAGATAACTCTATCAGGGCAACGTCTGAAGAGATGGCCCCTGTTAAGGGATGAAGTTCCACTCTAACTGCCTTGAATTGCGGAGTTATCATAGGAAGATCTCTTTCTTGATGAGTCTCCCCAAAGTAAATCCACGTCTCTTTCATAAAATCTTGAAGCGAGACCTTAAAAGCATGGGCGCCTGATCTAAAACAGTGAGCGGCAGTCGCCACAACTCGTGGTCCGATTAAAGTAGCACTACAATAAATCTCAGCACGATGATCAAAGGGATCACTCTTAAAGGCCAGTGCGACTGATTGTCTAAAAGATTTGTCTTCAATCAAATGACCATCAACTATGGCAAAAGAGATGTTTGAGAAAAAAACGAGAAGAGATGCTAATAAGAATTTCATCCCCGCCTTCTACCAAAAAAAACTTTAAAGCTAAAGCATTTAACTGATTGTTGAAATTACAAAGTCTTAGAGATTGGTATCACGACTCGGAACACTGAGCCCTCATGCTCTCTACTCTCTACTTCTAAAGTTCCATTATGAGCATCAACAATTTGCTTAGATATATATAACCCTAAGCCCAGCCCTGAAATACTGGTTGAGGAGGTCGCACGCTCAAAAAGCCTGAAGATTCGCTCAATATTCTCTTGCCCAATTCCCATTCCCTGATCCAAAACTTCGACGACAATAAATTCACCTCGACGAAGAATTCTCAATTTAATGGGCTTACCCTCTCCATACTTTAAAGCATTGCTTAGTAAGTTGTAGAAGACCTGCTCCAAACGGAATGGATCAGCTTTAATTAAAGAATCATCCAAGACTTCTAGTTCAAGAGGAATTTTTCTTTCCTCTACGTTGGCCGAGAATGATTCCAGTGCTGTCGTTACAATTTCTTTTAGAGAAGAATCCTTGAATGTGAAGTTCATTTTCCCATTAGATATTCTGGAAACATCAAGCATATCATCAATCAATGAAGTCAGAAGCTGACATTGCTTTAAAGTCAGACTGCTTGCTTTTAAGAAAGTATTTTCATCTGCTTGCCCTCTGTCCATTTTACGCTTGAGCATCTGCATTTGCAGTACCATAGAGGTCAGCGGTGTTTTCAACTCATGAGAAGCAATGGAGAGGAATTCATCACGTGCCTTAATGGCATTCTCCATTTTTACCAAGTAATTATTCGTCTCTGTTTGATCATACATTGTTCCGATCATTCGGATCGGTTGGTTGTTGTTGTTCAATTGAACATATCCGCGATCTAGTACATGAGCATAAGTTCCATCGGCCTTTAAGAACCTATATTCATCACTCCAGTGATTGAACTTATTCTTCAAGGCGATTTCAATCCCCTTATTAACTCTTTCCCTATCGTCAGGGTGAACATGATCAATCCACCACTGTCCGCTGCTATTCGTTTGATCTTTTTTCGGATAACCATACTCACTGGTTAAAGATTCACTCCACTCGATGTTATTGGTCATCAGATCCCAGTCCCAAATAAGCTCTCGTGTTGCCTTACTGGCCATGGCATATCGCCACTCGCGGTCTTTAAGAGCATCGTAAGAGCGAAGTTCTTCAGTAATATCAAAGGTCACTCCATCAAATCGAATTGGAGTTCCATCTTCTGAATAATCGGCCCACCCAATTGAACGAATCCATTTTACATGTTTCGTTTCCGGATCAATGCTTCGGAAGTTCTGATCATAATGTTCGTGATTATAAATGGCATTATCAATAGAGTTTCGAACATTTTCTCTATCATCTGGATGGATTCTCGAAAAGAAGTGATCTAGAGTGATGACATCTTCTCCTTCACTCCACATGTGTCTTTTCACAGTATTAGACCAATTGATAGATCCAAAAGGTAAGTTGCTGTACCAAACTCCAAGGTTAACGGCATTAGCGACATTATTAAAACGCTCTTGATTACGAAGTAATTCTAAGCGGGATGCGCGTAATTGGATCTCTTGGTTTTTTCTCTCTTGAATATTGGTACATGTTCCGAACCAGCGATAGATATTACCATTTCCGTCTCTCAATGAGCGGGCCATCAACAAGTGCCATTGATAGACTCCATGTCTGTCACGGAGACGATATTCATAAGTAAAGGAGTCTTTTGTTTTTCGAATATTGGTCCAAGTATCCAATGTTCCCTGAATATCATCCGGGTGAAGGATGTCTCGAAAACCTTTATTCTGAATTGTTGCAGGATCAAGACCTGAATATTCAAACCACTGATCACTAAAATAAAGATAGTTTCCGTGCTCATCTGTTGACCAGATCATCTGTGGAACTGTATTGGCCAGAGTTCGGAACATTTCCTCTGAACGACGTAAAGCTGTGACATCGACAAAAGTAACCACTAACCCTACTTTCTTTCGGGCCTTGTTAAGATAAGCAGATTTCCTACGCAGAAAAACTCTTCCATCTGGCATAAGTACTTCTGTTTCAACGACCTGATCAAGTCCAAGATTCGTAGGATTGGTGTACTTAGGCATAGAAGTAGCTTTAGAATTAAAGCTGCTGATTGGACGACCTATATCCTGTGGAAGCAGGTCATAGATCTCACTTATGTAAGGGGTAAAATTTCTAATTTTCAATTCATCATCAAGAAATATCGTTGCGATCTTAGTCGAATTTAATAGATTTTCTAGATCCACATTCGTATTAAGAAGAATTTCATTACCTCGCTGGACTTCTTCTTTCGAAATTTCCAGTTCTTCATTTACCGACTGAAGCTCTTCGTTCATCGAGAGGAGTTCTTCGTTGGAAGATTTCAACTCTTCATTAGAGGCTTCTAAGTCCTGAATGCTTTTATCGAGTTCTTCACGCAGTGAGGCCAACTCGTTTTCAAGCTCCTCGACTAAAGAAAATTCTCCATTTTGAATATGACTGGATCCATCTTCGTAGTCTGCGATATATCCTAAATCACGAAAGACAACGAGATAAAGTTCGGAATACTGCTCAGAAGGAGGCATTAACTGAACCGAAATCCCTACTTTTTTAACTCCAACATAATCTTTAATAATCGAAGTATGGTTTTCAACAACCTCTTTTCTTTTCTTACATTCATTAAGCGCTGTTCGAAGCGGAGATCTTAGATTCTGCAATACGAGTTTGAGAATATTATTTTGAAAGAGCCCTTCATTAGGTTCAAGAAAATCCTGAATCCCTGCTGACAAGCTAATAATCTGTCCCTCACTTCCGATAATAGCAAACTTAGGAACATATTCTTCTAAAACAATCTTTTGTCCTGCTAAATGAATATCCTCTTCTTCTCTAACGGGCGGTTCATTTAAGTCGGCCCTATATGGTGAGCGGATTGATTGAAATAAGTGAGGAGAGCGCTGGTCCACAGGTAAAGTCTTTCTCTGTGCCAATCGATATTTCAAACTCACTGGGTTAAATAAATCTTTATGTGAGCCTAAAACTTCACTAATTCCTAAAAAGAGATAACCATTAGGTCTTAATGAATAATGAAAGAGAGGGAGTAGCTTTTTCTGAAGCTGAGGTCCTAAGTAAATAAGCACATTACGGCAAGTGATCAGGTCAACTTGCGAAAAAGGAGGATCTGTTATGAGGTTATGTGATGAAAAAAGAATCATTTCTCGTAACTTACGATTGATTACAAATTTATTATCACGACGTTGGAAAAAACTATCCAGTCTTTGTTTTGATACCCTATCACTGATTGTAACAGGATACTCACCTTTGCGAGCAGTATTCAAAGCTTCTTCATCAATATCCGTTGCAATAATCTGCACATCTCTCTGGATGCCGAGTTCATTCATCACTTCTTGGGCCAAAATGGCCAGAGTATAAGGCTCTTCTCCAGTGGAGCATCCTGCAACCCAGATACGATACTTCTTACCTTCTCCAAGCTTTTGCAGTTCAGGACGCAATACCTCATCTTTTACTAACTCGAAAGCTTCTGGATCACGAAAAAAACTAGTAACATTAATTAAAAGATCATTAAAAAGTGCATCACGCTCTTTCTTCTCTTGCTCTAAAACTTGCACATAATCTTCAATTGCTTCAATCTGTCGAACCAACATTCGTCGCTGAATTCTTCGAATCATTGTCGATGATTTATAATTTTGAAAATCATGGTGATTATATCTAAGAAGAATTTCACAGATGCCTTTTAAAGACATCTCTATCTCTACTTCTAAATGAGTGTAACTTAACTTTTTGTTAAGTTTCTCCAAAACTTTTAGATAACCTTCTAAAAATTGTGTCATCTCTTCTGGAGATAGAACGTGATCAATAAAATCGGATTTCTTTTTGAGTGCAGGGTGATCTGATTCTATTTTTTTAAGAATTGTCAGACCGCCATTTTCTCTTATGATTTTTAATCCTAAACTTCCATCCACACTGTCGTGATCAAGAAGTATTCCTACCGCCCTTTCTTTGAATTGGGCCAAGGAATTCATAAACCAGTCAATCGTAGTAAATTTTTGAACTTTTTCAGTAATCTCTTGGATAACAAATTGCCTCTCATTCATCGATATCAATTGATGTGATGGGGCCAGATATATTCTTCCTGGTTGGATCAAACTTTCAGGAGTAATTAGTTCAACAGGAATTTGAGTAAAGGATTGAAGCTCTTCACAATTTAAAGATTTTGACCTCGCATCCATATGTTGAATAACGACGATTGCAGCGTTAATTTTTTTTAATGAGGAGAAAAACCGTTTTAGGTCACTTACTTTATCCGCGGGCACACCTACAGCGATAACGACCTCATCCCTAACTTCATTACCCATCACACTAATCTATCAAATTTATGCGCATCTGAATACCGCCTCTTTTTTGTGGCAGTCTGTTCAACTGTTAACGAGTTAGAGCGATAATGTGAAGCCAGTCTTAATACTATTCGAAAGCATCTTCTACGTTATCTGCCATATCCTGAACAGTGTGCTTCGCTTTTTGAAGAGCACATTCCATCTTACCATTCATGAGTTCACAAGTTTTATCCTTAAGATCTCTTCCGGCCTTTTGCACACCTCGTCTGGTGTCGTTCATTGTCTCACTCGCTTTCTTCTTTAATGAGTCTTCTGCATGAGAACTCATCATCATAGTCAGTGACAACATAACAAAAATGAACTTCATATATTTATCCTTCGGTCGTATTTAGATTTTTTTGGAACTCATTAAGATAAAGTGAGATGTGATAACCATCAATCAAACCATGATGAGCTTCAACAGATACAGGAAGAAACTTTCGTCCTTCACGCTCGGTGATTTTCCCAAAAGAAATTTTAGGAACAGAATCAGTGCGATCAAGTTTTGTTGGATGCATGATCGCAGTAAAAGTGAACCAAGGAAGTGTCGTGTGCCTGATCAAATTGTGAACATTGACTTCACAAGAGGCATTCAGGCCGGAAGTTTTTTGAACTTTCTCAATGGCCTCTTTAAGAGATCGTGCAAAAGTTGAAAATTGTGGCGAATAAGGAATTAGTCCAAAAGCAAATGTTCCATCTTCTCTTGCAAGAGTTGAACCTGCATCAATGACTTCTAAGTCATATACTTTACCGTCAATGATCCGGTAGCGAAACTCTTTTACAGCATTTACGGCCATCATGGATTTATGAAGATAGCTAGCAAAGAAAGAATGCCCTCTTTTTTTTGCTTCAAGATAGGCAACAGTACAATCTACTTCGGTAACAATATTTAACTGGGGATTTACAAAACTTGAGAAGAATTCAAAATGCTCTTTACGGTTCCAATTTTCAATATCAATTAATTTCATTTTTAAGCCCTCAGTTATCCTTCTATTAGAATAACCGAGGGCCAAATGTGATTCAAGATAATAGCTTAGTCGATAGCGTCTTTCACACTGTCAGCAGTATTCTGAATTGAATGTTTTGCTTTTTGAGCTGCACACTCCATTTTACCATTAATCATTTCACATGTTTTATCTTTCACTGCACGTCCAGCTTTTTGAACACCTCTTTTTGTGTCATTCATAGCTTCGTTGGCCTTTGCTTTTAGTGAATCATTTGCGATCGCATGAGAGGCCAGAATTAGACTTGAAACAATCAATAGAGTTCTGAAATTCATAAAGAGTCTCACTTTCAAGAAAAGTTGATAAGAAGGCCTAACGATATTTCAAGAAATGACTCCCTGGGAATATAAGATTAACTTAAGATTCCATTTCTGCTATGATTCTCCTATGACTCAGCGACTTAAAGCACAACATATTTTAGTTAATCATGAATATGAGGCCCGCGATCTTATTAGAAAACTTGAACAAGGTGAATCATTTGAAAAACTAGCACGTGATTTCTCTAACTGTGCTTCCAGTAAAAACGATGGCCACCTCGGAGAATTTCCTCGTGGAAGGATGATTCCTGCTTTTGAAAAAGCACTTTTAAAACTTGAAATTGGTCAATGCTCAAGTCCAGTAAAGACCCAGTTCGGCTATCATATTATCAAGCGTCTTTGAATTCACTCTCTTCATTGTTAGCCTCCTCTCTTAACTCACGGGAGGAGCAAGCCATGAATAAGAACCACTGGCCAGAACTCAAATACCTTGAATGGAAAGATACCTATCATACACTTCATCGCTATCTTCAAATCGTAGGAAAACTGAGGATATATAAGGCACCTTGGATTAATCACTCTTGGCACGCAACCTACTATGTGACTTCAAGAGGTCTCACCACTTCTGCCATTCCTCTCAATGATAGAAATTTAACAGTCTATTTTGACTTCATTGATCATCAGGTTAAATTTGAAGATAGTTTGGGCAACACTCACAGCTTCAATTTGCAAGAAGAAACAGTGGCTGATTTTTACCAAAAGTTTATGGATGCACTCAAAATCATGCAAATCACTGGTTATGAGAATGATTATCCAGTCGAATGCAGTGATCGTGTTCGTTTTTCGGAAGATACGATCCGACATACTTACAACTCTACCCATGTTTATAACTTCTTTCAGGCCTTAGTACGGATAACAAATATTTTTCAAAAATATCGATCTGAATTTTCCGGAAAATCCTCTCCCGTTCACTTTTTCTGGGGAAGTTTTGATTTGGCCGTAACTAGGTTTTCAGGAAATTCTGCTCCAGAACATCCAGGAATTGCTCCTTATGTGAGTCCTGAAGTTATGAAAGAAGCTTATTCTCATGAAGTCATGAGCTGCGGATTCTGGCCCGGCAGTGACCAGTATCCCCACGCTATCTTTTATAGTTATGCCTATCCCACTCCAGATGGTTTTAATGAGGCAAACATTAAACCAGATGTGGCCTACTTTAATAAAGATCTTGGAGAATTTGTCCTACATTACGATGAAGTTCAGAATGCAGAAGACCCAGAGGTAATGCTCATGAACTTCCTTCATTCAAGCTTTGAAGCCGCTTCATCACTTGGTCGCTGGGATAGGAAGAAATTAAGTGACAGTCCTTTTAGGCAGACGTTAAGTGAAAAATATCAGCATCAATTACAATAAAAGAAGGGCCCTTAGGGCCCCTTTATTTTACAACTGACTCATATCAAGTACAAAGCGATATCGAATATCACTCTTTAAAACTCTTTCATAAGCTTCATTGACTTGTTTCGGAGATATCACCTCAATCTCCGAAGTGATATTATGTTTTCCACAGAAATCCAGCATCTCTTGTGTTTCTTTTATTGAACCAATAACAGAGCCTGCATAATTTCTTCTCATCATGATGAGTGGAAAAGGATGGAACGTAAGAGGTTTATCTGGAGCACCTACTGAAACCAATGTTCCATCAAGCTTGAGTAGATTGAAGAAACTTGCCATATCAAGATCTGCCGAAGAGACAGTATTGATAATCAAATCAAAACTCAACCCATTCTGCTTAAGAACTTCTGCATCTTTGGTGACAACAAATTCATGAGCACCTAACTTTTTAGCATCTTCCCTCTTCTTCTCAGAGTGACTCAAAACGACGACATGAGCACCCATTGCACTGGCAATCTTTACGGCCATGTGCCCTAGACCACCAAGACCTAACACTCCTACTTTTTTTCCTGGACCTGCATTCCAATGTCTTAGAGGAGAATAAGTGGTAATCCCTGCACAAAGAAGCGGAGCTGCCTTATCGAGCGGAAGATTATCAGGAATTCTTAAAACGAAATCTTCATTAACGACAATAATATCTGAATAGCCACCTTGGGTAACTGCTGATCCGTCTCGCTCCATTGCTCCATAGGTTCCCGTATTACCTGGAATACAATAGTTTTCTAAATCCTGTTCACAGTGAGCGCACTCTCGACAAGAGTCGACCATACAGCCTACCCCGACATGATCTCCAACTTTGTATTTAGTAACCTTAGGTCCTACTGCTCGTACAACTCCAGCGATTTCATGACCGGGAACCATAGGAAACGGCGAAGCGAATCCCCATTCATCACGAACCATATGAATATCTGAATGGCAAATGCCACAAAACTTAATGTCAATGACAACATCATGATCTTTAGGATCTCTGCGTTCAAAAGAAAACGGAGTTAGTGGTGCCTTCGCCTTGAGCGAGGCGTACCCCTTCGCTTTTATCATATATTCCTCCTTGATAAGTTTAAGGTATTTTAGCAGAGGAATTGATTCAAGGACTAGTGCTTCCACTTCTCCTGAGCTCGTTTTTGCATTTCTTGCGGAGAAACATTTTCAACATGAGTTCCAATATGCCAAAGATGTCCAAAAGGATCTTTTAATGATCCCATACGATCTCCATAAAACTGATCAGCAACAGGGCTGATCTCAATCGCTCCTGCACTCAGTGCACGTTTGAAAAACTCATCTACATTGTCGACATAGATCAACAGACTTGAACTCGAATTCGGGTGTGTTTTTTCCATATTTCCAAAAAGACCAGAGAACATAAAACGTGAGTCACCAATTTGCATTTCACAGTGACCAATTTCCCCATGAGGAGTCTTTGTGCGCATTATTTCTTTAGCTCCAAAAGCTTTTTGGTAAAACTCTAAAGCTCGATCAGCTTCTTCTACCATCAGATATGGAGTTAAAGAGTGATAACCTTGTGGAATGGGATTGACTTGAGTTTCCATTGCATCTCCTTTTGATAATGACTTACACAAAGAATTGCAGACGAGATGCCAATCATTAGAAAACTTGGACAGAGATCCAATCAGTTGGATGATAGAGTCTTAAAGTTCGCATAACTTCTTCGTCTGCCACTTGGGGAAATTCTCTGTACCATAAACTCACTGAAGAAAAATTGGGAGGGCGATGCAGACATATTATCTCATCAAATTGCTCGCGAAGCATCGTATCAGTAATCTGAGGCCCAACTGGTACGGCAAGCGTTAAACTCAATGGGTTTTGACTTCGTAAAAATTTTCCTGCGGCAGTTGCTGTCACTCCAGTCGCAAGGCCATCATCAATGAGAATGACATTTCTATTTTTAATGGCCGGAAGAATTCGTCCTGAACGATAAAGAGAAACTCGCCTTCTTAATTCTTGGACCTCTTCCTCTACAATTTCTTGAATTTGAGAACTTTGAATATCGAAGAATCTTGCTGAAATAGGATTGAAAAGTGGCATTTCATCCTCAGACATGGCTCCAATTCCGTACTCTACATCCATAGGAGCCCCTATCTTTCGAGAAACAACCACATCAAGGGAGGTATTCAGGAATTTCGCAACCTCGTGAGCAACGGGAACTCCACCTCGCGGCAGGGCCAAAATCAACGGATCGACATATCTTCTTGTCGCTAAAAAATGAGCAAGTTTTTGTCCAGCCTCTTGTCGATCTTTGAACATAGCAGACCCCCATAGTTTGAGTAGTATGCAAGAAGAATGACTAAATAAAAGGGACAGTGAATACTGATTAGTTCACTTTGTGGTCTCTTGATTGCAGGACAAGGAATGAAGCGTTCATCTTTTACAAAGGATTTTTTTATGGCAAACCAAGAACAACAAAACCAAGGACAACAACCTAAACAACCTATTCAGAATCCACAGCAAGGTGGAGCTGAAAAAAACTTTGCTAATCAGCCTGGTAAAGAAAAACAAGGCGGGCAAAACACTCAAGCTCAACCTGGAAAACAGGATCGTTCTCAGGAGCAATCAGAAAGTGATCGTAAACGTCAGTAAATGATAAATATCAGGAAGAGTTACCCTCTTCCTGATATTATTTAAGCTTTAAGTGAAATCCTTTCCCACGAATATGATCAATCTTATAACACCAATCTGCTAATTTCGTCCGTAAATTGGAAAGATGAGTATTAATCGTATTTGAACTCACAATTTCTTTTCCCCAGATCGCATCGACCAGCTCATCCTTGGAATATTTCTGAGGATAAATTTTAAGAAGGTAGGCCAGAATTTTAAATTCAATAAGAGTTAAGATAATTCTATCTTTATTGAGATAGCACTCGACCTTATGAAAATCGATAGAGACATTGCCTAAAGAAATTTGCGGTCGACTATGCTGGTAATCTTTAATTCGGGCCTCTAATCTGGCAATGAGTTCATCTTTTCTAATAAAGCGATCAAAGAAGTCAGCGGCACCATTTTTATAGGACTTAATTTTGACTTCATCATTAGGGCTCGTGGTAATAAGAAATACCGGAGTTTTTGCCAACTCAGGAATAGCTCTAATGGCTTCAAAAACTTCAAAGCCTGACATCTCTGGCATATTGATATCCAAGATAAAACAATCAAACGATTTTGTTTTTGCTTTATCTATCAGCTCTTTCGCACAATGAAATATTTCTACTTCAAAATTGGTCGAGAGGAAGTCTTTATAAAAATTTAAGTTGTGAAAATCGTCATCGATATAAGCAATTACCGGCTTCATTTAAACTCACCTATTTTCATTCTAAAATTAGTCCATTCACCGTCTGTATCAACACTTATGCTTCCTCTATGAACCTTGATCACATTTTCTACGAAATGGAGTCCAATCCCATAATTCTGCTTATTGCTTCTCTCACTTTCAAAAGGCCTGAATAGCTGTTTCATTTTTTCTTTCGTGATGGCCGGTCCATTATTTTGAATGAGCACTTCATTTTCCTTTCGGAAAACTCGAACTTCTCCTGCCTGCCCATTGCGCTGGATAGCTTCGAAAGCATTTTTTACTAAATTTTTTAATGCCAGCTTGATCGTTGATTTATGTCCCCATCCCGTACCTTCTTCAAACCCCGATAAATCGAGCGAAACTTTATAGTGCTCAGACATCTCGAGAAATTCATCTTGAAGATAATCACTCACTTCCTTCCAGGAAAAAGTATCAAACCGAATATTTTCTCTATTGGTAATTAGCAGCTCTACTCCCTCAACAATAGAAAGAATGTGCTCAGCATCTCTGTTCTCTTTCTGATTACCGCTCATGATAAAACGAAAAAGGGGGCTTTTTAATTCGTGGAGAAGGAAAGCAGACTGACGTCCAATAGAAGCAAACTTTTGATCTTTCTGATAAATCAGTTCACGCTGACGATTAAAGAACCAATAAATCGCAATAGAGAGTGCTCCAAACACTAAAGTCATTACTCTTAAATGCTGATCAATTGAATAGCCTGCCTTCACGAATTCTGGCTGAGGCATAAAATTAAAGCTGATAATGGTAAGGGTAATTCCTAAAATGGCCTGAAAAACATAACGAACGATCGGACCTTTATAAAAAAAACAGCTTAAGGCCAAACCTTCGTAGAAGGCGAAAATATAAGTCGCATGAAAATATATTGTTCCGATAAAAGCATAAATATAAATAGCATTGCAGGAAATATCTAAAGACCAGTTCGTAGATATCTTCCGATGACGAACTAAGTAGCCTTGACCCCAGAACAAAAGAATAAATAAAAATTTAAAAAGCAAAAACCCTAAAACGTTGTGAACCTTGAGTCCATAGATTCCCCAAAAAGTAACAGCAAATACGATCGCCCCAAAGGCGTAGTTCAAGTTAGAAATGCGTAAAACGTCATTATTATTCATTAAGGCATTTTTTGGGGTTTAATTAATGATTATTTAATTATTTCCAAAAGTTGACCAGTTAATAAAAATTGATCGTTATCAGCTTTTTCTGCAATTTGCCGCCAAGCAGCAAATAAAATCAGATAGTTACTCATCTGACTAATTTTTAAACGCTAAGGGAATTAGTTACATCACCTACACCAAGAGAAGAGATTTCAATCTAAAATTCCTTATCACCCCAAGCCAGAGAGAGTTATGAAAAAGAATCTCATTTTACTTTTAGCCCTAATGTCTATTTCCACTTCTACATGGGCCGTCAGCAAAGAATACTTTGGCTATCTGAAATCTGGTGATGGGTTGTGTTCAGTGGCCTTTGAGGAACAAAGCTGGGCCTATCATTATGTGGACTTCAAAACTCGCGACTATACCGTAAAAGCTGCCAACGTTACTCTCCAAAAAGGACAATTAACTACTCATAATGAAGTCTTCGATAAAGAAGGAGATGATTATGAACAATTGGCCTTTGGATTTCCACTCCCAAAGACTTATCAAATTGAGCTGAAATATTTGGGTAAAGGGCAATTTGCTATCAAAAAAACAAGACTCTTTTTTAGTCAACCAACCATTACTAAAAGAGATGTTTGTATTACTAAGTAACTTACATATTGCCACAAATGAGGAGGGATTGTTATGATTTCTCTCTATGAAAATGGCCTTAATTCTTACCCTATTAACCAGTTTATTTACTTTTAATCTTTGTGCTCAAGACTTATTTGAAAATAAGATTGCGAGCATTTATGTTTCAGAGCAATTTATCAATGAGCAGCTGGCAGGCCACTTGGCCCAATCTGATCTTGTTAAAAACCTGCAAATGAAGCTAGACCCCAAGACCAGTCAAATGGTTATACATGGAGATTTTCAGCTTCCGCTCGATGATATTCGTGCGATAGGAATAGATAAAAATCTTGGTCTTTTCAAATTTCAGCTCTCAATTATTCCAAGAGTGAGTCCTAGAAAACACCTCGTCTTAGAGTTCCCTCTTTCGGAAACTTACTTTTATCAGGCCAATTCAAAAAATCCTAAAAAGGATAGAGTGGTTATCCCTGTTCAGCTTTTATCAGTCGGACTTGCCGCCACTCGCGGGTATCTTGCGGCCCTTTCAGGAGACTTCTCCAGTTTTGACAGGAAAACAGCAAAGTTTCGTGCCCTTCTCAGAGGTATCAATCAAAACTTAAAGACTGAAACGAATACTGATGCCGTAGCTGTTTTAAAGTCAGAAAAAAAATCATTAGAACTGCAAATTGCATCGACTGAACTTGAGCGTGAAAATTTCGCTAGAACTTCCAAGGCCCTCAACAGTATTTTTGCCTTTACTGGTGAAAAGGAATTCAATCTCAACAATGAGATCATGGCCCACGGAAATACTGTGATGCTAAAACTTAAACTCTCCAAGCTTGTTCCCTACTTGAAGGATATTGAACTAGGAAAAATTCGCATTGGTGGAAGTAATCCAAATAGAAATGGCGAAAGGTATCTCATTTTTGATGTGAATACCCTTACTACAACAGCACCTGTGGTTGAGCAAAGAAAACACAAAAAACCAACTTACGATCATGCCCCTCCCTCACTCATGATTCGTCTTAATCAATCTCTTTTTACTAGCAAAATGGTTTCGGAAAAAGAAAAAGAAAGTTTGGGAGACACCATCAAAGATTTCAAAATTTCTTTTCAGGACGATGGCATTCATATTTCAGGAAAAGTTAAAAAGTTTTTCTTTGATATTCCTTTTAGTGGCGTCGTGGACTTTATTTCAACAGGTCCTGATGTTTTTGAAGTCCGGCTAAGAGGACTTGAAGTTCTCAAAATGGACTTAAAATTCTTAACTCCACTTGCGTTAGCTGCCGTCAAAAACAGATTGAAATTAGCACTAAATGGAGTCGCAAAATATAAGTATCTTGGTAAGAAAGATGAGAGCCGAGCTTTACGAGTAAGGATTGATCCCAAGAAATTAGTTCCCGCATTCCCGAACTTTCATTTGTTGGAAGTTGATGTTCGTGACCGTAACTTTATGCTCAAAATTGGACGTATATGAAAAAAGTTTACCGCAAGTGTCTCAATACTTTCATGGAATATTTTGATCTCGGGCCTACTGTGGCCCTCACAATTTTTCTTGTTTCTGGGACAATCATCCTAACAGGACTTACCTTTTTCATTCAAAGTGCCCCGCCAACCAAGTTAACTATCACCTCAGGGCCAGAAGGCAGTATCTTTCATGGACTGGCCTTAAAATACCAAAAAGCCTTGGGAGAAAATGGCATTAAAGTTAATGTTCTTACTTCAAAAGGCTCACTTGATAATTTAAAACTTATCTCAGATCCAAAGAATAAAATTGACCTTGCTCTTATTCAAAGCGGTAGTGAAGATGAAAAATCTCTTCTAGAGAATCTTGTCTCTCTTGGAGGACTAAGCCACCAGCCTCTCTTCTTCTTTTATCGCGGCAATAAAATTGAACGCATCTCTCAGATGAATGGAAAAATGATCGGCATTGGAACTGAGGGGTCCGGAGGAAGAAAGCTTGCTCTGAGAATTTTAAAACTCAATGGTTTTCCAGAAAATCAAAATTTAGTAAGTATGAAAGGAAGCGAAGCAAGTCTCGCTCTCATCAATCAAAAAATTGATGGGACATTTCTTATGGGTGAGGATGCTTCTCTTGAAGTGATTAGAAAACTTTTAGTTGATCCAAACATCAACCTTTTAAGTTTTAAGAATGCTAATGCCTATATACGCAAAATCCCCATCCTTCATGCACTGGAGTTACCGGAAGGAGTTCTTAATTTTGAGAAGAATATTCCTGAAGAAGATATTACCCTTGTAGGGCCGATGGTTGAATTAATTGCCACCGAGGATCTTCATCCTGCCCTTTCTGATATGATTCTTGATGCCGCTATGACCATTCACGGGAATGCCGGAATTTTCAAAAAGCAGGGAGATTTCCCTGTAGCCGCTGAAAATAAGATTAAGCTCAGTGATGATGCAAGCCGTTTTTATAAATCAGGGAAAACATTTCTTTACCGCTATTTGCCTTTTTGGCTAGCAAGCTTGGTGAATAGAATGCTTTTTGTTTTCTTACCAATGCTGCTCGTTTTGATTCCGGCCGTAAGAAGTATTCCAGCGATTTTCAGATGGATTGGACAGATGCGTATTCGTCGTCGCTATCGCGCACTTCTTCACCTAGAGGCAAGATTTAGGAGCGAAAAAGATCCTGAACAATTGAAGATTTTAAATGAGCAATTTGAAATGATTGAGAAAGACATTCAGCAAATGAAGGTTAGATCTACACTTGCTATGCAGTTCTATACTTTAAGAAGTCACTTAGATTATGTAAGAAGACTTATGAGTTCGAGGATGGGAATTTAATCCCATAAAATTTGCAATTAACTAACGACGTCCAAGCCTGAAGCCGAACTCACGACGTTTGGACTTTACTGGTTGAGGACGTTGCGGTCTAAGCTCTGTGGCATAACTTCTAAAGCCAATATCTTCAGGTCTTGGTGCAAAGCGATTCTGCTCCGATCCTTGATTAGATCTTGTTACATTAACCCTCTCATACTCATACGCCCTATATCTGATAAACGGACCAGCATAGACCGAAAAGGATAGAACTAAGATTAATAGAGTAAGACTCATTGATCTATTATCGGCATCTTCACGCAAACTCATGATGATTCTGGATACTGTCTAAAAATTAGACAAAAACATGGGGCACTGGCCTGGGCGCGTCTGGACTTTCTCTCATAGATAACTGGAAGATCACTTGTGCATGATTCAAAACATGGAGTTTCTATGTTCAAGTTTTTGCTGATCTCTTCACTTATTCTTGCTACCTCCTGCACTAATTCTCTTAAAAAAGGCTTCAAAGACGCCAAATACGGCGCTTATGAGATGATTGGATATGAGAAGCGTGACCTCTTCAAAAAAGAGGTTAAGGCCGTTAAGAAAGACCAGGACGATTCTCAGAAGGCCTTTGAGGATGCTTTAGCGAAACTGCAATATTTTTATAGCTATGATGGAGGAAAAACTGAGAGTGAGTACAATAAACTCAAAGACTCCTACCAAAGTTCTCTAGATGAATCAGAAAATTTAAGTGCCAGTATTCAAAAACTGGATGAAGTCGCCAAAGACTTATTTGCAGAGTGGAAAGAAGAAATTAATGGCATTTCCAATAGTGAGCTCCGCAAGAAAAGCACCGTTAAATTATCTGAAACAAGAATCAGATATAGAGAGCTTCATCAGAAGCTTAAAAACAGCGAAAAGAATATGTCCCCTATACTCGTGAAGATGAAAGACCAAGTAACCTTTCTCAAGCATAATCTCAATGCGGGAGCGATTAGTGGGCTTCAGACTGAAGGTGATCGCATAGAGCAAGATATCGAAAAGCTTATTAAGGAGATGAAGACGGCCAATCAAGAAGCTGAAGACTTTATCAAAACCCTCTAATTGACTAATCAGAAAACTCAATGCTAAAACCTCAAGTTAACTTGAGGTATGTCCCATGAAGAAAGATTTAAAGAGCTGTGAGCTTAAAGAGTTTTTGTCTGTTGGTGAAGTTGCGGCCCGAAGTGGAGTTGCCATATCGGCCCTTCATTTCTATGAAACTAAAGGTTTTATTGTCTCACTTCGAAACGAACAGAACCAGCGCCGTTATCCTCGTGGTATGCTTCGTATCATCTCCTTTATCAAAGTTGCTCAAAATCTCGGATTCTCTCTGGAAGAAATTCATCAAATGCTTAAAACCCTCCCCGATCAAAAAAAACCTTCTGATCAGGACTGGCAAGTTTTAAGCAAAAAATGGAAACAAGAGCTAGCTTTAAAGATTAAAAAGATGACTCGACTAAAAGATCAGCTCGATAAGTGTATCGGTTGTGGCTGTTTGTCTCTAAAAGAATGCCCACTCCGAAATCCTGACGATAAGCTTGCCAAGAAAGGAGCTGGGGCGCATTTGATTTAACTATCTCTTCTTCTTCTTTTTCATATTACGAAGACCCGGATGAGCATGAACTCTCTTCCCGGCATCATCAAACTGACCACGCTTAGAGTGATCATACCAAGGATTTTTTTCTTGGCTCTTACCTGGGGTGGGAGCCTTCACGACTTTAGGTCCTAGGCTTTTAAGCTTAATGACTTCTTTTTTACCTTCAAAGTTAAGCTTCTTTATTTCTTGGCGAGTAAGGGCCTCGATGTCATCTAAACGATGCTTTTCTTCGATTTCACAGAAAGTAACGGCATGCCCGCTGCGACCAGCTCGACCCGTTCGTCCAATACGGTGGACATAAACTTCAGGGTCAAGAGGAATGTCAAAATTGATTACGTATTCGATATTCTCCACATCAATCCCACGAGAAACAAGATCTGTTGCCACGAGGATATTGATACTGCCCTCTGTGAAGTAAGCAATCGAGCGCTCACGCTCGGCCTGCTTTTTATCGCCATGAATTGCTCGTGCCGAAATTTTATTTTGAATTAAGTATTCAACGACGGCATCTGCTCCATCTTTTGTTCTGGTGAAAACAAGTATTGGCCCGGTAACTTCTTCTTTAATAATTTTCTTCAAGAGCTGATACTTATGTGTAGCTGCACAGAAATACACAAGCTGCGAGATATTTGCAGCAACGGTTGATTGCTTAGCAACTTCGATGAAAACAGGATTTTGAAGAATTGATTTAGAAAATCTTCTGATCGCATCTGGTACGGTTGCTGAATAAAAAAGCGTCTGACGAGTCGCTGGAAGCTCTTTAATGATCAAGTTAAGGTCATCAATGAAACCCATATCTAGCATCCGATCTGCTTCATCAAGCACCAGCACTTCAATCGATCTCAAACGAATAAGACCTTTGCGAACAAGGTCTAGAAGACGTCCAGGAGTCGCGACAATAAAATTCACTCCACCGTTAATGGCCTCGGCCTGGTAAATTTGTTTTACACCGCCATAGATGGCACAGCTTTTAACCGGAGTATCTTTAGCAAACTTAATAATCGCCTCATGAGTCTGCAAACACAGCTCACGAGTCGGAGTTAAAATCAAAACGGTTGGAATTAATTTAAAGTTTTCTTTTTGAAGAAGACCCTCAATCAAAGGAAGGCAAAAAGAAGCAGTCTTTCCTGTTCCTGTTTGAGCGATCCCAAAAATATCTCGCTTCTCTTTAACCACAGGAATAGATTTTTCCTGAATGGTTGTGGGAGTTTGATAGCCCAGCCCTTCGAGATTGCTAAGAAGAGTTGAATGAGTCAATAATTCACTAAAAGCGGCCATGAGATACCTTCTATTATTTGAAGGCCTTCTATAGCACTATAATGAGGCTATGGCCTCATCAATTGTCGACGAGGCCATCTTAAGTACCTGAATTATCATAGTCGTTCTTAAAAAACTTGCTTCATCATCTCACCAACAGGATCACTATCACCCCTATTCTCCACCGGCGCTAGAGGTAGCTCACTAGCAATTTGGCGATTTTGTTTAGTGAACCTATCAGTATAAAACCTATCAAAGTAATCCTTTCTGAACTGATAAAGTTTTTCCATCTTACCTGCATCAGGGATTTTTTCTTTCATCCACCCCAAATGAAGTTCTTCCAAGTCAGTCATTTTTTTAAGTCCTACATCCAAAAACTTAGGATGAAGATCTTTTCTGGTTACCGCTAGTTCTTTGATCAATGTTCCCTCAGAAGAAATATAATTGATGGCAATATCTTCAGAAAGCTCAAGATCTTTAACAATGAAATCATGGATTTTTAAAATCCATTCATTTTGAAATTCTTCATTGTCCATAACGAGAGAGAAATCTTTCGTATAGATCACGTTATCAGTGAAAGTTCTTTTGTACCCAACAGTTAGTTCAGGTAGATAAGAATTCTTCTCTTTCCATTCATTTTTTTGTTGATTCACATAAAGTTCAGAAGCTGAACTTTGTTGCTTTAAGAACTCTTTCATGATGTTCACGACATTTGTTCTCACTGAACCGATATCTGCTAAAATCGTAATGACAACGGCCAGAGGAAGACCCACACGAAGAGAGTACTTCTGAATGACAGGAATAACTTTCTTACGTTTCTCGGGGTTAAAATCCAGAACTTGATCAACCTCTTTAAGGGCATGTGCCTTTTGCCCATCAATGGTCATTTCAAGAGTATTCTTGATTTTTTCTCGAAGTTGCTCTTCTCTCTCGCCTAGATGACCATTCTCTGATACCAGAACATTTATCACAGCTGCCGTTGAATTGAGAATTCTCTCTTTTTTTGTTCGATTAAAGTTTTCTTTTTCTCTCTTAAGCTCATCTTCCCATCCTTGTTGATGAGTTACCTTGGTAGAATTGATATGTTCAAGCATCGTCTTCTTCTTACTGGCCAGCTCTGCTTCCTGAGACTTTTTCAGTTCATTGATTTGTCTCAAAACCTTTTCTTTTTCGATTTTAAGTTCTTTCATCGCCTCATCTTTAATGACCGCCTGTCTTGCGATTTCTTCTTCTCTGATTCGAGCGATTTTCTTAAGCTCTTTCTTTTTTATATCTTCCAGTCTTTGATGACTTTTTTCTGCATCCCGTTTCATTTTTTGATGATGCTGATCCTGGGAATTCTTAATATGTGTAAGTCCCAACTCTTGTTTCATCGTAAGAAATTTTTTAATTTTCTGCTTTCTCTTAGCAAGATCATCTAAAATATCAAGTTCTGAGTTTTTAATTAATTCGCGTGCATCAATTCTGGCCTTATTAAGAATCGCTTCCGCCTCAACCTCTTTTTGCTTAAAATAATTCTGGGCTTCTTTAATGCGATCATGAGAAGCAAGCTCTCGTTCATTCGCACTCTGTGTAGCCTCTCTAAGACGGGCATGAGCTTCTTGAGTCATATCTGACTCTATCTTTCTGGCCCCAGAAATGATTTCGTCGGCTTCATCTTGTGCAATTGATTTCATCTGATAGATGTCATCTTGCTTACGTCGATATTCGGTCTCTACTTCGATTAGAGATTTCTGCTTAAAGGCCTCAACTTCCGCTAAGAATAATTCTTTTTCTGCAGAAATACGTGCTCTCTCATCCCGCTTGAGTGCTTCAATTTCAATACGTGCCTCTTCATTTTTTTCTTTTATGATGATTTCACTTTCCTGAATTTTTATCTGAAGCGCAGATAATTCACGAAGGGCCCTACCTCTATCGTGTTCAAAACGGACAGTATCATCTTTTAAACTCTTCAACTGAGCTTCAATTTGCGTTCTTTGTGATAGCAGTTCATCGACTTGCACTTCAATAGATATCTTTTCTTTTTGTAGAATTCTTTGCTTGGTCTCTAGTTCCTCAACGATCATTTTCAGCACATTTTGATCGGCCTCAATTTGAGCTTTATACTTCCCATTATCCTCAATTTCAGTCCTAAGCTGATTGAGTTCATCATTTAATTTTGCTTTTGTCTCATCAACGGCCTTAACGATAAGCTTCTTTTCATCAGAAAATTTACGATTCAACTGATGTAGCTCATCGCGAATAGCTGTCATCTTTAACTCGTGGCCTTTCTCCTCTGAACTAAGCTCTTTAAGTTTGAGACTTGAGCGCTGAATTTCAAAATTGATAGTTTCAAGCTTTCTTGAAGCATCAGTCCCCTGAAAATCAAGGTTGTTGATCTGATTCTTCTTGGCTGAAAGCTTATCTTCAAGCCTTACCAGCTCAAGTCTTAATTCTGCATTAAGGGACTTAAGATTTGATTCTTCTTCAGATTCTTTCTTAATTTCTTCTCGAATTTTTTGTGAATGGTTTTCCCGCTCTTCAATCTGAATTTTTAACTCTGTAAGCTTATTGAGCGCATCCTTTCTTTGAAGTTCTAATTTTTTGAGCTGGCCTTGTAAATCTTCGACCTCATGATCAAGCAGGGCCTTTTCTTTAAGCACATGTCCCATATGATTTTGAACACGTTGTTGTTCTTTGATCATATTCTCAGTCTTTAGAAGAATAGACTGAATCTTATCCTGCTCGTCTTGAATTTCCTGGGTTTGATTTTCATGAGTTAAATGCAGCTCACATAACTGATCCTGAAGCTTATTGATATCTATCTTTAAGCTGAAAAGTAGGCTTCTTTGCTCATCAATCTCCTTACTTTTTTTCTCTCTTTCATCTTTTAAATTGGCGAGAATAAGGTTTTGAGCGACGATAGTATCTTTGATCTTTCTTTCTTCGCCTGAAATGCCGGCTATATAATTCTTCAACTGTGAGATTTTTTCTTCTTCGTCTACATTCTTTTGAACTTTCTGTCTTAACTCTTTTGTAATACTTTCTTTTTGGTTTTTCAGGTTATCTATTGTCAGTTCGAGTTCATTTCTGTCTTTAGTGCTTCTATGAAATCTTGCCTCCATTTCTTCGACCTGATTCTTTCTTAGATCATAGTCCTGAGAAAGAGTCCTTAAATCATTCTCTCTCATGCGAATATTCTGATTAATTCTAGCAAGATGATCCTTGTACTCCTCATCAAAAAAAGGAGGAGGGCCAAAAGAATCAAAATCCTTGCTTTGCTCTATTTGAATCGTATGCCCGGCCTTAGTGAAGCTGATGACAGAACCATCCTGATATCTGGTCTCTTGTCTAAAGGGAAGTATGTTTGAATCAAGAAGAATCTCTCCACGAGATCCAACTTCTTTGATAAAAATATTCCCGCCACTTAGCTTAACTTCTAAAACCTTTCCTTCAAGGACCTGATCATCAAGCCAAAGATCGGATTTTTTATCAGACCCAATGATAATGGGCCCTGGTTTATTAAAAAGATAGTCCTGAGAGTTCCCATCTTTTGAAACTTTTATGATTAGTGAAGACACAAAATCCTCCTAGGAAGCTTTAAGCCGCTTTCTCTTCTTTTTCGGCTTCTTCAATAGAATCCTTGGAAATGGACTTATGAGAATCCTTTTTGTTCCACCACTTACTAATTGGTTTAACAATAGTGATAAATCCGACATCAACACTTAATTCTTTAGCAATCAAATCCTCCGAAAGTACTTCAATAGGATCTCTATCTGCTTCGAATGTTGAGATTTCAGAAGGAAGTTTATTTGATGAACTCATATTCCAAAGGATATCAAGTTCATTCTCCAATCTCTCAACCGTATCCATGTACACTTTCTCACAGCTCAAGAATGTATTAATCAGAGTCATGAGAACAGAAAGAATGATACCGATAACTGAAGTAGACATTGAGAAAGATACACTTAGTAGGAAGCTGTCCATCACGTTTTTTGAACCTTCCACGTCACTGAGGTTCATTCCCCCTAGCTCTGGAAGGGCCTTCATAATCCCTAGGAAAGTACCAAAGATACCTCCTACAATGAATAACCCTGGAACAGTATTTAAGAAGTCATTAAAAGTAGAAACAGGAATCAATCCAAAAACTCTGTTAAAGCATGGATTATTGCGAAGGACGGTATTAGAAATTTCTAAAAACTTTGGTCTCTCACCCCACTTAGAATACTTTACCTGCTTAAGAGTATCGTTCACTAATCGAGCAGAACCTTGTTGAACTAAAAAGATACGATCAGTAAGTGTCATGATCGCATCAGGATTTCTTCGCTTCATGATGGAGCGAATTTCAAAAACCTCATAATATGTAATTTCAAGAAGTCTTTTGGTAATGACATAGAAAGACTGGTCAACTATCTCGGTTCTTCGATCCATAAATTTTTTTACACGTTTAGAAAACTCTCTGGCAAACCAGTCTTCTCTTTTAACGGTATACCAGATGAGTGCCCTGAGAGAGGCAGTGACCACGAAAAAAACGACCATTGCCGGCATTAAGAGATCTGTGGCAAATGCAATGACTCCGTCTACAAAACCTTGAACTAATCCCTGATCGATCATACGTACCACCTTGATTCAAACGAATCCAATTAGTCTTTAAGATTAAATCGAATGATTACTTTCTGTGATTTTTCACAATTATATTTTTTACAATAAGTCTTCATATCTAAACCGGATTCGATATCACGACCCGAAACCCCTTCAGCAAGGAAAGATCGACCAGTTACCTTAACTAATGGAAGCATCTCTTTCTGGTACTCATAGGTCATGTTTCTCTTATCAAAAATATAGTTAAAGATTGACTTCGCTCGGCCATAAGAAAGATCCAGGTTATAACTCACGGCCGCTCTATCTGAATCGGCAAGAGATTTTGGATCGACATACTTCCCTTTATAGGTAGGTGATGAGAATCCAACAATTTCTACAGAGGAAATCTCTTTGGCAATTTTATCATCCTCAAGTAATGACTTTGAATATGTTGGAACAAACTTCTTCATCACTTCCATCATATTAGGTTTAAGATTTGATGAACCTGTATCAAAGTACTCATCGCCAAAATTAATCGTTACATCCCCGTTCTTCCCATCCACACCGGCCTTGATTCCATTTTTTGCTAAATTATCAGCAATCTTTTTTGCCAATGCCTTTTTAGCATTAGTTAATTCCTGAGCACGCTTCAAGTCTCCTGAAAGACCTGCTTTATCTTTTTCTAACTGATCAATGGCCGCCAGATATCTTCCATGCTCTTTTTGAGCATTAGCAAGTTGCCCCTTAAGCTCTTTGGCCTCACCCTGGGCCTTACCGACTTCATCACGAAGATTGGCAAGTTGCCCATCAAGAGCTGCTTTCTCTTTTGCCATTTTCTCTTTGAACTCACCAAGGGCCTTCATTTTTTGAGCAGCAGAAGCCTTCTCACCCTCTAATTGTTTTTCAAGAGCAGATCTTTCTGCATTCATCTTGGCATCAAAGTCACTTCTCATCTGTGCCATTTTGCTCTGATGATCAGCACTTGCTCTGGCCATATCTTCTTCTAGCTTTCTTTTAAGAGCTTCCTGTTCGGCCATCTTTCCTCTCGCGTCGGCAAGCTGATTTTCTGCACTAGAAAGTTCACGATGGATGGCATTAACATTTTCCTTCATCACTTTCGTTTCACTTTGCAACTCATCAATCTGTTTTGCGTTCTGAATCTTCATGATCGCAATTTTACGATTCAGCTCTTGTTTAGAGATATTGGCACTTGTGCTTGTTTTTTCTAGTTCTTTAATTTTGTTACTCAAGTCTGAGTTAAGAGCATTGATCTTTGATTGATTAGAAGCAATTGTTTGTTCTTTTTCATTAACTTGAGTTTCAAGCATTTCGACTTGTTGTTTTTTGAGATCGAGAACTCTTTGTTTCTCAAAAATCTCTTTCTCTTGATTTTCGATCTGAACTCTATTCTGAGAAATAACTTGAGCTTTATCCTGAATATCTTTTGTTTGAAGTTGAATGGTCGTATCCATTTCCTTAATCGCATCATTTTTCTTAACAATGACTTCATTACGGAATTTGATTTTTTTATTAGACAGTAGATTGGTGTTAATGATGTTACGAACCATTTGTTGATACTGATTCAAAGCTTTTGCCTTAGCATCATTTTCTTCAGCACGGGCCTCAAGTTGCTTCTTCTCTTCCTTGGCTTCTTCCTGGAGAAGAGAGAGCTTACTCATCAGCTCCTCATACATTTTAGACTCATCCTCACTCGCATCTTTTTCCAGATAGTCATCTTTAAGTGCATTGTAGGCCTGAATTTGTTTTTTATAATCTTGTGCTTCTGCTTTGAGTTTTTGATTCTCAAGCATATTTTGAACAGAAGAGGTTCCTGTTCTCACGGAAGCCACTACATAAAGAAGAAGGAAGACCACACTCAGCATCATGAATAGATCTGAGTAAGAAGTCCAAAAGGAGCCATCGTCTGAATGTTTTTGTTTTAATTTCTGATAATCAAAACTCATCTGTGGGTCTCTTGTTAGCGGTGTTGAATCTAAAGGATGAAAGAGGGTAACATCAAAAGGAGGCCAAAGATTAAAAAATCATGAAGTGTAAGTGTCTTAATATGTTATCGAAATTTCTTGCGCCAAGTTTTTTGGCCCCCTTCCAAATGGGCCTTTTACCACTAAATTTGGCAGTTGATGAGTAAGGATCGAGAATCACTCTCTTTTGGAAGGAATTGTGATATGGCAGAGTCTGATTAGACTAATCCAACCAGACTCTTATTAATCATTGATCAAATTCTAAATTTTTGTCTCTGATGACATCCTTATTGCAGCCTCAATCCTCTCTACTCCACGCTTAGACTCATTCATCACTCTGGCTATTTCTGCAGTTGTTGCAGTCTGTTCTTCAACAGCTGAAGCGATGACATTAGAGACACTCGATAGTTTTTCTACAGACTCAAAAATACTTCCAATTGAAGTAATTGCTGATTGCGTATCAGACTGCATCGTTGAAATTTTATTGGTTATATCATTGGTCGCTTTTGCTGTTTGCCTCGCCAGTTCCTTCACCTCATTAGCAACAACAGCAAATCCTCGTCCAGCTTCCCCGGCCCGAGCAGCTTCGATGGTGGCATTCAATGCTAAGAGATTCGTTTGCTGAGCTATTGAGCTAATCACCTTGATCACATCTCCTACCTCACAAGAACTAGTTCCAAGTTTTGTCACCAACTCATTTGAAGCCTGGGCCCGCGAGAGAGTGTTCTTAGACATGGTATAAGACTCATTTGTTGAACGAGAAATATCCTTAATCGAAGCGACCATCTCTTCGATACTCACAGAGACAGATTCAATTCCGCGATATACCTCATCCACTTCTTTTGAAGTAGAACGGATGAAGCTCAACATACGATTTAGTTCTGTCACATCAGTAGAAAGTTCAATCACTTTAAAAACTCTTCCCATCTCATCTGTAACAGGAGCTAGAACACACTGATAAAAAACTTCGGTTTGAGAAGACGTCGTTCGTTTAAGTAATAGGGTCTGACTTTTTCCTTCTAAGACTGCTTTCCAAACATCTGTCATAAGAGAAGAGATGATTTCACAACACCAATCAAAACGCTTCCCCTTAATTTCAGTGAGTGATCTTCCCAGCTTTGAACAAAGCATTTCGTTTGCGTTGGTGATATGACCTTCCAACGAATACTCCAAATACGAGAAAGACTCATTTATGGCCTTAAGGATACCATGCATATTCTGGCGCTCTACTTCCGTCTCTGTTATTTCGTAACGAATCCCTAGATACTTTCTTGGCTTACCATTTTTTCCCAAGATAGGTGTAATAACGGCATCAACATAATAAGAACTTCCATCCTTTGCTCTATTCTTCACCACTCCACGGAAAATATCCCCACTTCCGATAGTCTTCCACATATCTTTGAAGACCATACTCTCCATATCAGGATGTCTTGTCGTATTATGAGGTTTCCCTAGTAATTCCTCTCTGGAATATTTGGAGACCTGACAAAATTTATCGTTAATCGTAACAATATTTCCCTTTAAATCTGCTTCAGAAACAATGCTGGTAAGATTCATCACCTTCTCACGCGCCATGAGTTCATCTTTAAGTTCAGTAATATCATTCCCAAGAAAAATAATCTTACCAGGCTCAAAAGATGAATGATGAAAGCAGCCGGTTAACCAAGTTTCAACCTTCTCCATATTAGGAACTGAGAATTCAAAGTGGTGAGTGAAGTTATTCTTTATCGAATCCCACACCATTTGAGGTTTAGAATTTGAGATAAGTGAAACCAGAGGACGACCAAGAACTTGCTCACGTGAGCAATCGAGAAGAGATAAATACCTTTCGCTCACTTCTGTGATGTGGCCATCGAGAGTCAATTCAATCATGACATGATGTTTTCCAAGGGATTCAATCAGGGATGTTTTCGGTGATAGATTCAAATCATTTTGAGCAAGAACATTCATCACGGGATTCCTTCCTTAATGGTAATAAGCCAACCTTTAGGCAAACTTAATGTGTTTTCAACTAGTTACTTTTAAAGAGATTACGGAAGGAATAAGTGGCTATAGAGATAGGCAAAAAAATCTCAGGGGATTTTTTGAACTTAACTAGCTGAATAAATAATAGAAGCTGATATAAATCATTTAAAAAAATCAAAAATCTGATCATCAAATTTCAAGAATTCTTGATGCCGATTGGGAATAAGTCTTCACTTCCAAGGAAAAGATTATCTTGATAGCTTTTTTATATGGAAGCTAAAACGAATCAAGATTTTTCAGGCCTTTCTCATCAAGAAGCTCTTGGGCACTTAGAAAAATATGGCAACAATGAATTAGCGAGCGACTCTTCTCGTGGAATGAACAGAATCATTATAGATGCACTCAAAGAACCAATGGTCCTGCTTCTTATTGGTATAGGGATCATCTATCTATTACTAGGCGAAAGTGAAGAAGTTTATAGCCTGCTCACTTTCTTAGCTTTGATTCTTGGAATAACCATCTATCAAGAAAATAGGACCGAGCAGACTTTACTTGCTCTCAAAAAGCTATCAAGCCCAAGGGCAATTGTTATCCGTGAAGGAAAACAAATAAGAGTTCCTGGAAGAGAAGTCGTTCCTGATGATATTGTTATTCTGAATGAAGGAGATAGAGTTCCAGCAGATATCAAGCTTCTAAGAGGTGGTCCTCTTTCTTTAGACGAATCTATTATCACTGGTGAATCATACCCTGTTGAAAAATCTCCTTTTTTGAAAGAAGCCAATACGATCTTATCTGGGACCTTAGTTCTTAGAGGTCAAGCGTTAGGAAAAGTCGCCAACACCGGCCCAAATACTGAACTTGGGAAAATAGGAAATAGCTTAAATGAAATAAAAGATGAGGGCACAAATCTTCAGAAAGCAACTCGAAAAATAGTTAATAAGTTAAGCATTCTCGTTGGCATGCTTACACTCTTTATTATTATTTATTACTGGATTACCAGAGAAGATCTTTTAGAAGGCATCCTCACAGGATTAACTCTTGCTATGGCCCTTCTTCCTAATGAGCTACCAGCTGTCTTACTGATTTTTCTAGCAGCTGGATCTTGGAGAATCTCAAAAAGAAATGTGCTGACAAGAAAAATACCCTCTATCGAAGCATTGGGTGGGATTACTCATCTTTGCGTTGATAAGACTGGCACACTCACACAAAATAAAATGGTCCTTAGCAAACTTTGGAATGGGACTGAAGAAATAGATCTTCGACAAACTCAACAAAAGCTACCAGAATCATTTCATGAGATCATGGAGTTTGGTATCCTGGCGAGTCCTGTGGACCCTTTCGATCCGATGGAGAAGGCCATTAAGAATGTTGGCCTTGAAAGGATGGAACTCAATGAGCATCTCCACCCTAACTGGCAACTGTCGCGTGAGTACCAAATCAGCTCAGAGCTTCTGGCCGTCTCATATGCCTGGATTACCGAAGACAAAAAGGGACATATCATTGGAGCGAAAGGAGCAACAGAAGCTATTATTGAACTTTGTCACCTTCAAGAAGCTGAGGCTAAACCAATACTAGAGAAGATGGTTGATATTGCCTCACAAGGATTACGTGTTATTGCCGTAGCAAGGGCCTATTCAGCATCTCTTCCAGAAAATCAACATGACTTGGATTTTGAGTTTATTGGACTTATTGGTCTTGAAGATCCTATCAGGCAAGATGCCTATGCAGCAGTGAGATTGTGCCAAGAAGCTGGGATCAAAGTGTTAATGATTACCGGGGATCATCCTGCAACTGCAAAAAGTATTGCCAAACAAATTCATCTTGAAAATGATGACAAAGTTCTTACTGGCAATCAGATCGAAAAGATGAATGACTCCCAACTTTTAGAAAAGTTAGAAGAAATTCACATCTACTGTCGAATGAACCCTTTAGATAAACTTCGAATCGTCTCTTTACTTAAATCTCATGGGAAAGTAGTGGCGATGACAGGTGATGGAGTCAATGATGCTCCCGCACTCAGAGAAGCTCAAGTAGGCATTGCGATGGGTAAAAGAGGAACAGATGTTGCCCGTGAAGCTTCCTCAGTTGTCTTACTTGATGACAGCTTCTCTTCTATTATTGCTGCCATCAAAATTGGTAGAAGAATCTATCGAAACCTTCAAGCAGCCTTCTCGTACTTGCTTGCAATCCACTTACCAATTACTGTTCTCTCTATTGTTCCAGTTATTTTTAAACTACCTCTTATTCTACTTCCAGTGCATATCGCCTTTCTGCATTTGATTATTGAGCCGGCATCAACGACTCTATTTGAAGCATTGCCTGAGGATGAAAACTTAATGAAGCAAAAACCTCGTGCCAAAAATGCGCAACTCTTAACGAGAGCTGAATTAATAGGAAGCCTTTTAACTGGAGTCATCTTATCCATGGCAACCATCAGTGCCTATTTATGGGCCCTATATAGAAACCTCGACTCATCAGATGTACGAGGAATTACATTCGCTACTCTTATTCTTTCCAACCTCTTTCTTATTTTTACAAAAAAAGGAAAAAATCATCTTAATGAGAATCAAAAGCATTTTAGAATTTTAACAGCAGGGACTATCGGACTTCTGGCCATCGTTTTTTATATCCCTTTTTTCAGAGATCTCTTTCGATTCGATTCTTTGCATTTACATGACTTGCTACCTTCAATAGCAATCAGCTTCGTAGCAGGCGGACTCATTTATGTACTGAATTTAGTGATGCTCTCAAAAGACAGAGGAAGCTTCTCAAAGTTTCGCTAGAAATCTACACCCTCATGCTAGCATAGCACGAGGGTGCTCATAAGAGACTTCGCACTTTTAAGTGCTCCATTTAAACGACTTTCGCTAAATCCATCCCCTGCCAGATAAAGCCCATTTTCCAAAGCGAGGAAATCTTGATGATAAACATTTAGAGGAAAAGCGTATCGCCATTTCTTAAGCTGTAAATCATCAACTAGTAATTCAGGTAATTCTTTTTTCAGAACTTCCCTTCCAAGCTTCATGATGACTTCATCCGATTCATCAAAGTAAGTGTTACTCCATTCAGGCCCCATGACGACAACCTGACATGGTGAACTTGAAGTTCCTTTTAGTTTTTGTGAAGACACAGAGAAAATAGAAGAGTTCGATATTTCTCGATAGGCACTCTCACCAATACTGCTCTCACCCTTTGTAATAAAGACAAGTGCTTTCGCATAATGGATTTGTTGAAGATCCTTGGGGTACTTGATAGAGCTTCTCTCTAACAATTCCAAAATTTGAGGCACCGGAGCGGTGACAATCACTTGATGAGCAAACCATGAATGAGTTTGATCATCTTCAATGAGCCACTTATTATCTAGCCAGGAAATCTTATTAACTTTTCTCTCCAACTCAATATTTAGTTGGGCCGCAAGCTCTTTTGCTAACTTTGTCATTCCACCGATCGCACTAAAGTGATCGCTGCTAATAGGTCTCAAAAGGCCCTTATCACTCCAGCGTTTAATAGAGGAATTCATCAGTTCATCATTTTCAATAACCTGGGCACCATGATCAAAAGTGAATTCACCATCACGTCTGGTGGCCATACGTCCACCCACTCCACGAGATTTCTCTAAAACAAGAACTTCCTTATTTCGATGATTTTTTAAATGATCAGCCAGATGCAGTCCACTAAACCCTGCCCCTACAATCACATAATCATAAATCTTATCGGCCACATTTGTTCCTTGGTTTATCCCCAAAAATTGTATATCAAAAACTAACCTTTGACCGTATTCCATCAGTCACAACAAAGGCCAGCGAAGCTGCAGAAATTTATTGATCTTATCAAGGCTAGTAAGACTCTATGACCTTTACTCGAATAGCACAAAGCCCTTTAGGGCCTTCACTCAACTGAAATTCTACAGTGTCATCTTGTTGAGGGTATCCTTCGGAACAAGCAGTTTTATGGAAAAAAATCTCTCCTAATGCTTCATCATCGGCCTGAATAAAACCAAATCCCTTAACTTCATCAAAGAAATTTACCAATCCATAGATCATAGAACTTAGTTCTCTTTTTTCTTGGCGAATACTCTCTTCGATTTGGGCTTCATCCCAGACGATTTCATGAATAGCGACAACCTTCTCGCCTTTATGAATTCTCTCGAGTTGGGTTATAACTGATTTTTCACTTTGACTATCAACCAGCATATCTTTGCGGGATCTTTTCTTGGTCTTTGTCATGTCATACTTAACAAATGCGACTTTAACTTTTTTCATAGGATGTTCTTTAGTATTGATTTTAAAATGCCTGGAAATTTCTTTTCGATCTCTGTACTTCGTAATGAGTTTAAATGCTCTTTCCCTTCAATGCTCGTTTCAATAATCCCTGTATCACGAAGAATTTTAAAGTGATGTGACATGCTTGATTTAGGACGATCACAATTCAATTCTCCACAAGTCAGCGGTTTTCCGGCCTGGGCGATCAAACGGACAATCTCTACCCGCGCAGGATCTGAAAGCCCATACATGATGTCTGTGATCTCAATTTCTTCCATTTTAGGGTGCTTCTTCTCTCTCATATGGGCCATCTTAACACAGGTCTTGACCTAATTCCATATTTCGAATATAGTCGAACTATCGAAACAAAAGGACTTATATGGCCGACCTCTTTTCTACATACGAATTAAAGACAGCTAAATTTAAAAACCGCATCGCTATTCCTCCTATGTGCCAATACATGGCCCATAATGGTATTGCCAATGAATGGCACAAAATTCACTACCCGACTCTTGCCCGTGGCGGCAGTGCTCTGGTCATCGTTGAAGCTACCGCTGTTTCTCCAGAAGGTAGAATCACTCCTAAATGCCTGGGTCTGTGGAATGATGAGCAAGTTGAAGGACAACGTGAAATCGCAACTTCTATTAAAGCATCAGGAGCTATTGCAGGCATTCAACTAGCTCATGCTGGACGCAAGGCCAGTGCCAATATTCCTTGGGAGGGAGATGATCATATTCCTGAAGGAAATCCCAACGGATGGCCAATCATTGCTCCATCAGCAAAAGCGTTCGGTGGAAATCTTTCAAAAGTTCCTAAGGAAATGACTCTTGAAGATATTAAGCGCGTCCAAAATGATTACGTGGAGGCTGCTAAACGTGCCGTTCTAGCCGGATATGAATGGATCGAACTTCACTTTGCTCATGGATATCTTGCTCAGAGTTTTTTCTCAAAACATTCAAACCTAAGAACTGATGAGTACGGCGGAAGCTTCGAGAACCGTTCTCGCTTCTCAAAGGAAACAATTCAAGCAGTAAAAAAAGTTCTCCCTGAAAACTTCCCTTTAACTGCTCGCTTCGGAGTTATTGAGTATGATGGCAACGATGAAGAGACTCTTAGTGAATCCATTCAGCTCATTAAAGAATGGAAAGAGCTAGGTATTGATATGGTAAGTGTGAGTGTTGGATTTAGTACTCCGAATGCTAAAATCCCATGGGGACCGGCCTTCTTGGGTCCGATTGCTGAACGTGTTCGCCGTGATGCCAATATTCCTGTTGCTAGTGCGTGGGGATTTGGAGATCCCAAGCTTGCTGACGATGCCGTTAGAAATGATCAGTTAGATTTAGTGATGATTGCCCGTGCTCATTTGGAAAATCCGAATTGGCCATACCAGGCAGCGATGACTCTAAAAAAAGAGCGTCCTGCATGGGTTCTTCCAGCTCCTTATGCTCACTGGTTGGAAAGATATCATCGCCCAACCAAAGCTTAATTCAAATTTCAGGGCCTAACTCATCAAAAGTGAGTTAGGTTCATTTATCTAACCTCTTAGAACTACAAATCTTCCTATTTTTTTTATTCGACTTAAAACTTACCGATTTGCAAGCGACTCATTTATTAATATCGTTTACTACCCAAATTTAAACCTAGAGGTTAACGATAAATGAAAACATTATTCATAATGCTGGCCATGCTGTGCTCTGTTTCTGTTTTTGCTCAAACAGAAGATAAAAGTGATAAGGCGGATGAAGTTATCACCAACCGTATGCTTCGAGCTGCAAGCGGTTCCCTCTCTCGCTGGAGTGGAAGTGTGAATGCAAACTATAGCGGTGGCTCTGTTCAAAAACCATTCGCGGCCCAAAGACCAAACATCACTTCTGGAGCAGATGCCCTCACTCTCCAATATATGAGTGCTAATGCAGGGATTCGTTACAGAATCAATGACCTAAACTCAATTACGGCGGCCACTGGTATTTTCTGGAATACGCCATTTAACAGATCGATTAAGACTCATGATAAAGAATTGAAGAAAGAGTTTAATAGAACAAAGGGTGATATCACTGTCAACGATCCTAATTTAATTTACACAAATCTTGCAAGCATCTGGGGCTTCCAGGTTCAGACTCAATTCTCCCCGACTCTCATTACCAATGCTCAACAAACGAACCAAGGTTACAGAGCAAGCTGGGATATCCAAACAACTTGGATGAGAGAAATTTCAAAGTCGGATTTAAGTCTTGGAGTTTCTTTCGAGTGGACAGGATATGCATTTAGTAAAAGAAATAGAGATCTAGCGACCAATGTTTGGCAAGTTTACCCCATTGCTGAGTACGTGATCAATGACTGGTTGAACTTGAGAACAGTGTTTGGCTGGCAGGTTTATCAACAAACTCGTCGTGACGATACTTGGACATTTGAGAAGAGAAAGGTTTATCAATCTCTAGGTACAGGTATTTCTGTAACTCGTGATATTTTCCTTTATCCAAATATTCAATTTATCCCAAGCGATATCCGCTCGGATCGCACGAATATCGGATTAAGCGCTTACATTAATCTTTAATTACTGCTATAAGGTTTTTCCATGACGACAGAATCAAAACCAAAAGATCCGTTACATGGAAAAACCTTAGAATCTATTCTTATTGAACTGGAAGATTTCTACGGATGGGAACAACTGGGGAATATGGTGAACATCAATTGTTTCATCAGTGATCCTAGTATCAAGTCTTCTTTAAAATTCTTGAGAAAAACTCCATGGGCCCGCAAGAAGGTTGAAGATCTTTATCTCTACATGCTAAGCCGCAAATAGACTTATCTTGCTAATGAAGCCTTCATGAGATTTGAAGATTTCTCGACAGAGACTTCTTCAAATGGACCTTCAGGTCTTGGGTCTAGTCTTTGAGGCTTGATTGGCGCCTTTAATTCTTTTAACTGCTCTTCACATTCTTTGACTTTACTCTTTAGACGTTCAAGTTCCTTCACGTAAGTCGCTCCCAACTTAGGGTTCGCAGCAATATAACCAATGTAAAAATCGATCACCGGCAGGTACGAGGCCATCTCTTGGCGAAGTTGTGCTTCAGTTTTAACGTGTGAGCGCACAATCACTCTCCCAAAGGCATCAGCAATAGCAGTTTGAATTTTAGTTTTATCTTCAACAGAGCAGGTACGACAGTTAAGAAGAAATGTCTTCATCGCTACTGCCTCTAGTGAATAAGGGCCGTTACTTGAAGCCTCACAAGCAGCAAAGCCGCCAAGACTGTGCCCCTCCGGACACTTGTTGTGAATAAATCCAATATGCTCTGAATGCCCATCACTGTGACGGGCCTCGTGAATAATCGTTCCAAGCCTTTTAATCTTATTGGCCTCGGAATTAAGGTTTTTGTTAATCAGCAACCTTTCTAAAAAATGTCCTTCACCAACTTGGAGAATCCCTACTCTCGGAGAAGGAGCAAATACAGACTTATTATCTAATTTGATTCCCTTTAAAATATTATCCAGCTTGCCAAGCAGATAGAGTTCAGCACCAACGTTGGACATGATAATTGTGCCAGCATACTGATTTGTGCGATTTAAAACGGAAGGAGGAATCGGGGTCGAAGGAAAACGATGTCCTTTTTGACTGACGAGATTACGACCGCGCAATTGATAGTCTTCACCGATGATGAACTTCACACGATTGTAGACCCAATTATACAAGTGAGCTCCATCAATTTTGGGAACCTCGATCATGGATTTAAATTGAGAATCAATATCTTTGATTGAATTGTTATGGAGGTAAGTCAGATCTTCTTTGATTATTTTTGCCTGAAAAGATGGGATCGAAGAATCGAGATGAATTCCTGCGAATTTTTCACTCGCTTCTGCGGTCAGAGTGAAGGTCAAAGCTAGAGTGAAAGTGAGGATTCTTTTCATTCTTTGCTCTTAGCATGGATGAATGCAGTAAGATGAGGGGTTATAAAAATTACATGATAATAACTTTCACTCCGGCCTCACGAAATATCTTTTCTAGCTCTGCATTCTTATTCTTTGGATAATTCCAAACCCATCTTAGAAATGCTATATCTAATTTCTCATAACATCCCGGAGCAAACTCTTCTCTTACCTTTCCGTAATTAGTAACAACTCGCTTTAGTATACGGTAGATGGCAACCATTCTATTAGGTCTCATCCAGATAATAAGATCGGACTTGCTTACATATCTTCGAACGACTTTAAGAAGTGCTCCTTCAAGTATCCATTTTTCTTCATCTGTTTCTTGATCAAGAAGATTGAAGAATTCATCGCCAGGGCGTTTTGTCCAATTATCTAGCCAAAAATACTGATCGAGATGTAGTGCCTTGTGACCATGTTTGCGAGATAGGTTTCTTGCAAGAGTTGTTTTTCCTGCTCCGCTGATTCCGCAAATTATAATTCTGGAATGGTTTCCAATGTTCATCTTAAACTCTCTTTTTTGAGAAATTTTAAAGCTGCTTCATCCGAAATATCGCCTTCAAAACACAGTGGACTTTTTCCTCCTGGTCGTGAATAAGCACTTCTTCTTCCGCAAGATCTTCCATTAACCATGACACTATATGGACATGGACACGATCCATGATAGTTCGATATTGATAATGAAACCATTTCTCGCTTTGCTAAAGATAACTCTTTCTTAGAGAAACCTAGGGTTAATGTGGAAAATAGAAGAATTGCGAATAATGTCCATATTTTCATAATCGGTTTATCGGAATTGACGTAACTTAGCCTTACTTAATAAGCAGCAGCTATGTTTTATTAAGAAAACTTAAGTAACGAGTATTCTTTAAAAACCCGATCAAAGAGTTCTAACAATTATAAGGGGCCAAGATAAATGAACTGGAAGAACATTTCACTAGAAGAAAACTTTGTGAAACAAGAAATCGCACTAAATGGTAATAAAGTAGTGAATTACATTCCAATTGATCAGGTTGATTCATTTGGAGTTAGAAGTACTGAAAATAAAAGATGGTTATATGCTGGTGCTTTCTTTCTATTTTGTGCACTAACAGTTGCTATTTCGGCTGATTTTAAATCATCTTTATTCTTCTGGTTGGGAGGAATTGGTGCTGTTGCCGTTTACTTTTTAACGAGACAAACTTTTTTCAGCATTACCTCTAGTCAAACCAAATTCTCTGTTCAAATGAGAACAACTCCTGAAGAGATTCAGGCCATCACTGTTTTCGTTGATAAAATTAAGGAAAGAATTCAAACTAGTGATTATAATGAATTCAGAAAATCTGCCTAATTACTCTTTAGGGCTTAGCTTGATAGCGAAGCCCTATCAAAATCTCTTTGCAAAATAATAATGGCCTGCCCACTACCTCTGACTTTTATGCTTCCAGCACTAAGAAAAATTCCGTCTCCATCTTGAGCATGCAAATCATTCCAAGAAAGGCTCCCAAGAGAAACAGCGTACGCCATTTTATCTTGAGGAATATTAAAAAATTCTTCCGCATCATTCTCTAAATTCGCAACATAAAACCAAGCATTCTGACGAATGACAAGAGGAGCACCTTCAGGAGCTGCTAAACATTGAAGGCCATTCCCCTCTAGACTAGTCTGTTGCACCAGAGGAGTGCCTCCCTTATTTTGGGGATTAATCCAAATCTGGAGCATTCTTACTTCTTCATTAGTAGCATTGCCTTCGGCGTGAAAAATTCCATCTCTCGCACTCATTAATTGAAGACTTTTTTCAGGCACTGACTGATCTGTGCCGTTGTCGTCATAGTGCTGAAGTACTCCCTTCACTACCCAAGTAAGGATTTCCATATCTTTATGAGGGTGCTGTGGAAAGCGCGATTGAGCTTGAAAGGTTGCATCGGCAAGGACTAGTAAATTTCCCAAAGGCCGTCCTTGCCCAGAGGATGGTCCAACAGTTGCAATGAAGTGATCTTTAAGCGAGAGCCATTTCAAACTGAGTGAAGGAAGTTGGGAGTAACTTTGAAGCTTCACGACACTCTTATTCATAGTATTACTTCTGTTTGCTAAAAAAGTTCTTAATTCTCTCGATCAATCCCACTTTTTTAACTTCTGCAACGACAACTGGAGTGACGACTTCAGGAGATCTTTTAGGAGCAACTGGCCTATAGGTTCTCGGAGCCTGAGATCTAGGCCTTCTCTCTTGCACACGTTTCTCACCTGGTACTGGTTTAGCAGGAGCTGCTTTACCACGAAGCTTCGCAATGGCCTCAATCGCTTTATCATCTTTTCCCGGAATCGCGAAAGTCGAAGCATGGCCAGTGAGTCCACGTCTTCCTGTTCGACCAATTCTGTGAATATAATCGGCCGCTTCTTTAGGGACATCATAGTTCACAACGTGAGCAACATCATCAACGTCAATCCCTCTTCCCATCACATCAGTAGCAACGATAATACGGAACTTTCCTGATTTAAAATCAGCAACTGCAAGTTCGCGATGCTCTTGTTGAAGGTCGGAGTGAATATAAGTCACATCTTTTATGCCTCGGTGATTGAGAAGTCTTGTGAGTTGGAACGTTTTCTCTTTGGAGTTTACAAAGATAAACACTGTTCCTTTTTCTTCTTTGAGAATATCAACCAACTTTGAGAGCTTTCTTTCTTCAGGAAGCCAGAAGAGCATTTGATCAATTTTTGGAGTAGAACTTTGAGTCTTTGCAATAATGACTTGCGAAGGATTATTCATAGCTTTGCGAGCTAGTTTTTCAACTTGCGGAGCAAAAGTTGCTGAGAGCATAAGCGTTTGGCGAGCTTTAGGAATTTGCTCAGTGATGATATCAATCTGCTTTGAGAATCCCATCTCTAGCATTCGATCGGCTTCATCAAAAATCAGACACTCGATGAAATCGAGCCACAAGTTTCCGCGCTCCAAATGATCACAAAGTCTTCCAGGTGTCGCAACGATGATATGTGGACTTTGGGCCAGTGCGGCCTTCTCAGCATTCATATCAGCACCACCGATACATACTGCGACTTGCATACCAAAAGGTTCACCAAATTTTCTAAAAATATCTCCCGTTTGTTGGGCAATCTCACGAGTTGGAGCAAGAGCAAGGATATAGGTCCCATTTTTATTTTTAAACTTCTCAACAGTGGGAATAACAAAACTTGCTGTTTTACCACTTCCTGTTTGCGAAGAAACTAGGACATCCTTTCCTTCAAGGGCCAAAGGAATTGTTTGTGCTTGTACATCAGAAGGATAGTCATAACCAACCTCCTCGATGAGTTTCATCATTTCAGGTGAGAGGGCGAGGTCTGTCCAAGAGATTTTTTGTGTTTCGTTCATATATTTGACTCTAGCACTTTATTTAGGAGGTGACGAGAAACTCTCGCTTATAAAAAGACAGTACCCATCACAGAAACTTCATTTAACAGGAAATAATTGTAATTAAGCCCGACAATCAGGTAGCGGCCCAGCGATGCCTGGACTCCCCCGAAGATATCACTCTTACTTTCCTCGAATTTGAGTCCCCCATCAATAAATTTTGGTGCGGGAGAATTTTCATTCCTTAAGGCCAAATTAAACATGAAATCACCCATGATATAGGAAGCGGAAAGAAGATTGATCCTAGTATTAACGCTATCTTGCCTATACTTAGTACTAATAACCCCATAATCGAGGCTCAAATTCTTAACTTTTGTCCCTAGGGAATAGCTCACCACTTGAAAACGCTCCTGATAAGAGTTTTCTAAATGAAAATCGTCTTGATAAACAGAAGCACCAAAATTAAGAAATCCTAATCTTCCTGAAATACCGACACCTGGGTTAATTCTTTTAATTTCAGAATGTCTTTTGAGAATGACCCCAGCATCGATTGAGAAGTGTTTTTTGCGAAGGAGTTTAGCTCCTAAGGAGAGCGATATCTTTTTAGTACGATACTGCTTCTTTTTTTTCCTTCTTTGAAGATAATCCTCATCCAATTCATAGACTCTATTTCCAAAGAAGGTATTTTCCATACTGGTGCTAATCAATGCCGCTCCTACCTTTCCCGTACCAGTTGCAAGATTGAAAACAACAGGATTACCGCTTTGATGAATGGCCTCTAGACCTAGGCCACGATCAAAACTCACGTTAGCAGGATTGAGAAGAGAAGCCGTTGAAGTAGAAGGTAGCGAAAGTGCACTGGCACGCCTTCCCTGCTTACTGACTCCCGAGCAGTTTTGAAGATCTAGAATGTCACACAGATCATTCGTTCCTGAGGCAAAACTAGCACCAGCTACTCCAAGAAGTAAAAAAGGTAAAATAAACACCATGAAGCTATTCTAAAAGGAATAGTCCATTTTACCTAATAAAACTCACACTCAAAGGATACTTACGATAATCTTTTAGCTTTTTGTAAGTATCAGCGTATTCCAAAGTTAGCTCATCTTTAAGCCTGAAAGGTAGGCTAAAAGTAAGTTCTTCAGTTAATGCTCTGGCGATCACTTGCTTCTCAAGTCCTGGTCTTTCACTGATCAGGTTTAATTTTGTCACCTCTGGCACAATTTCACCTTTAAGCTCACCGTCACTTGAATGAGCAATTATTTGAGCATTAATGGCGGATTCATTAAAAGAGAATGGCAAATGAGAACCGGCCAACTGATTAAACAGATTAGGAGAAAACTCTTTAAGAGAGCCCTCAATCTTCCAAGAATTCTGTCCTTCTTCGTTAATACTACCTGAGAGATTCATCTCTCCACCATTAGCAATCTTCGAGACAAGACTAAACTCTGTTTTCTTGTTCACACTTGCAACTGATAGTTCTTTCATCTTTAAGTTCACATCATGAAGCTTCACTAATGTACGACTCTCATTAGGTTTCTTTTCAATGATACTAACTAATGAGAATTTCCCTTCAAGCAGATTTAAATACAAATCGTGATGTGGAGAACTGTTAGTTATGCGGTGAATTTCGGAAGTAAGATCTTGGGATAAAAAGACATCAAGCTTATCTCCACTGATGATCATTTTTCTTTCTTCTGCTCGAAGTATGTCTTGAATGTTTATTTTTAGTTTTAAACTTGGCGATTCAAGCAAAGTGACTTTGGTCGTTGGATTAAAGACTTTCACATCTTTGAGAGTGATCTCTCCATCACGAAGTGCGAGTTCAACTTCACGCACGGTATAGGCATATCCTTGCTTTCCTGAGCCTTGTTTATTAAGCCATTTTTCGACAAGTAGTGGTGAGGAAACTTTGAGGCCAGCACCAATAATGATAAGAAAAAAGAAAAGGAATAGATAAAGCTTCCACATTATCCCACCCTTCTTGGCCCGTCGTGGGCCTCCGATATATAGATCTCTCATATTCTCTCCATAGAAATTACTGATAGTTCTGAATTAGACACGATAATCTAAAAGAAAGATAAGGTCTAATAACTGATTTTATGGGTTTATCTCACCCATAATAATTACATGACTAATTCAAATCAGCTCCATTTTGTGGTCTAACCTCCTCATGAAAATCATCTACTTCGTATTGTTTTTGACTCTTACTCTTAGTGCTTCTGCTGCAGAGAGAATGCGCTTTCCACGATCACCTGATCTTTCCATTACTCCAGGGGCCCTTTGTGCAACTCCCACAGAGTATCGCTACCCTGAAAGGATTGCTTACTGTGCGCGTGATGTAAGTGGTTGGCAAAAAGAGTTAGCATTTATCAATTACCGTAAACTTGGATACAGCCTAAGTGGTGAGAGAAGCGAGTATAAAGTAGATCACTTCATTCCTCTATGCGTAGGTGGAAGCAATGAGATGAGTAACCTGTGGCCTCAGTACTATACTGTTTCAGAAAAAACAGATCTTCTTGAGCAGCTAGCTTGTGAAGTTTTAGTGAAAGGAAAAATCTCTCAGCGTGATGTGATTGATCTTATTATGGCGGTGAAATTAGATCTTGAGAAGCTGCCTGAGGCGATGAAGCAATTGAGAAGGCTTAATCGGTAGATTTAATCGACTTTAGCGGAATCAAAAATATGATGGAGAAGGTAATATTCAAAATAATATTTCCATAAACTCCGCTTACATAAGACCCTAAAGAATCAAAGATAAACTATATCAGAAGAGATGAAATAAAAGCTTTTTAATCTTTATCGAATTTGTAGTCTCTCCTGCCAGTAAATACATTAACGATCAGCTAAGTATTTGGGAATTAGACCTAAGTTGAAGAGTGCAATTTTATTCGCACTCTTCAACTTAAACTTTATTTTTTTGTACAAATCTGCGCTAGCGCTTGATCCACTTCTTTAGGATTAGCATCAGATTTAGCAAGATTCCCTAAGGAAAGGATTCCTACTAATCTTTTCTGACGATTAAGAACTGGCAATCTTCTGACCTGATTATTGCCAAGATTTTTTACTACCTCGTTCACATCCTGATCATCGTAGCAGTACAGAACCTTTTCAGTCATCACTTCTCCAACAAGAGATTTTGTAGGATCTTTTCCTGCCGCAACTGCACGAATAGCAATATCTCGATCGGTAATCATGCCCACCAAGCGATCTTGATCTCTAACTGGAAGAATACCAAAATCTCCTTCCTTCATTAACTTAGCTGCTTGTACCAAGGACATATTTGGTTGACCCATTTCTACATTCTTTGTCATACATTCTTTTGCCAGCATACGCTTCTCCTTATCGTTTATGTTTTAAGGACAATCTTCTTCTTAAAAAAAAGAATGAAAAGGTCACGGGCAGAAAGACGGAGTAGCATAGTTTTGAAGCGATATTTAAACCTATCCTTTTCTAGCAGCATCAATAGCGGCCACATCAATTTTCTTCATACTCATCATCGCAGTGAAGGCACGCTTGGCCTCTTCTCCACCTCGGGCCATCGCTTCCGTAAGGGTACGAGGAGTAATTTGCCAAGAAATTCCCCAACGATCTTTGCACCAACCGCATTGGCTTTCTTGTCCACCATTCTTCACGATGGCATTCCAGTATTTGTCAGTTTCAACTTGATCATCAGTTGCAATTTGAAATGAGAAGGATTCAGAGTGTTTAAAATATGACCCACCATTCACCCCGACACAAGGGATACCTAAAATGGTGAACTCAATAGTGAGTACATCTCCCGCCTTCCCTGATGGGTAATCAGTCGGAGCGCGATGAACAGCACCAACAGAACTATTAGGAAAAGTCTCTGAATAAAAACGAGCTGCTTCTTCTGCATCTTTATCATACATAAGACAGATTAAATTCTTAGGGAATTGCATTGATATTCTCCTGTTTTACAGAAGTAAATCATGTATCTTTATGGAAGAAAAGACTCACATATCAATACGATACCTTTTAAGTGCAAACTGTATTAACCTAGCAGCATGATCCTTACCCACCCTCTATTCTGGCAAGCCTTCAAGGACTCAGGTTCAATCCATGAATCGCGCGGCATGAAGCTGATTGAGCTTAAAGCCGGAGATTCGACCCTGGTGACTTTCTCCAAAAATCACAGCTATGGAGAATACATTTTTGATTGGGCCTGGGCCGACGCTTATCATCGCTCAAACATCCCCTATTACCCCAAACTCACCTCCATGGTCCCCTTCACTCCAGCAACGGCACCTCACTTTTGGGGACCAAGCTGTAACTGGGATAAACTTCTGGGCCTCCATGATGAACTCCTTACTCATCATAGTTCCGCTCATTTTCTTTTCACCACCAAGGAAGAGCAGCGTTTTCTTATTGAGAACAACTACCTTGCAAGACTTAGTTTTCAGTATCATTTTTTTAATGAGGGATATTCTGACTTTGATGATTTCTTAGGAAAACTCAAAAATAAGAAAGCTAAAAATATTCGGGAAGAGCGAAAGTTTAATTTAAAAATCCAAAGGATAACGGGAGATGAACTCACTCTCGCTCATGCTCATGAGATGTATGAGTTCTATCTCTTGACTCTAAAAGAGAAGAACGCCATCCCTTATCTCACCAGAGAGTTTTTCGAGAATCTTATCAATAATCTTCCTCATAACATCCTCTATGTCCGAGCCGAAGATAAAGCAGGAGCATTTTTCTACTACGACCAGAATTCACTTTATGGGCGCTATTGGGGCGCTAAAGAATATATCCCAAACCTCCATTTTGAACTTTGTTATTATCAGGGAATTGAGTTTGCCATTGAAAAAAAGATTTCCGTTTTTGAGGCGGGAGCTCAAGGTGAACATAAAATTGCTCGGGGGTTCAGGCCGACTTTGATTACTAGTGCTCATAAGATTAATCATCCGGGATTTTCGCAGGCGATTGAGCAGTATGTGAAAGATGAGGGTGTTGAGGTTAAGAGGATTACGGAGGAGTTGATGAGGTTGTTGCCGTTTGCTAAGAAATGAATTTCTAGATCCCTTCAGGATAATCCCATAAACGTCAGAAATAATGGAATTTCAAAATCTTTAAGATTCTTTAAGTCTCTTTATAAGAAATATTCCCGATAAGCGCATACATCTATCATTTACGAGGAGTAGGCCATGATTAGAGTTCCAGCAAAAAATAAGAAAGCTATTTCACAAGAACTTAAAAAATTTCAAGTTCATATTCAAAACTTGGCTGCCAAAGGCAAATCCTCTACAGAAGAAGATGCTCGGATCCTCATTAATGATATCCTTTGCTATGTACTCGGTTACGACAAATACAGTGATCTTAAAACAGAGTTCAAAGATAAGAACAATCGCTTAGACTATGTCGTTAAGCTCACCGAAGGCCCTCATGCTAAAAAAAAGGATAAGTTTGATTTTATTATTGAAGCTAAAGCAGCTAACGTCGATCTGAAGCAAGATCACGTGAATCAAACTCTTACCTACTGCTTAAATCTAAACGTTGATTACTTCATTCTAACTAACGTTAAAGAATGGCAGCTATTCAAGGTTATCAAGACGAAATCTAAAACCGACGCTGAACTCATTTGGGAAGTGAATCTGCTCAACGGTACAGATTTAGATTCGATGACAGATGACATGTATGTATTTTCAAAATTCGCTTATATTGACCAGGCTTGGGAAGAAGTTTCTGACTTTTCGAAGGCGACAGAAGTCGGCGAAATCATGGCCATCATCTATTCTGAAAAATTCCTGAAGCATATTTGTCGCCAGCTTAAAGATATCCACGAAGTAAAGGTCTCTGAAGGAGCTCTACAAGATGTTCTCTCAAAAGAGGTATTCAAAGATTTTTCAAAATTAAATAAAAGCTTATTAAAACGACTTAATACACCCGAAACGAAATCAAAATCATCATGTGAGAAGGATGACACTCATTCAGCGGAAACGATTCCTAATCCTGAAACCCAAATGAATGCGGAGATTGTAAAAAACGATCAAGAGGTTGCCTAATGCTCGAACGCCTAGTTTTTCATCTTAAAAGGTGAAAAACTAGGCGAAACGGCTCATTTGCCACACGCCTTTTGAGCATGTCAAAAATTTCGGAAGGTTTAAGGGACCATCTAAAATTTTTGGTGGAGGTGGTGAGACTGATTAATTACAAAAACTTATCAGTCGTTTGTAGCCAAAATAGCCACAGCCCTAGGATTTCAAATCATCTTGTGACTTCCGCGAGACTTTATTACTCCACAAGACCTACCAATGCCTATAAAAGAGCACTGATGTAATTTTACATTATGACTATGTTTTAAAGTAGTCCAACTAAAATCAAAACTTCTCTTCAAAGATTCCCATTTTAGTTGAACCGACATTACCTTTTGGGGCTTTTCCTAACCAGGAACCAGGCATGGCCAAAAACAAACGAGGAACTTGTCCTATCACTTCTTTCCATTCTCTGAACTGAAGAGCGAGTTTGAACATTTCAAAATGAACTATGAAATGAGGAACAGCAAAAGGCTGCGATTTTAAATGGGCCTGTTCAAGGAATTCTAGTGCAGCAGAGTAGCCAGCAGTTTTTTGGATGCTTTTACTCTCTATAATTAATTCTTTGACTGAAGTCTTCATTTTTACATTCCTAATTAAAAACTCTCGGGCATGAATAATGCTAAGCCAAAAATCAGAATGTATGTAGCAGTAATTACATCAAGACTAGAAAACATTTCCGACTTCCTTGCTCATTCTTTCAAGTCATTGTAAGTATTTAGCAATGACAAAGGTTACTTTTCTCCTCATTCTATTCCTATTCAATATCGTGGGCCTGTCTGTAGCCCAGGCAAGAGTACATGAGCATGCACATACCGTTAAAGAGGAATTGGCTTCAGCTACTTATGAGGAGCTAGGGCGAACAAACCACCAGCAAGATGAGCACAAAGATTGTGGCGCTTCAGATTGCTGCCGTCACTGCCACAACGTAATTTTCATCAATGGCCCTCTAAGACTTATCACTTCAGCTCCTTCGTTCCTAATAGGCTTTCGGGAAATAAAGCTTCAGATATCTGAAAATTATTTCGACATCATAAAACCACCGCTCGTCTAATATTCCATACATTCAGTTATTAATTTCTTAAATGGATCTTGATATTAATCAAGGAGAATTCCGTGAAAACTATTTTTATTTTAAGTCTGCTCTCACTTCTAATCGCTTCCTGTAGTAAGGGTGATGAGCGCCTGAAGGAAAAGGCAAGAATTGAAGGCGATACCTTACGTGATGTCGAAAATAGCAATCTTGCTCAAAAAGCAGAAAGCATGGAGAAGGATCTTGCAAGAAGACATTTGTTTTATCAGGCCGTCAAAGGCAATTACGAAGGCACAATCAGTACGAGTGCAGGAACCTTTAATATCAGAATAACGCTCACCCCTAGCCTTCCTCCAATCAGAGTGAATCGCGTAAGACAGCTGGAAGAAATTAGCGCTGACCTAAATAATCTCATGCTCAATACCCAGGTGGTTCAATGGGACCCAAATAGTTCTATTAGTGCTGTAGGATGTAGAGTGAGTAATGTTCGTCCAGATATTGAGAGAGGTGAACTGGCCATATCTCATGAATCTTGCCCTAACCTTTATCTAATTAAAATCGCTGACAGGGGTGGAAGCACTAGCTCGAATACAATTGCAAGCTGGGTTTTAAGTGGTGATATGTCTGAAGTTGATAGTCTTAGTGGCCAAATTCAGCCATCTACAAATGCCAACATTTTCCATTTCACTGCATTTAAAGTTCAAGAGTAAGCCATGAAGAAAACAATTTTATTAGCCTTAATTATTTGTTTTTCACCTCTTGCCCAGTCTCAGTCTGTTGAAACAGTAGAAGTGAGTCTCAATCAGGTGGTAGGAAAAGTTAGCAATGAGAATCTTACTGTCTATGAGTCCGCTCTTCGAGTCTACCAAGCAAAGGAATCAATTACAGTTGCCCGGATGAATCTTCTTCCAAGGCTTAATCTATGGAAACTGGCCTCTGCCGCAGTAGAAATATTTGCAGGAGGTCCAGTCGGAGCAGCAGCGGGGGCTTTCTCAATTGTTGAAGATATCGCTCCGTTTGTTGTCCCGGCCAATTGGTTCAGGGTATCACAAGCAAAACTTTTTTATGAAGCAGATTTGGAGGGGTACCGGGCCCTATGGGGTAACGAAGTACTTACTGCTAAATCACTCTACTTCCACTTGCTTTTAGATACTTCTCTATTGGAGCACATTAGAAAGAGTAGAGAGGATTTGAATGAGATTTATCGCATCGTAAAAGTAAGAGAGACTTTTGGGGGCGCACCACAAACTGTCTCTCAAGAGATCAAGCAAAGACTTCTCGCCCTTGATGAAGATGCTCGAGCCATTGAAGTACTAATTGCCGAAGAGGAAAGTCTTCTAGGTTTCATGATGGGTTATGAAACGGGAGTAAGATTGAAAGCAAAACCTATCAAGCTTCCAGACTATGATTCTCTTTCTCAATTAAATTATGAAGATTTCGTTTTCAGGGCCGTAGATGAATCTCCGGAGATTCGGCAGTTCAATCATTTAATAGAAGCTTCTCAATATGTTCGAAGGGAAGTCCAATATGCTTTCCTTGGCGCTTCCAGCTTGAGTCGCGGTCTCACTGGCGGGGTATTTGACAATCTGCCACTTCAGTCCGGTCTTGGATTCGGGACTGCCGCTTCATTAAGGATCGTCCGCACCCAAAAAGAAATTCTTAAAGTGCAGCAAAAAGCGGTCAAGGAAACAGTTAAAAGACATCTCAAGCTTTTAGTAAACAACTACAACCTGGACTTAAGTAATTATAGAAATATAAAGCAACGAGTGTACCTGGCCTCAACTTCATTAAACAATATGTATAACCGTATACGCTTGGGTGAAGAAGTTGATTCCCTTGCACTCATTGAAGCTTCACGAAACTACATAGAGGCCGATACATCACTGTTTGCGGTTATGTATCGTTTCCTCAGCAGCGAAGACAAGTTGTCCCGAATGATCTTTCATGGGGATTACTCCCAGTCCAGAAAAGCTGTTGAAAAAGTAAAAGGAACACACTTATGAAAATATATTTAATATTATCAATACTTGTTTTTTCTTCAAATGCTCTCGCCCAACTAAATCCGAGTGCTCGAACAGAGGAATTGGCCACCTTTCGCGGAGATTTAGAAATTAAGATGGATAAAACTCCCTACTACGGGGAGGAACATACCACTATAAAGAAATACTTCACTGAGCTTCAAGAGCTGAATGAAGATTTAGAAAACAGCCGACGGTATCTTAGAAGATTCAATGACTACATCAGAGATATTGGCGTAGAAACTTTTTGTAATGAAGCCCTGCTTGAAAAGGAAAAATGGACTCAACTTATCAAGAACTGCACTAAGAATAATTTCTTCTTATGTTCAGAAGAAGTGAAGCTATACCCGAACATCAAGGGAGTTTTGGTGAATCTCTTAGAGGAAGATGTGAAGAAACAAATGTTAGGAGCAAATAGCTGCAAGTAACTTAACTAATTGAAGTTTATGAAGAAAAGTTATATAAATATTTTATGCGAATGATTGTGGCCTTACTTATAACATTTAGCGTTTTGATAGATTTCTCGGCGAGCTGCCTCGCTGAGGATTTTTCTATTTGCCATAGCGAGGATATTTCAGTTTCGATTGATCATGATTTAAGTAAGACTACTGACAGTTCTCCTTCACATACTCATCCTAAAGGTTCTGACTCTCACCATTGCCATGGTGATCATATTCATGCTGCGGTCAACTTTCCTTCTGGGTTTGTTTCAGCTCGAACGAGCTTGAATTTCACTCTGGAATTTTTTGACTACTCCCTCTCCATACCGTCTCCTTTTTTATCAGAAATCATCCGCCCTCCCATTCTTACTTAATTCAATTTTTCTCGTTTTAAATTATTTATAGAGGTATATATGTTCTTATTTCTCTTAGGCATCTCACTGCTAAGTGAGACAGCTTATTCACAGGGTAATTGTGATTTTAAAAGCATCAATGAGTTTTATAACAAACTTAACGCAAGCAATCCTATTCAGGAGCAAATTAAGAAGCGTGTTAGTGAAGTTGAAAGCAGCATTGATTTAGCAAAACAGAGACCGAATCCGGTTATTGATACTGAATATCTCAAAGGCAATCAGTTCGGGATTGATATAAATAATATCCAGGTTAAGGCTCAGCACATCTACGAATTCGGCTCTAAACGAAACAAGCGAATTGAAGAAGCTCAGCTCTCTGCATCTATTGAAAAACGGTTGCTGAATCTAAAAGGTGTGGAAACGACGGTTGGATACGCACTCAAGTACCAAAGAGTTGCTCAGCTAACTATAGTGATAGATGCCGTCAAAGAAGCTATCTCTACATTTGAGAAGGTCATTGGAAAGCTTAGTTCCAGGACGGGATTAACACCAGAAGAAAGGGTTTCCCTTCTCACCTTAAGACTTGCATCTAGTGACTACAAAGCGAAGTTAAACGATCTCGAAAATGAAAAGACTCTACTCGGTGGGGAACTTACATTTATCACAGGTTGTGAAACATTTAATCCTCAATATTCAAGCCTCCCCTATGGTCAACTACTTCCACCTCTTAAGAATTTATCTTCTACAGAAAGTGGCCTGGTTAGTGTTGAGAACTTAAAAATCAAACAGTCCGAAGCTGATCTGGCGGTTCAAAAGTCACTTGGTTATTCAAATATAGCAATTGGTCCCGTTGTAGAATATCAAACTCAAGGCAATGATAAGTTCTTGTCCGCTGGGATCGCAGTAACCTTTGATCTTCCTCTATTTCACACCAATGATGCAGGTAAATTAAATGCTGCAAGAAGGATGGCCGCTCAAAAAATTGAAAGTACCAATTCAATTAGGAATCTTAATCTTAAGAAGGCCATGCTGATTCAAAAATACGAAAGATCTGTAAAAGTACTTTCTCAGATGACAACTCTGGAAAGGCTCAATAAGCAGCATTCAGAAGTTGAGAGGTTGTTCGCCAGGGGGATAGTTTCAATACCAATGACAATTGAGTCACATCGACAGCATATCGATTTCCTCGAGTCTCGATTTGAGACTGAAAACGATCTTCTTGTTTCACTCGAAGAAGTTGTTTTCATCAGAGGTGAGACTCAGCTTTTAGAAGATCTTTTTAACATAACTACAAAAAATCAAGGTTCAAGATGAAAAAATTATTAATCCTTGTCATTTTAATAGGAGCCCTCATAGGAACTCTTACATTAAATGCACAAGAGTCTAGTTCGAAAAAAGGACATGTCATTCCCAATGATCATGGACATGGTAAAGAGGAAAATGATCACGGACATGGCAAAGAGGAAAATGATCACGGACATGGTAAAGAGGAAGATGATCATGGACATGGTAAAGAGGAAGATGATCACGGACATGGTAAAGATGAAGATGATCATGGACATGATAAAGATGAAGACGATCATGAACATGGAGATGAGGACGACCATGGCCATGGCGGTGGAAAGGCCGTAGGTCCAGGGAAGGCTATACTCGAAGTGTCTGAAGCAAAAGGTTTCAAGCTCTCCAAAGAAGCTTATCATGCCTTAAATGTAAAGTTCATGGATATTGAACAAGACAGTATCAAAATTAGAAAAGATGTACTTGTAAGCTATCAAAATAAGACAGGAGTATACCGCTATAGAAATGAGTTCTTTAAATTTATTCCTGTGACTATTAAAGAGCAGAAACAGGGCCAGTACTTTGTCCAATCACCAGCACTACAGTCAGGTGACAAAGTTGTTACCTCCCCCGTAGGACTTATTCGCATAACAGATGTCTATTCCACTGATACAGCGGAATATGGCCACGGTCACTAAAGGATAAGTCACATGATAAATAAAATAATACACTTTTCCGTTCGTAACAGACTTTTCATTTTCATGATCACCTTGCTTTTGATCATGTTTGGGATTAGATCCTTTGAAACTCTCTCAATTGATGCAGTTCCTGATATCACAAACACCCAAGTGCAAATCAATACTCAGGTTCAAGGATTAGTTCCTGAAGAAATAGAAAGGATGGTAACTTTCCCTATTGAGTATGCCATGAATGGTATTCCACAAGTGGAAACAATCCGTTCCGTCTCTCGGTTTGGTATCTCCCAAGTAACAGTCGTTTTTGAGGAAGGAGCCGAAATCCTGAAGGCTCGACAACTTGTCAGTGAAAAACTCCAAAATCTAGAGCTCCCGGCCGGTGTTGTTCCCGAAATGGGCCCGATAAGTACAGGTCTAGGCGAAATCTTCCATTACTCTATTGAGGCAAAGAAAGCTGAAACCGATCCTGAAAAGAGATTAATCCAGCTTATGGAACTCAGATCCCTCCAGGACTGGTTTATCAAACCTCGATTACTCAATGTTAAAGGTGTGGTCGAAGTTAATACCATCGGAGGATATGAAAAACAGTTTTTTATACAACCAGACATCGAAAAGATGGCCCGCTATGGAATTCATTTCGATGACATTGAAAATGCTATCGAAAGCACCAACTTGAATGTTGGTGGCGGTTATATACAGCAAACCGGCGAACAACTGCTTGTAAGAGGCGTTGGCCTCCTCCAGAACTTTTCTCAAATTGAAAATGTTGTCGTAAAAAGACTCTCTGACTTCAGAGTTATTAAAATAAAAGATATAGCCGAGGTTAAATTTGATAAACAAATACGAACAGGTGCTGCGACTGTAAATGGTGAAGAGACAATTATTGGAACAGCATTCATGCTTCTCGGTGAAAATAGTAGAACCGTTGCCCTTGCTGTTGACGAGAGATTAAAGGAAATCAAAAAAGACTTACCTGAATGGGTAGAGCTAAAGGTTCTTTACGATCGCTCCAACATGGTGAATGCCACACTAGGCACTGTCGAACATAGCTTGATAGTGGGAGCATCTCTAGTTATCATCGTTCTACTTTTACTCCTTGGAAACTTACGTGCAGCAATCATTACCTCACTGATAATACCAATCGCTCTTCTAATGACTTTCATTTTCATGAAATGGATGAAAGTTTCTGGGAACCTAATGAGTCTGGGGGCCCTTGATTTTGGGATCATCGTGGATGGTGCAGTGATTGTGATTGAAAACTGCATTCATAGACTAGAGAAAGCAGGTAAAGAATTAGGAAGGGAGCTTACCAGAGAGGAAATAAAACGATATGTGACTGAAGCTGCCATTGAGATCCGTTCAGCGGCTGGATTTGGTGAAATGATAGTCATGGTGGTATTTATTCCAATTTTTGCTCTAACAGGAGTCGAGGGTAAGATGTTTGGTCCGATGGCCCAAACATTCCTTATGGCCCTTGCAAGTGCGCTCCTTCTTTCTTTCACGCTTGTACCAGCGCTCGCCGCAACTTTCCTAAGCGGCAAAACAAGAGATACAAAACCCTATTTGATGGTATTGGCCGATAGAATTTTCCATCCAGTATTATTGAGAGCACTTCGTTACAGAAAGCTAGTTCTACTCGGTGGTATTACCTCTGTAATAGCTGGGCTTTTTTTCTTTACAAGACTAGGCTCAGAGTTCATTCCACAACTTGATGAGGGTGATTTTGCCATTCAGTTTATCAGGCCGGCGAATATTAGCACTGACAACTCCGTAAAACTTCAAATGCTATCGGAAAAAGTAATCAAAGAGTTCCCTCAGGTTAAGAATGTCTTCGCCAGGACAGGAGCCGCTGAAGTTGCTACAGATCCAATGGGAGTCAATATCTCAGACTCGTATGTAATGTTGATGCCAGTCGAAGAGTGGCCCGAAGGTGAAATAGAAACGAAGGCTGAACTCATATCAGCTATTAAGCAAAAGCTTGAGATAACTGTACCGGCCCAAGTTCTCATGGTTTCACAACCAGTAGAACTTAGATTTAACGAGCTTCTTGAAGGAACTCGGGCAGATGTTTCTGCAAAAATCTATGGCGAAGATCTTGATAAGCTCATGAATTACGCTCAGGAGGTCTCAGAGATTGTGGGTAGCATTGAGGGAGCTGGTGAAGCCGAGTCTGAATCTAAAGGTAAATCGCCTATGATTCAATATACTCCTAAAATGAACGATCTCGCGAATCTTGGAGTAACGGCTCGTCCCGTACTCGATACAATCAAAACTGCTATTGGCGGTAAGGAAATTGGGCATGTCTATGATGGAGTGAGAAAGTTTCCTATCGTTACAAGACTTTCTGAGGAAGAAAGGGAAAACGTTGCGACAATTCGAAAACTGCCTGTTGGAATTTCTGAAGGATATACAGTTCCGATAGAAAAAATTGCAGATATTAATTTTGTGGATACTTTTACGTCAGTAAATCGTGAAAATTCGCAGAGACGAGTGGCAGTTTTAATAAATCCTGAAACCCGTGACATCGAAACCTTTGTTAACAAGGCCAGAGAAAAAGTAGATAAGAATATCAAACTACCCGAAGGTTACTACATCGAATGGGGGGGAAGTTTTAAGAATCTACAGCAGGCAAAAGAGAGGCTCAGCATACTTGTCCCATTAGCTATGCTCATAATCATTGCCATGCTCTTTGCTGCATTCAAAAATTTTGCACAAGTTGTTCTAATCTTCTTTTGCGCACCCATGGCCTTGCTAGGAGGGGTGATAGCCTTGAACATTCTAAATGTACCATTCAGTATTTCTGCCGGAGTAGGATTTATCGCTTTATCCGGGATCAGTATTCTAAACGGAGTTGTCCTCGTATCTTACTTCAACCAACTCTACAGAGAAGGGAAAGGCCCTGATGAAATTGCTGAACTTGGTTCAATGGCGAGGCTACGCCCAGTCCTAATGACTGCTTTAACGGATGTTTTTGGCTTTTTACCAATGATTTTTTCGACTGGACTAGGAGCAGAAGTTCAAAAGCCCTTAGCTACGGTAGTTGTTGGGGGGATCATTACTGCGACAGTGCTGACTTTGATCGTTCTGCCTGCTCTTTACAGGCTATTCTTTAAATATATGAAGCCTCCAATAGAGGCATAGTTACCAAGGGTGGTCTGGTTTATTTCCTTTAACCAGACCACTCTTTATTCATGCCCTTCGCTTTCTAACTGTATCGTCCACATTGATATCTTTGCTTCTTTAAGGAATCCTTCAACATTCTTTCTCAATTTATCTGCATCTATCATCCTCATACTTCCATCAACGACTACATGAAGAGTTACATTAAATGTTGATTCGTCCAAAGACCAACCCTGTAAATAGTGCACATCCTTAACACCATCACAGCTCTTTATTTGTTTTAGAAGCTGCTCCCTCTGAATCTCTTCAGGGAAATGCTGGACAAAGATTTTACCCACTTTCAGGAGATTTTTTAAAACACCCCTTAAAATGATCAGCGAGATGAGAATAGAAAGAACCGAATCAAGTACATACCAAGGCTTGAATAAAAGAATAACACTAACCACTAGCACGGCCGCCCATCCTAATAAGTCCTCTAGAAGATGGTACATCAGCATTTTTACATTAAGACCTTCATCTTTTGAAAGTCTGTAAGCCGCAAAACTATTGACTGCAATCCCCAGGATGGCCAGATAGAGCATCCCTTCAGGCTTCACCACTTCAGGAGAATCTAAGCGCTCAATTGCTTCTTTGATAACAAACACAGAACCAACTAATAGGATTGTTCCATTTAATAATGCGGATACAAGAGAAAATCTTTTATACCCAAAAGTGTATTTTTGATTAGCCTCTCGGCGGCTTAGCTTGTCAGCAAAATACGAGAATAAGAGTGCCAGGCTATCTCCGAAATCATGGAGAGCATCAGACATGATAGCAACGCTATTTGTGAAGATTCCGCCAAAGAATTCAATTACTGCAAAGCTAGCATTTAAGCTAAAAGCAAGAAGGATATTGTTTACCTTTTTATGCTGATGTGAGTGATCGTGGCCCATGTTTACCTTTTTATTCAAGAGAGAAGAATACCAGTGTAGATATTAAAAATTCCTTTAGCCACTCATAATCTTTTACTTATCGAACTTGTTTTTGAGTATGAAGACTTGCAAGTTCGCTAAAATTGAAAAAGCAGCTTCGATTGGTTTTAGTTTCTCAACTCTGGCCCGTAACTCTCCCATAGCACTTGCCATCGCAGTCACGGCTTTTCCCGAAAGACCGGCAATTGCACTGGCTTTAGTAATAGACCCTTTGATTGAGCTGCCTGTCATAGCGTTGTTTGAAAACTTAAGCACCCAGTATAAATACATGGGTGCAGATCATTACATCTAATGAATGTAACTAGTTGTAAATTCGTTGCAAAAATTATAAGGTCGGTTATTTAATGTCTCTTCAGAGATAAAACTTCTTCTTATTTTTGTAGCTCCGCCAAGTCCTGTCCAACGTACTATGCCCCATCCAGATCGAAATGTTCTCAATGGTGTTGCCCTTTGAAAGCATGAGATCAGTAAAGCCCTTTCTTCCGCCATAAAGATCAATATCTTTTGAGAAGTAATGTCTCATCGTTTTAATTAATGGTCTTTTAAAGCTTCCTGACGAAATGATCTTGAGAGCAAACTCTTGTTCCTCATACAAAATAGGTATCGGCTTCCATCTATCTTCTGGAGGTAGTGCAATAATCTTCGTCTGAAAGATCCAAAATACCTTCCGGCCAACAATAGGAGTTTCAATCTTCCACAACTCAGGGTTTTGAAGATTATCGATCTCCTGAGGTCTTAGTCCCAACCAAACAGAAATGAATAACCAATTGAAGTTTGCTTGATTGATTTTTCCGCGAGCTTCATAAAGAACATCTGGAAGGAGTGGATCAGATGCTTTTCGGCTGTTTCTATTCTTTTCGTAGTGAGCATCTAAAAGCCTTTGCCTTTCATATCCACGGGGGCGAGTAACAGGAAGAAAAGGTTTCGCGAGTTTCCGGCAGATAAAATATCCCCAGGCATTCACCAGAGTTAAAATTGAGGTCATGTAGCTCATACTGAGCTTTTGCCCATAGAAATAATCATAAATTTCTTTATTGTAAAAGTACCATTCGGATGGATCGATTTTCAGTGCCACGATCATTCGTTGAGCTGCCTTCCACTTAGATCGAGCATGAGATGTTTTCCTCCTCCCCTTTCTAGTTTCGGCATCTCGGGATTTAAGAAACCTTGCTTCAAACTCCTCAACGAATTCAATGGGTAAAACTGAATCATATTTCTTCTTATTATTGTCTTCCTCTATAACAATTCTTCTGACTCGCTCTTCTTGTCGTTTCAAAAAGTCTTGAGCATTTAATTGCCTTGCTCTCACCCTTGCTTCACCAAGAGTCATCATTTTATGAAACCCCAGTGAGCGCCAGCGATCAGGATCAACATCCCATTCCTTCTTGGCCTTAATAGCATTAGATTGTTTTGTGTCTTGTAATTTGTATGAAACGAATTGAAGCTTCCACCTTGGATCAGATTTCTTCCAAGGTAAGGCGCGTACATAGTATCCCATGTGGAACTCCCTTTAAGAAAAGTCATGAATGTTTGTGGAAACTAAAACTCGTCCACCACGTCCATATCGGACGTGGTTTTTCTTTCTAAACACCTGAATTTAAAGGCGGTGATGGTGGAGGTGGTGCCAAAATAGCCACAGCCGAAGGATTTTAAAACACCTTGCGCTTTTTTACCATCACAAGACCTACTCTGCATTTTCATCAGAGCACATTTCGAAATTATAAGACTATTCTAGAAAGTAGTCCAGTTAGTTAGAATTATCTATGCACTTTAGATTAATCGGCTTTATGAATCCCAAATTCCTCTTTTGTCGGCTCAATGTGCCTGCGATCATGATCATTTCTTTCTGATGTCCATCAAGAGGACCAGACAAGATTGGGTCTAAAGAATTAATCGTTTCTAAGATTTGATTTAATTGAACCGAACTAGATTCTAGCGATCCAGTCAAATGGAGTAATGTATCTCTCGTTTGCTCAAACTGCATTCTAGCTCGATCACAAAACTCACGAGGTCTTTTTGCACAACCAGATAGGGAGACAGGCAAATTGATGAGCTTATCATTCAAAGCATCTAACTTAGGCATAACTAGATTCGTACAAAATGTTTTCTGGTTTAGATCATGAGCATTTGTGCTAATGTTATATGTTACTATGCCAAAGATGACGGATACTATTAACGAACAGATAATACTCCCAAAGTTAAGCCAGAAACTATACAAGGCAGTCCTTCTTTCAGTCCATTTTCTCATGTCAGGGCTCATCTCTTCCCACCCGTTCGCTTGTGGCAGATATTGACGCAGGTTTCATAATTTTCTCTCGGTAATATTTTTTCATTTAAAAATGTTTTGTCATTGCACAGGAAATGAAAAGTAGAGCTATCGATTTTGTATTTCTCATAGAGACTAGAAAAAGCAGCGACCTGTTTTTTTGTTGATTTAGCTGCATCAATGCAACCGGCACTCACATCTGAAGCAAACATCACATTTTCATTTAGAGCTTGTTTTGCTTGAGCTGTATATCCACAACATTTAAGACACTCTTCAAAATTTTTTGATTCATTAATGCAAGCTCCATATATTTGAGCACTCATCAAAACAACAAATACCCCTATAAAAAACTTGGCCATACACTACCTCTTTAAGGAACTTATTTATCTCAACAATGACTATATCTAACTTAAGCTCGTTTATTTTTTCCTTGAACGTGCAAACCCAATTCAGGCATTAAAAGATACATCATTTGTCATCTCCCATTATTTCTTTATACTTTGACAATGCTTCCTCTGGGTTGTCGACTGTAAATTTATATGCCTCAAAAACATAATCATAGCTTTTTCTGAAATTGGTCCCAGTCTTTACACCTGAAACGATTGCTGACCATACCAGAGAGTGAATCCAGTCTAAAATCGTGTAAAATAAATCTTTAGAAACTTTATCACCATTTTTGAGTCTAGCACTTTCCGTGAGACTGCTCAGTACGACGGTTAATTCCCTTTTATTATTTGAAACATATTTAACAATATCCTCTCTATCTTGCTCAGAAAGTGAAGCATTATTGATAACTTCATTTGTATACACGGCATTCCATTCTTTAACCAAATCTGTAGTATTTTTTTTAAAAAAATTGAACATATTAACTTTCCCTGCTTAATTCAATGTTTGCATTTCTAATGGACATATAGCTTACTTAATATTCGTTAGTAGTTTTTTCGGATTATTGACTACATTGGATGAATAAATAAACCTCAAGATTCACTTTCGAGACTAAAATAGTCCTCTACCCCAAGTTCTTAAGCGCCAAAAGAAATATCGAAATTTCATCATGTTGCAACTGATTATAGATCATCGGCTTCTTGAATACTGTATTAAATGAACTTCCAAAGTAGGCTGCAAACTTAGGCACTTCTGAACTTACTTGATAACCCAGCCAAATTCTATCATGTAGATGATCTTGGTACTTAGTCGAAGAAGTCATTGCTATCCCCATACCTTGGAAAATCCCATGAATGTTTGAATTCAAATTTGTTTCTCCCGAATGATGAAAAACATCTATATTGGTAATCTTTATTTCATTTAACGTTTTGGCCAATTCCTTAATGAAAGATAAATAGCTATCCGACAGTTTGTCCTTCGCACCTAAGAAATAAAGGTCATATATAGAAATACTCACACACCCAACAAATTTTCTTTTATAAACTGCAAGACATCTGACTTAGCACTTCCTCCAAACGGATTGGTCATTAGATTAAAGAATTGTTCTTCTTCTGGACTTAACACTTGTCTCAATGTTTTATTGTTTTCTCCAAAGGCATACCCTATCTTCGAAAGAACAAGAAATAACCGCTTTAACAACAACGCATCATCTGCGCATTTCTCCAAATAATGCTTTTCCTTGAGCATGGTATTTAATAAGTCATCCATTTCTTCAAGTTTTTTCTTGTATTGCTCACAATTATTCACTTTTAACCTCTTCAAAAATTGCTATCACTCGTAGGTGGTCTGATAAATATAAAGGTATCGAATTAAATTACCCCCATGCTTTTCATCTTTTCCAAAACTTTAAAAGAGTTTTCCCAACCTCCACAACAGCTCGGAGACAGTGCAATAGTGAGGATGGAATTCTTCACAGCCTTAAATCTTTTAAGTTGGGCAAGAACCTTTTCAATAAAAGCATCCGAATAAAGCTGGATGTCATCCTTAAAGAAGAAATCTATATCGAAATTTATTATCCAGTTTGCTTTTTCATCAAAAAGATTCTCTAATGACGAAAGAGCATTGTATCCTTTAGGGTCTTCTACATGACATTTAATCGATTTGAGAGTTGTCTCACCTGGAATATCCGCATTCTGATTAACAATTAGATACAAATTTTCGATGTTTTGGTTATAGTAGTCGATAAATGGCAGTAAATAATTCGCCCAATTAAAATAGACCATCTTATCGTCTGCTTTATCTTTGTAATGAAGGTAATCATTCAATGTGAATCCATCTAGCTGATCTCTTGAGATTTTTGAATTAAACTTCAATCCGCCTAAATCATAATGGGTGTCGATATGAATAATATTATACTTCAATTTCTTGTCAGTATTTTTAATCCAGAACCACAAGGCGCATCGATGGTTATCCATAATCACAACGTTTTCTTTTTCATAACAAAAATAAACATTCTGATAATCAGGAGCACTCTTTTCATTAATTTGATTCTCTCCAACAAGTTCAGAATAATCTCCAAGACACTGGCCAATTCTCTTCAAAAATTCAGACGTTGGTTGATCAAAATACATATTACCTCTTAAAATAATATCTTTACGTTTTTCAAATAGGTGTCTTTCTTTGCTTTACTCATCTTCTCTTGATTAAACAACTTCCATTTTACCGATGGATACCCCTGTATCTTACTATCTCGAACCAATGTCCAATTTGGCTCATTAGACACGAATCCAACTAAAAACTTTTTATCATTTTCAGTTAGTGAAGATCTTATTTGATGAACAAGTTTTTCACGATTGGCCAACAACTCTTCAAGACTGACTTCATTTTTGGCCATATCAACAAACTCTTCACGATATTCGCGACTAATATCTTTGAAATTTGGATTCAAAAGTTCATTAATTGGTCTGTTATGAGAAATCAGGTAAAAGATGAAAGAATCTTTCACTTCTGGCGTAATACCTTCGTTCTCTAAAAGATATTTTACATCATACAAATCACGTGGATGCTGACGATCCAATGCCGCACAAATTTTACCACCGTAAGTATCAGCTTTGTTCAAACAGCGAGCTGTTACGGATTTTTCGAACTCTTTAACAGCATTTGAGGCCAATTCTATATCCACTGGTGGAAATAAGCTGCTTCTTAGAACGAAGTTTGGCTCAATTTTAATTTCAATGTCGTTTTTTATAGCAACTAACTTTGCCTCTTTCTTTCCATCTAAAGTATTACTTGCATTAACCTTAAGCCCCAGCTTTTTCTCTAACGACATTTTCAATTCTTGTAAAATCTCATGTAAATTTTGATAAGTAGTGTCCCGATCTTCTAAGGGTAAATAGCATAAATCAATATCCACCGAGAATCGTGGAAAGTTCCGATGAAAAAGGTTAATGGCCGTACCACCTTTCAATGCGACTCTTTCATCTTTTAAAGAATGTGGAAGAACCTCTAGTAAAAGCTCCACCGTTTTTTTGTATCGTTCCTTATTCAAAATGGATTCTCCCCATAGTCACGGTCAACTGTGATTTGATACTTTTTATTCAGTTCGCCACCCTTCACTATTACTCTCTTTCCTGTCCCGAGATTTATTTTTTCTTTATTGAGTTTTTTAAACCATGGCAAATTTGATTTTTCTACAAGGTAAAGAAATACTCTCTTCGCTTTGATGGAGTTACATTCCTCTAGCACCTTTTGCAGCACTTCTATCCTAAGAGTTAATAAGGACTGAGTATAGTTTTCTGCGGTCTCAAGAGACCCCGACAAATCGAGCGTCTCTATAAGTTCTAGTGCCGCTAATTCTCTGGTAGATATTTTTAAATCAAACCCGCTTTCGCTTTGAGTTGTTAAAAAATTCTCCTGCGCCAGCAAACTTGATTTCTTGAATACAAACTCAAAACTCTTCTCCAACTTTTTTATCCAAGTTGGGAATGCCTTGTCCTCATAGCTTGTGAGATAGATTCTCGTCTTTGAACCAAGAGCAACATAATGAGAGTGCCCTTGAAGCTCCAAGGCCGTTCTTCCCGAGATGTGTAGCTTAAGCCCTAGTTCCTGTTGAAGAAAGCGAACAACTCCATAAGGACTTACTTCGTCCCCTTTGCGAACAAATACACCTGGTCCTACTTTCTCCAGATAGTCATCGTTATAGTAGTAAGCCAATCTTTGATCGACCCCTCTAGCACGAAACCACTCCAATCCGTGGATATCACCCTGCTTCCAATCTAGAAGAACCTGGTTTAACTTAGACATAATTTCAGTAACCCCACTACTGGTTTTTATCCTATTATAAACCAAGTTCGGTTTAAACCAAGACAAATTTCAGTAACATGGCTTCTGATTTTGATCCTGTAGTAAACCGAGGCTAAACACTAAAAATTGACTTTGAGTGAAAGACTAGTAGAATGGCGAACATAGTTCGTCGCCTGGAAGGCGAGACCCATTCTACTAGTCTTTCTTGAAAAACCAGTAAAATCAATCACATACATCTAAAAAAGTGTTTCGTAACAATAAAATGTTACAACGACGTTTCCTACGTTACTAATGTCTCAACTAAAAAGCGCCATAACATTTGATCCTCGAGCTACATCTTTTGATAAAAATCTAAGCCCATCAGTAGCCCCACGCTCATCCACTCCTGCCAAGCGTAAATAGACCTGAACAGTTTTAATATCTCTCCATCCCCCTATCTTCATAAGCTTCGACATCTCAACCCCATCGCTAAGAAGCTGAGTTGCAAAGCAGGCCCTGAGAGTATGAAATTTAATCTCTGGAATAGATATTTCAGAACAAAACTCCTTTAAAACTCTAGCCTGCTGGCCCTGAAGCCAGGGCTCAAGTCTTCTCAGCACAAACCCTGCCCCATCTGAGTTACGAGTATCACCACCAACAACATGGCGACGAAGATCGAGAAGAAGATCATTAAGCTCATCCGAAATCGGCACCGTCCTCCAGTAGCCCGCTTTTGTACTCTTAAACTCCTTAGCTCTTTTATTATAAGACCGCTGGACTGTAATAAGTCCCTTCTCCAAATCTACATCACTCCATTTCAAAGCAAACAATTCCCCATTTCTCATCCCCGTGAGCAATGCCATCGCCCAAATCGAATACCAAGGATGATTCCTATCCCTTGCTTCCCGAAGCAAATGCCTAATCTCATCAAGAGTTAAAATCTCTGGCTTCTTGTCTTGCTTGAGCACGATCTTCAAACCAAAGACAGGCGAATGAGTTACTCCCCGAATAATCTTTGATTCGATCCCCCAATTAAAAATCATGTTGATGGTGTTCTTAAGTCGTTTCTGAAATGCCTTTGATCGCCCTTGTGACAAGACTTTATCAAGTACTTCTCTTCCATCACCTCGACTGATCTGGGCCGCTGGCTTATCTAGCCAGTCCTTGGTCCAGGTCTTCATCATTGAAATATAATCTGTCACTGTCGAAGGGTTGTATTGTCGATCCATGAAATAGGGGGAATCAACAAATGCCGCCCACTTGTCTACTACCATCCTCCAAGTGAATCCATGCCCCTCACCCTGTGCCACTTTCATAGTGAGTTCTTTAACAAGCGCCTTCTCTGTTCTGATGGCCTCCGTCATTGTCTTAAGACCCATGACTCTTTTTTGAAAGCGAAGATGCGGCATAGGTCTACTCCGCATGTTCACATAAACTGAGAAACATTTCTCACCTTGAGGTCCGACCCATTGCTTAATCGCCATAATCCTCCTTAATTCATTCCAGTCTCAATCAAACGATCAATCTCAGAACGCTTGAAATAAAGTCGGCCATTCCACTTTCTTTTCATTAGAAGACCTCTTGAAACTAACAACCACACAGCATTTCTTGTTCGCCCTAAATACTCCGCTGTCTCATCACAGGTCATCCATCCCTTCATTAGACCTCCTAGTTAATCCCAAGCTTCTTCACTAAAAATTCACCAAGGCTCAAATTTGCGCCTGTCTTCCTATTGTGTTCATCGAGTGCTCGATTCACTCGCTCCATTTCTGACAGGCTGCCTTCTTGAATTTTCTCGATGTCTTTATCTGTTAGTTTGCTAACAGCATAAAGGCATAAGTCCTTAAAAAGGATTACGCTTCCGTAATCCTTTTCATTGCATTTCCATAAAAGACTAAAAATCAAATCTAGACTTTCTTTTTCATGACTCAAATCCACAAAAAACTTTGTCTGCTCTTGATTAATACTTATCTCCTTCATTTGATTTTTAGGCTTTCTTCCCCTCTTCTTAATCTCCCCTACACTCACCTCTTCCATACCATTCCTCCTTAAATACCTTGCCCGCTAAAGATTCCAACTCTCTTCTCGCGCGTAGAATGTGACCTCCATCTCGAATACTTGTAGAGAGAGGGAGGTCACATTCGGAGAGCGAGATTCCTCCTTGATTTCAAAGATTTAGCGGGCAAGGAAAAAATGTACTGCTCACTTGTTAACACCATTTTGATATTCATTTTATGCCCAGTTACTTTGAGTAAAAGACCTCTCTCAAACTCAAGGCTTTATCTCTAAAATGCCCTTTCATTCGATCTAAGTCATAAACACTAGAACTCATATCTTCATGACAAAAAAACATAACCTTCCCCATGATCTCTGATCCAAGCTTTTCCTTAATGACTTCGATGTATTTATTCATCAGGTTTGGATTGGGAAAAACATAGATCACATAATGATAGAAACCGTTCCCCTCATACTGCTTCATCTTTTCAACTAAACGCTGATTGTTCTTTCGAGTAAGCTCTAGTTCAAAAGCTACCTGATACTTAAACCCCTTGCGTTCAAAATACCAAATGGCATCAGGGATAATCTTGTAATTGATTTTAAAGTTTCTTTTGTCATGAATTTGATGTTCCAGTTCCACCTCATCAATCCATCCACGATCAAGTAACTCTCGTGATATTTCTGAAACCTTTATGTCATGTATCAAAGTATCTTTAGATAATGCCGTTGGGTTGTCTTTGAGCGATAACTGGCCCTCTCCGATTGAACTAAGATAGACAAATTTCTTGCGGCTATAGGGGTCTCTATACCCCTCCAAAACTTTCTTTTTTTCCAAGTCTCTGATGATGCGATAAAAGTTATGATACTTTGGGGCACGAACACACTCCTTTCTTAACGATTCCAAATCCAATACCCTCCACTTTAAAAGTGGCGTTAAGTAGTTCAGGTGAAGACTGTTAAGATTCATCATTTTATCCATGAAGCTCTCCTTAAAATTTAAACAAGCTCTGGGTGATTATTCTTCTGGGCCATCTTCTTTTTCATCCCATCCCACTTACGATTGCGAACATTGATTAAATTAACCTTCGTAGGGCCTTGTCTTAATAGAATGCACTGGCCGATTCCAAGATTTTTAATAATGTCTGAATGAACAATAAGCTCATGGACTTCCCTTTCACTCCCAGCACTTTGCTGTTGTCCATCTTCAATTCTATAAGTTTGCTTCTTTGAAAGAATAGTTCCGATGGATTCAGCAAAATACTGAGCAGAATCTGATAAACGCTGTTTAAGAATGAATAAATTCCCAGCGTTCTCAATGACCTGTTTAGTAAGCTCTGGGTTAACACGATCAATATCTGCTGATGTTTGCACGGCCAGAGTTAATTCCATTCCGGCCCCACGGCATTTATTTTGAAGCTCGATAAACTCTGGTGTCACAAGAGAACCAAACTCATCAAAATAAATACTGATAGGGTTCTTAAGCCCTGCTTCTGGATTCACGGAATTGCTTAAGGTCTTATAAGAGTTATAGAGAAGCTCACCTAAAAAGAGTTTCCCTACTGCTGTGGCAGTTTCCCCGTACCCTTGAGTTGAGAGGCCAATGTAGATACAAGCTTGTTCTTCTCGAACTTTTGACAAGGTCAGACCATTTGAATCAGAGTTTAAGATTCTTCCAAAGTCAGAAACAAGAATCGCCTCAAGCTTAGCAATGAGTCCGATATTCTCCTTGCTCTCCATTTGCACCAATTCATCGAAGATCGATTTTAATGTGAAAGGTCGCTCTTCTTTTTCAAGCTTCTTTAGAGACTGAGTTAAACTTCTTCTGGAAGCATCACGATAGTAAGGCTCAGTCCAATCAAAAGAACGCATGATCCTATCAACTACTTGGTTCACTGTTCCTTCAAGAAGAGGATTTAGTGAAATTGAATCTTGGTAATGTTCAGAGAAGATATAACAGGGTCTTTTGTATTTCTCACAAATTCGCTGAAAAGTAGTCAAGGCTTCAGTATCTCCCTTTGGATCAAAGAAGATAATAGGCCTTCCTTGGCGTAAAGAATGCTCTTGCAAGATACTTATAAGATTTGTCTTACCAAACCCTGAAGCTCCTACGATAAAGCTGTGACGGCGAAAATCAATGTCCTTAAGAAGAAGTTCCTTCCTCGATCTAGTATCAATACCCAGAGCATCTTCAACTTCAGTTGTTTTTCTAACCGATAGGGCATTACGATTAATTTTCTCAACTGGTGGAGCTTTATTCAGTATCTTTCTATAAGCAAACTTTCCTATCTCCTTCATGAGATCAAAAAGAATCAAACACAGCTCATGGAATATTTCATAGATCGGAGTAAAAAGATCAAGCTGCGGCGACTGTTTTTTATTTTTCATAGACATGCTCCCAAGCCTTAAATGGGCTTATTTGAATAGTTCTGTTATCAATTTCTAGTGTTCTGGCGTCAGATTCATACTCAATGATGAATTGCTTTTTTACTTTGCCTTCAAGTTCTTTAGGCAATTTCTCAAGGGGGACTTCAAATTTCTTCACAGGCTTAAAATTCACTTCTGGTCTTATATGTTTAAGCTCAGGTGAGAAATCAAATAGAGGTACTTCCTTATGAATTTGGGCCGGCTCATCTAAAAGCATTGGGGCCTTCATCTTTTTTTCAGGCCCATCATGGAAGAGATAAGCTAACCCTGCTCCAGCGACTGCCCCGATAACACCACCTAAATAAGCATTCTTGTCTCTAGACATTGGATCAGGAGAAAAGATTGCTCCACCGCTTCCGCCTACGACTCCACCGATCAGCGCCCCACTCAACATACTTTTTTTAAGTGTTGAGCATGAAGCCAGAGTCATTAATAATAAAAGAAGACTAATTTTCATTAATGGCCTCCATAAAATAGATCAAGACTTCTTCCCCCGCATCAACAGTGACCACTGGCTCTTTAGCTTTCATTTCTTCTGCCAGAATGTCTGAGGTGGTTCGGCCTGACTCAATGGCCCCTTGAAGAAGTTGATTTTTAACTGAATCATCTCTCACTGAGCCAAAGGGTGTTCCAATTCTCGATTGAGCTGCTGAAAGCATTCCTTGGGCAAAATCGCTGATAACTGCTCCAGCAATTAAATCTTCTTTGCCGTCATCATAGTCACCAAGAAGCCCACTGGTTCCATCCATATTAAGAATTTTGGCCTGAATCGGAATTTCCTTCTCCGTTGTGACCATCTTGTTACAGAGAGTGAATACTCGCTTATTCTGGGTCACTCCCTGACAAGAAAACTTCGTCTTAGGTGGTAATCCTTGACCAGCTTGTGCCAAAACGAGAACAGGAGAACTAAGGTTCGTTGAAACAATTGAGTTTAGAAGAGTACCACGGAAGACTTTCCCCGTGAGGACTTTGGCGCCTTGCTCCCATATAACAGGTACTGAACTCCTACTTTGAAGTAATGAATTGAGCCTTTGGTTGTTTTCAAGAATCTTGTTGAGTAATGCCTCATGATTATCCTCCTTTGGTTTAGTTTGTTTTTTTATCGCTACAGGATCACTTTTAAGCCTTGTAATCCTTGGAGTGGCTGCTTCAAGGTCAAAGGCCCCCATGGCGATAATAAAAATCGCTAATAAATTCATAAATCTATCCTTGTTGTCGTCTTAGTTCAGAATGCGAGTCCCTTCATAAATAATAGGAACTCCTTTAGAAAAATACTCCCGATGCTTAACCTTCAAACCATTGACTACGACTTCTGAGCTTTTACGATTGATAAAAAGCATAGAATTATCGCCTTCTAAAATTTCAAACTCTGGTTGCGTCATCTTTTTAGTTAAAGCATGATTCATAACCCCATCTTTGATCTCAATAAACTGATGTGGTCTGGTCTTTTCAAACTTTAAATCAAAGTAATACTTTCGATTCTTAGTAATCACTAAAAGGTTTGAATAACTCCCTTCCATCTTTGGTTTAATCGCAAGAGTCTTATGATTGTTAGTGACTTGAAAAAACATTTCCTCCTGACTCCCTCCATAGAGATAGCTCTGGATTTCTGAGTCAAAACTTAATGTTGTTAAAAGATTAAGACTCAAAAACAAAGTGGTCATTTGATTCATTAAAATATGAAAAATCATATCTCCTCCTTCACTGGAATCTCATCAAGTTGGATAAGCTTATAATAAAAAGGATGACTGTCGCTCGCATCAAGCTTGATTTTAAATGCAGTTAGCTTCCCTTCAGATTTAAGAACGATCTTACAAGCTCCGATCTCTAGGGACTTAACCTGAAAAATTTTGTCAATCGGAATAGAGAAAGATTCTTTCTCGGCCAGTTTAATTAATTCAGACCTAACGACATGTGGATTTGGACTTCCACTTGCAAGTCCTGTAAAAGCAAGGCGACATACTTCTTCAGCAAGAGGTCTTTCCTCAAAAATTGAGCTGCCTCTGTAAAGATAGTACCGCTTACTGAAGAACTGCATAACTACTGCGCTAACAGAGATAAGAATTGTTATGGCCAATACTGTCTTAAGCTTTTTATTTTCTTTGGTAAAACTAGCTTCGAAATTATCGTAGTTCATCTTTTCTCTCCTTCCTGACCTGTCTGTCCAATTTCGACTTCACTGGGCGATGAGTCTTATTCGGATCGACTGTTGTTCCTTCAATCCCATATTTCTTTTTAATAGCTTCGCCTTTATGTGGATTGATACTGTCCCAATACCCCTGATTAAACTTAAAGTTTTGTTTTTGAAGTCTCACTGATTGATGAGACTTATTGTCACTGTTCTCAATTGGTTTTAATTTCCCAATCGTTTGTTTTCCTTTGCTGGCCGGCATCTCTTTAGATGGAATCGTTTGATTTGGTTTGCTTTCAGCTTTTGGCGCTTGATTTTGGGTCTGCTTTTGAATTGATTGAACTTTTGAAAGCTTGATGGCTTCACCCTTAGTCATCCCAACCGCTTTCAAACGCTCCTCAAGAGATCTTCCTTGGGCAAATGGACTCTTAACATCTCCCTTCTTGTCCAGAAGCTTCATCTTACTTTTATCTGGAGCAGCTTCTTTTTGTAACAGCTCTTTGATTGATGGTTCTAAAAGTGAATTTGCCCCAACCTTTCCAACACCACGTGTAGCCCCCTTAAATCCTGCGGCAAGTACTGGAGATAAGGCCATGGCTTTAAGCCCTGAACTCACAACCATTGATCCCATCTTAGGGCCGAAAGAATGAATCCCATCTCCCTTAACCAAACCAAATGTTATCAGCGGAGAAATTAAAAGAAGTAAAGTCACTCCAAATAACCAGATGATGGTATCCACTTTAGAGACAATCAGCTCTCCCCCAAGAGCAGTTTCATCAATGCTATTTCCGACCAATGCCAAGATAGCCACAATTACAAAGGGCATGGCCATGCACCAAAGACTTGCCTGAACTGTTCCCTTGAGAGCATCTTTTGTCCATCCGAGAAAATACAAAATAGCCGTCACTCCAGAGAAGACATAGGTCAAATGAAATACACTTGAGTAAATGAGCTTTAATAGCCAAATAAAGACCTTTGAAAGAAGGAAGAATGCTGTTGCTAAAAGATCATTAAGATTTGGAATAGCAATGGACTGAATAAAATTCCATTCCTTCTTCTCTTTGGTCTTTACCTTTGTGTGATACCACTTTTTAACGAAAAGATTTCTGGGGCTGACTTTTTTTAGGGTATAGCTCGCACTCTCAAGGGATAGCTCCACTGCCTTAGAGTGAAACTGATAAAATGCACCCATGAAGATCGTGATTAAAAGAAGCTTCTTAACCACTCCCCCAAAATTCATCTCACCAAAATATTCGAGCAGTAGTGCAATTGTGAATACTGGAGCGACAAAGTAGCCTGCAATATTCATCATCTCTTGGTAGAGTCTAAATATGCTTGGGTCTTCAATTAGGAGCATTTCTCTTAGGATATTCATTTCCCATCCCTGCCTATGCCATAAGATTTCTCTTTCTCAATTTGCTCTAGTCTTTTTTCCTCCATCTGCTCGGCCAAAAGCCTATTATTCGTTGCCATCTTTTCTAAAATATCAAGCTGGGTGTTGTGCATATCCACATTAGACTCATAGATCATGGCCGTATTCTGGGCCGTTAGTTGCGTTGCTCTTCCCGTTGTTTTGGCCTTAATGGATTTATCCACCTGACTTTTAGCGATTTTCTCTTTGCGATTATTCACCTTCTTTTGAGACTTCACCTGAATCTTCGTCTTCTCCTCATCCCCCTTAATCATGGCATACTCACGCATGAGTTCTCTCATCTCATGAATGGAGTATTTTAGTTCTCGTATGGCCCAGTTCAGATCACCTAAATCAGCAACTTCTTTTTTTGAGGCCACAGATTCGGCGATATACAGGACTCTTTCTGCTCTAAAGTACTCATCTTGAAAAAGCTCATTGTATTTTTGCATTTTAGCGGTGTATTTCTCTGCATTACTTACAAGCTTTTCAAGTTCATTGAGCTGGCTCGCTGTTGTTGTCACAAGCTCAATTAAAAGTGCCGTATCAGAGCTAATAATCTGAGCGAATGCAGGAGTTCCGAATATCAGACTCGCAGATATGGCAACTCTATTAAGCATTCTCATCATATTGCCTCCACGCTGGATTTTTTATTTGAGTAAAGTTTATGACTGCCTCCTTAAATGGAATAAAGCGTCCCTTCTCCTTTAGATAATATTCAAACTGGTTGTTATCATCTCGGTCTGAAGTAAAAAGCTGGTACTCCAAAGGAGAAGGATAAAAGCGCACAGGCTTCTTGATCGTTTCACTAAGAAGTAAAAACTCACTGTATTCTCCTTTTTTTGAATGAATTGAATCCAAAAGGCTTTTGGCATGAGTGTCTAGAAACTCAGAAGCGTTCAGGGATTGCTTAAACAAGAACTTAAAATAAGTATTTTGAATAATCACTCGACCAAGTTGGCTTTCAGAAAAGTCATCAAGGTTTTGAGAAATTGCAACTGCACTTGCTTGATGCTTTCTGAAAGTTCTAAAGCATTCCGCAATGTAATCCGCATTTTTCAATAGAAGGTGCCAGCACTCATCAAAGATGAAAACTTTTTTACCTTTTAAGTTTTTAAAGTATTCAATCAAATAGATGATAAGAGGTGCCTTCATCGCCTCGGGATAAAGCCCAAAGTCACAATAGGTGAAATCATTTAAAGGCAGGGTTTCATCAGTAAAATAATCTTCAATCTCTTTGAAATAAAACTTAATGCCTGTAAACTCATTTTCAAGCTTCACCAAGAAAGAAGAAAAACTTTTGATACTTTGATCTTTTAAAATATTTTCGATCACTTCAAATAGCCTTCCCTCTTCTTTCTTAGGAAGTTTCTCTTCAATTACCGCCAAGACAAATTCCTTAAGATAGCGAGTATTTCTAAACTGTAGAGGATTAAATTTCTGAGAAAGAATAACTCCATCATGAAACTTGGCATTTTTTGCAAATGAGTTCCCAAGATCAAGCACCATTGCCTTGGTTCCTTGATTAAGTTCATACCTTAAGAGTTTTCCGGCCATCATGGACTTTCCTTGTCCAGATGAACCAGTGATAAGAATGTTGTAGTTCAAGGCCTGTGAGTGAAAGAGATCAAACCAAACTGACTGATCCGATCGGCTTTTAAGCTCCAATCCTTCCTCCATAACAAAATCTTGGTGGAAAGGAACAAGATATGAGAGATAGTCAGAAGGAATCTCTACCGCCCTTTTAAAAGACGTTGGTACTCCAGGAATAAGCTGCTGATACAGATAAGAAAGCCCACGCTCTTCCACAAGTAACTCAGCTCCTTTGCCCTTAAAGTCATAAATCATTTTATCCGTTAGCTTATCCAACTGCTCTTTAGTGGCACCTCTTAGAATGAAATACACTTCTGCTTGAAATAGGGCTTTATTATCAGTTGTGACATCATCAAAAAGATTTTCTGCCTGATAGTAAGCATTCTCTGAGTCAAGGTCTCTCATCCCTTTAAAGAGAGCTGAGAAGTGCAATTTACGTTTAAAATTGATTTTGCTCTTAGCGTCGAGTTTTGGAATTTTCTTAAAACTTAAAACGAAGTCGAGCCACTTACTCACCTCAAAGCGACCAAGATTCGCTGGATAATCCTTCATCGAAACAATTCTGATAAACTCTGTCCCACAGGTGAGGTAGTTATCATAAAAATGAACCTGAGCATCACCTCTTCCTAGAAATGTTGCAATTGGCCTATCTTTTGGGACAACATTGCCATGACTAAGAACCACATCACTAAAACAATTAAGGAAAAGCTTTTGATCCAGCCAATAGAGCTTAATGATCCCATCCGTATTTATGAGATCACTTTCCAAATCAATGAAAACTTGCTCCTGAGAGCTATTATCCAGCCCCTCCATATCCAGTTGTTTAATCTCAAAGAAGGAGCTAACCTCCCCGTTAAGAGAGGTCAGCTCGTTTCCATTGACTTGGAATAAAGGCATCATGAATCACCTCTTTCCAAATCTTTTAGATATACTTCTTTCGTCCTTGGAAGAAGCCATCCTTTGAAATCAAAATTCGCTTTTAAAATCTTCATGCTAATAACAGCAAATCCACATATGGCAACGCTGACAAGAGCATTCAGATTAAAAATCATCGAAAGGTATAGCGTTGCCATAAGAGTGCCCAGATCAAAAAAGTTCATTCCATAGAACTCCGGCATGGCCTTTAGAAATTTTGGAAACTTTCTCATCACACTAATCCTTTAACAAAATTCAAAATCGTTGGACTTAACATCAAAACAAATACTCCCATCAAGGCCTGAGTCATTTTGGCGCTGGCATCTTGTCTTCCCAAGACAAAATAAATTCCGGCAAGTACCAATCCAAAAAGGGCCAGTCCCAAACCAATTCTTGTTGTCTCTTGGGCGAGTTTGTCGGCCGTTGCCTTTAAGCTTCTTGCCCAAACAGAATTGGTATAAAAAAGAGAAATAAACACACTCATCAAAGTCATCATCAACACCTCCCTAGTTATGGTAATTATTTACGATGCTGCTCACATCAAGGGTAAAGGGCTGCTTGTAAGTGCGATCTTTTCCAAGTTTCAAAACATTCCAGTTAAAGTAATGTCTCCACTGGTTAAAATCTTTTGAACCTTCATAGATAGGGATCTTCAAGTTGAACGCCGCAGCTCCGGCCAACTGAAAACATCCGTAGTTCTGACGTCCTGAGTGACTAATGAGATTCACCCCATCAAATGTCATTTCAGTGAAGGTCGTAAGCTTTAAAGAAATGACATTTTCATCAGCTTCAAAGATTTCTTTGATTTTAGAGATATCACTAATTCGGAAGTGAGCATTTTTATCGGCCCAGTAAACCTCAACCTTCTTTTCATCCACGAGAGTCTTTAGATTGAAATCATCTTCATTGATAATGAGCGAGAGCTGAGATAACTCTTCACTTAAGTCTTTGTTGAACTCATAGCCTTCATCACGCTTTTGAAAAGTATGAAACTTAAGATGACAACTATAGTGCCAAGTCGTGCAGTTACGTCCGCATGAGCCGCCAGAACTTGATGGACGATCTTCTTCCTTCTTGACCTTCTCTCCCATACGTTTACCCGTTGCTAGTTGAAAATCAACGACTGAATTTGGAGAAACATTTCCTAGTGGGTAAATTTCATAATCATCATTGCCTGAGACACTGAAACGTAGAGCATTTACCTTCTCTGAAGTCTGTTCTGCCAATTGTTTTCCTGTCATATAAGAAAGAACGATTGTATCTCCAGCTTGATACTCATGATCGAGATATGATCTTGTGAGGCGGTCAGTAAAAACAAACCACTTGCCTTTCTTATCTTCCCCTCTCACTTCTCTAAGATGGGTATAGTCAGATAAGTTGTTCTCAAATTGCCCAACTTTCTCAAGGCTATCTTCCACGATCTTAAACTGCTTGGGATAAACGCTCTCCATAAGATCAGCGAATCGGTTCTTGTTCTTTAAAGGCGCAACAAAGAGACTTCTCGTTTCAAGGGGGGTGTTCACCACCATCTGAATGGATTTGTTTTTCACCGACTTCATTAGCTCAGAGTATTTGATGCCAGTTTCAGCAATCTCAAAGTCTTTGACTTCAGAGATAATAAACTCACCTTTCTTGAGATAATTTTGAGAAACTAAATCAACTGGTACATTTTCAAGGACAACCGAGAATGTTTCATTCACATCACGATTGAAATGGCGTTCGACAATTTTTGTATCAAGCAACTCATAAGCTTCTGTTTCATAATTAAAATAATAGAAATTAAGTTCTAAATTCTTTACCGAACTATAAACAGATGAAGGTATGAGTTTTACAGAGTTCTCTAGCTCAACAGTGACCTTGTTGATGACCACACTTGGATTATCAAAGTACTTACCTGTTAAAAGAGAATTCTTCCCACTAAAGCGAGTATCCACATCAGGATAGATCACACGGGTCAGATCAGATTCTTGAATTTCTCCCCAGCTATGACTTGAAAATTTCCCAATGCGGGCCGCTTCAGAGAAGGCCTTATTGCGAACTAAGATTTCCCCCACACGATATTTGAAATCAGGATCATTTCGTCCCACACGAGTATCAATAGTAAAATCCCACGCTGAATCTGTGTGCTCTACCCCATCAGTTGTTTTCACATGCCAATTCACCTTAATGGCATAGTTTTGCAAAAACCTGACACGAAGCTCAGGAATATCCGCTACAAATGGATTAAGTCCTCTTTCTTTTTCTTCTAGATCATTGATGCGATCTCCGTCTGTATCCATTTTGGCGAGGTCTTCAGGTTTTAGCTCCTCATATTGAGAAACGGCCTGATTGGATTTCTCCTCAGGGCTTTTAAATGAGCAGGCCGTCGAGAGGGCCAATAATACTAGCAAAAAATAATTCATTAAAATCTCCTAAACTTTGACCACGTTAAGAATAGAGTCCATGGGAAAGGTCAAAATAATCCCAAGGCCCGCGATGGTTGATAGATAGCCTTTATGGCAATCCATTAAGATGCCTTCGTAAGTCTTCCCATCCTTAGTAAAAACCTTAATCTCACTTCCAATGTTTAATTTTGTTGTCATTTCTCCTCCTAGAACTTCATCACCATTGTCATCAGTGCCAATCGAGATTTTTCATCAATGTGGTTTCTGAATTCGCTTTGGCGAAAAGTTGTTGTGAATAGACGCTTAAGAAATGCTGGCTTCATATTTGATTCCTCCAGTCCGTTGACTCAAGAGTGCTGTCATTAACGAATAGACAGTTCACACAGTGAGAATATGTTTTTAGATGTTCGTAACTGCGACAGGCGCATCGAGGGCAGTTGTAAAAGTGCTTCCTAAAATGTTTCATCCTTCCTCCTTGTTGAAGCTCGTGTCGAACACTAGAGCAACAGCAAGGCCAAATTGATGAGACAATCCAATTCTTTAATTTTCAGCAAGAAGACGCGTAGCGCACACGATTCTGATGTCTCGAAGTGTACGTATGAACGAACATTAATCCGTACACTTTAGTTGCAATGTTATTTATTTATGTATAGAAGACGATCCATGAGTGGAACAAAGAGACTAAAAATTCTTGTAGTTGAAGATGATAATCTGAATAGAGATTTAATCTGCACCCTACTTCGTGGATATGGTGAAATCCAAGAAGCCTCAACATTTGAAGAGGCCCAAGACTTAATAAGCTTCAATCAATTTGATCTCGCCTTTGTTGATCTTGATCTACATGGAAAACAAAGTGGCTTTAAAATAGCCAGACAGGCCAAAGATAAATCCATCTATACCGTCATCCTCAGTGGCCAAAAAGATAAGATCTCTATCAAGAAAGCTTTTGACTACTCTGAATGTGACAATTATCTCTATAAGCCAGCCAACCTCTCCATGGTCAAAGAAGTCATGGAGCATTTTGCCAATCAAAGTGAAGTTTTAAAACTCGATCAGTTAATTAGCTCTGCATTCACAACAAACTCTTCAAAACTCTCAGAAGTATTAAATGTCATAAAAACGATCTATAAGGGCCAAACACCTATTTATATTTTTGGTGAAACTGGTACAGGGAAACAAGTATTAGCTGAACTTGTCCATAAACTTAAATTTGGAAGCCTTGAAGATTTTTATCATCTTAATTGTGCTGCTATATCCGACACCATCATAGAATCAGAACTCTTTGGGCATGTAAAAGGTGCTTTTACTGGGGCTGATCAAAGAAAAGTTGGCCTATTTGAGAAAGCACACGGCGGAACACTCTTTCTTGATGAAATCGCCACCATGTCTCCTCTAATGCAAAATAAGATCATTACGGCCATTGAAACAAAAAAATTCAAACCCGTAGGAAGCACTAAAGAAGTTGAAAGTCACTTTAGGCTGATTGCCGCTACATCAAGTAATCTCAGTGACGAGGTTCAGGCCGGAAAATTCAGACAAGATTTATTTTTTAGAATTAACGGCGTTCATTTAAAAATGCCATCTCTCAGAGAGCGCAAAGAAGACCTCGAAGTCCTCATTGAGACAATCTCCCAATCTCATTCATCTCAAAGGGCCTTATACGTCACTAAAGATGTGGCCAAATACCTAAACGACTATGACTGGCCGGGAAATATCAGAGAACTTAAAAATCTCATCTTCTCATGGTTAGACCAAAGCATCTCAAAGCCTGAGCCAAAAGACTTACCCTCTCATATCATCAAAAACGAAAATATTTTTTCAAAATCAAAGCACAAGTACTTAACGAAGAAACAAATTCAGCAAATTCAAGAAATGGGTCTTAAAGACTTTCTTCGAGAAATCGAGCTTGAAGCCATTGAAGTGGCCTATAGAAAGAACCGAAAGAAAGTTAGGGCCACGGCCAAAAGCCTGCAAGTCCATACAGATAAGGTTTATTGGTATTTAGATAACAGCATAGGAGAGCAATATGAACTCCTCCAATAATATTGGTCATGAACTTACTAATAATATTGAAGCCATTCTCAACGCCTTAGATGCCGTTGAAATAAAACTAGCTTCCAAAAATATTAAAGGGGCCCTTCATACTTTGGGTCTTATCAAAGAAAAAAAGACTGCTGCACTTGAAATCATCCAGAAGATTCAAGAGCACTTGAATGAGAAAGAGAGTTAATTATGCCTTACGTATTAAGCCCAATCATTAAAGAAGATTTTCAAGGGATGTGGTTCGAGGGGAATCCTTATAAAAAAGAAACCATCTACGACATCAACTCCACTGACCCAAAATCACCACCAGTGAATTATTCAGCTTACACCTTAAAGCCCCATAGCCTTCCCCATATTGAAGGGTCAGCCCATACGCAAAAAGATGGGAAAACCGTAGATCAGTATTTTAAAAATAACGCTCACAGACATTTCTGGGGAAAAACCTTAGTTGTAAAACTCAAAGGAAATGGCTTTAAACCTCATCCGAATGTAAATGGTATCAACATCTGGGAAGTAAGCGCTTCTGAGCTTAAAACAGGCATTATGAACGTATCAGGCAGTGAGATTATACCTGATCGCTTGCTTCTTTCTCTGGAAGTAATACCGGAAACGGCGACAGGTCTTCATGATCCGAACCATGTTCTGATTCTCTCCAAAGAGGCGGCAGAATACCTGACTTCGAACACCAACTTTTGCCTTTATGGAACAAGCTGGAAATCATCCGACTTCATGCCCGGCTCCAAGGAACGGCCCATCCACAACACACTTTTCAAATCTGCTGTGATTATGGAATGCCTTGATCTTAAAGATGTCCCTGAAGGCCAATACTTCATGAACGCCTTCCCCATTCCGCTTGAGGGCGCAAGTGAATCTCCGGTCTGTCCTGTTCTCTATACCAAAGAGGAGATACTGGACCAGCTATGAGATTTTTAACTCTTCTCCTATTCATCATTTCATCTAGCGCATTTGGCTTTACGCCATTGCCTAAATGGAATACCTGCGAAGGAAATAGATGTGTCGATATCATATCTGGGGATGATCTCTATCTGAAACATAATTTTAAAAAGAATAAGGCAATATACAAAACTACATTCAGCTCTGAATCTATTTATAAATGCATACAACAAAATGATTGCTGGCTCTATTTGGGTTCAGTGGGTGATGCCGTTTCTGTAAAACTTAACGATGTCTCTATTGGAAAATTTGAAGAATACATTCACTTTGAATCATTAAAATTTCATATCCCCTCTTCCCTAATCAGCTCCAATAATGAGCTTGTTATTGAAGTCATTGATTTAAACCAAACTCGCTTTGGACTCCGATCCCCTGACATAGGGATTGGTTTACATCCTGAGGTAAATCGTAAATCCCGCATTGATTGGATTCTTCGCACTGGCTCCACTCTTTTAAGTGCTTTTACATTATTTGTCTTATTCCTAGGGCTTATTGCTACATATGCCGTCTACAAAAATACAAAAATCGTTCCACTAATCGGTTTATCATTTATTAGCGTTCTCTATCTTATAAACTTCAGCGAAATTCCAAGGCAGTACTTTGACCCCATTTATATATCTGGTCCTGTTCACTTTGTAATAAGACTATTTCTTGATCTTACGCTAGTACTAGTCGCCTTAAGTCTGTATAGGCCCCATCAAAAAATATCATTCCTTAGAAGGCTTCCAGCTTTCTATGTGATTCCAGTATTTATTATGATCGCCGCTGCATTCTTTGGTGTTCATCAATATGCCTTTTACAAAACAACCATGCTTATTGTTGCTCCTCTTGTTATTGGAGGAGGTTTCGCCCTGGCCTTGCTTTCCTATTATTACATCGAGCAAAAAGAAAGACGATTAGTCTTGCCAATTTTCTTAGGACTACTCCTATTCCAAATTTATGATTTAGTCGTATTCTGGGAACTTGTTCAGGGATCTTTTACAGTGAAGTGGTATCTCCCATTCCTCGTCATTAGCTTTTCATGGATTTATGTCAGAAGAAGAATTTTTGAAGTAAGAACTTTAAAGATTGATGCGCTAGTTGGTGATGAAGTGAGAAAACTTGCACATGATCTTGCTGCCCCTATTCAAAGCTTAGCTTCACTGACCAAAACTTATGAGCATGATCTTGTTTATAAAAATGTAAAAGATCTTGAAAAGATCACAAATCAAGTCCTTGGAAAATACAATCATACTGTATATCATTGCGAAAAAAATGTTCAAAACAATCTCCATTCTATACTTTCAGACATTGAAAAGAAGTTTAAAGACCTGGTAGACATCACATTTAACTTGAGCGCTGAATTTGACTGGTATTGCGTCGATGAAGTTTTGTTCTTAAGAACATTTACTAACTTCATAACAAACTCCATCAAGGCAAAGGCAACCGAAGTAAAAATTAATGGGTATTATCAAAATACTTTTTTGAATATCGAGATATTAGACAATGGAAATGGTATTCCAGAGAAGCTTCAGCCTTATATTTTTGACAAGGGTTTTACTTCAGATAAAACCATTGGGAATGGTTTGGGCTTAAGTTTCATTAAAGAAAAATTCTATCAGCTTGGATTTAACATAAGTCTTCAAAGATCGACTCCCAAGAACACGGTATTTCAGATACGAATACCCTTGAGGGAGATCGTTCTAATCGATGACAACCCACTTGTCAGGGACACATGGAAAACTCTCGCAGAAAGAATGGGGTTAATTATCCATTCCTACAGTTCATTCGGTGAATTCCAAATAAACAAAGTCCTTAATACTGAAACTCCAATATTTGTTGACTACGAACTAGAAGACGAGAATGGAATTGAATTAGTGAGTAAATTGAGAAGAATGGGTTATAAACATTTAGCAATGGTCACGGGTATCTTGAAAACATTGGATTCGACAATTCCACAACTTGATAAAAATTTTCCAATTGGAATGAAATGATTCAAAAGCTTAAAAAAGAGATTGAAAGAGAACTGATGAGTATAGAGCCTGGAAAATTTCAGGAATTTTGTCTTCGTTTTCTCCCTATAGATAATGAAAAGTACGCTGGTCTAACTCGACACGGATCAACTTATGATGGAAAAACGAGAAAAGGAACTCCCGACTTGATTAAAACTAGTAGCGACGGGAGTCAAATCGCAGTCGAATGTGGAACGGAAGCGAATTACTGGGTAGTGACTCCAGAGAATATTGAGGACTCAAAACCAGTAAAAGATGGCTTAAAATGCCTTGAGAAACTCTTAAGCATAACCGAGTTGGTTCTAGCTTCATCGCAAGAAGTTCCAACCAACATGCAAAACTCTTATTCATTGATAATAAAATTTTTCAAGCAAAAGAACAATCATTTATCAGTTCGATGTTTATCCAGCCAAGATTTTGCTCAAAGACTAACCACAGATGAACTTATTAATAATCCCAACACCCACCCTCTACTAAAAGATTTCTTTCCTGAAGTTTGGAATTACTTTGAAAACGCACAAAAAATGGATGCATATAATGAAGCAGCCAAAATAAGCAGCGAATTGCTAGACGACTCATTTTCAAAAATCATTGAACATTGCTTAAAGACAGGACAACAGATACCGACTAAAGAAAAGGTAAAATTTTTAAAGGAAGATATCTTTGGTTTGGGTAGATTTGAAATCAGAGATGCTCCAAATGATTTATTTGAACGAGACTTATCTTTCCTTGAAACACACAAACTAAAAGGAAAAATACACCAACTTATAGGAATCCCGAAAATCGGCAAGAGCTACATTACACATAACCTTAGGTCTGTTTGTGATGCAAGACTAACAAATACTCCTATAGCGCAAGACGAACAATATACATTCCTAAAAGCGCTTGAAGCCATTACTGATCAAGACGGGATCAATCTCCTCATAGTTGATAATATTGAGCGCTTCACAGAAGAGAACATAAAATCCTTAAATGCGATTTTGATACAAAAAAAGAGTCAGTTTAAAACTGGAGTAATTCTCGTTTCGAACATTCACTACAAACACAAAATGAGTTGCATCGATGAAGTAATAATAGCTCCCAAGTGGAGTCCTGATGAATTAATGAAGCTGATCCCACATGACCACGTAGAAGCTGAGCAGGCCATTGAATATTTTGAAACGCTTGCATCTATTTCTGGGGGACACCCTTTAATAGCAAAGTCTATCGCAGCGAATGCAAAAACAAAGTCCGATATTTATCTGAATAAAATATTTTCACTCAATCCCACTGATGAAAAACTCTCACAGGAAACGTCCATACTTCTCTTTGAGAAAACTCTTCAGACTACGGATGAAATTAATTTTGTTACCCGTTTATCTAATTGCACCTATTCTGCTGATGAAATTGAAATTGAGGCTATATGTGGAGTTCAACCTGTAATAAAAACACCTGTAAAGCTCATTTTGCAGAAAATTGGTCCTACGATTTTCGAAGGGAGTATATCGAAAGGTTTTGAGATGAATTCCTTATTTAAGGAAGTTGCCAGAAAAGTTGCCTCAAAAACAGAATCAAAATTGGTTTATTCAGCCCTAGCAGATAGTAACTGGAGAATCAAAAATAATACAATAGAAGGCTATCCTGTAATTAAGAGTATCCATTACCTTATTATGGCCGAAAGAATCGATGAAGCGTATGCACGAGGAATGATGCTAACATCAGGGCTCCATAAGGAAAATGACATCAAAACTATCGAAGAGGTTATAAGCCAAATCGACATACTCCTATTGATAAATGAAGAAGTTCTTTTAAAAAAAGCATGGACCTATATAACGTCTGTACTTTTTAAAGTTTCTACTTTTTCACTACTAAATCGAACGAATTCTAAAAGCAGGCACATCGACAAACTTTTAGATATCAACGTAAACAAACTGGCTATTTTTTGTGATGAAGCTAAGGTACCTATTAAAAATGATATCATTTCATCCGTTCTGTTCTCAATTGTCTTTAATTTTGAAAAATTCAAAAACAGAGAGAAAGCAATTTCTCAAATAATTGATTGTCTTAATGAATCAAAAGGTCTTCCAGAATTCTACAAAGAAGTTTTTCCATACTTCAGCTGGAGTCTTCCTTTGTCTAAACCCGAGGTCTCAAAATTATTTTCCAAACTCATTGAAATTATTTCTCAATATGATTTCAAAACTGCATCGGCAATGTCTTCGAACTGGGGTGCTTTCTTTAAAGCAAAAATCTCAGAAGAACACGAAGGTATTGTTTTGAATTCATTCTCAACAAAATCCTTGTTAGAAATTTTCAAATCTAGTTTTTATGAGCTTTACAAATTTGACAATACCGCCTTGATAGATGCACTTAAGAAAGATGGAATCCCATTTGAGCAATATGATGAGTCTGTTTTGACTATTTTGGCAGATAAGCATTACGACAATAAAGAATATGACGAAGCCAGCAGATACTATTCGAGAGTAATCTCAACTGCTTCAAAGCCAATAAACTTTCTTTCAGGGTGGGCCCCTTGGCGACTGGCACACATCTTTAACATCCAAGACGACTTAAAAGAATCATTGATTCAACTTAACCAAGCGGCCAAAATCTTCAAAAAATCAGGCTCCTATGGATATTCATATCGTGCACTCGGTGCAATGGTTATACAAAACTTACGAATCAAAGATTATAAAGAAGCTATAAGTTGTGCAGAGATTTTATTTGATGCTTTGTTTATTGAAAACAGAAGAAAAGCTGGTCCGACTGTAAAAGTCCTATCTGCACAGCTGCTTCGACTAAAGAAAGAATTCCATCAATTAAAGCTTCAAGATGGGTTAGTTTTCCCAGACCTCGACATTCACTATTACGAGACGTTCTTAGACACACTCGAAGTTGCAGATAATGGAATGCTCCCATATTCTTTTCTTTCACATCTTGCATTCGAGGCAGGAGATGAAAAGCTAAGCTCACGTCTTCTTGCGAAGGCATTATCTCAACCAATTACCTCTGACAACGACAAGCGTTTCTTAGATATTACAGCTAGAGAAATATTTACTTATAAAGAATTCGACGCTGAAATATTCAATAATGAGTTTATTTCTGCATTTGCAAAAAAGCTTGTTCAGTCTTATCAGATTCATCTGAAAAGCGAATACAGTCAGGAGATCGCTTTTGAAATGTTTTTTGGTGAAGCGATTCGCATTCCAAAAGAACGAAGGCATCATTATTCCCAGTTCTTCTACGACCTATGTGAGTCACAAATTGAGTACTTGGATAAAAATCAAGAGTATGACTCCGATCTAATACGGGCATTTTTAAATTATTACCTTTTCTGCCACGGAGCAGATCTTGGGCACAAGAGAGAAGACTTACAAATCTTTATTAATAAGGCCATTGACCATGCTTCGAATGGAAACATTCATTTTATAATTATTGAAGCCTTTTATAATAAGATCTTTAATTATTCAGATTCAATTCCAAATTATGCGACAGTAAACCACATGTTCCTTCAAATTCTAAAAAGCTCAATTCTTGAATCGAACTTTAGCAGTCGACTTGATAACTTCGGAGAAAGAATTTTTAGTTTCTGGAGTAAGGAAAACTTAATCGTCAATCAATCACGCGATTCCGACATAGCTAGATTCATGAAACAAAACATCCAAAGATTGAATTATTTAAATTTGGGTGACTCTCAAAAATATTTCTTCATCACGGTACAATTCTGCATTTTGAATAATTTTTATGATCCAAAATTGAAAACTGAGCTGATCACGCGAAAGAGAAAGATTGAACCTACCCTATATCCTGGTTCATTCGCTCTTCTTGGCGATCCTGAATCATTCATCTGACCTACAACGCATGCGCAACACACCATGTCACCACATGACTTCTGGACCTAGTCACTGTTGGTTATTACTTGTCATACCTACAAAAGCATCCCATAATTTTGAATACTTACAATTTTTCAAAAAAATTATCACGGAGTGGATAATGAATCTGGAAATCACGGATAGATGGGTATCTGTTCAAGAAATTGCTCATTACTTGGGAATCTCAAAAGAGACGATCTATCGTTGGCTCGATTCCAAGAAAATCCCTGCTCATAAAATCGGAAAGCAATGGAAGTTTAAAACCAATGAAGTCGATCAGTGGATTCTCGCTGGCGAAGCCGAGGATAAGCAATGAGTAGAAACGAGGCTAAAACCAGAAAAGAACTCATTGACCCAAAATTAAAATCAACGGGCTGGTATAAACACGACTGGCAAGTTGACCCTGAATATAAAATTACCGCAGGACGAATCCATTTCGATGGAAAATCAGCAAATCGATCTAAACCCGTCTATGCTGACTACCTTCTACGTTATTCATCATCACTCGCCATTGCTGTCGTTGAAGCGAAAGCAGAAGAAAAGCATTATCTTGAAGGTGAAAAACAAGTAAAAGATTACGCTAAAAAATTGGGCCTCTGGTTTGCCTACGCAACCAATGGCCATGAGATCGAGTTTTATAATCTCAAAACAGGAACACAGACCAAAGTAGATAATTTTCATACTCCTGATGAGCTATGGAAAATGTATCTTAAAGAATCCGGTTTCGATAAGTCTCCTGACAAGCAACTCGCACTTACTCACGACTATTACGATGAATCAAGCATAGGTCAGAGAAGAAAGCCTCGCTACTACCAAGAGAAGGCTGTAACGAAGGCCATTGAAGCTGTTGTACATAACAAAAAACGTGTCCTTATTACCATGGCCACGGGTACAGGAAAGACTTTTACTTCGATTCAACTCGTTTACAAACTTTGGAGGGCCAAGGTTGTAAAAAAAATTCTCTTCATCGTAGATAGAAACCTTCTCGCAGATCAGGCCTACGCTGATTTCGACGGAGCAATGGATAAGGATGCTTGTTATCGACTAAAACCAGAAGAAAAAGAATGGCCTAAAGGCCGTGATCTTTATTTTGGAATTTATCAGAGCCTTGTTGGGGCCGATGATGAAGATGATTCAAAAAAAGCTGGAAGACCTGACCGATTTAAAGAATTTCCACCAGATTATTTTGATCTCATCGTGATTGATGAGGCCCACCGTGGTGCAAGACGTAGCCAAGATGGAAAAGAAGCAAGTTCTTGGTTCAAGCTCCTTGAGTATTTTAATTCTGCTATTCAAGTGGGTTTAACTGCTACACCTAAGCGTGATGAATCAAACGATACCTACGCTCACTTTGGTGAACCAGTTGTCGTTTATTCTCTTAAAGATGGTATTCAAGATGGTTATCTTGCCCCATATATCATTAAGCGAGTCACTTCAAACATTGATGCCCTTGGGTATCGTCCAGATAGTGCAGGCATCGTGGATGTAAGAGGTAAACAGCTAGAGATTAAAGATTACCTCACTCCTGATTTTGAAAGACAGCTTTCAATCCCTCAGCGAACTCGTGCCTTTGCTTATCATCTTCTTCGTCACTTGTTCTCAACTGACCCTCTAGGGAAGACGCTTGTCTTTTGTCTTAATCAGGAACACGCCCTTGATATGGCAAAATACTGTCGTGAAGCCTTCGAGCAGTACAAAAAGAAATATGGCCTCAATGACTATAGGGGTGACTATGCCGTCAGAATCACTGGTGATGATAAAGATGCTGACGGAAAATATGCTGATCTTGAGAAATTTAAAAACCTAGATGCTTTTCAACCAGTCATCGTAACGACATCCAAACTCTTAACCACTGGCGTAGATGTTAAAAATATCAAGAACGTCGTGATTTTTAGAAACGTCGGCTCAATGGTTGAGTTCAAACAAATCATTGGCCGTGGCACTAGAACTTATGAGCCTCAAGATCGACAAAAAGAAAAATTAGGTTTCTTTATTCTTGAATACGCCAACTATTCAACCCAACTCTTTAATGACCCTGAATGGGATGATGAGCCACAAGATTTTGTTGATGAAGGAACACTGGTTGTTGATGAAAAAGAACCTGAAACAACAGAAGAAGCACCTGTTCCTGTTACAAAAAAAGAAGAAGAGGAAACGACAGTAGATACTGGCACTGGTCTTTATGAAGAACCAGAGCCTGAAGTCGTAGATAATATCAAGTATCGGATGTCTGAAGACTTCTTGTCTGGTCGCATCGTCATGGCCGCAGAGTCTATTTCGCTCACGGGCCCTGATGGGAAACCCATGAGTGCTGATGAATTTACTCTCTATCAGTCAAATATCCTTAAAGATCAGTTCAAGAGCATTACTGATCTCAATATGGTCTGGAAAGATCAAAAAGCGAGAAAGGGATTTCAAGATTCGGTTACAGAACTTGGAATTAACCTTGATGCTTTAACCAACATCTTTTTTGAAAAGCATAAGATTAGAAGTGTGGATACTTTGGACGTGTTAGCAAATCTTCTCTTTGGTGAAAAATATCTCACCAAAGAGGAACGAATTGCGAGGGCAAAACAACTTCATCCATCTGCTTTTAGTTTCAAAAGTGAACAGCAAAATAATTTTGTTTCAGACTTACTGAGTGTTTATTCAGATATGGAATATCACCCACTAAATTTTTCAAAAGAATTTTGGCAAATCCCTCAAATGAAAAAGCATGGTGAGTTTCAAGGAATTAAAGAGATTTTCGGTGGTACTGAAGGTATCAAGCAATTTGTGGATGGAATCCAACAAGCTCTCTATGACGAGAGGATTGTAGCGTGAAGGACAGAATGAACGATAGCGAATACTTTAACATTATGACCTATGGGAAACCGACAGGTACGATAAATGTCGTTCCTCATCCTGAAGACATCATTGATGTTGACCCATTTGTGATTGCCTCAATGAAGGCCCGCTTGAATAACGAGAGCTTGAACAATGTTTATGATCTTACAGATCGTGCTTTTGATGAACTCACGCTTTTAAGAGAGAGAAACAAGCTAAAGAGTGTATTTAGATCATTAACTGAGCTTCAAGATGCTTTTTCGAGTATTAAATCCATCAAGACAATTCAAGAAGAAATGAATTTTGAAGAAGTGAATCGTGATCTCCTTTCTCGCTACTCTTTTTCTATTGCAAATGAAAAGAATGTCGATGAGTACGACTTTTATCGATCATTCCTATTTGATGAGAATCTAACTTCAAAAGCTGAAAGAACAAGCCGAATCAATATCAACGGCACGTTTGCCATCCTCCTCGAAGATTATCGCATGACTCATTTTGAAATGCTTAAAATCACTAAAGAGGCCATTCAAATGAGTTCTGGTCTTCAAACGCTTTTCAAGGAAAGAAAACTAGGTTCAGCGTTTGATGAGTTTTTAACGGCTTTCTACGGGATAAAAGTATGAACAAGTTGAATATCCCTGAAAGTTGGGCTGAATCCACGTTAGAATTAGTTGATTTGCTCAAGCACGGTCAAGTGAACTCTATTAAAGATCTAACCCCAGATGAAGAATGCTTAGTTGAGATGGAGGATATCGAAAAAGATTCTGGAAGAATTACCTTTGATCGTCCTATTCCAAATAAGATGAGCACGAAGAACAGATTTAAAAAGGGTGATGTACTGTATGGAAAGTTACGACCTTATCTGAACAAGTGTGGTGTTGCAGATAGAGCTGGCGTATGCTCAAGCGAAATCTTCGTTTTAACCTCCGATTTTTTTGATTCCAAATATCTTGCATTTTACCTTAGGGCCCCATATTTCAAAAATTTTGTAAGCGATAAAGTTCATGGAGCCAGGATGCCTCGACTTTCACGAGAGGTATTTCAGTCTTCATTTTTTCCATTTCCTTCAGTAAAAGAACAAGAGCGTATTATTCAAAGAATCGAATCATATTTTGAAATGATTAATACCACTGAAGCGAACCTTCACAAAGTTCAAACTCTTTTAGAGAAATATCGTGAATCACTCCTCACCAAGGCTTTTCGTGGCGAACTTGTCCTAACTGACCCCAAAGATGAACCAGCAAGTGTTCTCCTAGAAAAAATCCGTAGAGAACGTTCCGAAACTGAAAAAAGTATAAAAAGAGATCAAGAATTTGCTCCAGTCGCTGATAATGAGAGACCATTTGAACTTCCTACTGGATGGGAATGGGTGCGTCTTGGAGAATTAGTTGAATTTCGACGAGGCCATAATCCTCCAAAGTCAGAGTTCAAGTACTCACCACAGAAAGGATATGTTCGTTTTATTCAGATTCAAGATTTTAAAACTGATGACAGGGCTGTTTATGTTCCAGATTCTCCCCAGCTTAAACTGTGTAAGAAGGGAGATATTATGGTGAGTGCGTACCGACATATCGGCAAATACTCACGAGAAATGGAAGGAGCATTTAACGTTGCCCTTTGCCATTTTAACCCTCGAAAATATGTCAGTACCGATTTTATCGAACTTCTTATTCCAACTTCTTTTATTAAAGGCGCCTTACTCGCTGTTTCCGAAAGAAGCATGATCCCCTCAATGAGTGTTGAGGTTGCAGCTAAATTAGTCGTTCCTCTACCTCCAAGTCAAATTCAGCTCAAGTTAATAAAAGAGTTACATCGCTGTGAAGATTTAATTGCAAATACAACTCAGAAGATGAAAAAGCTAATATCTCTGAGCGCATCTCTTAAAGAATCTGTTTTACAAAAAGCATTTGAAGGCCGACTGGTTGAGCAGATTCCATCTGAAGGGACTGGTCATGAGCTATTGGCTAAAATACTTTCAGAAAAAACAAGCTTCCAAAAAGCTATATCAGAAATAAATACTAAGAAAAGTATAAAGGTGAAAGTTCCTGCGAAAGCAGTGACTAGAGGTAAGAAAAATGGGAAAAAGTGAATTAACCAATATAATTAACAAATGTTGTGACATTTTGCGAACAGACGATGGAATCAGTGGAGCTGTCCACTATACAGAAGTTCTTTCTTGGCTTCTTTATCTCAAATTTTTTGACGATCAAGAGAAACTTAGAAAAGAGATGATGGAAATCGGGGGAGAAAAATATACACCTTTTCTTGAAAAGAAATATCGCTGGGAGACATGGGCCTCTGCCAAATCAGGACTTACTGGTAAAGATCTCATTAGTTTTATAAATGATGATCTCTTCCCATATCTATCGACTCTCAAAGGGCAAAAAGAAGGCGACCCTAGAGATATTATTTCAGCAATATTTGCGAACTCTACAAATCGAGTGAATAGTGGTTATCTTCTTCGAGATGTTATCTCAGAGGTGCAGAAAATTCATTTTGATATTGGAGATGAGATTTTTACACTCTCTCACGTTTATGAAGACCTCCTGAAGTCTATGCAAGAAGGTGGAGGAAATAACGGCGAATTTTATACTCCTCGTTCTCTTGTCCGAGCGATGGTAAAACTTCTTAATCCTAAGATTGGTGAAACTATCTATGACCCAGCTTGCGGAACAGGTGGATTCTTGGCTGAAGCTCACCTACAAATGAAAGATCAGGCAAAGACTCCAGATAAGCGAAAGACTTTGAACTATAAGACATTTTACGGCCAAGAGAAAACGCCGCTTCCTTATGTTCTATGCTTGATGAATCTTACGTTGCATGGAATGGATTACCCACGAATTACTAAGGGAAACACACTTCAGCGTGATATTAGAACTATTGAGGACCATGAAAAGCGTGATGTGATTTTGGCCAACCCACCATTTGGCGGCAAAGAACAGTCAATGATTCAAGCGAATTTCCCAATCCCCTCAAACGCTACTGAGATTTTATTCCTTCAGCACATGGAAAAAATGCTCAAAGTGAATGGTCGGGCTGCCGTCATTATTCCTGAAGGTGTTTTATTCCAAACGAACAAGGCTTATTTAGACTTCAAGAAGAAGCTGCTAGAAGAATGTAACCTTCATTCAGTTGTGAGTTTGCCAGCAGGCGTATTCCTCCCATATTCAGCAGTGAAGACATCGGTAATTTTCTTCGACAAAACGAAGCGAACTAAGGATGTTTGGTTTTATGAACTTCCTCTTGCTGGCGATAAACAAGATAAAAAACTCACTAAGAAAAATGGCATCACTGATAAACACTTCGAAGAACTGCTAAAAGTCTTTAAAGATCGAAAAGAATCTGAGCGTAGCTGGCTTGTACCTGTTGAGAAAATTCTAGCGGCTCAAGCCAATTTGTCTGCTTCCCACTATAATCCTCACGGGATTGAGTCCGAGGAACTTCTTGAGCCCGAGCAGTATGCAGAAGAAATAAAGCATCTTCTACAGGAGTCTCTCGGGAATATCGAGAGTCTTTTAAAAGAGTTATAGTATGCGACTTCAGATTAATCAGCGTAAAAGGTTGAGACAGCAAGAGGTTGAAGTTCAACAAGGTCTAACTGTATTAGTTGGAACTAACGGGAGTGGAAAATCGTCATTCTTAGAATCACTCTTTTTTAATCACATCCTAAGAGACATTCGACAACAAAGTCCTTTTGATAATTGCGTCGTCTATTCATCGGGAGTAAATGAATCATTTACCCCTTTATATCAAGCTCAATTAAAGATTCTTTATAACAATTCTCTTAAACTTGTTTCTAATCATGAGGCTAACGGCTTAAATGCACGAAGCAAGTATTATTTTTCTAAGGAATGGGCTCCTTTTCTTCTTCTTGCATCAACATTTCTGGCAAGAGAAAATTCAAACACCACAAAATGGATGAATCACTTTGGTCTTAAATCAGCTTATTTTGAATTTGAAATTTACCTTCCATCATCATTTAAGAAGAAGCTCCGCCAAGCCTATCAAAATATTGAAGAAGGTCGCACTGACTATGGATTTGAATCATCTCAATTAGTAAAGTTTATCAACACACTAGTCGGTGGTGATCTTGAGGAGAAGTTAACTCAATCACGAATTAAGATAAGTTGGGGAGATAAAGAGAACCTCGAATCGAATCCACGCTCAGTAATGAATACTCCGATATTTAATCAGCTTTTTGATACTCAACTGTTTGCAAGCCTTGACCAAACGATAAGCCCAATAGACAGTTTCTTTCAAATGATCCAAGTGCTGTCCTTTGGTGGAAATCGAACTAAATATATCTCACTTGATCTTTCTGTAATAGTTTTCAGTCGTGATGCTCAGCTTATTGGTCTTCATGATCTTAGTGATGGAGAATTTCAGATTTTATTAAATTCAGCCTTGCTCGATCTTTTTGATGGCGAAAGATCACTTTTTCTACTTGATGAGGTGGATGCTCATATCCACCCTACGATGGTAAAAAAGGTGTGGAGTTCTTTTGAGAGCGTCAGGGGATATGCTTTCACGACATCACACAATCTTCTTACAATCTCGAACTCTGAATACAACAGAATTATCTTTTTAGAAGACGGAACGATTATCAACGATACCTCTAAGAAGGTGAAGCTCGTCGATGATATTTGTGGAACTCTTTTTGGGGGGCCTGTCTTTAAAAGTCTATTGTACAGCATCGAAAATATTGTTTTAATTGATGACCATTCAGATTGGGAGATTTTTAAATCTCTTATAAATAGAACTGGTCAAAACTTCTCCCAGCTGGAAACCAACTTACTTGTCTTTAAGAAAAGTTCAGGAACTAATTTGAATGACAGAAATCTTTTAATTAATCCTAAGAAAGATTTTGTTCAAGAGATCAAAAAGGTCGCAGAAGATAACTCTGATATCAATTCCGATCAAATAAAATTGAAAAACATATTTATGCTTTGTGATTCAGACGCCTATGTATCTCGGACGACAGGTATTGATAAACAGACAGAGATAGTCACCATAAAAGGCAAGAGGATAAATATTCATTCGCTTATTTGGAATCGTAGATACATTGAAAGTTATTTGATTTCTCCAACTGCAAGACCTCATTACGACAATAGTGCCAACAATGAGTTTATCTGGGGCGAGCTAGATAATCATGGCCCCTTAAATGAAGCAACTCTTAATACGACAAATACAAAACGTGTAAAATGCAAAGAAGTAGTACAAGGTCTTACTAGGAATCAAGGTCTTTTTGATAAAGCCAGATTAGATGAGTATATCAACAGGATGAATCCGAATGAGATAGACCCCTACTTAACACAAGTGTTTCAGGATATTCTTAATACGAAAAATACTCCTACCGTATAAAGTATGATGAAAGAAATGTTCATTTACAGATTTACCAAAGAGGAGACTCTTCATCGATGATCGAATTCTTCAAAAATCTCAGTGCTACGGATTGGATAGGATTGACCGGAGGAATTTCTGGCCTATTCTCATCTGGGGCATATTTTTATGACAAGCTAGGCAGCGGCCCAAAAATTGTTTCTGAAGTAACATCTGCTACCGTGTACGAAATTGCCCCGTCACAATCTGACTCACGATTTCGTTATGACTTCACTATTGAAGTGGATATTGGGAATGAAGGAGGAAGGCTGACTTCAGTTTTAAAACCGAAACTTCAAATTAAAGAAATTTCTGCGAATTATGAGCTTTCATTTCCAGATAAAAATAATAATCAACCTCTTCAGCTTTATACAAAACCATCCGTAGCACTTGAAGCTGGTTTCGCTGATTCCTATACGCTTAGATGTTCTTATTGTTGTGAAGTTAAGATTGATATGACCTCACTGTCTGGAGTTCTCGAATTGAAGCAGATTAAAGGCAAACGTATTCAACATGATTTTATATTTAAAAAATGGGAGTCAAAATGAGTGAGCTGGATAAAGCTCGATTGGCTCAAATGAATATGTTAGGTGGCCTCGTGGGAACGACACATGATTTTGCTCGTGAATCTCATAAAAGTCTGGGGAATATATCAAAATGGTTTATCGGTGGTGCTTTTGCATTTTGTTTTGTAATTTTGACTGACCCAGAGAGAATGATTGCCTTTTATGGTGCTTGGACTATCAAAATATCACTTCTTTTCTTTTTAATTTCTGTTTATTTTGGTTTTAGATTTATCTTTGGTCATCATTTCTATCAGGTGTTATCAAGCTCAGGTTCCTTTAGGACAGCAGTAGAATTTGATTTAACTTTGAGAAAAGACAGCTCATCAGCGGAAGAGAACGAACCTCGCTTGCCCTTCGATTTCGTAAAGGGAACAGAGATGGCAGTCGGAAAAAGTTTTTGGCTTCTAGGTAGATGGTTTAAATCAGCCAAGTCGTTTTGGTTTCAAGCCATTTTTCTTTTACTACCTTTAGGCACCTTTCTGTTTATATTCTTTATTAAATTTTAAATTTCAAGCCATAAAAAAAGCGAAGGCCCTCTTTTGAGAGTGAGTGAAAAACGAAAGGTGCTTGAAACTTCGATGAAGGAAACCTTGAGCAATACGAAATTGCCCAAAGGCTGTTTGAAATCAATAGAAGAGGCTTGCGATTCTCATACCTACCCATACAAGGAACAGGTAGAGGGTAGGGCGGATGAAAAACAAAATGGTACTGAAGATTTCGGAGATAAGATGGCTAAGAACTTCAAATAAGAAATGCTTCACACGCTGCCTAAAAAATTCAAATTGCTGGTTATACCCTGAATGTTAATCCCCGACTTCCGGATATAGATCTGCATCGTCTTTAAATCTCGCCATCCACCCATAGACATCACCTTAATCGGCTCTACTCCCTTGGATAGCATCACTGTTGCCCATGAGGCCCTTAGATCATGAAATCGAATTCTAGGTAGATTTATTTCTTCAAGGAAAGCCCTGAGCACCCTCGCCTGCTCATTTTTATCCCAAGCCTCAATGCGTGGGAGAACAAACTCAGTCGTTTTATTTCTATGAAGCTCTTCAATAAGTGGAAGAAGACTTTCAGCAATCTCAACGATTCTATCATCCCCTGATTTTGTTTCCTTAAATCCATTTTTTGCATTCCAAGATAAGGAAATAATCATCTGACGCTTCTTAAAATCTACTCTGTCCCATTTAAGGGCGTAAAGCTCTCCGTTTCTGAGTCCCGTATAAAGAGCTACCGCCCAAATAGGAAACCATGGATGATTCTTCTCCTTCGCCATTTTTAGGAGATAGAAGATTTCATTCTCTTTTAGTACCGATTTAATTTTAAGCGTCTTCTTGAATTTTAATTTTGGGGTTGGGTCTCTTAAAATAATTCCCATATCCACAGCATAGGTAAATGCAGCCCTTATATATTTCAGTACGTTCTTTCTTGATGCTTCAGATTTATCCGACAAATGATCAAGAATAAGTTCCCTGATTTCTGAGGTGCTAATCTCATTTATTTGCTTTTTCTTCCACCGTTCAACTGTGTGAGAGTAAAGACCTGTTTGGTAGTTATAGACCGTATTATTAGCAATCCCTCGATTCTTAAAATGTTCAATGAATCTATCCACAATCTCTGGCCATAGGGGATAAAGAGATCGATTAAACTTCTGCTCCATCTTAATAATTAGCTCGTTGTAAACCTTTTTTGCCTCCTCCATCGTCTTAATCCCTCTCCTGTTAAGACTGGTTGCTGCCTTTGTAACAGGATGTCTTCGGCTATAGCTCACGCGATAAGACTTTTTTGCTTCGTCGTATTTAATCATTAGAAGGACTCCAGGATATTTTTAATGGTTTTTAATTTGCTTGGCTCAAGACGTTTAAGAATCTCGATGCATTCAGATAATGTGTGTTGAGGGACAGAGAATTCCGAACTGAGCATCTTTTCAAATTGCTCGTAGGTGTAGCCGTAAACTTGAAGAAGCTTGAGAATTAATTGCGGGGTTAGATCTAATCTTCCGTTCTCTGCGTGGTTAATAATTGCGTCGGACTTTCCAATTAAACGTCCAGCTTGTCTCATGGAAAGGTTCCGAGACTCACGAAGAAATTTGAGAAGCCTTCCTTCTTTCGTCACCACCTTGGTGTCTGATCTTCTTCGTTTTACCTTCTTAATTTGCATGCACTTCCTCCTCGGGAATTAAGGGTTAAAGTGCTCTTTTTGAGACGCAAAGTAGGTGAATCGATTCAAGAGCTTAACTTCGCTTTTTGGGTCTCCCACTACGCGAAGTAGTCCATGCGATCGAAGCGAGATTTACGTTGTAGCCACAAATAGCCACATGGAGACAGTTTGAGACAACTCCAGACAGGTTTGTAGCTCGCCATAAATCGCTATGTGATTGTAATTAAGTCGCAGAATTTAAAGATGTTTTAAAAAAACCGCCCGTTGTGGGGCGGTTTTTAAGAAATCCGATGGTGGAGGTGGTGGGAATCGAACCCACGTCCGAAAGATCTTCCAGTAGAGAGTCCCACGTGCGTCTCCGGTAAGTTAGTACCGATACTATTTTCGCTCTTTACTGAAGCGACAAACAGTCGTGGCCTTTAAAGAGTAACCACACCTGATCTCTTTGCGGTTTATTTTTCGGACGATCCGCCATCGTCTTTACCAGCTTTTTGTTATCGGTGCTGGCCCCTCAGGTACCAATTAAAACGTAGTTCTAATTAAGCAGCCATTGCATAATCGTTGCCGACTAAAATTTGATCGACTTTTGAAGTGGCCTGTCGATCAACCACTGCACGCACTCAATCCTTCTAATCCCCCGTCGAAACCTGGGCACCCCCGGATAAGTATTAACGATCTTAGCATATGGGTGTAGATATGTCTCATGGATTTAAAGCTGGTTTCGAAAATTCGCAAAATTCAGTCGGGTATTCCTCCCATGACTCCCCCTTTTTGGGCGGTGGATGGGCACTTGCAAACTATTTTGGGGACTCTCCTCAAATCTCCCGACGCTCCTCTTGTTGACCAAACCTTTATTCTCCCTTTGGAAACTCATGAGGAGCGCCTGCATCTCTCCTACATCAAAGGTACTCGCCCTATCGTAACCTATCTCTTCCACGGTCTGGCCGGCTCCATTAACTCTCCTTATGTGCGCCGTTTTGCCCAGATGAGTAAAAGCATGGGCCATCATGTTTTTATGGTGAATATGCGCGGTTGCGGTGCTGGAGCGGGTCTTGCGAAACTTCCCTATCACTCGGGTCGCTCAGAGGATATTTCAAGTGTTATTGCCTTTGGTAGAGCACTTATCCCTGAGGCAACTCATGCAGCAGTTGGAGTGAGTCTTTCTGCGAATGCACTTCTTTTGAACGCTGCGGGTGTGCGAGCAGAGTATCGACCGGATCTGGCGATCGCCATCAACGCACCAATTAATCTCGAAGACTCGGCGATCAAATTAAAAGCTGGTCTTAATCGAATTTACGATCAGCACTTCACCCGCGAGCTGAAAAATTATCTCTTTAAAAACAGTCCTGAGAATATGGGGGACTACTCTTTAGTTGAAGACCTTCATGATTTTGATAATCGCTATACCGCTGTTTTCGGAGGCTTCAAATCCCGAGAAGATTATTATCAAAAATGCTCAAGCGATCAGTTTCTCTCACAAATTGATATCCCCACTGTCATTATCACCAGTGAAGATGATCCTTTTGTGGATGCTTCACTTTATAAACGCTCAAAACTATCCTCCACAACCACACTGAATCTTCAGGCCCATGGTGGGCATATCGGATACCTCACCTCGCACGGGATGAGTTTTAGATTTTGGTTAGATGAAGCAGTTAAGAGTTATCTTCTCGCTCTTGATTAGAAGCTCATAAAGACTTCTTGGCGCCCACTCTCTTCAAAACTCACAACATCATATTTTTCAACTTTATGTCCTTCCATTCCTGGAGATCCCATCGGCATTCCAGGGACTGCGATTCCTTTGATGTTTGGTTTTGAACTTAAGAGTTTTCGAATGGCGCGAGCGGGAACGTGTCCTTCCACCACATAGCCTGCCACCTTAGCAGTATGACAACTGGCCAGATCTGGTGTGATCCCATTCGCGATTTTCACAGGAGCGACATCATCAAGCATCACTGACTCTACTTGAAAACCAGAGTTGGTTAGATGCTTCACCCACTTCTGGCAACATCCACAGGTTCTTGATTGATAAACAGTTATTTTATCTGATGACTGAGCTTCAGATTGAGTTCGTTGATAGATCAAACCAACAAGAACTAATAAGGGTAAGGTGAAGAGGATTAATTTCTTTTTCAAATGCGGCTCCTTGATATCAGGTATAACGCAAATGAAGGGGGATTTGTGACAAAGAAAAAAATGGCCCAGTAGGAATACAGTCACTAAAGGGCCCGGGAGGAAACTTATTTTTTTACATTAAGAATAAATCGAGAACCATTCGCTTTTATTCCAGTAATCGTGGCACCGGCAACAGAAAGAAGACTTGCTTGTAAGTGAATGTTCTTCACCGTGATCTCATCATTTTTATAATCAGATACCGCAATGGCCTTACAGCCTTTCATTTGAATGGTGATCTTTTTGAAATCGTTAGCACCTAGATTAAGCTCTTTCATCGCTCCAAGTGTGAAATCGACTTCAGTATCTTTACTATAACCAACTTTAGGTTCGAAAAATTTCTTCTCTTGATTTGTTAAGCCTTCAAGTTGCCCCTTCTCTGCACCCATCACCCACTGAGTGGTAACGTAGGGAGCGACAAGCTTACAGTTTTTAACAACCGCTTTATAATGAAGGACATTTTTTTCTTTATAAGTTTTTGAAACAGTGAAAAGTGCATTAGCAAAAGACATGGAAGGAATAAGAAATGTAAGGGCTAAAATAAACTTCATGAATTATATCCTCCACAAGAAATCTTATGAGAGTGTTGTGCCCTAAAAATCTCCTCTTTCGAAACTTTAAGCTTAAACTTGGTACATTTTTCACAGTCAACTGTTTGGACCAGCCTCTAAAGTTTGAGAATCACATAGCTCCTTTAATAGTGGAATCATTTACTCCTAATAGCTCGTCCCTAGACTTAACTCTGTGCTCCTCTGGAAACTCATGAATCTTTCCCGCTTCAAGGAGATGCATATGCTAAAAGTTGGAATCATCATCGGTAGTACCCGTCCGACCAGAGTTGGAGATCAGGTTGGGAAATGGGTTTATGAGCGTGCTATGAATTCAGGTAAAGCTGATTTCGAGCTGGTCGATATTAAAGATTTTGATCTCCCTCTTTTGAATGAAAAGAAAACTGCGGCCGAAGGTCCACAGAACTATGAGCATGAATATACCAAGCGCTGGAGCAAAAAGATTCAAAGCTTTGATTGCTTTATTTTTGTAACTCCTGAATATAATCATGGAGTCCCTGCTGCTTTAAAAAATGCTCTGGATTACCTCTATGAGGAGTGGAACAACAAAGTCTGCGGTTTCGTAGGCTATGGAAGTTCAAGCGGATTTCGAGTAGTCGAATCTCTGCGTCTCATCTGTGCAGAACTTCAGATGGCCACAGTGAGAAATCAAGTTGCCTTAAACCTCTCTACTGATTTTGAAAACTACACGAAGTTCAAACCAGCTTCAAGCCATGAGAAGAAACTCACTAAGCTTATTAGTGATGTGGTGAATTGGGGTCAGGCCTTAAAAAATATGCGAGAAGAGCCAAATCCAGTGGAGTACTCACGCAGAACAACTGAGAATACTCAAAGTACGCCATCGATCCACTAAGTAGTTTTGTCAGGTAAATTAATATTTAGAGGAATTTATTCTCGGGTATAATACTCCCTATGAATAAATTTCTCTACCTTATCACTCTCGCGAGCAAGCAGATCCTACGGCATAAGGTAAGAAGTTTATTTATTCTCTCCTCTATCATCCTCTCCCTCACTGTCTCCCTGACTATCATTTCTCTTTTTGAAGGAATGTTTACTCAAATTCAAAAAGCGGTTACTGATACCAATACTGGGACCTATCAGTTACAGGAAAAAAACTATGCAGAATATGGTGATCCTACTTCACCTATTAAGCTTACCGATGAGTTTCTCGCATTAGGCGGATCTGCTGAACTAGTCCTTGAAGGAAATATCGTTCAACCTGAAGGAAGTGCCTCTCTCGTCGTCCTGGGAGTAAACCCAACTAAGAACTTAGATGTGATTGATCTAGGCCATAATCTTATTGAAGGTGAATTTCTCCAAGAACCCGAAGGTGTTGTTATTGGCGAAGATTTAGCTTTGAAGTTTAAATTCAATCTTGGAGATGACCTGCTATTAAACTATCAAGATGAAGATGGAAGTCTTCGCAGTGAACTTCTACCTATCACAGGTATCTATCGCTTCAATAGCTCAAGTTTTCAAAAGACTTATATCTATGTCACGACCAAGAAGCTGCAAGAGCTTTTTTTCACTCAAGAGCGTGACGGGTTTTACTTTCATCGCATTGTTCTCAAAGAGAAGGCTGAATCTCCAGAACTTGTTTTAAAAAGTTGGAGAGATATTAATCCTGAAATGAATGTGGTGATTAATTTTAACAAAGGTCTTCTTAATTTTTTTATTGTTATTATCGCCATCACTGTGGCCCTTTCCATCTTCAATCCCATTCGTATGCTCTTGGAAGAGCGAGTTTTTGAATTTAAGATGATGAATACCATCGGAGTCTCAAAAATTCATATGCTCATTCTGGGGATGATTGAATCCGTCATTATGATGATCATCTCTTTATCTAGTTCTTTTGTTCTGTTTGGTATGATTCTTATGTTCCTGCAAAAAAAGGGTCTCGACCTTTCTGGAATGAATAATGGCAAAGTCATTGAGCGTGCCGGGATTGAACTTCCTAGCATTATCTATCCGATCTGGAATGAGAAACAGTTTATTCAGGCCATTATCTTTGTCCTACTCACCATTGGTCTGACATATCTCTACTCCTTGAATCAAGTCATCAAAAAATCAAGAGGGGCCCAATGAATCAGCTGCTCTTTTTAATCAAATTTGGACTGCGAAATCTCTTAAGAAATCCAGGTAGAACTCTCCTTCTTTTTTTGAGCCTTACCCTGTCTCAAGGTTTTATCATCTGGTCTTTAAATTTTTCTTTCTCCGGCTCTCGTGAAGTGGTGGAGCAATTCTTAAAAACCTTTCAAGGGCATTATCAAGTTACCCACAAAGACTATTTTCTAGAAGGCAGTACTCGTGATTTTGATTTCTTCAAAGTCATAAGTGATGCTGATTTTGATAGTCCTCTCCAAGATTCAGCTCCACGTATTACTTCCTTCGGCTTTCTCTCAGGAATGCACTCATCTAAGGGAGTCATGCTTTTAGGAATAAATCCCGAGATAGAGAAGAAGTTCACTAAGCTTGCCGACACAGTAAAGGTTGGCGAATTTCTCAACGATGCTGCTCCTTTTGAAATTTTGATTGGTAAACGTCTGGCCAAGAAATTAAAGGTCAATGTAGGAGATGAAATTGCTCTCGTGGGCCAAGGCTTTGATGGCTCTTTTGCCAATGAACTCTTCACAGTCAAAGGACTCTTTGATTTTGGTGGTGGGGATAAAGAAGAAAACTTAGCATTCATGAGTCAGATGAGTGCTGAAAACTTTTTTGCTATCCCTGCTGGTTTCTATCACTCACGTTTCTATTTTAAAGAAACTCCCCCTACCATTTCTAACCCAGAGCTCTCCCTTTATCCTTGGAGTCAGACGGTTCCGGAAGTATATCTGTCCATTTCATTGATTGATCGCTTTACCAAGATCATCTCCTTCGTTCTTATTCTCGTTATCTCCCTTGGACTCTCCAACAGCTTGATGGTGAGCTTCTTAGAACGTGATAAAGAACTGCGTACGATGAGCATTCTGGGGGCCAATCATCTCAAAGTGATTACCATTCTTGGGATTGAAGTTTTAAGTCTAGGGGCCATTTCACTTATCGCCGGCTCCATACTTGGACACTTAGCGACTCTTTATTTCCACTACAACCCACTCGATATCAAAATGTTTACTGATGGAAAGGCGATCATCATGGGTGGGATTGAACTTGAACCAATGATTCGTTTTTATCCACAGTATCAGTACTACTTTGCTGTAACCCTAGTTATTTTATTTTTTATCTGTCTGTCTTTCATTATTCCATTGAGAAAAGTTATTAAGAGAAAAGAAATATGAGTGAAAAAAGAGTCGGAAATAACCCACAAGACTGGATTGAATACACTTTTGATCTTGGAAGTGTCGAGACCTCCAGTTCCTTTGAAGACGATGTCATTACCGGTACGGGGAAAATAAACGGAGTTAAAGTTTGTTTCTATGCTCAGAATCCCAAAGTGGATCGCGGCTTTATCAGCTCTGTTGGTGCAGATAAGATCGTTGAGATCATGGATCAGGCCCAAAACTTAAAAACACCCATTGTAGCCTTTCTTTTTTCCGCCGGTGTATCGATTACTGAAGGAATTACTTCAGGTCAGGCCTACGCTAAGATCATTAATCGCAACATTACCCTCTCAGGTGTGATTCCACAGTTTGCCGTGGTGATTGGTTCAACCATGGGAGCGGCCGCTTATTCGGCAACTCTGATGGATATCATCATCATGAATAAATCACGAAGCTACCTGATGGTAACAAGTCCTAACGTGGTGGAGTGGTCTATTGGAGAGAAGACAACGATCAGTGAACTGGGTGGAAGTGAAATTCACGCTCGCAAAACTGGGATCGCTGATTTTGTTGAACCTAATATTCCGGCCCAGCTTGATCGCCTTAAAAACCTCGTTGAACTTATAGCAGTTCCTTCCCAGAAAGAAATCGCGCCACTTGAAATCATGCCAGAGATGCCTGAGAAGTTTGTGGCATGGAATATGGAGAAGACTCTTAAAGGTTTGGTTGATGAGTCCAATTATCACCTTTATCGCGAATACTATGGGAAGAGCATGCTCTGTGCTTTTGCTCGTATCGGTGGAGTTAGTGTCGGAATTATTGCCAACCAAAGCACCACCAATGCTGGAGCGATTGGCGTCGAAGCCTCTTTAAAGTCCACCCGATTCCTAAGAATCTGTGATGCCTATGGACTTCCTTTAATCACACTGATTGATGTCCCCGGTTTTATGCCAGGAACAAAAGAAGAACAAAATGGACTTCTTCGTAGTGGGGCCAATTTCTGTTCAGCGATGGTGATGAGTGTTCCTCGCATTTCTCTAGTGATGAGAAGATGCTACGGAGCAGCCGCCTTTTTAATGCTACAAAACTCAACCACTGGCCTTGATCTCAAACTCTCTCTCCCCAATGCCCGCATTGCCATCATGGGCTATGCCGCTGCCAAGGTGAATGTCTACGCTCAAGATTCGCGCAGTGAAGATGAGAAAATGAAGGATTACTTTCAAAATTACGAGAATCCCAAACTTGCACTCAAATCAAAACTCATTGATGAGATTATTGCTAGTGAGGATGTGCGCTCTCGTATAGTTACTCACTTACAAACTGTTCATAAAAAACAAAATAAAACTTTTAAACACCCTATTCTTCCTTGAGGTCAAATATGAGTACTTTAAAAAAGAAACTAAAAGAAATTATTAAAACGATTGATGACCTCTATTTGAATAAAGATATTCTCGACGTGGCCGAGGATACATTACTTAAAGAGCTGGGAATCGATTCTCTAGGGCGTATCAATCTTTTTTACGGGATTATTGATCATTTCGGCATTGAAGTTGATGAGAAGATTGCCAGTGAATGGAAAACTCTCGGTGACGTTTTAGACTTTATTGAGGACTTATGAAAAAACTTACAGTCATGAATGTGGCCCAACAAGAATTTTGGAAAATGCCACATACTTTTATTGATGCGATTTATGAGACTTTCCCAGATTGGAAGATTCAAGTCATCACCAGCCTTGAATCGGAAATTGAGCATATCAAAGATGCTCATGCCATTATCTCTTCGCCCTTCTCTGCCAGCCTCGTTCGCGGGAATAAAAACCTTGAATGGGTTCACCTCTTAAGCGCTCAAGTTCCTCTGTCTTGGCAAAAACTGCAAAACCAATATATGGTCACGAACTCTAGTGCTACCAGAGATGCTGTGGCCGAGCATGCTCTTTACCTTGCTCTCAAAGGTCTTCGCGGTGAAAAGTCCTATCAAGACAAATCTTGGAATCAGGAACATTTCCGCATCTCCAAAGTGGCCAGTGAATGCCGTCTCGGGATTGTCGGCTTTGGAAATATTGGGGAGAGGATTTCAACAATCACGAATCCGATCTTCCAAGAAATCAGATTCCTTACTAATCGCTCTTTTTCTCCTGATGGAACAATTCATTACAATTATGAGCAAATGAAAGATTTCTTTGAAGGATTAGATGTCATGATTTTGGCCACGAATCATTCCGTGCGAAGTGCTGAAATTTTTCATCAGAAAGATTTTTTTGAATATCTTCCACCCGATATCATCATGGTCAACATTGCTCGTGGAGAAATCTTTGAAGAAAAGGATCTTTTTGATTTTTTCCATCGTCATCCCAATGCCTTCTATCTCACTGATGTGACCTACCCTGAGCCTTACCCAAAAGATGGGCTCCTCTATCAATTACCTAATGGGTATATCTCTCCTCACATTGGCGGAAAATTTAATACGCTGTGGAGTAAGTTAGAAAAAGAATTAAGAGTACTACTTAAGGACAGAAAGTAATGAGAGAACTGATTGAAAAGGTGCCGCTAAAATCTCAAACCTCACTCATCCTTGCTCAAGATGAAGATGAAGCTTTTCCACAGGAAGCCTTACAATTCATTCAAGAAGGACTTCTTGAGTACTTTATCCCTCAAGATTTGGGCGGAAAGATGAAAGGTATTGATCAGACCATGGTAATGGGAAGACTCCTTTCTCGCCGTAATCTCACGACAGCGATCGCCCTAGGACAAACCCTTTTAGGAAGCCTGCCTGTGTGGCTATACGGAAATGAAAAACAAAAAAAAGATCTCGCCAATATACTTAAAGCTGGTGGACTCAACTGCCTGGCCTTAACCGAAGAAGTCAATGGCTCTGATCTCGCCTCTACTCAAACTTCTGACCTTGCAGGAAAAATCACAGGACGCAAATGGTGCATTAACAATGCCACTCGTGGAAAGGCCTTAAGTGTACTTGCCATGAATGAAAATCAAGTCCTGAATGTTCACTTCATTAAAAAGAGCGATGATTATCAGGGAACCTTTAAAAATATCGATAAACTTAAAACCCTAGGGATTCGTGGGGCCGATATCAGTGGAATTGAATTCACTGAGTTCTCTCAAGTTAATTCACAGATTGGTAAGGCAGGACAGGGTTTAGAAATTATTCTTAAAACCATGCAGGTCTCTCGTCTTCTCTGTGCGAGCTTCAGTCTTGGGGCCAGTGATACTACTCTTCGCCGTGCCTTTGAATTTGCGCAAGCTCGTATTCTTTACGGTAAACCCATTATTGAAATTCCTGCCGTTTGGGAAAAACTGCAAAAAAGTTTTCAAGATTTATTAATCATTGAAGCCTTTAGCTTAGTTTGTGCTCGAATGGTGACTATGAATCCAGAAGTCATGAGTCTTTATTCGGCCTTCTCAAAATTTTACACCACCAAAATTGCTGATCAGATTATTTTAAGATCAACTGAAGTTTTAGGTGCTAGGTTCTATATCCGTGATTCTGAATTTGGTATCACTCAAAAGATGATGAGGGATCACCGTGTGGTTTCCCTCTTTGATGGCAACAGTGACGTTAATATCTCCATTATCGCCGGTCAACTCAAACGCTTACAAAGTATTGGGCCACTAGAAGTTGATGCTAAAAAGATCTTCACTATGAAGGAAGAAGCCCCTGCCTTTACTGGAGAGGAGAAACTAAAACTCACAAATCGCGGCAAGGACATTATTTGGGAGAGCATCAATCATTATGATATCGATGAAAAACAAACTCTCCTAGCGGAGCGAGAAGCCTTATTTGATGAATTAAAGAATATTGCAGATATGCAGTCTATTGAGGCCATTAATATTGTTCATCGCTATACGGAACTCACTTTCAGGGCCAACTATGCGCTCTTTTATTATTTCAACCAGAATGATTTTGCATGGGATATGAAGGATTCAAAACTTCCCTTAAAACTAGTTCAAGGGAAGTTTTTATTTTCGCATTTTAAAGTTCAGATCAACGATTAGTGATTTTTAATGTAGGTCATGAGTTCACCAAATGTCTTGATTCTCATGGCCTCTTCTTGAATCACTTCAATCCCGTAATCCTCTTCTAATGAGGCCATAAGATCAGCAATATTCAATGAATCCATCTGCAATGTTTCTTTAAGATGAGCTGTCGGCGTGATCTTACTCTCCTCAATTTGGCAAATGTCCACGATGAGTTTCTTTACTTGCTGTTCGTTTGCTTTCATTGTTTACCCCTTCACACTTTCAACTAATTTATCGAGCATAAATCTCTTCATATGAGCTGTTTCAAGAATTGTTCTAGCAATATCAGCTAAATCAGCTTCTGTAAGATCAGCTTTAGTCAAAACTTCTTGCTGCTCTCTCATATGATCCACATCCAAATCACCATGTTCTTTAAAGAAACTGAGAGCTTTAATATCTCCCAAGTGAGTTGCCACATTCTTTGCAATTTTTGGTGCCAGTGCTGTTGCCATCCCTTCCAATAGATAAAGAACTCCAAAAGCACACCAAGGATTATCAATCGCCACTTTGTAATGAAAGAAGCTCACGTAACCTGTTACACCAATAGGAGCTTTCTCTTTTTTTACCACTTCAGGATCAACACCCAGTTTTTTCAAATCATTTAAGGCCATCAACTCATGTCCTAGCTCTTCTCCTGAGTGCTCTAGGATCCATTTACGAACATGCAGATGCTTCGTATCAAGTCTTCTTGCCGCCAGTGGAGTAAATGAAGAACTAAGAGAGACATAGTGATAGCAATAACGAAGATATTCAGTGTAAAGAGCAAGAACTCTTTCTTTATTTGAACTCAGCATCTCTTTAACGAATGCCGAATCCTCAATGAGGGCCACACCCTTTTTAAGATTTTCATCTAATTGAGTTAATTTATTCATGCTTTTTCCTTTGTGATATTGACAGCGGGGTTCCCTTCCCAAGTTTGACCACTGAGAATTTTATCCCCTCTTTTAATAACGGTATTACTTTTAATAATGACATTGTCAGGGATCTCAACTCCAAATTGAATTCGGCACTCCATCCCAATTTGCACATTGTTACCGATGCGCACTCCTGAATAAACCAGGCTTCTATTTCCGATCACCACATGATCTCCCACAATGGTATCTGGAGCAAGCTGTGCATAGGCACCCAGGAGAGAGTTCTTTCCGATTTTAATTCTTCCTTGCACATGGCTTTTTCCATCTGGGGAAAAATGACAGCTTAAGATTGAGCCAATTCCTAAAACAGTCTTCTCACCAACTTCAATAAGCTCAGGCTGCCTGATTAAGACTCCCGTTCCGATAATATTACTCAGGCCCACTTTCATCCCCATCAGGCGATAGTAAAGGCTAGCAAGATAAAAAAGAATCCCCACCTGTGAAGCTACTGGTGAAGTAAAAAAAATTCCGTGGAAGACAGAATTAAGAGCAAAGGCCAGATACTCTTTGTTCAAACCAACTTTCATCTTCCCTGTGGTCAATTGAGGTTGAACAAGCTTTTTAAAAATACCAATGCTCAAAATAAAAGCATGGATGAAAATAAAATAAGAAATGAGGATCACGACAACATTTTGCCAAAGAGTCTCACTCCAAAAGTGAGTAGCAAAACTCAAACTTGCCATAATTGAGATGCCATAAATTAAAAACGAAAAAATCCAGAAGAGGACATCGAAAATTAATGTTTTATACTGAAGAAGGTTTTTCATACCCTTCTAGGATATGAAGAATCCGCTCTGGCGTCTCTAGGGGTGAAAAATGCCCCACATTCTGCAAAAGATAGAAGCGAGCACGAGGACATCTATTCTTAAACTTCTCATAAAAGCGCATAGAGAAGACCTTGTCCTGGTCGGCCCAGATAATGCTTAAATGATCATCAAAACGCTCTAGGAGATGCTCGAAGTTCACTTCCACGCTGGCACGCACTAGCTCACAAAGGCCAAGCTTTGCTTGCTGCACATTCTCCTTACTCCAGAGTTTTTTAGTATAATAATCCCAATAATCTTGGGCCCATATTTGGGTCTGATGAAAGTGACTTTTAAAGTCGGAATTATCAAAATCCTCAGAACTCCCCACTTCTAAACTCTTTAATAAAAACTCTTCGGGCCCAAGATCTCGTAGATGAGTGAGAATCATCTCTTTTCTAAAACTTGCGACCTTATGTCCGCCAGAAGAAATAAGATGAAGGTGATTAATCTTCTCCCCTAAAATTTCTTTGATTCGCAGACTGATAGTCGCCCCCAAAGAAACTCCGATGATTTCCACCTGCTGATAACCTTCAATTTTTGTGGCAAAATACTGCGCCAGTTTTTCAATCAGATCCCCTTCACCCCATGCAAAGCTGGAATCAAAATAAGGATAATCCAAACAAACGACGTACGCCTTCATGAGATTCTTCAATGGGGAATAAAATTGTGAATCATGTCCTAGTGGAGGAATAAGAACGTATGTTACCAAGAAACACCACCATCAAAGAGCAAGGACTCTCCAGAGAGAGTTGAGGTCGGATCAACAAAAGGAAAGGCCGCCAGCAGAACGTCTTTCATTGTTAGCAGATCACCGGTAGGAGAAGCAGCTTTGATTTTTTCGATAATCTCGGCTGGAACCCTCTCTTCAATGTCAGGAGTTCTAAAAAGATTGGGATGAATGATATTAACCGAAACATTTTTGGGACTAAACTCAGCATGAAAGGCCATGGTTAATCCGGTAAGAGCGGCCTTCTCAGTGATATAGGCCACTTTTCCAGCGCCGCCATATTGGGAAATCAGACTTCCGATAAAAAGCACTTTTCCAAAATTCTTACGACTCATATTACGACAGAGATAGCGAGTCAGTTCATAAACCGGCACCACATTGGAGACCAGAGAGTTCTTAAAATCATCTGCCTTCACTTGAAGGATGAGTTTTTTATCGCTAAAGATATGAGCGCAATGAATGAAGATATCGACTTCAATGTTTTTTTCACTTAGCTCTTTAATCAAAGTTTGAGTTGATTCAGAGCTTCGAAGGTCCCAATGAAGAGCAGAAGTAGATTTACTTGAGGTGGTGTAAACCTTTGCTCCTAGTTTTTCTAGCTCAAGCTTAAAAGCTGCACCTAGCCCCTTCTCTCCACCACTAATTAAAACAGTACATTCTCCAATGGGTTTCATCTTTATATCTCCCAGCGAAGGATCGTTATTCCTGCACTAAAGCCACCACCAGTGGCCAGAAGACAGATATAATCTCCCTTCTTAAATTTTCCTTGTAAGTAGGCTTCACTAAGCGCGATAGGAACTGAGGCCGAACTCGTGTTTCCTACTCGATCAAAATTTAAGTGATAAGCATCTTCCGCAATTCCCAAGCTCTCCGTCATTTTTTTAAGAATCACCTGACTTGCTTGGTGGAAAATAAAATACTTAATGTCTTTAAGCTCAAGGCCCGAACTTTTCAGCCCATGAAGTAGCAATTCTTGCATCTTCGTGACGGCCTTCTCAAAAATGAGTCCTGCGTCCTTCATCACAATAAATGAACTCTCAAGTTCAGGATTCGTTAAACTCAAAGTTCCCTTACCTTTCACACTGACAGCATCCCAAAAAGTTCCATCAGTAAAAGTTTGAGAATAAATGATTCCAACTTCATCAGCCTCGCATCGAGAAAGACGAACTCCCGCCGCTCCGTCTGCGAAAAGCATAACAGTACGACGATCTTTTTTATCTAAGTAATAGCTGCGAATCTCACTGGCAATGCAGAGGACATTGTTCATCCCTGTTTGGACAAATCTTCTTCCTGCATCCAGTGAAAAAAGAAAACCACTACAGGCCGAAACAATATCAAAGGCCGGATAACTTGTTCCTGGTGTCAGTTTACTTTGAGTAATGGCAGCAGTTGCAGGAGTCATCACATCAGGAGACACTGTCGCTAAAATCAGTGCTCCAATTTCATCTTGAGGAATATCATTTATAAGATTCTTACCTACCTCAAAGGCCAGATCACTAGTGAGCTCATGCCCCTTACACCAGTGACGGGACTTGATACCAATATTGAATTCAACCCAATCACTTTTAAGACGAATACCAAACTGATCAATAATATCTTGATTGGTTTTAACAACGCCCGGCAGATGATGAGCAATTTGTGAAATTTTAACTTTGTTCATTTTCCATTTCTTCAATCAAAGCATTTACTTTGATTTTACCCATAGATGTTCGTGGGAAATCTTTATTCCTTAGAACTATTCTACTTGGAAGATGGGCAGATGGGAGATTTATTTTGAGATGATCAGTCACTCTGGTGATGAGATCTTCACTTGCACTTGTTGCGTAAAGAAGAAGCACAGGTACCTGTCCATAACTCTCTGACTTTTGAGGAATCAGAGCACAATCGATGACTTCGCTAAATTCTGTTAAAAGAGCTTCTACTTCGGCGGGATAAATATTTATCCCCGATTTAATAATGGTAAAATCCATTCGCCCGTGGACTCTCACTCCAACTGAGGTTAAATCAGCGCGGTCACTGGTCGCAAAAAAATCACTGGCAAAATTAATGGATTGATAAGGACTCAAAATCAAAAGCTCATCATTCTCAATCTTATACTTAATACCTTCAATAGGCATTCCAATGGGAACAGGAGTTGCAGGATTTTCTTTTAAAAAAGCCTGTGGATTCTCACCTGTACCAGCATCGAAGGTAAAGACCCTCGGTCCCATTTCAGTGAGCCCATAGGTAAAATAAAATCTTGTCTTCGGAAAGTAAGACATCAGCTGCAAAAGATCATCAGTGAAGAGCAGTGATGACCCAATACTAATGGAAGACAGCTGTGGAGCTTCAGACTTACTTCGCTTCAGAAACTTAACCATCATCTTTAGCAATGATGGAGTCAAATATAAGTGATCAATCTGATGAGTTCTAACTGCATCAAGAAGAATACTGGCATTCACTGCACCAGAATTTAGTGTGTAAAGACTGTGCCCTCCATAAACGGAAGCAAGAAGTCCTCCTACCAGACCGAAACTATGTGTGACAGGCATTGGAAGTAGAATCTTTTGCGGAGAATGAATGCCAATAGAATTTAAATGGGCCAGTCCATTAGCAATGGCCGCCTTAATATTAAATACAAATTTCTTACCGACCACTCCACGAGAAGTCGTTCCGGAAGAACAAAGAATATGCTGACCACTAACTGAGTCATGAGACTTATTCTCAAGCTTAATATGATCGTCATTGGTCAGTAATTCACTTACCCCTAAAAGAGCAGACATCTCTTTTAATTTATCTAAAGGAATAGCAGGATTTAAAATAAGAGGGATATTTCCTTGAAGGACTATATCCTGATAGTTCTTAAAAAAAGTGATAGCGTTATCTTGGGCGAGAGCAATGATTTTGGGATTCTGTGAAATTCCAAGATTCAGTTCACCTACCAAACACTCTTCAACAATTTGCCGTCCGTCAGTTGAGAGTGTCAGTAGTCTTGCATTCATAAAAGTTCTTTTTGAAGTTTAATCCTATCTATTTTTGAACTATGCCTAACATCTACTGGCATTACTTCAATATATTTTAATTTTACTCCAGAAATGCCTATTTCATTTATTTTTTTGGCAAGTTCATCACTTGAAACATCACTACTTGATTCAATCACCAGATACACGTCTTTTTTTGTCTGAATAAGGGCACTTCTTTTCACACCTTTGACAGTATTAATCTGGGCTTCAACCACATAAGGACGCCAAGTTTGTCCCTGAAATTCAACCAACTCACTCATGCGACCGGTAATCCAAAGATTACCTTCATTATCAAAGTGACCGGCATCACCAGTTCGATGCCAAACCTCACCATCAAAATCTCTAATCTTATTCTTCAAGGTGGCCTCTTCATTATCCACATACCCCTTCACCACATGAGGACCGCGAATAATGATCTCTCCCCATTCACCCTGAGGAACTTCAAAACTTTTTGCTTCTCCCTCTCTGAACTCACTGATTGTCTCGGGAAGTTTAACAATTCTAACAATAAGACTATCAAGAGGACGACCCACCAGGGCCCCTTCTTTTTTAGCATGAAGAAGCTTATCCATTTCACAGACACTAATCGGAGCTACTTCAGTTGATCCATAAACCACCAGATTGCGAGCGAGTGGAAATGCCTTTCTCATATTGAGACAAAACTCTTCATTAACCGGACTTCCGCCTTGAGCAGTATTTAAGATCGTCTCAATACTCTCACCATTCTTAACCATGTACCCCGAGATCTTACTCAAAAAAGCTCCCGATCCGGAAAGACGAGTCACTTTATACTTCTTGATAAGTTCTAGAGACCGTACCTCATCAACCTCGCCTACTTTTGTGAAATCCATCGGAGGAAGAATAGTGGTGATTCCATAACAAAGATTCATAAAACCAAACATTAAAAACGATGAGAAATCCACCTGACTGCTGTCACTTGGCCACAGACCTCTGATGGCATTAATCTGATTAAACACATTTTCCACATTTCGATCAGAGCCCTTAGAGCGACCGGTCGAACCAGAAGTAAAAGTGATCAATAAGTGATCTGTATTTTCTAAATTCTCAGGTTGAAATTCAGAAATCTTAGACATCTTAAGGCCAGCAAAACTTTTTAGACCAAGCCCTTGTGAATCTTTGGAATACAGTTTTTTCCCCCATAACATCGGAAGAAAAAAACGCAGACGTAAGAATTTATGAATACTAATAATAGTTTTTGCTTTGGAGTCACTGATGGCCACTAATAATTTTTTTACACCAATGCCCGGATCTAGAAAAACAGCGACTAAACCTAAACTAATGACCGCCATCATGAAGGCATAAAATTCAAGATCAATCGGCATAAGAAGAATAACTCGATCTCCCCTCTTATGTCCTGAATCAATAAGACCTTGGCGATAACGGGAAACCAGATCATAGAACTGTTTGTAAGTAACAGTCTCCTCACCATCTCCCTTAGGAATAATGAAAGCGGCCTTATGAGGATGATCCTGAGTGAAATCAACAAAGAGCTTGGTGATATTCATTTTAGTTACTGCTTACTCGAGCTTGCATTAAATTATCAACAAGCGCTTTGAGCGTATAAAACTTGGTCTTAACAAAATAAAGTGCAGTATAAAGACTATAGTTACCCATTAGCTTCTCAAGCTTTCCGCTGGCAAACATATCCTTCATGGCACTTCTTTTAATTTTACCACTGGTGGTTTTCTGAATTGTGCCTGGAGGTACAATGCTAATTTGATGAGATTTTACAGCAATCAGTTGAGAAGCAACTTCAGCAATTTTATTTCTGATTTCCTCGCGCTTCTTTTCAGAATGAAGAATACCTTTTAGTTCTAAAACAATCTGAATTTCTTCAGAAGATTGATCCTTATTAGGAATAGCAAAAGCTGCCAGACGACCTGGGCGAACGTCTCTTACTTCTAGTACTTGTTTTTCAATTTCTTCCGGACAAATATTAAGGCCATTGACGATAATAAGGTCTTTCGCACGTCCAACAATATAAACCTCACCTTCATGAATAAAGCCAAGATCTCCTGTTCGTAGATACCCATCCACAAAAAGCTTAGCATTCACGTCATCACGTTTGTAGTAACCCTTGGTGGTTGATGCAGACTTGATGACGATCTCACCAATATTGCCTTCAGAAAGTGCTGAGAGCTTATCATTAAGAACTTTAACTTCAATTCCAGGAAGTGGACGGCCACAAGAAACAAAAGGAAGTCCATCGTTGGCGATTTGCACTTTATTTTTTGCCACCATCAGATCTTTATCGATTTGAATGACTTTTAAGTTTTTTTCAGGTGTCGTGAAACTAATGGCCAGAACGTTTTCGGCCATACCATAACAAGGAAGGAAAACACTCTCACGAAGCCCTTGCTCACGGAACGCTTCAATAAAGTTATTTAGTGTTTTAGCATTAATCGGCTCTGCTCCACAAAGAGCAACACGAAGAGAGCTCAGATCAAGATCCTTTTTACGATCTTCTTTAATCTTAGTTGTACACATATGATATGCCGAATTTGGAGCACAGGTAATTGAGATTTTATTATCACTAATAAGCTTTAACCAGCGCTTGGGATTGACGGCAAAGTCATAAGGCCTCATCACATGAACTGGCAAACCGGCAAAAAGTGGGAAAAGTACACAACCAATAAGACCCATATCATGGTGAACAGGAAGCCATGTGGCCACTTGATCTCCATCTTTTGCTCCAAGACCTAGCCCGATCTGAGTGAGGTTACTCATTAAATTTAAATGAGAAATCACGACACCTTTCGGATCTCCCGTTGAGCCTGAAGAGAATTGAATAAAGGCAGTATCATCTTCCTGAGGCAGATAGATATCTTTCAGTGAATTAAGTGAATTTTTAGAAAAGCTTGTTTGGTCGTGAATGATCAGATCAAGTCCTAAATTTTTATCTTCTAAATTTTGCGCATCTACAGGGTTTGTTAAAAAGAGTTTTGCTCCTGTTTGCTTCACCATGCTTTTAATCAGTTCAGCAAAACGCTTATCAGAAATAAAATGCCCTGGGCTCACTGGAACAGGTGTGGCTTCAATCATTTGAATAGCAAGAAAGTTAATAATGAACTGAGCGTTGTTAGTCCCCTCAAGTAGCACCATTGAACGAGCTGGCAGGGCAAAAGCCCTGAGCTCTTCCACTCTTTTATAGGCCCGGGCCAGTAAATCCTGATAAGTCAGTTCCTCTGATTTTTTGCCATTTTCATAGAAAGAAATGGCCACATCAGTTGATGTTTTATCCATCAATAAAGAGATAAGAGACTTAAATTCAGACATAAGGACCTCATTGGGGTTTGAGGAATTTTAATAGAAAAACGGATGGGAGCGGTTAGGATTGAAAAATATACAAGGGGTGTCAACTAGCTAATTTTATAACAAGGAGGGGGATATCCCCCCCTTGATGTAGTTTAATGACCCTTAACGTGACCGTAAACTTTGCTGAATTTTTCAGGAATATCAATAGTTACCTTCGCCCCTGCTTTCTGCATTCTTTCACTCTCACGTGAGAAAATAGAAAGTGAAGTCGGATCAATGTAGCTGATATTAGCTAGATTGATTTCAATGACTTTATAAGAAGCAAGATCATTTAAAATCTTTCTCTGTTTAAGGGCCGAGAAGAAAATAAGAGAACCCTGGAATTCTAAGATGGCCTTATCCCCTTCATTCTTAACCTGATACTCAGGCTTAAGAAGAGATTTAAGGCTCGCACCTTGAAAACAAGAAATAATAAATTTAACAACAATACCAGCTAGAATACCTAAAAGAAGATCTTCTAAAAGGGTTACTCCGATAGTGGCAATAAAGGAAACAAAAGATCCTGTACCCAAATTGTACATATTCTTAAACTGCGCAGGCTGTGCCAGGCGATATCCTACTAGAATGAGAATAGCGGCGAGAGCAGAAAGCGGGATAAGATTTAGGATCTGCGGACTCAATAAGAGGAATACTAAAATAAAAATACCATGGGAGAAGTTCGCTAAAGGAGTTTTCGCTCCTTGAGAAATACTAGCAGATGAACGAACGATCTCAGCGATAATAGGAAGACCACCTAACATCCCACAGGCAATATTCACAATCCCTTTACTCCAAAGTTCTCTGTCATAATTTGACTCTCTTTGCATAGGATCAAGTTTATCAACAGCACTGGCAGAAAGAACTGATTCCAGACTTGCCACAAAGAAGAGTGAAAGAATCGCCATGATTGATTCACGAGATGAGATCATATCAAATAAGGGTGCCACATAAAAGTCAGCAAAGTTTGTAGGGATATGAACATGAGAAGCATTCAGAAAAACACTACTCAAAAGCACACCCACAACCACTACTACTAAAGGAGCAGGAATGAACTTTGTAAATTTCATTTTAATATGAGGATAACAAAGAAGAATACCTACTGAAATTAATCCTATCCACGCTGATTCAGGATCAGGATTCATGATTGTTTTAGGAATTTGAATAATGGAATCAACAATCGTTCCGGCAAATTTCACTCCGAAAAAAACATGCACTTGCTTAATGATAATGATTAAACCAATCGCAGAAAGCATCCCGTGAACGACCGAGACTGGGAAAACCGAAACAAAACGTCCGGCCTTAATAAGACCTGATAAAATTTGTAAGACACCTACTACAACGACACAGGCAAGCATTCTTCTAAAGCCAGTCATCGGGTCCCCAGGTGCAAGACTTTGAATGGCCGAAAGAACGACCACAATAAGACCGGCAGCAGGACCATTAATGGTCACATAAGACCCACCTAAATAGGCACCTAGAATACCACCTAAAATAGCGGCCACAAGACCTGCCGTAGATGGAGCTCCAGACGCAAGAGAGATACCTAGCGAGAGAGGCAACGCTATGAGAAAAACGACTAAACCAGCTTTTATATCTGCAACGAAAGTATTATTTTTGACACCCATATTTCACTCCAAATACAAAGATTTTGGGCTAGTATATATTCGAGTGATGAAGAACTTATGAAAATCACGTGAAAAAAAATTCATAGAGAGACAAATATGAGAATCTTAATTGTAGAAGACGAACAAAAAATAGCTCAATTTACCTCTAACATTCTTAAAGAGATGGCCTATGCCACGGATATAGCTCCGACCGGCAATGAAGCACGAGATCTCTTTGAACTCATCGAATATGATCTGGTTATACTCGATCTTATGCTTCCTGACATCAACGGAATTTCCCTCTGTAAAACATTCAAAGAAATGAGGCCAAATAGGCCAGTTTTAATGCTTACTACTCTCAGTGAAATTCACGATAAAGTCCGTGGACTTGATTCCGGTGCCGATGATTACATGACTAAGCCCTTTCATACGGAAGAATTTACAGCAAGAGTAAGGGCCCTTCTTCGTAGAAATCAAGATAGCACTCTTACTCTCGAATGTGCTGATCTTCAGCTGGATTTGGTGAAAAGACAGGCCTTTAGAAACAATGAGACTATTAAGCTTACCACCAAGGAATACGCCCTACTGGAATACTTAATGAGAAATCAGGGACGCCCACTGTCTCGTGTACAAATCTCACAACATGTATGGGACCTGCATTTTGATCCAGAATCAAATATCGTTGATGCCTACATCAAACAATTAAGAAAAAAAATTGACCATAACAGCCCTAAGAAACTAATTAAAACAATTATTGGGCATGGCTACACCATCAATGAAGAATAAAAACCAACCCCTTAACTTTAAGCGAGTTATTATCTTCGCAGGCCTGCTATTTATTCTGGCCCTGATTATCAACCTCTTATCTTTTAAAATTAAAAAAGATGAAAGAAAATCTCAATTAGTTATCGACGCCATTCAATCTCACGAATTTCTCTCGGGCGAACTTTATCATGTGATTTATGGCCTTGAGGGAGACTTTTCATTCTTTGAAAAGAGCATCTCAAAAGTTATAAAAAAAAGATCTCCAGGAGATGTGAATACTCTTCTTGATTTCCTCGACACTCACCCCCACTACTTCAAGGTCCGTCTCATTGATTTGCAAGGGAGGGAAATTTTCAAGCTTCTTCCAGATAGCAATACCCAGAAGTATTTTGAAGAAAAAAACTTTTTTGATCTCTCCGATCAACACTATTTTGACGAGCTTAAGAATGTAGAAAAGAATGTATTCTATTTTTCATCAATGGATGCCAATGTTATTGACGGAAAAGTTGAAACACCGATTCGACCAACCATTCGCGTGGCCAAAAGAGTTGTCAGAGAAAATGGAGAAGAAAATATTCTCATTGCCAATATTGATGGCCGAAAAATCCTAGAACTTTTTGAAGAAGCTTCAAATGATCAATCTATCAATAAAGTTCTTATCGACTCTACTGGAAAATATATTGCAAGTTTCCCAGAACTTCCTATTGATCGCTACACGCTTAATAAGGCAAGCATTGACGGCACAATCATCAAAAGCCTGCAACGTGGGGTCGATTTTGAGAATGTCATTGAGAATAATAATAAAATCTATGTTTACACCAAGCTTCCTCTACCAAAGAGTAAGGAAAGCTGGTTTCTTATTACTGAAGTTCCTCTCTCATGGTTCAATGGTCTCTTAAAAACTCATTTCCTCAATTGGTTCTTCTGGGAATCCATTTTGATTTTCTTACTTTCCCTTTGGTTTTGGAGAGATGAGAAGAAAAGACATCGTGAAGAAGTTGTGCAAGTTCTCTTAAATGAGCGCAGTGAATTTATTCAAAACGTCTCACACCAACTTAAAACCCCACTCACCATTATCTATAATGATCTCGTCAGCAATGAAAAATTTGAGTTAAAGAAAAACGATATCACCCGCGAAGTACAGCATCTCATCAAAGTGGTTGAAAACCTCCTCCTCCTTTCTCAAATTGATGCTCTCAAAGTGCTGCCGATGAAGAGGGAAAACACTTTTGAAGTGTTAAGTGAATCGATTGACCTTATTGCCCTCAAGGCGCGAGAGAAAAAGGTTTCTATTAAAGTGAACCTTGATGAGCAGCTCATTGATCATCTTTATCTCTTGGAGAGATTCTCTCTGCCTGAGCTTTTAAAGTCGGCCTTCGTCAATATCTTGGATAATGCTGTGGATTTTAGTCCTGAAGGAGGATCAATTGAAATTGATATCAGCTACAAAAATGATCACACCATTATTAAAATCCAGGATCACGGGCCAGGTGTAAATCCGCAATTTGCTCCCCATATTTTTGCTCGCTTTGCCAGAGATCGGGCCAATGAACGTAAAGGTTCGGGCCTAGGGCTGGCCATTTCAAAAAAGATCATTGATCTGCATGAAGGAAAAATTGAGCTGGTTAAAAGCAATGACGGTACTTGTTTTCAGATTTCTCTCTAAAATAAAGACCCTCTTAAAAAGAGGGTCTTCCCATAAAGATTCGTGTGTACATTTTACTAAGAATAATGCCGATCATCATCATCACCAATAAGGTCAGAACAGCTAAAATGGGTTGATGTTCAACAAGTATTTCCAAAAGGATATCTTCAGAGACAAAAGCGGAAGATATCGGCATTCCTGAAATTACTAAGAACGAAATAAAGAAAGAATTTGCCAGCAGGGAGTGTTTTGTTCCTTCCCCATGGTAGTAGCGTAAATCTTTTGAACGAAAGAAAAAAGAAACTCCCACAATAACCAGCATTGCCGGCACAACCGGAAGCAAGTAGTCCGCAATGATTTCTAAACTGTGATCATGAATTTTACTGAAGCTGATTAAAATTCCTATAAGAGAAATCATGATATCCATGCTCATCAGGAAAGAAGAACGGTGATAAAACATACTTCTTAAAATCAAAAGGAATGAGAACACTGAGAGATAATAATAACTTCCTGTAACATTCCAAAAAGCAAAAAGAGCAATCAGAGCACTCAGGATAAATCCGGTTTGTCTTCCTCCGACCAGCACTTTTAGAATGATAATCATCTTTTTCCAGTGAAAGAAGTTCATCCCACGCCCTGAAATATCCATTCCAAAGTCCAGTGAAGTGAAAAGATAAAGTGTGCTTCTCCATTTTTCAGATAAATTCTCTGTGAATGTTTTCCTCTTCTCGATTTTTGAGATCACTTTTTTATTATTGCTTAGCTCGGAGCTGGCCACGATTGAAGGAGATATTAGCATCTCAAAACAGCGATAGATGGCGTGAAGAATCATATAAACAAACACTACATCTTTAAACCCTAACCCCATCAGCACATACATCACACCCAAATGACTGGTGATAGCATAGGCCATGCGCCCTTTAATATTTGTCTGAACTTTCTTTTGAAGAAAAGAAAGAATGAAGGTAAGAACCCCTGTCCCAATTACAAGTGACTTGGCAGGAAAACTTGAATCCCAGACTACCTGAGTTCTAATCAGAAGAAGCAGGCCCGCATGAATTGAGAGTGCTCCATAAAAGATAGCACTTGATGGAGTTGGCCCTTCCATTGCCTTCGCTGGCCAGTTATAAAATGGAAACTGTGCTGACTTCCCAAGGGAAGCAATCACTACACAGAAAGAAAAAATCAGAAATGCCAGGGAGTGATATTCCTGTACCTGATGTGCACTCATTTCATTGAGGATAGAAAAGGTTGTCGCCTCTTTCCACATCACATGCCCAAGGACGGCACTTGAGAGAAGTCCGATATCACAGATGCGGTAAATAGAATAAATTCTCCAAGCATTGTTCACTGAACGAATATGAGACCGATAAAAGCTAATCAAGAGGAATGAGGACATTCCTACGATTTCCCAACCGGCAAAAAAGAGATCAAGATGTCCTGCTATGGAGAGAAGAGATAGACCAAAAATAAAGAAAAGGATCACCGAGAAATAACGCTGATACCCTACTTCTAAATGAAGATAGCTGTGGGAAAATTTAATGACAACTAATCCTAGGATAATTGTCAGTAACAAATAAGAGAGCCCATAAATATCAACCCAGAACAGCAGTGGAAAAGAGTGATGGGAAATAGTGATACTTGAGAGAGCTATTTCAAAAGGATTGAATCCTTGATCTTGCAGCATCACAAATAAAAAGATTCCCCCAAAAAGACTCGTTACAAGGGTCGTTAAGGTTAAGTAAGAAACAAACTTCTCAGAGAACTTCCATGGGAGAGCAAGAAAAAGTCCACTCAATAACGGTAATGCCAGACACAGTAGACTTATTTCCATAAGTCCTCCATTTGATTAATTTTTTTCATTTGCCCATCCACAAAAAGATGAAGACCCTCTTTACCTTCTTCAAAAGCCGCATAATAGATCCAGCTATTGGAAATAATTTGATAGAGTCCGGCGTGATCTTTTACTGCTTTCAAAGCGAGTTCGGGAGTTTGCTCAACGAGGATAAAAATCCTTGTAGGTCTGTTCTGATCAATCATTTGATGAGGCAAACCAAACCGAAGATCACTCTCTGTCCCATGACTGACACCAAAGTGCCCGACTACGTTTTGAGGAAGCTTAGATCCTGCTCCCAAACGCTGGTTATCAACGCTTGAAAAATAATAATCGAGATTAATTCCTGAAGTGACAGGTATCACAGCACTTAAACTTGTTGTTAGGATACTCGCATCAGGATCAATCCTTGGATCATAAGACTGAAAGAAGGCCGCACGGTTAACATCAATGTGCTTAAAATGCTCTCTTCTTCCTACAATTGAATAAGAAACATTCGTATGCCCTAATTCTGGACGAGGCTGAAAAAAAGACATTGATCTAAAACGTGTCTCCTTAATTCCTTTATAAGTTTTAAAACTAAACTGCTCGCTTCGTTTGAGAGCATGAAGTTTTATGGCTTCACTAAATTTTGTTTTAAAAGATTGAAACTTTTCTTTTAAGTGTTGAGGAAGTTTGGAAGTATCAAATAATTTTAAAAGATCCATCGTGGTATCATGGAAAGCTGGTTGAAAATAAGTTCTCTCACTAATAGTAAATTGATATTTTTCTTGAATCAGCTCTCGAACGATTGGATGATTGGCCAAGGTACAAAAAACTCGAGAATTAACTTCACCTGAGCGTCCAGAGCAGGCCCCACATCCGTATGACGTGAAGTATGGGTTATTGGCACTGGTTGAGCCATGTCCAACAATAACCACCAGCTCTGAAAGGTTAAGTAGTCCAATTAACTGCAGTTGAGCATAAACAAGATCAGCAGCTTCATGAAATGTATAGCCAGGTTTCAATCCCGAGACGAGCGTCAGATCATCATCACTTCGAAAAATACTTAAAGTAGAATCGACTTCTATTTCTTCGATCGGAGACAATTTCTTATTCCATAATGGAAAAAAAAGTTCTCTGACATACTCAAAGGGACTTTTCCCTTTTAATTTACTCTTAGAAACCTCTCGAATAATGTACTGAGGATTTGCTGGGGCTGGGCAATGTTTTTTGGAAAAAGCATTATCTGAGTGATGATACATCATCAGGATTCCATAATGTCCTGCCGTTCCCCATGTCTCAAGATCAGGATCTAATCTTTCGGCCATCGCTCGCAGAGGAGATTCTCGATCATCCATACAGAAGACTGCCTGATAAGCTGGAGTTGTCCCTCTTTTTTTGGCTTCTTTTGTTTTTAGATCAATGAGGAATTCATCAAAGATTTGTTCTTCATAAATTTCCTGACAAGCTCTCAGGATTTCGAAGTCAAAATCAACTAATCCTTGCGTCCTGCTGCTTGATTGGAAGTCAGGTATGATTCTTTTTGAATTGGAATGTTTAATCCATGAGTATTCAATTAAAAATTTTACGGCAATAAAGTCAATAAGACTGATCGATCTTCTAAAAGAAAGAAGTTCAGGATTCTCCTGAACTGTGAAAATTAATCCGGTCCATCCTCTGAGAGTCATAATGGATTCTTTAATATATTCGCTCTGAAACTCCGATACCGGACATAGTTCTGGAAGAAGCTTATTGACCATTTCCTGAGCTGATAAATCGAGAAGCCCCTCTAGCCTTTGTCTCTTAAAAGGGGCCGGCAAGATAGCAGAGTTACGCAGAAGATTGCGAATCACCTCATAAAAAGATAATTGATGAGCATTGGGCATTTCCCACTCACCAATTCCTTGATCCAGATAATGTGATAACCACTTAATAAGAATACTATCGGTCATCTCCGTAATATTCACTTTAAGCACCTTGTTCCATGCCTCATGCAGTGGGGCCAGACGAAAATCATGATGAAGGAAATGGATACTACCAGAGAATAACTTCTCCATTCCTTCCTCTGCTCTATTTTTCAATCGAAGTTCAAGGCGCTTCTTCAACTTCTCTTTTAGATGAGGTTTTTCAGAGAATGTCTTCAAATAGAAATCAACCTTATTAAAAGGGTAAGCTTCTAGTTTTCGACTAATATTTTTTAAGGCATTCCAATAATCCTGATCTTGATAACGAAGAAGAAGATTAAGGTGAACAAATTCTTTAATGGGTCTAATGATCGGTAAATCCTCGGCAAGAGAATTGAGATATTTCAAATCAATCAGCATAATGACCGCTCTTTTTTAAGCGTAAGTATTTAAAAACTATTATACAGCGAATTGATTATGGCGGAGGAAGATTGTAGCGTTCAGTAAAATGGTGCGAGGGAGAAAAGATATTAAGACAAAGAAGACCTAGTAAAATAAGGGCCGGGTTACGAAAGACATGAGCATCATGGGGTTCAATCACAAACAAACTGAGAGTGTTTTCCCAAACTTCTTGAATTGAATCGGTAAGGTAGTAATCTTGATGATCTTCGATAATTGTTGAAAAGATTTTTGGGACTAGGCTCAAAACAAAAACAGCAAATAGAATAGCAAACATTTGTCGAGACATCTTTAGCGCCACAACAATCCCCTTGATGCCCTTATCCTGACACCTAATCGGGAGAAAAACAAGAAATAATCTTAAGAGGTAGAAAGTAGCTCAAAGGATGAATTTTTCTTCATCCTTTGAGCAGAATTGATCAAGTTTCTTCGGCGTTTTCAACGTGAGGAAAGTACTGAGTTTTCTCACCAATCTTATGCCCCGCTGGGATGGGAGTTCCTAATTCATCAAGAGAGAATACTGACTCTGGAAGATTAAGAGATTTACGAACTTCGTCCATAACCTTAGGAGCAAATGGATAAAGCATGATCATAAAGTTTTTCAGTACGAAGAATGAACTATAGAGCGCATCCTGACGTGCCTTTAACTCACCACGATCATCATGAGGTTTGTATTGTGAGAAGAAAGAATTCACCAGACGTGCGTAGTTTTCAATTTCAAAAAGAAGAGTTGAATACTCTGCTCTCTCCATCTGCTTTAAATACTTCTGCACCACTTTCATTGTTTCTTTATGAACTTTATCAAGCAGCTCCCCTTGAGGAACAACGCCATCAAATTTTCCATTACAAGCAGAGATCGGTTTTTCAATCGCTGCATTCATCGGTCCAGCTAAGAACTTATTTCTCTCATGGAAAGTATTGAAGTCAAAATTAGAGGCATTCTCTGGCAGAGACAATAATGCTAAAAAGTATCTCACCTGATCTGGGTGATAATTCATCTCAGAGATTAACTGATCTCCCGTGTACTGATTTCCACGAGACTTACTCATCTTCTCGCCTTCAATCTGAAGATGGAAGCATCCGAAAATATCAGTCATCTGGAACTCATCCGCCAGTGGAAGATGGTGCGGGTCTTTTTGACTACCTAACCACATCGCTCCCTGCATGATGGTGTAGAAGTAAACGTTATCTTGTCCTAGGAACTGATAAACACGTCCCTCAGGATTTTTCCAGAAACGCTCATACTCACTCGGCTCTCTTCCAGCTTTTTGCAGGGCCACTTGTGAGAATGAGATCGGAGCAATTAGCGAGTCAGGCCAAACATAAAGAGTCTTACCGGCCATATCTGGATCAAGCTCCACTGGAAGTGGAATTCCCCACGATACATCACGTGTAATCGATCGGTGTCCCCAAGCTGACATCGGAGCACACTCGATGCTCTTCTCTCCAAGGAGTTTTAAACCTGTATTAAAATCAGTTTTGTTTTCAAACTGAAGCTGAACCTTCTTACCTGGAGCATATTTAAATTTATGCTTTGGAAGAGTTTCTTTCATTTCTTTGTAAGCAGCTTCAAAAGTATTGGCAAATTCAACAGAAGGAAGAATTGTTTCAATTACCTGCTGATAAACGGCCTTACGCCATTTGTTCTGTTTCGTTTTAATCCACTCTACTAACTGATCCCCTACTGACCACATATCTAGCCACCAGTGAACAGTATCACGAAGCTCAGGAGTGCTGTCGGAAAGGGCCGAACGAGGATTTAAAAGTTCGCTTGGATCATATTGAGTACCGCACACTTCACACTCATCAGAGTATGCAGTTTCATTCGAACAATGAGGATTTGGACATTTCCCTGTCACATTTCGGTCTTGTAAGAAACGATTGATCTTAGGATCAAACCACTGCTTGGTTGTTTTTTTCTCAAGCATGCCGTTCTTATAAATTTTTGTGAAAAACTCTTGCGATAATTTCGAATGAATCGGAAAAGTATCAGGACGTGAAGTACCAGAGTAAACGTTTAAAGATACTCCATAATTCTTCAGCGTCTCTTCTTGTTTATCATGAATCTCATCAATAAATTCACGAACAGACTTTCCTGCTTTGAGAGCAGCAACTTCAGAGGTAGAGCCATGATCGTCTGTTCCGCAAACATAGAGAACATTATCACTTCCAATCATCATTCTCATATAGCGCGCTAAAATATCCGCAGGCACATGAGCTCCGGCCAAGTGACCAATGTGGAGCGGTCCATTGGCATAAGGCATTCCTGCCGTCACCACAGCTGTCTTAGGGCGAGCTAGACGATCGAGTAAATCTTTAACATTTTGAGGTGGGGTAAAAACTGGTTTATTCATAGGAGTAGTATAGTAAAATTATACTACTCCTTCCATGAAATTATTCTACCAAGGAGTTAGTAATAGTCACGTATGTTTCTTCACCTTCATTCGGTGTCTCCGCACTGGAAGGAGCCAGAAAGTCCTGACCTCGAGGAAGAACAACATCACTATCAGTAAGAGTGAGATCTAACTCAATACGCCAGTATTCCTTCTGCTCATTACTAATTGAAGTTAAATTACTATTATAAGCATCAAAATGTCCTATACGAGGATCAGGATCGTGAGAGTCAACGGTCAGCTCAATCTTAATATGCCCATCCTCCAAAATGACGGCCTTATCAAGACGAAAATTGACATCATACCCATTGCTGATGAAGTCATTATTTTCGCAAGCCACAGAATCAGGGAAAGTGAGAAATCGAAGCTTAAGATTCATATTAGCTCCCATGCCATCACCCCCATACACTCGAGTACGATAATAAGTTCCACCTATTTCTGTACAGATTCCTGTTTTGTTAAAGCGATTAACAATTAGTCCTTTCACATCAATTCCCGAAATATCAGCACCACCACCATCTGTCGTGTTACCAGCATTATTCACGGTTTTGGTCTCCTCTGAATTACAGGAAGAAAAGATGAACATCGCGAGAACAAGAAGCACTGCAGTTTTCATATCTAGATTGCCTTTTGCAGCCTTAAACTGCGGTGTAAGATCAAGTTTTTCACTCAATTACTCTTCGTCAAATCTTAAGAAAGCTTTAAACCATCCTTCATTTTAAATTTAAAGCAAATGTTTCAGACTTTATTCCTTAAGGCATACAGAATGCAGCTAATCGATCTAACTACTTGAAAACTATAGAAATCAACTCTTATCAGGTGTTGAATTTCAGGTTTCCTAAGCCGAACAAATAAGCTATATATCAAGCTTATCTTAAGGAGTTCTTTTTTTGACTGAGCAGCAAAGTCACGCAAAGCCTAGGCTTTCGATAACTTTCTTTATCCTATTTTTGCTTAGTTTTCTTGTTATTGATGTAACGAGCGATATCCTATCGACTTGTTTCCAAGACATCACTGAAGTCGACATTGATTATGAGCACACGCGACCAAGTAGCAAAGTTACCAAAACTCCACCAGTTCTCAACCCAGTCTTTACGATTGCTCAAATCTCAGAAGATTACCTAAAAGAAGTTTTTCTTCTTATTCCTTATTCGATAAATTCCAACTTTAATTTTGTGCAATCCGGTGCCAAACAGGCCAAGGATTTAACAACGATCCCCGTCTCTTAACGCCTCCGTCTTACATTTTGTTTTTATAATTTAGAAATCTCATTGATAGGTCAGCTATGAAACTATTCGCATTGATGTTTATGCTCATGATTAGCGTAAACTCTTACTCCGAGGTATGTACTAATACCTACACCCCTCAAGCACTCTACAAAGAGGGAATTAAAAAGAATATCCATCTCCTTCTGAAGGATATGGAAATTCAAGCGATCGATGGACTCATCGAAGATGCTAGAAAAATAATCAACCCTGAACTTGAGCACTTCACCACGGCCGGAAATCAGTTCGGCGATAGAAATACAACCAGTGAATCTCGTATTTGGTTCAACCTTCAGCTCGGCAATAAAAGAAATAAACGAGGCCAGGTGGCCATGGCCGAAAAAGAATTCAGTCAGGCAGAACTCAAACAACTAGAGATTCAGTTTAAGAAAGAGATATTCCTAGGAATTCTTCGTTATAAACAAATCTCAAGAGAATTGGGTTTTGTTATTAACCTCTATGAAATGGTAGAGAAATTATCACTTCGCTATAAGAAGGTCGGATATCTGACTCCCGAGCAAGAAGTGGAGGCGGGAACTTTGAATATTTCCCGTAAAGAACTCGAGTTTCGTCAGGCGAGCCTTGAGAATGAATCCCTACTCATCAGAAGATTTTTCCAAAAGATGATCAATGAGCAGTGTGATGTGAATGTGGCGCTCAATGAAAGTCTTCCTCATACTTCATGGCCTGATCTTGAGCACTTTACCTATGAGCCAGATAAATCCATTAACTTTAAAATGGATCAGATCCTCATCAAAAAATCTCAATTTGTTTTTGATCGCGAAAACGCTCAAAAATACCCAGATCTCAAAGTTGGACCTGTGTGGCAGCTCAACAAATTAGGTAACAGAGAATTTAATATCTTTGGTGTAGGTTTTATCCTGCCATTGCCGTTTGAGCGCAACCAAGGTCTTAGAAGCCATGCTCAGATGAATCTAGAGCGGGCCAAACGCACAGAAGAGTTTAACAAGACTCAAAGAGAGAAAGAGTTTATTTTCCGTATGGAAAGTTATCAGCGTCTAAGAACGAAGCTGTTGGCCGAAAATGATATGGAAGCATACTCGGCAATGACTGTTAAGTATAACCGACTTTTTAAGCGCGGACTTCTCTCAACAGGAAGCTTTCTCAACTTTAAACGTGAGCTACTGAATTTGGCAGTCAAAGTTCATGAAGTAGAAACTGATCTCGCTACCCATTTAATGGAACTCTATCGACTCAATGACAAATCTACCGATGGATTTGTGGCGAAAGTTTTAAGGTTATAATTATGAAATCAATTATTCGTTTTAGCGTACAAAATAGTTATGTCGTTATCTTTTTAACGTTACTCGTTTCGATCATTGGTATTTATTGTTTTCAAAATATGGCCATTGATGCCGTTCCTGATACAACGAACACTCAAGTACAAGTGATTACTCTTCCAACGGGACTTGTTCCTGAGGAAGTAGAACGTCAGGTGACCTTCCCAATTGAAACTTCTCTTAATGGAATTAAAGGTGTTGAAGAGATCCGTTCTATTTCTCGTGCAGGTCTCTCTCACATTACAGTGATCTTCACCGAAGGGACTGACATTCTTGAGGCCCGTCAATTGATCTCTGAGAGACTACTCATCGTTAAAGATGAGCTCCCTCAATATCAGAGTTTTATGGGGCCCATCGTCACTGGTCTAGGAGATATCTTCCATTATGTGGTGATTCCAAAAAACAGAGGGCTAGAAAATCTTTCGATGGAAGAACTAATGGAGCTTCGAAATGTGCAGGACTGGGTTATTCGTCCTAAACTTCGTCGAGTCAAAGGGATTGCTGAGGTTAATACCACCGGTGGTTACCCTACTCAGTATTACGTTCAACCTCATTTGAAAAAAATGCATGAGCACAGTATTTCGTTCAATGAACTTAATCGCGCTCTTGAGCGAAATAACTTTAACGTTGGTGGAAGTTATTTTGAAAAAGGCGACTCGGCAATTTTAATTCAAGGTTTAGGTCTTCTCAAAAATATTGAGGATATTAAAAACGTTCCAATTAAAATGTCCAAAAACCTTCAGCCTATCTTCATTAAAGATATTGCCGAAGTGAAATTAGACAAACCACTTGTCAATGGATCATCTAGTTTTAATGGTCATGAAGCAGTTATCGGCTCACCCCTCATGCTTGCCGGAGAAAACTCCCGAGTGGTTGCAGTGGCCCTTAATGAAGCCATTGATGATCTTAATGAGAACATCTTAAAAGATTATGAAATCAAGGTGCTTTATGATCGTTCACAATTAGTGAATGCAACTCTAAGTACAGTTAGCGGAAATTTGATTTTCGGTTGTGGTCTGGTTGTTCTTGTCCTTATCTTTCTTATTGGTAACCTCCGAGCGGCGATCATCACTTCGGTCATGATTCCTGTGAGTCTCCTTATCACTTTTATTATCATGAAAGTGACAAATCTATCCGGTAACTTGATGAGCTTAGGTGCCCTGGATTTCGGGGTCATTATTGATGGAGCAGTAATTGTTATTGATAACTGTATCAGACAAATTCAAGGAAGAACCAACAAGAAAGGAAAAGAGCTTGATCGTGAGGAAATCAAAGAAACTGTTGTTGATGCCACTCACGAAATTATATCTTCGTCTATGCTTGGCCGCTTCATTATCATTCTCGTATTCATCCCTCTTCTTCTCCTTACAGGTGTTGAAGGTAAGATGTTCTCACCGATGGCAAAAACTTTCGTATATGCTCTAGGTGCTCTCTTTATTCTTTCATTCACTTCAGTTCCTGCATTGGCATCTCTTCTTCTTAAGAGTGAAAAAGAAGAGAAAAAACCAATTATGCTTCGTCTGTTTGAAAGAATCTATTACCCAGCTTTGAACTGGTCTTTAAATAAGTTCTGGTTCCTGGCAACGATCTCTGCTTCACTTCTTGCAGTCTCTTTTTATCTCTTCTCCAATATCGGAGGAGAATTTATCCCTAAAATGGATGAAGGAAGTGCCGCGGTCAGAGTTGTCCGCAAGGCCGATGTGGGTCCAACGCATGTTCTGGAAGAACAAAAACGTCTGGAAAAACTACTCCTTGATAAGATTCCTGAAATTGCGACAGCTTTCTCACGTAGTGGTACGGCCGAAGTTCCTGATGATCCAAACGGGATCAATATGTCAGATATCATGATTGAGTTTAAAGATAAGTCCCAATGGAGACCTGATATTACTCGCGCTGATATTCGACATGAAATTCTTGAAACTCTTAAAAGTGATGCTCGTGGAGCAAGCTTTATGATGGGGCAGCCTATTGAGATGCGTTCTAACGAACTACTCGAAGGTACTCGTGCTGATATCTCATTGAAGGTCTTTGGAAATGATCTCGATCAAATTGTTGGACTCGCAGAGAAAATTCAGACGGTCGTGGAATCAGTTCAAGGAGCCTCAGAAGTTGAACTTGATGTTCAAGGTAAGAGCATGCTCTTAAAAGTAACTCCAAATGAAGAAGTCAGAGAGCAGATTGCCGTTGGCCGTGGAAATATTCTTGATACCGTAGAGATGGCCCTTGCAGGAATTGAGGTAGGAAAAATCTATGAAGGTATGAGAAGTTTTCCGCTGGTTCTTCGTTTAGAGCAAGAAGATCGCTCTAATATTGAGTCGATTAAAAATCTTCCGATTTTTGTTCGTGATGGCCTGAGCCTCAAACTCAAAGATATTGCTCATATTGAACAAGTCCCTACCCACAGTGTAATCACTCGTGAAAACACTCAACGTCGTGTGGCCGTACAAATCAACGTTAAAGGACGTGATATGGAAAGCTATGTGCGTGAAGCAGCCGCTCTAGTGGAGAAAGAAGTGGAAATTCCACATGGTGTACGTCTGGAATGGGGTGGAAACTTTAAAAACCTACAAAATGCTAAGGCACGTTTAGGTGTGATTATTCCGATCACTCTTTTTGTCGTATTTCTTCTTATCTACTATGCTTTCTTTAACTGGAAGATTGCCCTCTTGATTTTTGCTTGTATTCCTTTTGCCTGGGTAGGAGGAATTCTTATGCTGATTGCCGGAGGTCTACCATTTAGTATCTCGGCCGGAGTTGGTTTTATCGCCCTCTCAGGGATTGCCGTGATTAACGGGATGATTCTCGTGGCCTACTTCAACACTCTTAAAAATCAAGGGATGACTGGCGAAGACCTGGTGAAGAATGCTGTGAGCCTGCGACTTCGTCCGGTTCTTATGACGGCCATTGCTGATATCTTTGGATTCCTACCTATGGCCTTTGCCACAGGTCTCGGAGCAGAAGTTCAAAAGCCACTGGCCCTAGTTGTTATCGGTGGAGTTATTACGGCGACACTACTGACACTTATTTTTATCCCAGTTCTTTATAAGAAGTTTGAGAAAAAAATTGGTCTCGCTAAAATCGTTGAACACTAAAACTCAAAAGGGAGTGAGGATTAAACCTCACTCCCTTTTTTCTTTCTTTTCTCTTCTAATTTCAAAAACAAACTCGGTAGTAAAAACAGTGTTAAGAATGTTGAAGACATCAGTCCTCCAATCACTACTGTGGCCAGAGGTCGCTGCACCTCCGCACCAATCCCCGTATTTAAGGCCATTGGAATAAAACCAAATCCTGCTACCAGAGCAGTCATCAGTACGGGACGAAGACGACTGAGAGTTCCTTCAATCACTGCTTCACGAAGATTATGTTGTTCTTCTTCACGCACAAGTACAGAAATGAGCACTAATGAGTTAAGAAGGGCAATACCAATCAATGCAATAAATCCAACACCGGCCGAAACTGAGAAATTAATTCCTCTGATCCATAAAGCAAACACTCCCCCTACCGCAGAAAATGGCACCGCTGAGAAAACTAAAAGTGTGTACGAGAGATTTCCAAAAATCTTGAGAAGATAGAGGAAAACGGCCAGTAGTGTGAGAGGTAAAATAATCATTAACTTCTTATTGGCCCTCTCAAGATTCTTAAACTGTCCTCCCCAAGTTAAATCAATCCCAGAAAGATCAAGTTTTGAGGTTACTGCCTGATTGGCTTCTTGAACAAGTGAGGAGAGATCACGATCGGCAACATTTATGGAAATGGCCGAATACCTTCTTCCCCATTGACGTGCAATAGTTGTAATTTTTTCTTCTTGCGTGACATTGGCAATTTTAGAAACAGGAACTGTTCCTCCCGTTGGTAATTCCACGGGAAGATTTTTAATGGAAGAGATTTCATCTCGAAGAGATTCATCAAGATGAAGGAAAATAGGATATTTAATTCCCGAGTCAATAAAAGCTCCGACTTCCATTCCTGCGAAGGCCAGACCGATGGAGCGATTAAAATCTTCCAGATGAATTCCATAGCTTCCTAAAATTTCAAAATCCGGTGCGATATCAAGAACCGGACCACGACGCAATGAAGTCAATGGATCCTGTTCAATGCTCTCAACTCCACTGATTGGTTCAATTAACTTCTGAGAAGCTAAACCCAAATCATAAAGACGATCAAGGTCAGTACCAAAAAGACGAAGAGAGATATCAGCTCGAGAACCTTCCAACATTTCATTAAAACGCATTTCAATGGGCTGAGTAATACTGAACTCTTCATCAGGAAAAGTATCTTGAAGTTTTTTTACAATTGCTCCCATTAGCTCATCCTTCGTCTTAAATCGCCATTGATCTCGATCTTTATTTAAAATAATAAAAGTATCAGCAAGGTTCACCCCCATCGGATCAGTTGCTGATTCGGGAGTTCCCAATCGAGCAAAGACAGTTCTCACTTCAGGAAACTCTTTAATGACTTCTTCTACTTTTAACTGCTCACTCACTGATTTATTAATACCCACCCTGGCGTTACGAGTGACTCCAATAACGGCATCACCTTCATCTAACTGAGGAATGAAGTCTGAACCCAGACGAGTAAGAAGAAAGCCTGATATCAGGAGAAGACATGAACATATAACAACGAGAGGTTTCGTTTTATCTAGAACAAGTTCTAAAGCTCGTCTGAAATTCTTTTTAAGAAAAATAAAAAGTTTTGTTTCATGCTCATCATGTTCTGGATTCACTTTCAAAAAAAGAAAGGAAAGAATTGGCATTAAGACTACGGCCACAATCAAAGAAGTACCAAGGGCCATAAGTACCGTTAAGGCCATCGGACGGAACATCTTTCCTTCTACCCCTTCAAGAGTAAGAATGGGAAGGTAGACCGCCATAATGAGAAGAAGTCCTGACACCACTGGTGGCATCACTTCCTTCATAACATCTTTGACCAGCTCTAATTTATGTTTGGGATTGAGAAGTCGAGCTTTGTCCAAAGTCATTTTGGCCAGAATCGATTCTACAATAACAACAGAAGCATCTACTAAAAGCCCAAAATCAATGGCCCCTAAGCTCATCAGATTTCCTGTAATACCAAAATAAGTCATCCCTCTGAGGGCAACCAGCATGGAAATAGGGATCGCAAGAGTCACAATCATGGCAGCTCTCAAATCTCCTAGAAGAATGAGAAGAATGACTATAACTAAAATGGCCCCTTCCACCAGTGAAGTGGAAACAGTTTTAATAGTATTATCGACCAAGAATTTTCTAGTATAGAGAGGAACAAGCTTAACTCCCTCTGGAAGCTTTAACTCGGCTATCGCTTCCTCTACTTTCTCTACAACCATTCTCCCATTGGCCCCAACTCTCATGAGAACTGTTCCAAGAACCGCTTCCTCGCCTTCATGAGTAGCAGCTCCAACTCTAAGGGCATGATCAAAACGCACTTCACCAATATCTTTGACTCGTACTTTTTTTCCCGTGTTGGCCACTTTAAGCAGTAATTCTGAAATTTTTTCTAAAGAGTTCGTGTGAGGATGTGTCCTGACAATAATCTGTTCATCTTTATTCTGGATATATCCACCACCGGCCGAAAGACCGAGGGAAGTTAACTTTTCCATCAAATCATTGATCGTAATCCCATAAAGATCCATCTTTTCAGGATAAAAATTGACGTGAACCTGTTTAACAAATCCTCCATTGGAATCAATGTCAGCTACTCCCGCAATTTTTTTAAGATGAGGTTTAATAATAAAGTCCTGAATAACTCTCAATTCAGTCAGACGTGTGACTTCATCAAGTTTTTTTAAGGGAGATGAATCACTCACCTCTAGAGTGTACATAAAAACTTCACCCAGACCTGTTGTTATTGGAGCAAGCTCTAATGAAACTTCGCTCGGAAGATCCACATTACCCATTTTTTCAGAGACCTGTTGTCTGGCCCAATAGATATCTGTTCCCTCTTCGAAGACGAGAGTAATCTGTGAGAGTCCAAATTTTGAAATAGACCTAAGATCTGTTAAGCCGGGAACTCCAGAGAGTTCCATCTCAAGAGTTCTTGTCACTTGCATTTCAATATTTTCTGGATCTAAGCTCTTCGTCTTGGCATTTACCACAACTTGAACGTTGGTAATATCTGGGACTGCATCAATGGGAATATCACTAATACCAAGAAGGCCCCAAAGGATTACCCCTAAAGTCATCACGATAATGGTCATTCTATTTTTAAAAATAGACTCTAAGAAAGAATTCATTTTAAATCCGTTTTTTTGCCAATTAATTCATTGAGGTCAGCAAGGTTTCTGTAAAATTCATAACGTGCTTTATAAGTCAGATTCATTGTCTCATTGACCAGATTGTCATGACCAAGAAGTGAGATGGCCGTGATTCGACCTTTCTTGAAAGCAACTTCCGCTTCATTTATTTCCTTCTTCATTACTTGGAGTTTTCTCATACTAAAATTTTGTGTCTGATGAAAACTCAACTGCATCTGTTGATAAATTTCATCAAAGCTATTTAATAAATTCATTTCGGTTAATTTTTGACTGGCCTCTTCTTTTTTAAGCTGGGCCCGTGCAATTTCCTGACGATATTGTCCCCTATCCCATAAAGGCACAGTGACTCCAACGTTAGCGTGGATAAATTCATTTTCAGGTCTAAGGTGCTCAACTCGATAGTTTAAACCGACTTGAACCTCTGGACGACTTTCAAGTTCTGTTTTCTTAACTTGGTTTTTAGCAATCTCAATTTGTTTATGCTGCTTCTTCCATTCCGGTCCCTCCGTCATGAAAGTCATAAATTCTTCTTTGGGTGCAAGAGAAAGTTGATCTAGCTCAAGGCTCACGGTATCCACTTCCACCCCAGCAAGGCGCTTGATCTTAGATTTCAAATTGGTCATTTTTGAGCGGATTTCAAAAATATAATTATCAACCAGTAGCATCTGATTATTAATCATACTTGCTTCAATTTTATCATTTTCAGAAATAATGCTTTTGGCATTAAGATACTTTTTAATGCCATTTAAGCGCTGTCTTCTTTTCTGGTTACTTTCATTGAGCTTTTCCATGTAACCAAATTCAATGCTCATCAAAAGAGTGGCATGATAAATTCTAAGTTCTGCTTGGGTGACATCCAGTTTTGCAAGGTCCTCTAAAAGTCGGGCCTCACCACTTAGGATTTCCTTTGTGCCAGGCCAAGGCAGAGGCTGCATAAAAGTCAGGTCCATCACATGAGCATGGTCACGACCTGTGCGAGCTTTACCTGTTTGTATAGAAACAGTGGGGTTTTTCCATAAACGGGATTGATTGATACCGAGGCTTCGGGCCTGCAATTCCTGCTGTCCCATGATCAACTGAGGAGTTCGCTCCACCGCCATTCTGGCAATTTCCTGCGGAGTCTTAGAGTAAACAAGAGAAGATAAAAAAAGTAATAAGATAAAAATATTCATGCCACTATCATGGCAAAGAATTTATGAACTTTAAAATCCGTTATATGACCTATAGGCTTAATTTTAGTGTAGGTAAAATGACCTAGAGGGTCTCTTTTGCTAGAAATAGGTCTTCAAAAAAGAAAGCGAACAATTCCGTACGTCCAGGAAGACCTGATTTCTGATAAATTTTAAGTGCGTGTTGCCTGATTGTTTTTTCTGCTGATCCTCTTAATTCGGCCACGTCTTTAAAAGACAGTCCTTTAAGTAGGAGGAGGGCCACATCTCTTTCGGCCGGTGTCAATTCCCAGCTATCAAACTGCCCTGTGATGACTGAATGCATATCTTGCAATGTTTTCTTATTTTTCTCACGCCAACTTTGGTACTCCGCATTTAGCTCTAAATAAGAATTCTTCTCCTTGATGAGAAGTTTGTCGGTTTTGATCCAGCTTGACCAGAGATACAGAGACCAGAGGGCCGCAATAAAACAGATGAAGAATTCAAATCCCAAATGCTGAAGGTTCTGCCCTTGCGAGTATTCCCACCAGATATCGACTACTGAAAAAACAAAAAAAAATAAAGTGATGAGAATTGGAAAACGTTGTTTCATGCTCTCACTCTAGCCTATTTTTATTGTCTTAACCACCAGAACCATTTGTACTGAACAAGGTCATACCAAGGGTTAAAAAGATAATCAGCAATTGTACCGCCGAAATATCCACCAATAGTCACTTCATATTTTCGTCGAACGTTTTTAATCTCATTCACATCAAGTGGACACACATATTGATTTTGAGGATCTTTGGCACTCAGCTCGCTCAATGCTCTCTTCACTCCTTGATAACCGTTCTTCGTCACAACCATGGCACAGTTGTAGGCTTCATCAAAACCAGCATCGATATAATTTCTAAAATCAACTTCTTTAACAAGTTTCCACTGATCATCAACACAAGAAATATAAGGTCCTAAGTTTTCATTTAAAAGATCCGGCCCTTCAACTAAAAGATCGTTCCAGAATCTCATCCCTTGAAAATTTGCTACCAGATCGGCCGGAGTAAAAACTCCAGTCGCAATCGGATTTCCACCTAAATGAAGCCTCTCATTGGCCATTCCCACGTAGAGAACACGCTTCAGAGTAAAACCTTTGTAATAGAATCTTTTAAAATAATGGTAGCCTTGACCAAACATGTGCTCAAACTTATCTGAGCCAATATAGTGTCCGTCAAAATTCATCGTTGTACCGATTCCAATTCCATCCATATCAGCAGCAGGGCGAGCAAGCAGATATCCGTCAGTTATTTTATGATATTTAAAAATAGAATCACTTCGAGAGATTTGATGTTTCGGAATATCAGTAGATGAGACGATCTCATTGATGAAGTTTCCTTTTCTCAAAATGATATTAAAATCTTTTCTGATCTCAGTGTAGAGATCATCTTTTTTACAAACTGATTTTTGATTAACTCTTACAATCGCATCACGAAGATAGTCATTGGCACGTTGATTAATGATTGATCTGGCATCTTCCAGCGGCTCATACCTTAAAGTATAGGAATCAATCTCGGAAGCAGAGGCTCCCATTGATAGAGCAAGACCTAAAAGAATCATTTTATTCATACGAACCTCTCTAAATTTACCCAAGCTCTATCGAAGAGCAAGCTTGAAAACAACTTGAAGTCGCAAGAACTGTAAATAATTCAATAACTTTGATTCAAAACAGCGGGCTAAACCACTGAAATCAGTATCATTCTTCTCTTCTTTAGAATTAGTCAAGAGTGACCTAAACAAATGCCAGCAATCACCCGAGAAGGTGAAATATGAATCAATGGCAACCACGGGTACTTTCCCCAGAAGAAATTCAAGAAACACTTACCAAATCCCTCACTTTCGGAGGAGTGGTTGAGCGACCCCTGATTTTCTCTAGAGAGTCCTTTCAAATCACAAGAATGTCCATTAATGGCGAAGATCTCGTGATTGAAGTGAATGAATTTATCCCTCCTCATGAGGAATCAAGACATCTTTGCATTGATCTTCGTTATCGTAGAATGAGCTTCATTCTAAAAGTAAACAGCTACACCGTTGAAGGTAATGTCATTAGGGCGAAGATCCCTGTTAATGCTAAGGCGATCATGGAGAGACCTACTCCACGCTATAAATTAGACTACAAAGAATTCCCAAGCTTTATTTCACGTGCTGAAAGAAGAGGCGGAAATCACGAGCACCAATGCTTCGTAGAAGATATTTCGTTGTCGGGAATTTGTCTTCTTCTGAAAAAAACGGATGAAGGTGATGAGTTAAAAATTCATGATCACATTTGGATCAAGTCAATCGCTGACAAAGAAATGACCTCACCCTTCTTTGCCAAAGTCATCTATACAAAGATTGTTCGTTTGGAAGGACATGACTACATCAAGGTAGGAGCAGAACTTGATCAGCAATTTGATGAAGAGTTCTTTAGTGATTTTATAAAAAGCGCTCTTAAAACTCTTGTTGCTTAAAATTGATAATTAGTCATCTCACATCTAAAGCTATCTAGTTTTCTTCGATACTCATCTTCAAATTCTTCACTTGAAACTTGAGAAAGCGTGTAGAATGTCGACCTTTTCAAATCATTCATAAAATCAAATGGCAGAACTCTTTCAAGACTATCCATTCCACCCATTGATTTCAACATTCCTCTGAAGGCCCGGACATATCCACGCGCCAGATCCTGACGAGAATATCCTTCATGAAGGGCAACTATAATTTCAGCTTTTTCTTCAGCACTTAATTTCTGGGAACTTCCTAATGTCTCTCCCCACTCTTCCATGAAAGGTCCAACCGGAACAAGGAAATCATGAGAGCGGCGCAAGCACTTGGGTTGTCTCAGCGACATATGACGATGGTTTTCAACTGAAAGGAAAGCTTTATTCACATTTCCAGTGAAGGCCAGAATTTTTGAATAGCTCTCATTAGGCTTGTGGCCTAATTTATAAATTCTCTTCACAGCAGGATCATCGTGATCCATCTCCCACTGATCAATCACTCGATCAAGATCTCCAAAGTTATGGGCCATCAAGGCACTTGAGCGTAAGAAATTAATATGATCGCGAGAATCCTGAAGCTCAAGCAAAAGCTTCTCTTCTTTTTGAACCTCAGCAAGAATGACATCATAAACTTCATCGGCCAGAGCTTCTCGCTTATTTCTCTTAAGAGCACAATACGCTCCAATGGCAACCGAAAGCCAAGTTCCCTCATGAGTACTTATCACTTGATTGGCCTTAAGATTATATGATTTACGATTGGTTACATCCTCATAATCCCACAACCATGAATCAATCGTAATTCTTGCCATCTTTTCTAAATGACGGCCGACTTCTCCATGACGCCAAAGACCTTCACGGATTTGGTTATCAACATTGGTAGGAACAAAAGTTCCCGCAGTCGCCCAGTGAGCAGACATACAAAGATAAAAATATTCAGAGAGATTAATATGTCCAAGAAGCTTCAGATTCTTTTTATAAAAAACGAGTTTTTTTAAATACTCTTTTTTCTCACCTTCTGTAGAGATTTCACCTTGGAAAAGCCAAGGTGCTGTGACTTCTACATCTTTGAGTAGAAGATTTGGAGCAATCCCGTTAAGAACTAATTTAGACTGGAGAACTTTCTTGCTCATTACTCTTCTTTCTTCGTAAATTCGGCTTCAAAAACATTCTTATCATCAAGGGTCGATTTTTCAGAAGTCGATCTTCCTCCAAAGCCTCCACCTCGATAAACATTAAACTGAAATCCCTGCCTCATGCTTCGAGGTCCAGTGAATTTCCATTTCTCTAAAATCTCACCGAAAATCGCAACAAACCAACTCATGGTCACAAGTCCTGGATTCGTTTTCCAATAAGCCGCTGTCGCAAGAGTTGCAACAAGAACACGTGGAAGAAAGAAGAAGCCCAACCACCAAAGAAATCCTCCAGTAACAACAGAAGAAAAAAGCAAAGTTAGTCTTGGGAAGAAAGTAATAAAAATTAAAAAGAATGGGCCTCTTTTTTGCCAATAATCAATTTCGCCAAATTGAGCAGCAAAAAGATCAGACATAATTGTCGTGGCAAGAGTCAGCACCATAAAGATTGCAAATAATCGTAAAAAAAGTGTCATTCAAAAACCATCAAGTCTTGCTTGCGCGCAAGTCGGCAAGCGGTGTTAATAAGACCAACATGAGAATAGTTCTGTGGGAAGTTCCCCCACTGGCCGCCATCCTCCGAGCTTAAGTCTTCTGATAGTAACCCTAAATGATTCGAATGTTGAATGACATTTTTAAGCGAATCGTAAGCTTCTTTCAAGAAACCCAGCACAATGAGACACTCTATGTACCAGTAAGTACAAATAAGAAATGTTGCATGGGTTTCACCAAAATCATCTAAGGCCCGATAGCGATAAATCATTCCTTCTGGAGTAAGGAGTTCTTTTTGTAAACGCTGGAAATGTTTATGAGTACGCTCGTCTTCTGGATTGAGGTAATTCATGATGATTAACAGAAAGGCCGAGGCATCAAAATACTGGAGATCCTGATCACTCATGTAACATTCATTTTCTGGACTATAACATTTCTCGATATTCATCTCAGAAATCTTGGCCACTTCCGAGGCTTCCTGACATAGTTTTCCATCATTATAGTGAGTAGCTATTTTCATGGCAGCCTTAGCTCCGGCCCAATGAAAGATATAAGTCTCTAGATGCTTCGCTGTCTTTCCTCTAAACTCCCAAATCCCAGCATCAGGAAGATCCATACAATTTTTTATTTCAGAAATTAATTCACTGATAATATCCAGAGATCTAATCTTTTCACGATTAATAATTCGCTCATCCAGATATAGAGGAAGCAAGGAGAGAATCACTTGCCCGTAAGAATCATATTGCTTTTGAAAGTAAGCCGCATTTCCAATTCTAACAGGATCGGAATTCATATAACCTTTAAGTGGAATAATTCTTTCAGTAATGTCTGTTGACCCGTTTAAGCGATATACCGGCTGGAGCTTGGCGACATCTTGGGTCACATTATGAATAAAATGAAGATATCTTTCGGCCTCATCAAAATGCCCTAGGGAATTCATCGCCGCCAGTGAAAAATAAGAATCCCTGATCCAGCAATATCGATAATCCCAATTTCTTCCTGAATAAGGATACTCGGGCAGTGAAGTCGTTCCACTGGCAAGAATCGCGCCTGTATCTTCAAATTGATGCATCTTAATGGTGATGGCCGAACGAATAATTTCTTTTTGAAAGATGTTGGGAACATAACTCGCCTTAATCCACTCCCTCCAATAAAGAATTGTTCGCTGTAAAAACTCTTCAAAAGTATCTTTGAGAGGAGCTTCGAAAGGTTCTCCCCCCGATAAAATAAGATAGAGATCCTCAGTCAGAAAAAATTCTCGATTCTCTAACAGATATGTTTTCGAAGCATTAGTGGTCAGTCGCATCGGCATGTGAAGGCCAGTGAAACAGATATGGTTTGACCCCGTAAAGTTTCCAGGAATTGTCTCTCCATAATGCCCTCTTGGCTCACAAATAATTTTGATTCGAGGTTTACCACTCAAATATTTTATTTTCCGGAAAAACTGCATCGGTTTAAAATAACGATCAGTTCTTTTAAATCGAGGAGCAAAGTCGATGACTTCAAAAGAGCCATCTTCACAAAAAAAACGCGTGGTCAGAACTGCAGTATTATCCACATAACGTTGCTCAGTGTGAAAGCGACTCAAAGGAAGAACTTGAAAATTCCCTCCCTTAACATCATCTAAAAGATTTCCAAAGACAAAAGAAGAATCCATGGATGGCCAACACATCCAGCTCACAGAACTCTGTGTATCAATGTAGGCCATGTAATGACAGTTTCCAATAACACCAAGGTTGTAACGATGTGCCTTTTTCATGGAGAGATTCTAATTTATAAAAGGCTCAAGTTTCAATTCACTCCACGTCGTACTACCAGGAGAAATCAATGACTCGATGTCTTATTATTTCCAATCGTCTTCCTATGAATTACGACCAACAAAAAAAATCATTTATCCCCTCAGCAGGAGGACTTGTCTCTGCCATTATGGGTTTAGATGCAGAAAAAGTGGGCCAGGAATTTCATTGGCTTGGTCTGATGACTGATGATGTGGATTCATCTCAGATTGAGAAGATGAAAGAAACGAAATTTGATGATATCACCTGTCACCCTATCGTTGTCCCTAAACAGGCCTATGATTCTTATTACAACAAGTATTGTAATAATGTGATTTGGCCACTGTTTCACTATGAAAGAAATCTCGTTTACTACTCTCCTTCAGGTTGGAAAAATTATGTTTTAATTAATAAACTCATTGCTAAAAGCATTGCTGATTATGCTCAAAATTCAGATAACATTTGGATTCATGATTTTCACTTGATGTTGGTGCCAGGAATGCTCAAAGAATTAAGACCTGAACTAAAGATTGGTTTTTTTCTTCATATTCCATTTCCCAGTTCAGAGATTTTCCGTGAACTTCCGCAACGAGAAGAAATCCTCAGATCTCTCAACCAATGTGATCTGGTGGGCTTTCATGATCTCTCCTACCTGAATCATTTCAAATCCAGCATGTCTCGCATTATTGGCGAAGACGGCAACGATAATCGTGATCGCAAATGGGGCGTCTACCCTATCTCTATTGATACTCCACGTTTTAAACGAATTGCCCAAGATCAGCGAACAAAAGAAAAACTAATGGAGTACTTGAAGCACAAAGGTAATGGCCAATGGATCTTGGGGGTTGATCGACTCGATTATATCAAAGGGCTTATTCTTAAACTGCGTGCATTCAAAGATTTCTTAAAAAAGAATCCAGATCAAGTAGGCTTAGTCCAATTGATTCAAGTAGTGATTCCTTCAAGAACTGATGTTCAGGAATACCAAAACCTTAAAGATAAAATTGAGCAGCTTGTTTCAAGTATCAATGGAGAATTTGGAACTCCGACTTACATGCCGGTACAATATCTTTATCATGGAGTGAACAACTTTGAGCTGGCCGCTCTTTATCAGGCAAGCGATGTTCTTTTTATCTCTTCCCGACGAGATGGAATGAATCTGGTGAGTCTAGAATATGTTGTCAGCCAGATAGAGGATTTTGAAGGAAGCATTCTTCTCTCTGAATTTGCAGGAGCACACTCCACTTTAAGTTATGCCATTTCCATAAATCCTTGGGATATCGAAAATACCTCGGCAAAAATTAAAGAAGCACTTCTATCACCTCAGGAGGTTCGCACAAGTCGAATGAAGCCGATGATGAAATTCCTGGAACAATACACCTCTAGCGACTGGGCCAGAATTTATCTGCGTGATTTAACGATAGAATATCTTCCGAAAGAAGAAAGTCAGATTCTTAAGAAAGAAAACTTCTTTGAGTGGATTCAACATTTTTCTGATAAAAAGATACTCTTCTTCTGTGACCTTGATGGAACACTTCTTCCCATTGCCGGCCATCCTTCTCAAGTCTCCATTTCTATGGAGACACTGATGCTTTTAGAAGAGATCTCTCACAACGATAAGTTCTCATTTGTGATCGTCTCAGGAAGAGATAAAGAGTTTTTGCAAAAATATTTTCTCGACAATGATCTTCATCTCTCATTTGGGGCCTGTCATGGGGCCTATGCGTATGATGATCGTATTGGTGTTTGGCAAGACCTCATCAACAGCGACAATCTCAAATGGAAAGAGTTGGTTGAGGAAATTCTCAAGCTTTATACCATCAGAACTCCTGGGAGCTTTATAGAAGACAAGGGACATGCTCTGACTTGGCATTATCGCTCCTCTCCTGCCAATTTTGCAGAATTCCTGGCCCATAAACTTTTTAATGAATTAGAGGAAAACCTTCAGTCATTTCCAGTAAAAGTCGTGCGGGGAAAAAAGATCATCGAAGTAAAATCCGTTCAGGCCAATAAGGGAGCCTTCGTCGCTCATTGGCTTAATAATCTTACCCCTGAGAATAAACCCGATATTATTGTGGCCCTTGGTGATGATACGACTGATGAGGACATGTTTCATGCTCTTCAGGAGCAAAAAGAATTTGTCACATACTGTATTAAAGTCGGTCAGTCTCCCACTGTGGCCAAATACTTTGTCCATGATCAAACGACTGTGACTCCCTTACTTAAAAATATTGTTGAGCAGATGATGTAGAAGAGAACAAGGTCCGACTCGCAAATGAGTCGGACCTTGTGATTGATTAATGAGGTCTTAGTTCAATTTTTTCAGTTTGGATAATTTTCCCTTTACGGACAAATTCCATTGTCAGCTCAATCACTTCAGATTTCGCACTGTCTTTAAAGACATAACTGAATTTGATATTTTTCTTTGCACCCATATTCATTGGGGCAACTCCTTCAAGAGAGTTTTTAAGATCAATGTGCTCACTTCCCTTCACGACATTTAATCTTACTTCCAGCTCATCTTTAAGGCCTTCAAAGCGAGGGCTTAAATCAGCACTGAGAGTATGGATTAAAAATCTGCGCAGCACACTTCTAATCGCAGGCGTTTGATCCACATTAAGAGCAACAGTCTGAGTCGGATTGGCCGCTACTTTTTTCTCAAAAGTAATGACCTCAGTTCTCATACTTCTATACTTATCCCCTGGAAGTGTTGCCTCCACTTGAACCTTAACCGTCTGAGCAGTTAGGGCATTGGAAGAGATACGAACAACTGGACCATTAACGTTCACGACACTTGATCCAGGAATTTCAGCAGTTCGCACATTCGAAGAAACTGTTTGTGCCAATTCTGTATTTAAGATTTTAAAAGTTGCGACCCCAGATTTGCCTTTACCTAAGTTTCTTAAAGATACTCCTAAGGTAATTTCTGAGCCAGCAATAAGCTCTTCATCAAACTTGATACCTGTCATCGTAAGAAGAGCATTTTTACTTAAAAATTCTCTTAACTCGGCCGGAACTTCACTTTTCACACGACGCTTTTCACTTTCAACAAACTCTGGGTAAGAGTGATCAAACTGTGCACGATATGCTTCTTTAAACATAACGGCCTTACCTTGCTCAACACCAAAATCGTGAGTAACGGCATAGGCCTTATCATAAGAACTCTTATAATGAGCGCCGATCACTTCCCCATATTTTGTCTCAAAAGACTTTTCAAAAAAGTCAGAGAAACTATCTAGATATGTTTCATAAGCGTGTTCTTCGAAAACATTAGCGTAATGAGTTTTAAAACTATCCTCACAGGCCTTCTTAAAATCACTCACACCTTTATAAACGGCCGAGCAGTTCACTTGATCAAGTGGATACTTCGTTTGCTGAGCATAAGAAGTCGTGGCATTGGCAGCTTCTTGGTGCTTCGTCTTGGCCTGCTTCTCATCTTTTTGAAACTGAACAATCACAGGATCATAATCAGTTAAAAGATCTAAAGAAGCTTCTCTTTCATCATCACTTAACTCAAATTGCTTCTTGGAAACTTCACGATACATCAACGACTCTTGCGAACGAGTCAGAAGTGCTTTTTGGATACTTGATGGTTTCTGAATCTCCAGACGTACTTCTTCTTCAAAATACTGAGGACGAATGACTGATTCAACAAAACTTTGAGCAGAATTAAAGGCATCTTTTTTGGCCTCTTCTTGAGCTTCAGTTTTCGGAGAATTGTAACCAGTTTGATAACCGATCTGATACCCTTCTACTTCCGCTCTCATCGCTCCCCAAAGATTCCCTTGGGCCTTTGAGAGCATATCCCCCATGGTCCTACCTAGAGACTCACCACGAGTTTTAGCATCTTTTACACCTTGTTCACTACCACGGTTGGCGGCAGTAACAACTTGCCCCTGACCTAAACTTTGTGCTTCCTCATGGTAGCGAGAGTAAAGATTAAAACGATTTAAATATTGATCATAGGCCGCTTCTGCTACTGTTGTCTGAGAACGTACATCATTTTCAGCAACTCTTAACTCATTAGCTGCTTGGCGTAGACGATTTTGAGCATTGCGAATTTCCTGATCCAGCTGATATTGGTTTTGCTCAACACTTCTTCTTCTAGACTCGAGGTTACTCACCTCAATGCGGATACTCGACATTCTTCTTTCAGTATTTGTGAGGTTATTTCTAGTAATACGAAGAGAATCATTGAGCTGATTATATTCTCTTTGAATTTGCGCCAACTGTTGCTCTAACACTCTCAATCTTTGAGACTCACGATCGAATTGAGCTTGAGCCATTCTCACTTCGTTTTCTTTTCCTGAAACTTGCATAGTCAATTGCTGTGCACGCATCTGATGATTGCTGACTGCACTTGATTTGCGAGAAACATCTGATTCTAGAGAAAACTGCCTCTGTCTAAGTCCAGATAACTGGGCCTCCTGATGAGGAGTCCTGTTAGGAGTTGAAGACAGGCGCATCACTTCAGATCGAACTTGATTCAATTCATTTTGAGCAGTACGAAGTTCATATTGAGCAGAGTTAAGCTGGCGAACTTCATTATTGAGGGTATTACGAATACTTTGTAATTCGCGATCAGCACGTCCAATCTGATCTCTCAGAGGACTTAGTCGTCTCGTCTCAATGTCTACATCTCGGCGCATACGCTCATAATCAGATTGTGATCTGCTCGCTCGAGCTGCCAGCTCTCTCTCCTCTCTTCTTAAACGATCAAACTGATAGTTAAGCTGAGTAGATTCTTGAGAGAGATTACGAAGGGAAATGTTGATGTTATTAAGCTCAGTAGAGTTATTTTGATAAGTCGAATTCAAGCGATTCAACTGATCTGACAAAGACCTAACTTCACTTACGAGTGCATTCATCTGACGGGTCAAAGACTCCAGAGTTTGATTTTCCTGCTGATACAGTCTTTCAAAATAAGGGTAGTTAATTTCATCTGGATAAGTGGAAGCAAAGACAGGAAGGCAAAAGAGACTCAGAACAGCTAGACGTGATAATTGTTTCATCTATCCTCCGGAATAAGATCTGCTACTTCCCTTATTTCACATGGAAAATCGTTTTTCAAACACTATAACATCTAGAATTTTAAAATTGTCTTACACTGAAAATTTGAAATGGTTTTTCGAGACGTCCTTCATGAAGGAGTTCAAAAGATGAGAGCTGATTTTCGATGATTTCTCGAGTCCATTTGCCTCGAACAACCACTCTGATAGGCCTGCGGGCACTTAACCCTTCGATTTCTCTTAAGGTTTTGAGGATATCCTCTACTCTTCCAAAGTCATAGATAAAATAAACATCGGCCAAAGGAAGACTAAATTGTGAACTGCCCAGATCCACACTTAAGAGTTTAGAGTTTTTAAATCCATACTTGGCAAAAACTCGATTCCCTTCGTTAACCCTCTCTTTAACAAACTCATAGCCCGTAAAAAAATTCTTCGGATACAAACCTCCGATAAGAACCCCAATTCTTCCATAGGCAGCCCCTAAATCTACCACTTCCTGATAAGGACGAAGTTTTAGGAGAGCAAGGATTCGGTAGATATCACAGTAAGGAGTTTGCAAGGTTTCGTTATCAAGACCCACCCATGTCTGCACACCTTCATGGAGTTTGGGCCCCCAGGTCTCGTGATTGCCATCTGGATCAAATCCACTGGCCTCGTAAACCAGCATCTCCTCAACAAAGGAAACCCTGAAATCTAAAATCTTATCGATGTATTTGGAATGCTGAAGTTTAAAAGCTGTATTGGTTTTTGGGCTTTTAAAAAAATCGTGATCCATGAGGGAACTCAGAATTTCCTCATGACTTGCCCCTCGCTGAATCATATTCTGAAAGTCAGCGAGAGACTTGAATCTTTTTTTATCAAAAAGACTTAATTGCATACAGTGGCGTCAAATCCGATTTCACTTAGAGCGCGAATAACCTCTTCTGGTTTCTTATTCTCCACCTCAATAACCTTATTCTTTAAATCAACTTTTACAGTCGTATCTTTTAGTTTCTCTTTAATCGATTTTTCACAGTGTCCACAATTCATATCCGGTACACTAAATTTAGTCGCCATTTTTTTTCTCCTGTTCATTTTCCAGTTCAATTAAAAATCTACGCAGTTTCTGAACTCCACTTAAAGTCGCTTCCTCTGCACTGCTTAATCTATAAATAATGGCCACATGCTTAAAAATTTTATGAGATTCTTTATGTATAATATCAACTTCTGCATGGTACTCTCGGGCCACTCGATTCACGGTGATCCTACCCATCAGATAGGGATTATTTTCGAGATCAATATAGTTTTCTAAAGGAAATTCTACCATAGATTCATCTGATACTTTAGACTTAAAATTGTCAATGAGATTGCTTGAAGGAGAAATCATGAATTCATTAGAATCCCAGTTTCAAAATCTTAATTTGTTTTGCCAAATGAATTGGGACGAAGTGACAACAGAGTATGAAAATTTTTATCTAGAACTCTCCTTTCCTGAGTATCTTCAGCAAAAGGCGCAAGAAGGCGATTGTCCAGATTACCTTTATGAATTGGCCTATTTTGAAATGGCGCTCTATCAAGTGAAAAATGAGAAACTGGTCTACCCTTATATTCCTGGTATTTACCTAAATCCTTCCTGCGTTTTTTTAAGTTTTGAATACAACATCCCTTCGATGATTGACTTGGCCCGTAATGGCTCACCTGCCCTTATTGAAAAGGACTGCTTCATCTGCTGTTTTCAAAATACCCTAGGTGAAGTGAAGGCATTGGAATTAACAGAACAGGATCTGCAGGCACTAAAACTGCTGGAGGATGGACCGGCCTTTGATTATGGAGTTTTTGAAAGCATTAATCCTGAGCTTTTAAGACAACTATCCTCTAAAGAAATCATTCTCGATCTGTTAAAACTCTAATTTTATCAATTTTCCTATTATTCCCCCGTCATTTTTTCCGATAGGAATATGACGGGGAATTCATGAAACTTATCTTCTCTCTTACATGTCTTTTATTAAGTTGCTCAGCACTAGCAATGGAACTCAAATATGAGGGCCACTCGCTGTTCGTTGAAATTCCTCAAAAATGGCAAATGGGTAAAGATCTTTTCGGCATCCCTTATACTTTTTTCTCTCCCCAGGAAAATGGCCAGCGCTCAAACATCTCTTTTGCGCCAACGGGAGCTGAGCTTGAGTTGGATGTAGCAGTACTCAAAAAAAATCAAAAAGATTACCAGGAAAATAAAAAGAAATGGTCTGAAACCCATAGCGCAACTCTCCTAGGCTTTATTCCCTATCAGAGTTACCTCAACAAAAATGATCATCGGGTTCACACCATTGGATTTAGTTACAGTCATCGTGAAAAAAAATACATTGAGAATAGTTTTTATCTTGAATGCAAAGGAAAAATTATTTTCTCAAAGAGTCTTCGCTTAGATGTTAATCAATCCCATCAGAAGTTTTTTGCAGAGATGATTAATAGTCTTGATTGTGGAGTGATCTAATGAATATCATTTCATTACTCCTCACTTTCATTCTACTTACCAATTCTCTTCCTCTATGGGCAGACAATTCTAAAAAGACAGATGACTTGATCATTAAACTTGATCTCCTATCAAAGAATTTTCAGAAGAACTGTTTACCTGCCAACACAAAAAACATTGAACTTCATCTCAAACAGTACGGCCTGACCGAAGTTTGCTGGCAGATGATTACTGAAATTAATCATCTTGAATCTCAGCTCTCCCAACTTCATCCTGAACTTCAAGATAAGGTTAACTGCTCATCAGGAAACTGTGCTAATTACTCTGCTCCGTTAGTTAATCTTCCTAATTTGCCACTCACAACAGGCCCAGCTTGTTCAAGTGCCACGATCAAACAAAATCTTGCTGATTGCCCGGGTGATCTGGCCTGCTCGCTCTTAAGTACGACAACGACAATTCCCTATACTGATATTCAGCTGATCAAACCTGCTGATGTCTTTCCAAAGGGTTTAAATCCGGATCGCTGTACATCAAATGATAGCTGCACAACCCAAATTGCAACGGCCTTTGTGAGTTCAATCACTAAATTTTTCACCGGTACTTGGGATCTTCTTGTTTCGGCAGGAGGATACGCCAAAGAAAAAGTGGGAGACTTTTGGAAATGGGTCAGTAGTGCAGAAGACACATCTTCGGCCGCTCAGCTCGCTCTCGCGCAAGCTTCTGAAGACGAGGGTCTCTTTCAAATGCTTCGTAAAGATTTTACGGGAACGCTTTTTAAAATCTGGCAGGGCTTAATCGGCGGGATAAAAACCTGGCTTAAAGAAGATATCTTTTGCCAAAGATGGGAAGGTACTGCACACCGAAGTAAGTGTCTACAACCTACAGATGCTTTTGAATGTGTGAGCTGTAAGGCCATGGTCAATGGAGTGTGTGCAATTGGAGGGGTTTTTGTCTCTGAAATTCTTCCCAGCTTCATTACTGGTGGACTTACCACTGCTGCAAAACATGGGGCCAATGCTGCAGCTCACTTTCTCAAAAACACTTTTAAAATAAGTGATAAAGCGATTGCTACCATTAAGACTTCCAAGGCTCTTAAATCGAGCTTAGGAATCGCTGCCAAGATTGATCAGGCCGCTAAAGTAGGAACAATTCTTGCTAAGATTAACCAGTACTTCATTTCTCCAGCTCGAAAAGTGGCCAAAGTCTCTTTCATGCTTCTCTCTGGTATGATCAGAAACTCGAAGGCCTATATGGCGCAAACTTCAAGTGGTAAGTATATTGTTTTTGCCCAAGATGGATTAAAGATGGCCGGTAAAGTGGCCCTTTATCCAATCGAAAATAACATGACCATTCTTTCATTCAAGCTTGGTCAACGAACATTTGATAAGGCCTTTAAGCTAGCGGCTCCGAGTCTGGCCAACAAAACAAGTGTGGCCTTGGCAGTGACATCTCACACCCCTGCTCTTGATGGAGTCCTCACTCGAATTGAAATTGGGCATTTAAGAAAAACTAATACACTGGAACTTGAACGAGAACAGATTCGAATTATTCAAGGGAAACGTCCTGCCCTGGCAGCACGTGCCTTTGACACAAAAAATCCAAGTTTTCCTGAGATCATCAGGACTGTTTATCCAGAACTCAATTACAGTGACCTTGCACGCTCTCTTAAACCTGAGCAAATCTTAGCGCAAGAAAAAGATCTTTATTTACAGATAACCAAAATAAAATCCACTGAGCTTCAAAAAAGCATGATGCACAAATATCAAAAGCTCATCGTTGAATCGAAACAGCGCAAAGCTCTTCTCAAAGATCAACCCAACTATAAAGAAGTCATTGATAATACCCACCTCAGTCCTATTACCAGAGGGGCCCGAGGAATCCAGATTACCGGGAAATTGATTACCAATGCCCAACATCGAAAAAAGCTAGAAGAAGGAATTCGTAATGCGATGAATTTCTCTTGGGGGAAAAAAGAGTCGGTTCTTGTTGGCGCTGGCTTTACTGTCCCAGAAGCGCAAAAACTGATGAGATATGGTATCGTCGGCATGCCTCCCTAACTAGCTGATTTTTTGCTTCTGTCTCTGAGGTGAAAAATCGTTTCATACCTCAAACAATTTCTACAAAATGAGGCATTTTTAGCCCTATTTGTTTTCTTAATTTGTACCTGACATCTTGTACAAATCTGGTACTCTAGTTTCAATTATTCCTTAAAGTTATCAATCCGAAATTTTTTCATTTTGAAAGGGAGCTCTCTGTATGATGACAAATGCTGTTAGTCATTACTGTCGATCTTCCATCGGTAGAAAACATCTTATGGCCCTCACTGGTCTTGCCCTTTGCGGATTCCTTGTTGGTCACCTTGCTGGAAACTTTCTACTCATGGTTGGTCCCGATGCCTTTAACCTCTACGGTTACAAATTATTCTCTTTAGGATCTTTGTTGTACGTAATTGAGGCTGGTCTTGGTCTAGTTTTTCTTGTTCACTTAGGTCTTGCTATCAAGTTAACAATTGAAAATAAAAAGGCCCGTGGTCCTCAAGCTTACCACATGAAAGTGAGAACTGGTCGTGGAACGACGTTCATGTCTCAGACAATGCCATACACTGGTCTTGTTCTTCTTGTTTTCATCATTCTTCACCTTATGAATCTTAAATTTGGTGCTTACTACTCAACAACAGTTGATGGCATCGAGATGAGAGATCTTTATCGTGTGACGATGGAATTCTTTACAAGCATCGGAAACGTTGTTTGGTACTCATTTGCAATGATCTGTGCTGCCCTTCACACGGCCCACGGTTTTGCTTCTGCTTTCCAATCTCTTGGACTAAACCACCCTCGTTTCTATCCAGCTATTAAAAAAATTAGTTACCTATACGCTATCGTGATTGGTGGAGGCTTTGCTTTCATTTCAATTTGGGCGCACTTAAAGGGAGTTTAAGATGGGTATTAAATTAGATTCAAAAATCCCAAGCGGACCTTTGGCCGATAAATGGGATAACTATAAGTTTGATGCAAAACTTATCAACCCTGCTAACAAAAGAAAATTCACAGTTATCGTTGTTGGTACAGGTCTAGCTGGAGCTTCTGCTTCTGCTACTCTTGCTGAACTTGGTTACAATGTTCTTTCATTCTGTATTCAAGATTCTCCACGTCGCGCTCACTCAATTGCAGCACAAGGTGGTATCAACGCAGCTAAAAACTATCCAAACGACGGAGACTCTGTTCGTCGCCTTTTCTACGATACTGTAAAAGGTGGAGATTACCGTGCTCGTGAAGCAAACGTTTATCGTCTTGCTCAAGTGTCAAACAACATCATCGATCAGATGGTTTCTCAAGGTGTACCTTTCGCTCGTGAATACGGCGGTCTTCTTGATAACCGTTCATTCGGTGGATCTCAAGTATCACGTACGTTCTACGCTCGTGGACAAACAGGTCAACAACTTCTTCTTGGTGCCTACTCTGGTATGATGAAGATGATCAACAAAGGTAAAATTAAGCAATTTAACCGTCGTGAGATGATGGATCTTGTTCTTGTGAACGGCCAAGCTCGCGGGATCATCGTTCGTGATCTAGTAACTGGTAAAATAGAAAGATACGCTGCAGATGCTGTTCTTATGTGTACTGGTGGATACGGTAACGTATTCTATCTTTCTACAAATGCCAAAGTTTCTAACGGCTCTGCTGCTTGGAGATGTTATAAGAAAGGTGCAGCGTTTGCTAACCCTTGTTTCACTCAGATTCACCCTACTTGTATTCCTGTTCACGGAGATTTCCAGTCTAAGCTAACACTTATGTCTGAGTCACTTCGTAATGATGGACGTGTATGGGTTCCTAAAAAACCAAACGATCCTCGTAAACCAGCTGATATTCCTGATGAAGATCGCGACTACTACCTTGAGCGTGTTTACCCATCATTCGGTAACCTTGCTCCACGTGACGTATCTTCTCGCCAAGCGAAGTATCGTTGTGATGAAGGTCTAGGCGTAGGTCCAACTGGGCGTGCAGTATATCTAGATTTCCGTGATGCGATTAAACGTGATGGAAAAGAAACTATTGCAGCTAAGTACGGTAACCTTTTTGAAATGTATGAGCGTATTACAGCTGATAACCCGTATGAAACTCCGATGATGATCTACCCTGCTGTTCACTACACAATGGGTGGTCTATGGGTGGATTACAACCTTCAGTCAACAATCCCAGGACTTCACGTTCTAGGAGAAGCAAACTTCTCTGACCACGGTGCAAACCGTCTAGGTGCTTCGGCACTTATGCAAGGTCTAGCAGATGGTTACTTCGTGATTCCATACACTCTTGGTAACTATTTTGGTTCAACAAAACTTGAAAAAGTAACTACTGATCACCAAGCTTTTGTTGATGCTGAAGCTGCTGTAAAACAGCAGACAGAAAAACTTCTAAGCATTAAAGGGACAAGAACTGTTGATGACTTCCATAAAGCTCTTGGCCACATTATGTGGGAAAAAGTTGGAATGGGTCGTACGGAAGCAGGTCTTAAAGAAGCTATTTCTGGTATCAGAAAACTTCGTGAAGAGTACTGGCAAGATGTTAACGTTCTTGGTGGTGAAGATAACTTCAACGTTGAACTTCACAAAGCAACACGTGTTGCTGATTTCCTAGAACTTGGTGAGCTTATGGCACTTGATGCTCTTGAGCGTAACGAGTCTTGTGGAGGTCACTTCCGTGAAGAATTCCAAACTGCAGATGGCGAAGCTCTTCGTAATGATGAGACTTTTGCTCACGCAGCTGTTTGGGAATACACTGGTGCAAATTCAAGCCCTATCCGTCACAAGGAAGAACTTGTATTTGAAAACGTAAAACTTGCTACTCGCTCGTACAAATAATAAGGAGAAGTTCACATGGCTTCTGGAAATATGACTTTAAACCTGAAGATTTGGCGTCAAAAGCACGGCGAAGCTCAAGGTAAATTAGTTGATTATAAAGTAAATAACGTACTACCTGAAATGTCTTTCCTTGAAATGATCGATGTTCTTAACGAACAACTGGTAAGCAAGGGTGAAGACGCAATCGCATTTGACCACGACTGCCGTGAAGGTATCTGTGGTATGTGTTCAATGATGATTGATGGTAAAGCTCACGGTGGTTTCAAGAACACAACAACTTGTCAGGTTCACATGCGTCTTTATAAAGACGGTGACACAATTGTTGTTGAGCCATTCCGCGCTCAAGCTTTCCCAGTTGTAAAAGACTTAACTGTTGATCGTTCTGCTCTTGATGGAATCATGGCCGCTGGTGGTTACACTTCTGCCAATACTGGTAACGCTCAAGATGCAAACTCAATTCTTATCCCTAAGCCAATTGCTGATGAAGCAATGGATGCAGCTGCTTGTATTGGTTGTGGAGCATGTGTTGCTTCTTGCCCGAACGGTTCTGCAATGCTTTTCATGGGTGCAAAGGTTTCTCAGCTTGCTCTTCTTCCTCAAGGTAAGCCAGAGGCTCCTAAGCGTGCGCTTAATATGGTTATGACTCACGACCATCTTGGATTTGGTAACTGTACTACTCACGCTGAGTGTGAAGCTACTTGTCCAAAAGGTATTTCAATCGAGCACATCGCTCGTATGAACCGTGAATACCTCAAAGCGGCGTTCACTTACTTTGAAAAGAAAAGAGACGAATAATCTTTCGACTTCAAGGCCCCGCTAGTCGGGGCCTTTTTTTATGGTGAATATGAATAAATCCCTTACAGGCCTTCTCACTCTTATTACTGCTATGATTACTTTGCAATATGGCTCAAGCCTAGCAAAGAATCTCTTCTCAATATCAGGAGTTGCTGGGGCCACGGGACTTCGTCTTATTTTTGCTTCTCTTTGCCTTCTTCTTTTTTTGCGACCTTGGAAGCTTCCCTTTAAAAAAAGCTATATCGTTCCTCTTCTCTGCTACGGCCTTGCTCTTGGATTCATGAACCTGACGTTCTATTTTTCACTGGCAAGAATTCCATTAGGGATTGCTGTGGCGCTAGAATTTACTGGGCCTCTGTTATTGGCGGTAATCCTCTCAAAAAATAAATGGGATTACTTATGGGTGCTCTTTGCTGCTATTGGAATCTTCTTTCTTCTTCCTGATGGAAAGTCAGGAGCACTTGATATCTGGGGAATTATTTTTGCTCTTATTGCTGGGGCCTGCTGGGCGCTTTATATTATTTTTGGAAAACGCTTATCAGATAAACTGCCGACAAAGATTGGTATTAGTTATGGAATGAGTGTTGCTGCCTTGGTGGTGCTTCCCTTCTCTCTTACTCTCAATTTAAAGCAGATTCTTCATCCTCAAGTCCTCCTTCCAGGTCTGATGGTCGGAATTTTTGCCAGTGCTATTCCCTATGCCCTTGAACTTCGGGCCATGAAGAATTTAAGCCAAAAAAGTTTTTCAATTCTTATGAGTCTGGAGCCAGCAGTGGCCACCATGATAGGAGTTATTTTCTTAGGCGAGTTTTTGAATTGGACGCAAATGACAGCTATTATTCTCATCAGCGTTGCAAGCCTTGGAACAAGCATCAGTAACAGGTAATTAGTTACAAGAAATATCACCAACCTGCTGCTTGATATTGTCGATCAAAATACCTTCGAACTGAGCATCTGCCGAACAAGATTTCAAGATCACTTGATATCCATCAGCATGTCCATCGAAGCGAAGCTGACGGCCAAAATTAGAACAATTGATTTCAGATTTTTCTAAGGGGATTTGAACTGTTTCATTAATAAAGATGGCATCCTCACGGATTACGACGGACTCAACACCTTCTACGACTCTATCTGAAAACTTACACTGTAATTCAAGAGCAAACGCTTTAGAATTTAGGATTGCAAGGACCATGATGAGAAAAGTAGCAGTCATGAGTTTTTTCATCGCTTAAACCTCCCGTGAACATTCGACTGAGGCAATATAACAACTGGATTATTATATTGAAATAACTGTGTATTTAATTCTCTCAAATATTTCCTTACAAACTCCAGTAGACCTAAAGATTACCAGTGGGTAGACTCATTTTATGATGGTTTTTGACCGCACTTCCCTCGCTTTTATTCAAAAATGCGAAGAGATGGCACGTAATATTTTCACACAAATTGGCTTCAAAGTTCTTCGTTCACGCTTTGAGTTCAATAAGTATTTGTACCCCATTTCCATCGTGGTTTTCGAAGGAAGGGAACTTGGTTTCTTTGATTCAAAATTCTATCAAATTGGCCTCAATAAAAAATTGATCTATTCAGCGAAGGACTCAGTCATTCGCGATATTCTTCGTCACGAGATCGCCCACTACCTCACTTTTCTTCATTACCCTAATTTCTCTGGCCCTCATGGTTCAGAGTTCAAAGAGATCTGCCAGCGTTTTGGTTTTGAAGATGAGATCGCTAAGGCCACCATTGATCTGTTGAGTGCTAATGAAAATAAGGAAGGAGATCTTGAGAGTGAGCGAGTCTTAGATAAAGTGCAAAAGCTTTTAAAGCTTGCTGAAAGCTCCAATACTCACGAGGCGGAGCTTGCTACTATCAAGGCCAATGAACTGCTTATCAAACACTCACTTAATCATCTTGATACCAAGGTGGATGAAACAATCTATCTGGATCGTCCCTTAGTTTATCCACGCAGTAACTCTAAGCTAGTTGCCATCTATGAGATTCTTACTCATTTTCTAGTACGTCCAGTGATCAGTCACGGACACAAGCAGTGTTCTCTTGAAATCTGCGGTCCTAAAACCAATGTTATTCTTGCCCGATACGTGGCGGAATTTTTAGACCGCCAACTTGAACATCTGTGGCTGGAAACAAAAAAAGAATCAGGCCTTCAAGGGCAACGGGCAAAAAATTCTTTTATGCTAGGTGTGGCCTCAGGCTTTCATGAGAAAATGAAAAGAAGTGAAGAATCACTTGAGCCTACCAATAAGAAGGCCCTGACCGTTGTCAAAAAACAGCTCGAAGTAAATTTAAACATTGTTTATAAAAGACTAGGTTCGACCCGATCAACTCATCAAATGGATCACGAAGCCCGGAATGCGGGAATCGAGAAAGGTAAAAAACTATCCATCAATAAAGGCGTTGAAACGAGTGGACCGAAACTCACACTTGGTTGGAGAAAATCATGAACGCGAAATCTGGAATTATTTACGGCTCACTTTTACTTGCTTTGGGTGTAATCATTGGAGCTTTCGGGGCCCATGGATTAGAGAAAATGGTCGAAGCCTCTAAGCTTGCTACCTTTGAGACAGGAGTGCGCTATCACTTCTATCATGCCTTTGCCATTCTTCTTACCAGCATCATCGCCCTGATTAAGCCTCAGATGAATATCACAAGACCAATCCTCTTTTTCTCCATTGGAATTCTTCTCTTCTCTTTTGGTTGCTACAGCTATGTCGTAACAGGAGTTAAAGCAATTGCGATAATCGTGCCATTTGGCGGAGTTAGTTTCATTGTTGGATGGGTAATGCTAGCGATGGGCGCGAGAAAATTAAACTAGACGCTCTTCCGGCCCAAACACCCATTTGTGCTGTTGACCGATAACTCGGAATGGAAGTCCAAAATCTTCATTGAGGCGAATCACTTGCTGGAAGCGATTCATCGGGAACGGTTCGCCTGGCTCATAACATGGAGTAAGACACCAAGACGGTTTAAAACGAACACTCTCTGGAACACTCTTATAAAAATCAAAAACGTATTCGAAATCTTTCTTATCAAAAACCACGGCCTTCACTTGAGCTTTTTGCCCGTAAGCTTCAACAAAACGTGAAAGAACATCACGAGAAGTCTTCACTTGAGTTGAAGGAGTTTTGATATCAAAAGAGACGAAATCAACCAGATCAAAAACTTCTGGAACAATACGCGTTCCGGCCGCTTCAAGATTCACAAAATAGTTTCTTGCTTTCAATTCTTGAACCAGTGCTTTGAGCGAAGGAACATGAGATGGGTGAAGAGGATCTCCACCGGTAATAGAAACACGTTTGATCAAATTCTGAGAAAGAACTTCCACCTTCTCCATCACTTCATCTAGCTCCATAGTGAATGCTGGATCAAAGTCCCAAGATTCTTTGGTATCACAGTTCACGCAACCAATATGGCAGCCTTGAAAACGTACAAAGATTTGCGGAATCCCAATGTGGATTCCCTCACCTTCAGTAGCGCGATAAATGGAGTTAATAAGAAGTGTAACCATTGGCGCGCACTATAGCACGGAGGGCCCATCCTGAAAACAAAGAGTTAATACTAAATTGGAAGCTTGCGTAAATTTTACAACTCACTGACTTTATAGAGATAATAAAGGGCATGGAAATCAACACTATCTATAAAGATATTTTAGAGGATTTAAAGCTCGGCGGTCGTGCTCTTCGCCGCTTTAATACACAAGAACTCAAGGAGTTAGAGGGAATTCTTGCTACTTCCCAAGGAGAAGAACTTCAAAAAGTCCTCTGTATTATTGAGCACTCCATGAGTTTTCACCCCGCTTTTGAGCCTCTTTTACTCAAGATACTGAATGCAGAGACTGATTCAGAAATACTAGTATTTGCACTCAATGCTTCTCGCAAACATATTCTGAGCTCATATCAGCAACAAGGTAAACGAGTTGAATTTAGTTTTTTAGAAGCTCTTCAAAAACTTCTCTATTCCAAATCTCCTGAAGTAGTAGAATGGACACTAAGAACAATTGAAGAAATGGGTTCGCAGGGAATCTTTTTTAAGAAAGACTTAAATAATATTAAGCCTGCTCCGTGGAAATGGTTCAATGAACATCAAAGAAGTGTGCGCGAAATTATCGCTATGCTTGAGCATCGTTGGAGTGAGAAATGAAAGACTTAAAAAATCCTAATTCGCTGCTTGAAGAGATTAAAAAAATTCAAAATCATATTGAGCAGCCTAACTTCGATTTAGCAGAACGCGAAGATATTCAAGTCAAGATTCGAGTAGACGAAAAGATCTCTCCTGCCATGTTTAAGCCCGACCCTCTTATACCAGGAGGATACATAGCTAATTCCCTTACCGTCAGGGCCATGCGGGCCGACATCTTTGTTTTAGGAGATTCTTTCGAGGATTTCGAAACAAACATTGAATGCGGTTGTGGCAAAACACTTGATGCTCAATTCTGGAAACTTTGTCCATACTGTGCAAAAGAAATTTCACTCTAGGCCTTTGACTCTATAGGTGAATTCATTCACAATTAAGACATGCTTATTGTTCAGCAATATCACTCTATTCACGAAATCGAACAGGAATTTATTCCTAGTATCGAGCTATTGCTCGAAGAGGAAATTCCTCATTTTGATTTTCTTATCAAAAAGCATGATGAATCTCCTGAATCAGAGATGTTTACCTACTATCTTTTTTTTGGTCCAACTCAAAATCAACCAGTAGGATTTGCTCATATCGGACTTCAGTTTCTCACCGGAGATTTTCGTACATTCTCGGAAAAGATGAAGTTCTGGAACAAGGATCACAAACACTGGAAACAGCTTGATTGGAATCTCAAAGGAACAAGTCTTGGAACTGATGTTTTCGGCCAAAAGGCTGGCATTGGCAGTCGTGAGAAGATTCAGGAAATTCTTGGTAAATACCTGACTCGTGAAGATATTGTCGCCTTTAATATTTTTCACCATAAGACCACACAGGAAGGATACCTACTGGAGAATGCCCAGCATTCTTTTAAAAAGGATCATTATCACCTGGGTCCTTTGGTAAAAACGTCGAATACTTATCAGGAGTACTTGCTCAGCCTTGAGAGAGAAACTCAAAACGAAATCAAGAATCTCTGGAAAAATCTTCATCGCACTCATCAAATTGAGCTGGGAGAATATCCTCACATTCTTGAAGCCCCAAAATCTATTCCTTTTGATGAAAAGACTCTCGAGATCTGGAATAAGATGAATGCGGGCCTCCTTACCTTTGAAAAAGAAGGAAAAGTTTTAGGCTGCATCCTGATGATTGAAGGGAAAAATGGTAACTTCTTCTTTGAACCATTTCCTTTCGAGGCCATGAATGAATCTCAAGTGAGTGATACACTCTATATCCAATACGCTCTTCTTAAATTTTTTGAACACTCATATTCTCGTAAGTGTCATATCTTAAAAAACTTAAATAAATTGAGCTTTCAGGAAAAAGAAGACCTTTCATTTTTTGCAGATCAGGGCTTTACTTCGAAGCATCTGGTTCAATGTTTTTCTTCAAGGCTCGGCACCCTGAAGGAACCGGTATGAGTCCGGAAGAATACATTCTTAAAGTAACACAATCATTTTATGCCAAGGCCCGAGTAGATATTCTTATCGGTTATCACTTCTGGCGCATTCAAGATTTTGATACCCATATTCCACGCATTGCTCTGTTCTGGGAAACTCAACTCTTAAATCGAAGTGTTAAATCTATCACCCCACCACTTGATCTGATGGGCGTTCATATTCCAATGAATATTCATAAGGGAGAATTAGCACGTTGGCTTATTCTTTTTAGAAAGACGTTGGAGGAATTTAGCGAATACCCTGAACTCAAAGATGTGTGGCTTGAGCGATTAGTTTTTTTTGAGAAAAACTTCTCAAGGTTTCTTGGCTTCTAACTTTACCATTAATTCTTCTAGTGCCGGCTCTCCGCTCACATCATCAAAGAACCAGTTACGATAAAAATACCCACGATATTTTTTGGCAGCATTTTGTGCGCCCTCTTCAGTCTGAAACTCAACGGCCTGAAAATAAATCATTCCTAATTTGACGCCAAAAACATTAATGCAGTCACCGACATAATTCTCACAAGTTGAAAGCTTGCCTTCAAAAGTACTTCCTAAAACAAATTCAACTCGCTCATCCTTGCCAGTTGCATATCGGTACAGATCCTCTTTAAAGAGTCTGACTTTTTTGCTGCAAGACACAGATAGTATCGACAAAATCAATATTTTTAGGAGAATGATCTTCATAGTTAATAGTGTAAACGAGACGCTTTAATAAGGACAAGTTGTATGTTTGAAATCAATCAGAAGTATCCCCTCCTTTTTACCAAATCAAATGGCAAATACCAGGAACTTCACTCTCCCAATGATTTAAAAACTATGACAAATATTCAATTGGCCAATGCTGAAGATATTGGCCTTCTTATGAATGAACTTAAAAATTTTCAGAAGACATTTCAGAAGGTCAGTAAACTTGATGTCTCCCTGGCCCTCAAGCATATCGCTAAAAGAATTCTGGAAGAGAAAGATAACTTTGCTCACCTCATTGCAATCGAAGGTGGAAAACCGCTCAAAGATGCTCTCATTGAAGTCGAACGTGCAGCTCTTACCTTCACTCTTTGTGCTGAAGAGGCCACTCGTATTCATGGTGAAATGATCCCTATGGAGCGCTCAAGTGCAGCACTTGGTAAAATCGCTTTCACAATGAAGGAACCTATCGGACCAGTTCTTGCAATTTCGGCCTTTAACCATCCCCTAAATCTCTTGGCCCACCAAGTAGGATGTGCGCTAGCAAGTGGATGTGTCGTGGTTTTAAAACCGTCTCCAGGAACTCCTCTTAACGCCTATCAATTAAAAAAATTATTTCTTGAAACAAATCTTCCCCCTGAAGTTTTAACTATTGCTCCCTGTGACGTTGCTGAAATTGAACAGATGGTGGCAAATAAAGCATTTGGATATGTCTCATTCATTGGATCGGCCAAAGTGGGCTGGAGTCTTCGCAGTAAGCTCGCAGCAGGTACACGACTTGCTCTTGAGCATGGAGGAATTGCTCCCGCTATTGTATGCGCTGATGCAGATATTGAGCGTGCAGTGAAAAGTCTGATCAAAGGGGCCTTCTATCACGCAGGTCAGGTTTGTATTTCCACTCAAAGAATTTTTGTTCATCAGAGTATTCGAGAAGTATTTGTGAATCGCTTTTTAGAGGAAACTAAAAAACTGAAAACTCAAAGTGCTACTCTTGCTGATACAGATGTGGGCCCGCTCATTCGTCCCTCAGAAGTAGTACGCATTAAATCCTGGATTGAGGAAGCTGTTCATCTTGGGGCCAAACTTCTCATTGGTAACTCAACTGAAGGGTCTCATCAGCAATTTCTCCACCCGACAGTACTGTTTAATGTGAGTGAGAAGAGCAAGTTAATGAATGAGGAAGTTTTTGGGCCGGTGGTTTGTATTAATGAATTTGAAAATCTTGATATACTGATGGACTCACTAAGTGAAACAGAACTTGTTTTTGAAAGCAGCATCTTCACTAACGATATGAACATCTTTATGAAGGCCATTAAAGCTCTTCCAGCAATGAGTCTGGTGATTAATGAGCATACAGCGTTTAGAGTGGATTGGATGCCTTTTGGAGGTCACAAAGCATCAGGACTAGGGATGGGCGGAGTCAAATACTCTATCGAGGAGATGACTCGCACCAAACAAATTATTATCTCAACTTAATAGGCAGTTTCTTTTAATGCCATTTCAAGGGTTGGGTAACGATAGCGGAAACGCTCTGTTTTAATTTTGGCCGGAAGAACTTTCTGGCCATCTAAAACAAGTGTTGCCATCTCACCCAATAGCTTTTTAAGAACAAAAGTAGGAACCTTAACGAATGTAGGACGCTTTAAAACTTTACCAAGAGATCTGGTAAACTCGGCATTAGTTGCAGGATAAGGTGCCGTTGCGTTTAGTACACCTTGAATATGAGGATTTGTGATGGCCTCAACATACATACTTGCTAGATCCTCAACATGGATCCAACTCATGTACTGAGTCCCCTCACCCATAACTCCACCAAGATAGCCTTTAAATACTGGAAGCATTTTATGAAGTGCCCCGCCTCCGCGACCAAGAACAACGCCTGTTCTAAGAACGACAGTGCGTACATTCAGGGCCTGAGCTTTGAAAGCCTCCGCTTCCCAATCCTTACAAACGTAAGATAAGAAATCCTGACCAAGATCAGAACTTTCCACTAGTTCTTCGCTGCCTCTTACTCCGTAAATACCGATAGCAGAGGCAGAAGCGAATACCAGTGGTTTATTTTTTAAGGTTTTGATTCTATCAACAAGACGTGCAGTACCATCTACTCTTGAATTGTAGATCACTTTCTTCTGCTCTGGGCTCCATCTTTTAGCTCCGATATTTTCACCCATTAGGTTAATCACACCAGCGACACCTTCGAATGCTTCCGTCGGCGGAAGTTCATTCGTGTCTGCCCATTGAAAGAACTGACATTTACTTCCTAGAATGAGGACAGCTTTAGTTATGTTTCTAGTAAGAACAACCACTTCATGATTCTGAGCAATCAACTGTTGAACCACAACCTGACCTACAAAACCCGTCGCACCAGTAACTAGAATTTTCATCTTCATCCGCCTCTCTAACAAATTCACGTACCTCTATTTTAGTGAGTTCCGCTTATCTGTCTATCTTCTTCTAATTCCGCGGTTTCTTTTCGGAGCTGCAGGCACTTCTTGTTTACCACCTGAATTCCTTGAAGCTCCTCTGCGAGGCGCTGGGGCCGCTTTTTTAGCAGTTTGGCCCTTATCTTTCTTAGGCTCCCCTTGCTTTTTCATTTTTTCTTCAGGAATGATATCTAAATTTAGATGCTTTTGATTTTTGATCGCATCGTTTACCTGAGCAATCATCTTAGAATCGTGACTTGCCACTAAGTTATAAACAATACCCTTACGTCCACCACGTGCCACACGACCGCATCTGTGAAGGTAATAGATCGCCGTTTTAGGAAGACCATAGTTAAGAACCCAAACAAGGTCTTGAATATCAATTCCACGGGCAGCAACATCAGTGGCGACCAGTACCTGCGATTTTTTTTCTACGAATGATCTAATCGCTGCTTCACGCTCTTTCTTCTCAAGATCACCATGAAGTAACTTCATTTTAAGCTTTGGCATTTTTTCAGAAAGATACTTGAATAGATCTTCTGCCTGATTTTTTTGGTTAGTGAAGATGATCCCTCTTCCCTGCGCCTGCTTCTCTAGGAACATGCGAACAACCATGTCTTTTTCAGCTGGAGCGACGCGAACGTTATATGTCTCAATTCGACTCTGAGGAGCATGAGAAACGTCTGAAGCAATTTTAGTAAATTTAGCCTCACTGAATTTTTCGATAAGATATTCTTCAATTTCCTGCGGCAGAGTTGCTGTAATAAAAGCAAGACCTGTTTGATTTAAGTCAAAGTATTCAGAAACGAAATCGAGATCTTTTTTAAATCCCATATCAAACAGCTGATCTGCTTCATCAAAGACAACATACTTTAGCTGTGAAAGTGAAAGTTCTTTTTTCTGAATCGCCGATTTAATTCGAGATGGAGTTGCTACAAGGATTTCATAGCTTGTTGCTGCTACTGACTTCATCTTAGCGTGAGTGTCACCACCGGTTAAATCTCTAATTCTCAGTTTAGCGTGATGTGAAATTCCTTTGAAAACTTGGAAGATCTGACTAGCAAGCTCACGAGTCGGAGCAACCACTAAAATAAGCGGAGCACCTTTTACTGAGTTTGCACCCTTTTGCTCTTCTCTCTCTTTCATTTTACTTACCAGCGGAAGTGCATAAGAAAGAGTTTTACCAGAACCAGTCTCACCTAATACGATGACTGATTTCATATCTAGAATTTCAGGAATAACCTTACGTTGAATAGCAGTTGGAGTTTTCAATCCAGATTCTGCAAAGTAGCCCTCAAGTTGAGGATGGAGTTCTTTCATAAAGGGCATGGTGGCCTCGTTTTCACTTTTAGAGTTTTAATTGCACTCAATTACCATGGCCCCATTTCTTTGTCAGTCTTAAAGGGTAATTTTTACTGGAACTTAGCCCTGCTTTTTCGATAATCTCGAGGATTTAACACCTTGAAATTCCAGAGACCTCTCTTTAAACGACGAGCGCGCTCTTGAGCACGAAGGTAATCACCCTTCTGCCGCAGGTGATAGAAACGGGCATAGGGATAAAGATAGGCGCAACCCTCTTGAATAAGATGAATTGATACCCCATTCACATCCCCTAAAATTCTTCTATATAAATCAAATCCATCGACTTTTATCATCCACGGAAAGGAGAGATTTTTCTTCAAACAATTGGCCGATATTGATCCCACTTCCTGCTGTCCTAACTCCGGAGCATCGATGAAATTTAGTCTTACTTTCTGCCACCCTCCCCCTAACTTAACTCGTACAGTATCGCCATCAAGGACTTGTAATTCCGATGCTTCTAAATAAAGCGGATGAAGGTCTGTAAGATCTACTCTAACTAGAAATATGCTCAACAAAGGAATAATAAAATGATAGATTCGGGCCATATCACTTTCCTACTGGAAATGCCGGGGTACTGTCCTCTGGAAAACTCAAGCCGTAAAAGGAAATTCACTCATGAATGTTCGTTCTGAAGTAAACAACAATTTTAAATTCACCCTTCAACACGTTGATAAACACTGTGGTGCCAGAGCAGGTATTATTCATACTCCACACGGAGATATTGAAACACCCGTCTTCATGCCGGTGGGAACTCATGGTGCGATCAAAGCACTTCAGCCTAAAGAGTTAGTTGATCTAGATATTCATATTCTTCTCTCAAACACTTATCACCTGCATTTAACACCTGGCTCTGACTTGATTGCCAAGGCCGGAGGTCTTCATAAATTCATGGCATGGGATAGACCAATCCTTACTGACTCAGGCGGCTTCCAGGTTTTCTCATTACAGAAAAACTCGATTACTGAAGAAGGTGCAAACTTCAAGGGAGCAAAAGGAGAAAATATTCTTCTTACTCCAGAAACTTCTATTCAAATTCAGCAGAACCTAGGTTCTGATATTATGATGGCCTTTGATGAGTGTATTCCCTATCCGGCCACAGAGAAATATGTTGAAAACTCAATCGCTAGAACTCACCGCTGGTTAGATCGTTGTATTGAGACTTGGGATAAACCTAATCAAGCTCTCTTTGGGATTATCCAGGGTGGAGTTTATGAGAAGTATAGAAAGATCTGTGTTGAGGAAGTAACTAAACGTGATCTGCCAGGATATGCTATCGGTGGAGTATCTGTTGGTGAAGGTCCAGAACATATGGAGCAAATCGTTCGCTATACAGCTCCAATTATGCCGAAGGATAAACCACGCTATGTAATGGGTGTTGGTATGCCGGAAGATCTACTGATGATCTGGGAACACGGTGTTGATATGAGTGACTGTATCATTCCTACGAAGTTTGCTCGTGGTGGAACCCTATTCACGAACCGCGGTAAAATTAGAATTGAACATAAGAACTATCGTCGAGATTTCTTCCCGATTGAGCCAAATCTAAAAGATTATGTGAATACGAACTTTACCCGTTCATATATCAAACATCTTTTTGATTCGAATGAAATTCTAGGACAAATTCTAGCAACAGCTCACAATATTTCATTCTATAAATCGATGGCCACTCGCGCTCGTCAGGCCATTTTGGAAGATCGTTATTTAGAATTTAAAAATGAATTCCTCGCAGGATACAACAAAAACTCTTAAAAATAAGAAGGCCCTCATTCGAGGGCCTTTTCTTTTGCAGGGAACTTGTTTTCAATTAGAAATGCTTTTCAGAAATTCTTTCTTTCACAACATCTTCATAAGAAGAAACCTTTTGCTCGATATCTGATTTCTTCATATTAAATCTTTTTGCTACCGAATCATTTAATAGCTCTTCAACTGTTTTCTTCTCCACTTCTTTCCATCCCATTGAAAGACAGGCCTTACGTGGAAGTCTCACAGTCACTCTTGTTTTCTCCCATTTCCAAGGGATAACACTCTTACAGTGAAGCGCTCTCTCATCGGCCTTTGCCTCTAACAGAGCTTCCACCCTTGAGAAGATCTGGTTATCAACTTCCTTTTGAGAAGCTTCAACAAATTTCTTATACCCTTCATCTCCCAGAGCATCCTGACAAGGGCCACTCATAATCAATGAACTGAAAGCTTCACGCTTTAGATGGTAAAGAGGTAGAAATGTCACTTGTCCTAAAGCAAGATTTCGACAAGAACTCATCACTGAAGATTTATCAGTTAAGCTACTCACCCACGAAAAGTCAGAAACAAGAAACTCACGGATTTTATCTGCATCTTGAGAGAAGATAACCGGGAGCTCTTGTGCTTCTTCGGCCATTGATGTCTCATGATAACCTCTCATCAGAGTTACCATTTTCGGTTTTAAAAACTCGAGGATAATTTGTTCTTCGATTGGATGAACGACCTTCTGTCCGTTGAAATCTAGTTCACGAACAAATTCAGTCATCGCAGTCGGCATCTGAGCGTTCAAACAATTAAAGAATGAACTCACAAGGTAGCCTTTCGCCGGGGTAAAGAGGGTGCCTGCGGGAGCAGCATCATCATTATGATTCATGTTCAAACACATCTGCCATGTGTCTTCTGACTTCAAAGTAATCAATTCTTCATTAGCATCAAGAAGATTCTTATAGCTGTTATAAAGATCACTCGATACTCGAGAATAAGCATGAGCATTTGAATACAAGACGCCTAGCTCTTGAGCATGAGATTCCGGCAGTCCCATGTTAATAGCTTCTGCTGAAGCAACACGAGTAACTTTTCCATCGTAACAAGATTTTAGGTCATCAAAGACACTGCCTTTAAAACATTGAAAGAATGCTTCGTTAGCTAGTCTGCGAGAACTAAGCAAATTATTGAAAGATTTCATCTTTTCAACATAAGCAGGATCTTTAGACATTTCTGTCACATAAGTTTTAAAGCTTTCACGTAGAGAATTTTTAACAAGAACATTCCATTGATTTTGATCTTGTGCCGAATCAAGTGTATTACAACCATCTGGTTCATAAATTTTAACCATCGAAGTGACTTCGCTGGCCATCAATTGAGCCTCATGACTTAAACAACGTAATACCCATGGACTAACAGAGCTGACACTAAAGTCTGCTGCAGAAAAATAATTTGACTGATATGCCTTCTCGCTTGCTGTACAGTCCATCACTTTCGTTAAAGCTTTGCCAGCGAAAGAGGATTCGTATTTTTTAAGAAGTCTTTCTCTGTTACCTATTTTGTCATAGCTATCGCCATGAAAATAATTGCCACTAATCCAATTATATTGAACATCGTCAATTTTAGTTTTGGTTCTGTCACCTTCTTGTCTAAAGTAGGCCAGAGTGTCTGCAAAGTTCTCTACTGGAGAAGTTGCTGCATAATCACGAATTGTTCTCGCTTCAGGTTTTAACTTCCACTCAGATACAAACTTACCTTCGGCATTCGTGTACTCATGCTTGTAAAAGCCAACGAGATCTAGATAATCTTTGTCATATGAACGGTAGTACTGATTACTTCTTTTCTCACGGGCCTGAAGGTTGTCCAGCATGTGAGTCATTTCGTGAATCACACCTACATACAAGAACCCTTCATCTTTATTCATCATCGAAGTTGTTAAACAACCATCTTGAAGTCTAATATGCCCAGCAGTACTGGCCAGACCACAAGCACCTACTTTGTAACCTTCAAAGTTCTCAACTCCGCGTGGAATACGTTGAACCTCATTTAAGTTTGTTAGGTTGGTATAAGGTTCCTTCAGGAGATGCGTGATTCTCCATAAAGCATAAAGTTCTGTCTCATTATAGAGATAAGATGAAATGGGAAAACTTTTATCAGCATAGACTTCAGCGGCCGGAGCTGGAGGTCTGCTGACGACAACCTGGTATACACCAGGATTAGGAGATCGCTGATCAGGAATCATATTATCAGCTGAGAGATAATGTCCAAATTTGAGAAACCAAATATAGTGGACATATCCAGCTACATTATTATTTCCCTTATTATAAATTCGGTTAAAAATACAAGGAACATCACCGCAACCTGAATAATCAATACTCTCAGGGTTGGCCAGATCACCAATTTTATCACCATACTTTTTCAGGAAATTGGCCTGTGGTATCGGTAGAGTTGATAAATCCAGATGCTTCCAAGTCCCCGATACAGCTCTTCCAGAAACCTTGGATTCGTATTGAGCAATTTCTTTTTTCAGAGTATCAACAGTAAAGATGTTACTTAAACACATCCCTTTTTGATTATTTGAAGCAATAGACCTTACAAGAGTATCCTCACTCGATTGCAGATGCATATCTTGCCAAGCAGTCGCAATCGACTTAGGTGCTTTGGGTTTTGAGCAAGCAACAAGTGCCAATGCACCCATCGCATATATGATGTAATTACTTCGTTTCATACTTAATCACCCTTAATACAATATCCGAGTCTTCGGTATAAACGACCCCAGTCCCCTTCGCATCACATTTCATGACGAACTCAGGCTTCTCATGGCCAACAATTTTCTCTGTGATTTTCTGAATTTTCACATCGCAATCTTTGAAAGCATGCTTCCAATAAATAAGAGTTCTCTCTTCATTGGTAGGATTGATGTAACCATTAGTGACGACACCATTCTGCACCTGATACTTTTCATCATTTTTGTAGTGAAGAATTTTGGAATCATCTACCGGAATGACTTCCTCTTTGATGGGTTCTCCCTTCACATCAATTAGTTCTTTGATTGTTGTGGTTCCATAATGAGGATCATTTTTTTGGGCCCCACAAGAAATAAGAAATAATGCTGATAAAAATAGTATTGGTTTCATGGTTTATTCTCCATATGTGCTATTCGGCTGGTCATAAACAAGACTTAAAAGATAAAACGGAGACTTCCCTATATTCAGCATCTTAGGAGTCCTTAATTTTTTAGCAATTCTGAATATAAAAGGGCCCTCTTTTCAAGGGCCCTTTATTAGAAATGTTTTTCTTCAACTGCAGCTCTTATTCGTGGAGCTCTTGAACTAATCTCAGCTTTGAGTTCTTCAGTGCTTAATTTCAATTTCTTTAAGTCAGAACTTCTCATAAGCTCGTTAACAACTGTCTCTTCTACATCTTTCCAACCCATAGTTAAACAGGCCTGGCGTGGAATTCTAACAGTTGCTCTCGTTCTTTCCCACTTCCAAGGAATGATAGTCCTACAATGTAGTGCTCTCTCCTCTGCGGCAGTATTGAATATTTGATCAATTCTTGAATAAACTTCTGCTTCTATTTTTGACTTACTATTTTCAACAAATTTCGTGAAGGTAGGATCTTGTAAAATGTCACGACAGACTTCACTTGATAGTAGATTACCAAAAACTTCTCGCTTCACGTGGAATCGAGGAAGATAGTCGATTTTCTTTAATCCATAGTCACGACAGCTTAGTAGTAGTGTCGTTTGATTATTCAGAGTTGTGACCCAAGAAAAATCACTTAAAAGATCCTGACGAATTCCTCCATAGTACTGTTTGACAATGCCGGATAGCTCGACCTTCTCCTCAGCTGTGGCCTTTAGATGAAGAGTCGTAATCAAATCACTAATACGAGGAACGAGGAATTCAACAAGAATTTCCTCTTCTTTAGAATGAGTCACTTTCTGCCCTTCCAGTTCAAGGGCCCTTGTCACTTGGGTAACAAGAGATGGGAAACCATCATTCACACAATTGACAATTGAGCTGACAGCATATCCTCTGACTGGATTAAAATATTTTCCTCTTGGACGGTAAGTATCATCTGCCGGAACATCAACACATGCCTGCCAAAAATATTGAGTTTCATTTTCAATCATTTCTGCATTTTGATCTAAAATCCCTTTGAATGATGAGAACAACTCATTCACAACAACCGAGTACGGATGGGCCTCTCCATAAAGACGAACTAACTCGACAGCTTGCTCATCTGGAAGCCTTAGCCCAACTCCTATTTCGGAAATAATCTGATTGATTTTTTCTTGATAGCAACTACTCATATCTTTAAGGCTACTACCTTGATAACAAGCATAAATAGCTTCATTGGCATACTGGCGGCTAGCAACGATATTTTCAAGATTACCAATTTTTTCTAGATACTTAGGATCTTTTGTCATTTCACTGACATAAACAGAGAATTGTCCTTTGAGATATTCTTTTAAATCTTCATCCCAGAATCTTTTTTCTGATCTTGAAAGTAATCCGCAACCATCTGGTTCATAAACCTTCACACGTGCAGTGATCATCTCTGCGATTTCTTTTGCTTCATGTCCGAGGCAGCGAAGCATCCAAGGAGCGATTTGAGCATCCTGAAAATCTCTCATCGTGAAATAATCAGAATGATAAGATTTAGAATTCTTTGAACAATCTACAACTTTACCTAAAATACCTCGGCTCGCTACAGAACCATGCTGCTTGATCAAACGACTTCTGTTTCCAGTCGTATCATAAGTTTCGTTGGCAAAATAATTTCTTGATACCCAAGAAAAGTGTTCATTCGAAATTTTACTTTTTGTCTCATCTCCACTTTGTCTAAAATAGGCTAAGGTATCAGCAAAGCTCTCTGCAGGACTTGCCGTCGCGTAGTCTCTGATTGCTTTAGCCCCTGGCCTTACTTTCCACTGATAAACGAGCTTCCCGTTAGCATCTGTATACTCTTCACGATAAAATCCCGCGACATTTGTATAGTCAGGCTCATATGAGCGATAAGTTTTACCAACATAACGTGTTCTTGCTTCATGATAATCAAGAATATGGGACATTTCATGAACAACACCTATATAGAGGAATCCATCATCGTTATTGAGATTTTCAACCTTCAAACATCCATCAGAAACAAATACATTTCCGATTGAAGAAGCAATTCCACAAGTTAAGGGACTCGCATTCTCAAAATTAGCTCCACGAGGAAGCCTTTGTAGTTCGCGAAAGAGAGTCATTGTTGTAAATGGTTCTTTTAAAAGATGAGTTACTCTCCAAAGCCCATAGAGTTCAGCATCATTAAAAAGATACGCACTCAAAGGCCAGCTGCGACCACCATAAACACCTACTCTATCAGGGCTGTAGTCATAGCTTGGAATAGAGTTATCAGCTGCAAGATAGCTACCAAATTTGAGATACCACAAATAGTGAACATATCCGCCGATGTAATCATCACCCTTCTTATAAATGCGATTGAAAATACATGGAAGATCTCCACAACCAGAATAGTCGATACTATCTTTGTATTGCAGGTCTCCTATTTTATCTCCGAACTGGCGCAAGAATTGAGCTTGAGGAAACGGTAACATACTCAATTCGAGATGTTTCCAAAATCCGGCAGATGCACTCTTGTTGCTGAATGTTTTTTCGTAGTTAGCAATCTCGCTCTTGAGTGCCGGAACATTAAAATTACTCTGCAAGCACATGGCCGTACCATTAACTGAGGCGACACTACGAACGAGTTCATCAGATTGCGATGACGATTTCTGCTGCCACACCAATGCTAAGCTTTTGGGTGATTTTTTTTCACCTGTACAAGACAGCAAAATAAGAAAAGAAAGTAGAAAAATAGGTCTCATGGGTTTTTTCTCCATGAGACCTATTCGGCTAAGCTTTTGAAAGACTTGAAAATAAAGGAATTAAATTGGCCTAATCACACCACAAGATATGGGAACACTGATATGAGGTTCAAGATTTTCAATACTTGCTACTGTACTAGGAAGATGTCCTGATGCCGAAGTCCCTTGAACTAGGATCACTCGGTTTTCCAGACTTAAACTGTCTCCTTTGAGCAAGTAATGATCAGGACCATAAGGCATTTGCAGATCTTTTAAAATATCTGACCAGTTGGCCTTCTTATTATAGGTAAAACTCGGCCCCTTAGGATATTGTCCCTCGCCCTCTTTCCTGGAGGTAATGTCATTATCCAAAGGAATTAAAACACTACCTAAAGCAACGTGGGCTTCTTTAATATCAATGATGCCATCTTTATTCCTGTCATCAGCTGGTGTTGGGCATTTCGAAGCAGAGAAAATGTTCTGCATATGCATCACTCTCTGATCATCATCCAAGTAAGTTGTTATGTTTAATACATCCGCCTGGAGAGACAATTCCGCTCTACCGAAAGGAATAAAACCATTAACCGTCGAGTTAATCGGTCTAAGAAACGCCACATATTTCCCCTCCTTCATAACAATTTCTTCTTTCTCAATACTGTTAATCACCTGCCCTCCAGATCCTCCGCTGCTTTTTCCACACGAAGAAACTAAAAGCAATAACATCATAGGGACTAATGTTTTCATAGCGAATCAGCTCCTGTTTTAAACCCCAGGCCATAAGACATTCTTACCTCGCCTGCATTAAATTCTGTTTTATGAACATTCTTTTTTTCTTTATCTGAAAGATAGGCCGGGATGCGATAGTACATGCTATCAATCATCAGGTAGCAATCTTCAGTTTGAGGGTTCACATCGTATTCAGAAAATTTATCAGTCGGTTTACATTCACGTTTCGAAAATACCATCAGATCGGTCCACTCTCTGATAGGTACTGGACGATCAAGGAATTGATGATCAACGACATATTTTTCAATTTTATCTCCTACTTTCACAGAGAGAAGAGGTGCTACGTGAAACCACCACTTAAAACGATTTCGATTTATGTATGAAGCGGTAAAAAAGGCATAAACCATCTCTGTCTGATAGCCATATTTTTTCCAGCCTTCAAATGCCCAAATAAAAGCACGATCACTGCATTCTGATTTTCTCGTATAATCAGTCTTTAAGTTTTTCCAAAAATCTTGAAGCTGATCTTGAGTTAAGACTGACGGCTGATAATTCTCAGTCGAAGGCTCAAGACTTAATGGAGTAGGAACAGCATCCTCCCCTTCTGAGAGAACTTTATAAGAAGTTAATTCAAGCTTTTTATTAAGTTGCCCCTTTATGGCGTGGCCCTTATTTAAAACTCCTGCATCTTTAGTGAAAGCAACACGCCCATTCTCAAATTTGATGAGATACTCACCTGTTTCTTTTACTTCTTCTATCGAGTGGATTTTACCTTGAAGGACATCTGCAAATGATGGCAGAGAGACGAGAAATGCTAATAGAACAAACTTCATAACAAACTCCTTGAACTCATCAATTCAAACGGAGCTTGTATAACTTGAAATTTCTTCTCTCAGCAAGAAGAGAAAGTGTTTGATATTTTTATTTTACATATTGAGAGCAAACTATTGAAAGATTGCTCTCAAACTTAAGGTAAAACTAACAGTTCTCTATAGCGTAAGAAACGATTTGCGTTAATTTTTTTAGATCATCTTTAGAAACGTTGTGAAATAAAGCGATGCGTAGCTGATTGCGGCCTAAACGACGATAAGCTTCAATATCAAATGCAATTTCTAATTCTCTTAGCCTCTGAGCGAGCTCACTCATCGGATATTTATCATCAACATCAATAGTGGCAACACTAATAGATCTTGCAGATACTTCCTTCACAAAGTGAGAAAGATATTTTTTCTCACTTGCCCAGTCATAAAGAATGGCCGCTTTTTCTTGGGCTTCTTTAATCACTTCTTCCTCTCCTAGATTATTCATCAGTTTTACTTGTTCATTCAAATAAAAGAGTGAAGATAAACAAGGAGTGTTATATGTCTGGTGAAGTCGAGAAATCTCAATAGCCGTTTTTAGATTAAGAGCAATCGGGATAAAACGATCTGCTTGAGAACTTACCTTCATTGCCTGCTCAATCGCCTGCGGCGACATGATCGCAATATACGTTCCTCCCTCAGAAGCAAAAACTTTCTGTGGAGAGAAATAATAAACATCAATTTTTTTGAAGTCGGCCTTAATCTGTCCGGCCCCTGAAGTGGCATCAACACAGAGAAGGTGACCTTCTTTTCTTTCCGGAAGATAAGTGTTCATCACTCCTGTGCTCGTTTCATTAAGAACACAACAAGTCAGATCAAAACCCTCTTTATGAAAAGGCTTGATACTTTCTCCAAAGGCCACATCTTCACGAACAGCTTTAATCCATGGAATGTTGGCATGGGCCTTATAGGCCTTCTCAGAAAACTCTCCGCACACAAAATGCGAAGAACCTTGTGAGACAAGACTGAGACCCATAATCTCCCAAAAAAGAGTGGCCCCGCCATTGCCGATAACAACTTCGTAACCCTCAGGAAGATTAAAATATTTTTTCAAACCAAGTTGAAGCTCACGCACAAGCTTAACCACATTGTCTTTTCGGTGGGATGTCCCAAGATAATTTTTTGACTGGGCCAACTTCTCTACAAAGGCCTGTGGGATTAAGGAAGGACCTACACCAAAACGAGGATCTTTAGGAATGAGATGGGCAGGTATTTCTAAATTTTTAAACATTGGAATTTACCTCAATTAACGTCTATTCTTATCATAACTAGACTTGAACAACTTTATAATAAGAATTCTCATGAAGCCCTTTTTATTCCTGATCCTTTTGCTAAACTTATCCATCGCTTCTGCCCAAATCAAAGGGCCTGATAAAATTGATGGTTGGCAACTTCATGCCGGATCTCATACCCAAAATTACAATGCCGTCCAAACCAATGGCCAAGGCGAAATCAGAAAGTTCGAATTCACTCCAGTTATCGGTGGTGGATTAAACATTCCCCTTTCTGATAACTGGAAATTCCTACCGGAAATTTCTTGGGTTCTTCCTAAATTTAATGAAGATTCAAAAATCATTAAGAACATTTTCTTTTTTAGAGCAGACTTTGCTTACACTCTTACAGAGTGGATGTGGCTAAGGCTCGGAACAAGTGTTTCTGTCTTAAATCAGCATGGACGAGGTGGGAAGGCCCAACTCAATAATGGTAATGATACCACTGAGTTTTATTATCCAGATGAAAACCACTCAAGCGTAAACAATACTCTCGATCTTGGAGTTGAATTTCTTTACGACAATTGGTCTCTTCGTTTACAAACCTACACATACCAAATTTTTAAAGAAGAAAGCAGACAAGTTTCCTACTCACTCTTTCTTACTCGCTATTGGGGTCTTTAATATGAAAGCAATCATTGCTCTTTTTATTTTAACTTTTGCCTCTCAAAGTTTTTCATTCACACTGAACAACAACTTTGGTGCTGCTTTTAAAAATGATAATGTAAAGGTAAGCGTTGCTGGAAATACCACTTGTACTGGGATTACTCCAGAAGAACTAAAATCTCTTATTAAACCTTCTATTAGTGATTTTTGGAATTCCGTTTCAACCAGTGCTCTTAGACTAAAAGATGGCGGTTTCTCAGCTTCTATCGCCAATATTCAATCAGGTTTCCTTTGTCCTCCAACTGATTCGACTTGTATTGCTCAAGGAGCGACGATCCCTCCTGTTAAAGACATTATTATTGCCTGTAATAATCAGGCCGCAAACTTTTCCAACTCAAGCAACGTACTAGCAGTAACTGTTCCCAATAATTTTTCAAAAGATAAAATTGTCGGAGCGGTCATTCTCATTAATGACACCTCTAATGCATTTTATTCATTGAATAGAAATGAGCAGATTTCAGTTATTGCCCATGAGATCGGTCACGCCATTGGCCTTGGTCATTCAGAAAATCAAGCAGCACTCATGTACTACCGTACAGTCGATATGAGAGAGAAACTCGGTCAGGATGATGTGGATGGAGTGAGTTATCTTTATCCTGTGAAGATGGATGGATGCGGATTACTGGGAACAATTGAAGAAACCAAGACCCCGCCGTTTTTTACAACTTTGGGTGCCTTGGTTCTTATGATTTTATTAAGTGAACTTGGTCGCTTATTTAAGCGCGCGAAGGCTCGTGCCTCTCTTTAAACACTCAGCTTCGTACTCATCAAGCTGAGCTCTTTCTTCTTCGTTAAGAAGATTCATATCGATTAGAGCAGGATCAAATCCAATGTAGACGAACGTTCTGAAATGAAGCATCCCTTTAAACTTCGGGTGCTTCTCTACTGTTACAACGTTCTCTAAACGAACACCACCAAAGCCCGGAATATAAATTCCTGGCTCGATTGAACACACTTGACCCTCTTTCATTGGAATTTGAGAGATCGTTGAAATCCTTGCTCCTGGCTCATGCACATGTACACCTACTCCGTGTCCTGTCCCATGACCAAAATCATAACCACGTTTTCTCATAGCTCCACGTGCGTAGCCGTCAAGAACCATTCCTTTTGTTCCTTCAGGAAATACAGCTCCAATACAAGCAAGGAAACCTTTAAGTGTAAGTGTGTACATCTCAACCATCTTAGGGTCTGCCTTTGATTTATCAGTGCAGCCCAAGAAAGTTCTTGTTGTATCTGTTGCCCATCCACCATTGAAGTAACCACCAGAATCAAGGAGAATCATGTGTTCTGGTTTAATGGTAATTTTATCTGTTGGACTTCCGTAGTGCATGATTGAAGCATTCGGACCAACAGCTGCAATCGTATTAAAGCTTTGATCAAAAGCACCCTGCTCTTTATAGAAAACTGTTGTTTGGTTATAAAGATCAAGCTCAGTAATTGTCTTGCCGGCCTTAAGTGATTCTTTCACCCACTTCATTGTATTGAAAATGGCCTTATCAGATCTCTTGAAAGATTCTTCCACTTGAGCAAGCTCGACTGGCTCTTTAATACACTGGTATTCGTAAAGGCCACCTGGGTACTCTTGCACTCTTTGGGCCCCAAAAACTTTAAGAAGAACTGAGTAATCGCTTGAGTTAAGCATTCCAGGATCAAAACGAAGGTTCTCCAAATGAAGAGTGTTTTGTAGACGCTCTAATTCACGAGCAAGATCTGCATAATCAATATAGATCCATTCTAGACCAATTTCTTGTTTTGCTTTTTGAGAGATTGGAGTTTTTGGATCAACAAAGACATAAACTTTTTCTTTCGTCACAAGAGCTTTAGCATAGAAGCTTGAAAGGAATGGTAAATGGTATCCACGACAGTTTGTGATCCAAGCGATCGTATCAAGAGCTGTTACAAACATACCCTCTTTATTTGTTTTAAAAATATCTCTCGTTTTTTCTAGAGTATCTCTTCCACGCCATTCACGAGGAACAAACTGAACTTCTTTTAATTCAGGAAGAGTAACGAAATCAATAATCTTTGAAAGAGCACCTGTCTCAAGTGGAACTGTTTCATCAGCAACTTCAGATAGCTTCTTCAAAAAACCAAGAGCAGTTCTATCTGCTTCGTAACCGAGTTTCTTAATTCCAAGATTTTTTACATCTAATGCAAGTGAAGCTGTCGTAGAAATATCTCCGCCAACTTTCATCACTTCAATTTCGTCATGGTTAACTTCAAGATCGGCCTGCTCATGATAGCGACCATCGACATAAAGACGAACTTTACCTGTGGTAGGAACAAGAACTTCGGCCATAGAGCCAGTGAAACCAGTAATGTAGTAACGGTGGTTATCCTCAAGAGGCACATATTCATTTAAGAATTGATCGAAACTAGAAATATAAATTCCATCCAGACCTTTCTGGGATAACAACTTTTTTAAGTTATGGATATTGGCCTTAATTGTATCAGGACCTAAATCAAAAGCTTTTTTCATAGAGATAACCTAACCTTTTGCATTTATAAAAAAGACCCCAGCACTATATCCTAAAACAGGCCCCTTCGCATAATTTATTTAATGCGCGAGCAATTTTGTCCGATAAGCTGGCCATGCACTATTTCATGCTGATCCTACTATCCGTTTCAACCCACGCCTTGGAGCTCAAAACCCAAGAAAAAACAGTACTTAAGTTCATTACCAAGGGGGAAATGAGGGTATCAGAACACTGCCAAAAAGAGTGCCTGGCCCTGAAGGATTATCAGTCCCAGTGGAAGACATTTAAACGAAAGCAGGGAAATCCTGCCAGTGAGTTTTGTTTCCATGTGGGAGGAACAGATAAGATTGTCTCTCATCCTAATTTAGATCAAGACAGTGTCTGTATCTTCAAAGATGGCTCTTACATTTTAAGCTGGGATCTCTGGCGAAAAAATACGGATGCCAAAAAATGAAATGGCCCTTTCTATTCTTATTTATCAGTTCTCAAGTCTTCGCTTACGATGCCTATGAATCACGAGGCACGCGAAAACCGGTCTGTGATCCAAGTTATCTGGAACTGCAAAACCTTCCTCCTCTGAGAGATCAAGGGGCCATCGGTATTTGTTATTCTTTTTCTTCATTGCTTTTACTTGAGCATCTCAAGTGCTCTCAAGCGACAGATCCTCAGAAATGTTATGCCCAAAATCGGGCTTCCGCTGTTGATCTCACAAAGTTTTATAAAGGAAAGGAATACAATCAAATCTCTGTTGGTGGGGAACCTGAAAAACTTCTAAAAAATTTTTCACAAACTCGCTCTGCTGTTAATGATGCTTGTACCTACTTTGATGCTTGGGCAAGACTTCCCTACAGTCAGCCTTTTGAAGACTTTTTCCATCAAATGAAAACTGACCTAAACAGCGGCTTCAGCGACAGTATGCTAACTTGTCATGCCGAAGATATGGCCAGTCAAAATATGGGAAATGTTCAAGAATTGCTCAGTCTCATGAACACAAGTCGCAATCTAAAAGTGGAAGAACTCCGTTCAAAGTTTCTTTATAAAAAAAATTGTCAGGACCCAAATATCAGTTTTCCGACCTACGATCTTCATCGTTATCCCTCTTATGGCTCTCAAGCAAATAATGATGGCATCTTAAAATTTGTAAAAGGAAACCTCGAGCAGCAACAACCTGTAGAAGTCTCCTTTTGTGCAGAAAAGAATAGCGACGGCCAATGTTACTATCACTCAACCACCATCGTAGGAATGAGGAATGTCTGTGATGCCACTGGATGTAACGTGCAATATCGACTGCAAAACTCTTATGGTAAAACATGGCAAGATAACCACGATGATGGATGGGTAAACACCAAGGTGATTAATCAAAGTATTATCTCAACCTCTCAGCTCTCTTTAACAAGTATTTCCCCTAAGGGAACAAAGCCGAATACCCAAACTTCTTATCAACAGCATCAAAAGATTCCTTTTAAAGTAGCGGCACAAACCCCATTAAGTTCCCAGAATCGTTTTGGTTCGTCACAGTGCTACGTTGAACTGCCCGATATCGGTCAATAACTCTCAAAAAATGGCGACAATTCACGGGAAAGTTGAGAACATATCCACCTGTTTGGTTCAATTATCGAAGAGGTGTCAGAGTGAAAATTCAATCTCCCGTTTATTATGGCGATTATCTCCAGTTAGATAAAATCATTGATGCTCAGGCACCAGAAAGTGCTAAATATGGTCCTGCAGCCCATGATGAAACACTCTTCATTATTATTCACCAAACTTATGAGCTTTGGTTTAAGCAGATCATTCATGAAATCAGTTCTGTTATTGAGTTAATGAAGCAAAGTTTCCTTCCGTCAGGAGATCTGGCGACGATTCACCATCGTCTTGAGAGAGTGACTAAAATTCAAAAAATTCTGATTGATCAGATGAATGTTATGGAGACAATGACAACTCTGGATTTCATGGAATTTCGTGATTACCTTGTTCCGGCTTCCGGTTTTCAGAGCCTTCAGTTTAGAATGATTGAAGCAATGTTAGGCATTAAACCGGAACACAGAATGGAAGTTGAAAAACAGTTTTTTACTTCACGACTAAAGGCTGAAGATAGAGCAAAACTTGATACTGTAGAGAGCAGCCTATCAGTTTTTGAACTTGTTGAAGCATGGCTTGAGCGCATGCCTTTTCCGAATGAAGATCAGTTCAATTTTTGGCAGCAGTATTCTGAAGCTGTTGAAAAAATGCTCAAACAAGATCATCAAATTATTTCAACCAATCCTTCTTTAAGTGACAAAGTAAGAGAGATGGAACTTAAAAATCTTGAATTCTCTCGCCAGAGCTTCAATTCACTTATTGATAAAAATATCTACGATGAATTTATCAAAAACGGCAAAGTAAGACTTGGCCATAAAGCAATGCTCTCGGCTGTTTTCATTTATCTCTACCGAGATTTACCGGCACTGCAGATGCCTTTTAGAATTCTTAATACGATGGTTGAGATTGATCAGAACTTTACCACTTGGAGATATCGTCATGCTCTAATGGTTCAGAGGATTCTCGGGACAAAAATTGGAACTGGTGGTTCTTCAGGTCATGAATATTTGAAATCAACGACAGAACGTAACCGTGCTTTTGTGGATTTCTTTAATCTGGCCGGATACCTCATTCCTAAGCATATGATTCCTGTTTTACCAAAAACTCTCCAAAACAAACTGGATATCGCTTATGACAGTTTTAGATCTTAAGAAGCACTACTCTCGATTTCTCCAGGGCCATGGTGATAAAATTCATCTGGCGGCCCATTCTCATCATTTCTGGCCGGACGTATCGCGCGCGGGCCATCTGGAATACTGGGATGATTGTGCTAAGACAAGTGATCATAAGTGGGATAAAATTTTTGGTGAAATTATTCCTTATGCCCAAAATAAAATTGCAGAATTATTAAAAATTAAAAATCCACAGCAAATTGTTTTTGCTCCAAATACTCATGAGCTGACAACCAGACTTCTTTCACTCTATCTGGGAAAAGAATCTCTTAAAATTCTGACAACTGACTCCGAATTTCACTCTTGGAAAAGACAAGTCAGACGTCTTGAAGAATTGGCTAATGTTCAAGTGACGTGGATAAAAACAGACAATCTTCTTCATGATCGCGAAGCATTCTTCGCGGAGCTTGAAACAGAATTAAAAAAACACCCCGATCTTTTTTTTATCAGCCAAGTCTTCTTTGATTCAGGTCTTGCGATTTCAATGGAAGAGTTTGAAGACCTTGTTAGTGAAGTTTCTCCTGATACGACAGTAGTGATCGATGGCTATCATGGCTTTGCAGCGATTCCCACTGATCTATCTCGCCTCGAAGGAAAAGTATTTTATCTGGCAGGTGGCTACAAATATGCCCAGAGCGGAGAAGGAGCTGCCTTTATGGTAATTCCGCAAAACTCCTATCGACCAAGCTATACCGGCTGGTTTGCTCAGTTTGCCAATCTCTCTCAGAGTGGAACTCAGCTAGTAGGCTACTCTCAGGACTTCATGAGCTTTATGGGTTCAACCCAAGACATGAGTGGTCTTTACCGCTTCAAAAGCGTCTGGACTCTTTTTACTGAACTCAATCTGAGTATTGAGACCATTCACCAGCACGTGAAGACTTTGCAGCAAGAGTTTCTTTCCCTCTTCAATAATTCCCTTACAAATCAAGGTCTTAAGCTTCTTGCCTCGGATGAGCAGGCCGAGCATGGCCACTTCATCACCTATCTGGCCAGCGACGAAAATACAGCTCAAGCTATTGAAATAAGGCTAAAAAAGCTGGGAATTCTTATTGATCGCCGAAATGATCGGCTTAGATTTGGTTTTGGACTCTACCATACGAAAGAAACTTTAAAGGAACTTGCTGTTAGACTTCAAAATTTTTAAGAATCCAAAATAAATTAAACGTTTACTGAGATTATTCCGATAAAAAAGCTGTGTTCCAAACAATATGCACTTGAGGGAGTGGTATGCAGTTCAAAATCGGTCCGGTTGTTGTTGTACTCATCGTTTGTTTCGTTGTTAAAATCTCATTCGAAACGGCCATGGCCGAAAAAGTACCTCACCACTCAGTGGAAAGAATTCCGGCTTCCATTGATAAAAATTATAACGACTACATGGCAAGACGCTAATTTAAAATTTCTCTTGTCCAAGTCTTAAAGCACTCACCTCTATTGACGTAACTTGTGAATTGATCAAATGAAGGATGGGCCGGTGAAAAAACGAGTTCTCCTTTTAGGTGACTCTCTCGGGCCCTCTTCAATACCATTTTTAAATCAAAACATTCTTCAACACTAAAATCACTCCCCAATTCTTTTGCAAGTCTTTGAGTAACCTCACCAATAAGAAAAATGGTTTTAATTTTATCTTTGAAAGGAAGTAGTTCTGGAAGAAGACGATCACTTTCATTGCGAAGTTTTCCACCGATAATGAGATAGATCGGCTCAGCAAATGCACGAATTGCTGTTTGTGTGGCCAGCGAATTTGTTGATTTGGCATCATTGTAAACTTTCAGTCCATTGAACTCTCCGACAAACTCCAAACGATGCTCCACCCCCTTAAAATCCTCAATAAAGCGCTGAAAGAAATCCTTAGAGTATAAATCAAGAGCTGTTAGAGTTAGTTTTGTTGCCAAAAAGTTGGCCTTATTGTGATCCCCTTTCAGGTAAGCACGAGAGAAATCCAATTCGGTTTCAATTGCAGTAAGCTCATGAATTGAAAACTTATTGGTCTTTGCAGTTGTTTGAATCAGATCTGGATAAGCATTTTCTTTACCTAAAATGAGAACATCTTTATCCGTCATATTTTTAAAAATATTATTTTTCGCAACAGCATAATCTTTCACATCACTATATCTCTCTGAATGGTTAGGAAAAACATTCAGGATCAAAGCAACTTTAGGATGAAAAGAAGTGATACTTTCCAGTTGAAAGCTTGAAACTTCAATAACGGCAAAATCAGGTGTTTCTTCTTCAAAAGCGATATCACAATACGGAATTCCAATATTTCCTCCGCAGAAAACTTTTTTACCAAGCTTCGTGAGAGCTTCGGAAATCATTGTGGTCGTTGTGGTTTTCCCATTGGTGCCAGTAATCGCAATCACCGGAATATGCGAATGAAATCGATAAGCAAATTCAATTTCAGAAATCAGAGAAATATTCTTTTTTAAGGCCTCTTCAAGGACTTTGTGCTCTCTAGGAATTCCAGGTGAAAGAACAATAAGCTCAACTTCACAAAAGATACCGCTCGCCTCATCCTCAGAATAACAATTTTGTCGCTCAACCAGTCCCTGAGTGTCTTTAAACCACGAGTCTACAGATCCGCGATTAACGACGACAGCTTCTATGTTCATCTTTTTAGCAAGCCTCAAGGCCGAAAGACCAGAACGAGCTAAACCGAAAATGGCGATCTTATTTATATTATTCATAAGCTGTGTTATATCCTTTATATGAATTTACAGGCTCGAATGAAGGAAATTGTTTCTTTTTTAAAACCATATCAAAGTATATGGCAAAACGAAATAATGCTTCTTTATCCTCAATCATTTGATAATTTTAATCCCGAATGGCTTGATGAAATCAATCAGATTGAAGACATGGAACTTTTACTGCAATTGGAAAAAAAGCTACACCAAAATGTAGTGAAGGGTAAAAGCCTTTATGATTTTTACGAGGGGGTAGAAAACCTCACTCGCTTTCCGGCTTCCCCTCAACTCCCTGAGATGCCTGAGAATAAATATAGTTGGCTATATATTATTCCCAAAAAGAAGCATGAGATTAAGCAATTAGGTCCCTTGATCAGCCACTTCTATCACCAAAATCAGATTGAGCGAATGATTGATATTGGCGGCGGAATTGGCCTACTGTCACAGACGGTCAGCAATGCTTATCAAATTAAGATAACCAGCGTTGATATGGATGGGAAGCTTCAGGAGACTGGTAGAAAGAGACATGAGAAGAATGCTCAAGGACTGGAAAAGGTAGAGTTCAAACAAATCAAAGTCTCCAAAGACGAACCTAGCTTTCTGGCAGAGCTCAACTCTAAAAGAATGACCGTGGGACTTCATACCTGTGGGCCTCTGGCAGTTTCTCAAATCCAGGCCTCCGTCGCTCAAAAAGTAAAAACCGTCATTAATCTTGGTTGCTGCTATTTAAAACTTAATGACGGTGATGATCAGAACCTTTCAGAGTTTGCTAAAATAGATCCCCTCCACATGAATCCCTATGCCCTGACTCTTGCCTGCGGCCCCCATCGTAAGGTGAGCCTGGATAGCGTGGCCTTCAAGCGATCAGTAAAATACTATCGTTATTCGCTTCATGCTCTCCTTATCGATAAATACCAAAGAGATGACATTCTCGTTTTTGGTAACTCCAGCGATAAAGTTTATGATGGAAGTTTCGCTCAGTATGTAAGAGGCCAGTTTGAAAAAGTAGGACTTGCTGTTACTCAGGCAGATGAGGAACTTCAATCTTTCTACGAAGAAAAATTTCCTATTGTAAAAAAAATGTATGCGGCCGGATTTATCAGAGATGCTTTAAGCAGATTACTAGAAGTGTATCTACTCTTAGATCGTGCAATCTATTTGGAAGAAAATAATTATCAGGTAGAGATTCTAGAAGTTTTTGATGAGAATATTTCGCCGAGAAATTTAGCAATCATTGCTCACCTTCGAGGATGAGCAATGATTGAATGTTTTTTTAGTTAAGGTGGAAAACTTCTCTCATCTCTTGAGTAAGAAGTTCCATTTTATGATCAAGCTCAGGATGATTAATATCTTTTGGATCAAAAAGATAATTCTCAGGACCCATTGGTTTCACCATAAGCTTAGTTTGCCAGATATTGTCATTGGCCATGTTAATGTCTTGGCGATACTGATACTTATCAAGAGTTTCTTTCTTGATATAATCTTGAATAGAGTTGAAGTAATGATCGTTATAGATCTTCTTGCCGTTCTCCAGGCGTGTATACCCACGAACAACATAATCAATATAAACAACGTCACACTCAAAAACTTCGAACATATAGTTAAGAGCGTTCAGAGGAATAATATCCCCACAAGTAGCAACATCTAAATCCAAACGGAAAGTACAGATACCTTCAGGATCTGAGGCATCAGGATATGTGTGAGTTGTTATGTGAGATTTATCAAGGTGCATTTTCACCGAAGCATTAGCAGATTCAGCAGTGACAGTTACCTGCTCATCCCACTTTCCACCTTTAATATCTGACATAAGAGTCATTGTCGAAGCACCAACCGGATCATAATCCTGAATTGATTCATTAAGAATGTTAGCCTCGATGATCTCGCATACTCTACGAGCGATATCACGGATATTGGCAGCACAATACTTCGTATGGATATATTTGATATATTCCTGCTTTTGATCGTCATTCATTGCAATACAAAAGTCATAGAAGTTAAAAGATAAAATCTTTGTAAGATTATTGAAGCCTGAAAGCTTAATAGTGTCCTGAGGGTTTGCCATAGCAACAACTCCGCCTTTTAACGTTAGGAATAAAACTTAAATTTTAACCCCCACTTATAAGGGAGTATTGAGGTTCTGACAATAGAAAAGAGGGTCTGATGGTGAATCAGACCCTTTAAGGTGATGAAATTAGATTAAGCCTAGAGATTTTACAGTATCTCTTTCTTCACGAAGCTCGTTTAGAGTTTTGTTGAACTTTTCAGTCGCGAATTGATTGTGTTCAACACCTTCAACGACTACTAGTTTTCCGTTCTCTGTACGGCATGGGAAAGAGAAAATAAGACCAGCATCAACACCATACTGACCTGTAGAAGCTAGACACATTGAATATGTCTCACCAGCTTTAGTGTCATGAGTAAGGTGATAAATACCGTCTACAACTGCGTTTGCAGCAGAAGCAGCTGAAGAAAGACCACGGGCCTTAATAATAGCAGCTCCACGCTTCTGAACTGTTTCAATGAATTCACCTTGTAACCAAGCTGTATCAGTGATCACTTCGTGAGCTTTTTTTCCATTGATTTTAGCATTATAGAAATCTGGATATTGGGTAGCTGAGTGGTTACCCCAGATCGTCATATTTGAAATAGCTGTAACATCAACTCCAGCTTTTTGTGCAAGCTGAGTACGAGCTCTGTTTTCATCCAGAGTTGTCATAGCAAAGAAACGATCAGCTGGAACTTTTGCTTTAGCTGCGTTCATAGCGATAAGAGCGTTTGTGTTACAAGGGTTACCAACTACGAATACACGTACGTCTGAAGCTGCGTTTTCAGCAATTGCCTTACCTTGAGCAGTAAAGATTCCACCATTGATTTTAAGAAGATCACTTCTCTCCATTCCATCTTTTCTTGGAACAGAACCAACGAGAACGGCCCAGTTAACATCTTTAAAACCTACAGCAAGCTCAGAAGTACAAGTTACCTTTTTAAGAAGTGGGAAAGCACAGTCATCAAGCTCCATTGCTACACCTTTAAGGGCGCCAAGGGCCTGCTCAAGCTCAATTAATTGAAGCTCAACCTCTGTCTCTGGTCCAAACATTTGCCCAGAAGCAATTCTGAAAAGAAGTGCATATCCAATTTGTCCTGCAGCACCAGTTACTGCAACTTTTACTCTTTTATTGGCCACAAAAACCTCCAAGTACGGGAATATTTAATTGACTGTATTATAGTTCAAACAATTCCCTTTAACACTCAATTTATTCGCCTTCCCTAGACAAAATAACACTCCAGAAGCATAGTATTATAAAACAGTCTTAGGAGATTATCGTGCGCAACGAGCAAGGCCCAAAAACAGGCCAAGGAAATAATAGAAGACGTAGAAGACCTTTTAATCGAAATCAAGGTCAGGGAAAACCGCAGGCAAATCAAGAGGCACGTCCTCAAGGTCCGAACAGTGGTGCTCCTAGAAGACGTTCTGGACGAGTTTTAACAGCGAACCAAGTACTTGTTAAATATGACAATCTTCTTGAGCAGCATCTTATTATGAGAAGAAAATACTACGATTATTTCAATCGTGTTGATGATCGACAGCTCAAAAAACTTGAAAAGAACTTCTTTGCCAGTATTGAACATTTACGCCGTTTTGAGGCAGGACTTGAAACATGGCAAAGAGAGGCCCTGGAAAAAAGAAGAACCGAGCGCTACGGGCTTGATCTGACTTATTCCACCAATCATGAATTAGACCCTGCTGCTGGCAATGTGGAAATTTCAGACGAAGAAATCGAAGATCCTCATTTTAAAGAGTCTCAAGCCGAGGCATTTGATGAGTATAAGGATGATACTGAGGAGTCTGAGGGTACTTTCGAAGATTACTTAAAACTCAAGGGTCTAGCTTAAACTAGACCCTCTCTTGATCTGACACTTATTAAGCGTCAGTTCCTGTTAAATCAACATCAAAATCAGTGTCCATAGCAACACTGCCCTTAGCAGGCTTAATGTTGTAGAGATAGTTATTTAACGTCTCTTCCTGGTCTTTAAGGATAGCTCCTTTAAGCTCTTCTGGAGAGATATCTAAAACTTCAGAAACTCGACGAAGCATTTTAAGTGGAATATTACAAAGTGCACGTTCAACGTTTGAGATGAACTGACCATTTTTATAACCAAGCAAGTGCGATAGTTCTGATTGAGAATAACCTTTTGGATGATTCATTCTTTTAGTACGAATAAGTTGAGCAATGTTCTTAAAGCAACGCATGTATTCTCCGATCTGGGTTGTGACGAGATTGAAAATAATATTCATTTTTTTTAGAATGTCATTCTAACATTAAAAAAAATTTATGTTAGATAATAACTAACAAACAGGTTAATTCTATCTAGGAAAAAATTTTATGAAGCTAATTTCGTGGAACGTCAACGGTATCAGGGCCGTTATGAACAAGGGATTTCTCGAGTGGTACAGTTCAGAACTACCAGAAATCCTATGCCTACAAGAGACCAAGGCCCAATTTGATCAATTTCCTAAGGAGATTTTGGAGCTCACCTCCACTGTGGAATATTCCTCCGCGATAAAAAAGGGCTACTCAGGAGTTGCTACTTTTTTTTCAGAAAAACCCCTTGACACAAAAAAAATGGGCAACGAGGAGTTTGACAGTGAAGGACGTGTGCTCATTCATGAGCTTGAGCATTTCTTCCTCGTAAACTGCTACTTTCCAAATTCAAGCAGAGATCATAAACGACTCGGTTATAAAATTGATTTTAATAAGGCGATCTTAAAAAAAATCAACGAACTTGAAAAAAAGAAACCAGTTGTTATCACAGGTGACTTCAATGTTGCTCATAGAGAAATTGATCTTGCAAACCCGAAGACAAATATTAAAACAGCAGGATTTCTTCCAGAAGAAAGAGAGTGGTTTTCTGAGCTATTAGAGAATGGCTGGGTGGATATTTTCAGAAAAAGAAATCCGCAGCTTGAAGGAGCCTATACTTGGTGGAGTGTAATGAATCCAAGTGTGCGTGAAAGGAATATTGGTTGGAGAATTGATTATTTTGTTATCAGTCCAAAACTGGAAGCTCATGTAAAAAGAGCAGAGATCCTTCACACTATTCGTGGTTCAGATCACTGCCCTATTCTACTTGAACTAGATTTTTAAATTATTTCTTTGAGAAGAGAAGTTTACCATCAAGATAAACATGGCTCACCATTTTATCGTAATCTTCTCTTTTCTTTTTATGAGTGTTTACGACTTTCTCAAGCATAAGCTCAGCATTCTTTGCTGCTTCACCTTTAAATGGAACAACAATAAAGTTTGCTGATTTCCCTGGAGAAATGTTTCCTGTCTTTTTATCAAGGCCAAGAATTTCTGCTCCTGCAAGAGTTGAACGGTAAAGACCTTTCGTATGAGTTGCCCCTGTCACTTTTTTCTTGGCGTTCTGATCAACGAAACTTCTGATCACATCAAACATTGATAGAATCGGTCCGCCTCCGATATCACTTCCTAGTGCCCAGCGAACTTTTGCTTTTTCAGTTTTCTTGAAATCAAAAAGTCCTGAACCTAATCCACGCTCTTTAATGGGAGCATTAGATGTTGGACAGTGGATCACTGACGTTTTCGTTTTAGAAAGCGTTTTTAGCTCTTTATCTGAGAGGTAAATCCCATGCCCCATTAATGATCTCTCACCTAGCATTCCTGATCTCTCGTAAATATCGGTATAAGTTTTTACATCTTCAAAACCAGGGATATTTTTATAAATACTTAAAACGAATTCGATTTCGTTCGGAGTTTCAGAAAGATGGGTTTGCTTAAAGCACTTCGCTTTATCGGCCATTTTAGCACCCTTGCTCATCACTTCTGGAGTTGTTGTGATCGCAAAACGTGGAGTAAAGGCGTGTTTTGTTTTAAATTTCTGAATAAGTCTCTTCGTGATTTCCAGAGATTCCGTTTCCGTTTGAGTTAGCTTCTTAGGCGAATACATATTCATCAGAACGTTGCCAATAACAAAGTGACCTTGCACATTATCAATAGCTGCCTCTACTGCATGCTCATGAATAGAAGAATAACAAGCTCCACCGATAGTTCCTGTCGTAGTTAAACGCGCAAAGAATTCTTTCGCTCTCTTCTTAGCGTAAGTTTTATTGGCAAATTTTGTTTCTGTTGGGAAAGTATAATTTTCAAGCCACGTCAGGAGATTATCTTTTGGCATTTCGCGCACATCATCTTGAACCCAGTGAAAGTGCATATCAAAAAAGCCTGGCATAATGATGGCATCTTCAAAGTGAGTCGTATTCTCATCACTCATGAAGTCTTCATACTTATCTAGCCCTTTGCCCAACTGCAGAAGGTCTTTAATCACGACACCTTTTTTCTTCTCTTCAACAACCAATAGGCCTGGATTGAAGTATTCACATTTTTTATCATTGATAGGATTCAGGATAGTAGCTACATAGAATCTTAAATTTTGCTTTGACATAGTAATTCTGTCCTTTTTACTGGCCCTGCTATTCTTATTTTTTTAATCTTAGTTTATGAGAAACCAATCTATACTGAAATTAATGCTCTTTGTCTCGATTCTTCTTAAGGTTTCTATCCTAGGGGCCAAAACATTAGACTATAATGTTCACCAATTAAATTATCTTGATATCAATTCGGCCATCACTCCCGCCACCTTGGAATATTTACAGACTAACCTCAAGCAGATCCCCCAAAAAGGCCTGATTGTTATTCGTCTCAATACCCCAGGAGGGCTGGTCACAACCACCAAAGAAATTATCAGTGTTCTCAATGGGCATGATGCTCCCAAAGTAATCTGGGTTACTCCTTCAGGAGCAAGTGCGGCCAGTGCTGGTGCTATTATCAGCTCTGCTGCGGACTTTATTGTTATGACCCCTGGAACAACTATTGGTGCGGCAACTCCGGTTGGCATCAACGAGGATATGAAAGAGTCAGATGGAAAAAACAAGGTCCTCAATGATCTGGTTGCTCTCATCGAAGGACTTTCAGAATTAAGAAAACGAGATGCGGCACCTTTCCGAGATATGATTCGCACAGCGAAATCATTCAGCAATGTTGATGCTCAAAAAAAAGGTATCAGTATCGGTGATGCTCAAACGACTCAAGAATTGATTGATCTTCTTCAAGGGAGAATTTTTCACCGTAAAGATAGTTCGTATCAATTAAGTTTCTCACCAAATCTCGATTACAAACAGCATGAGCAAACTTTAGGACAAGAGATTTTGAGTCTCCTAGCTCAACCACAATTGGCCTACATTCTTTTTTTAGTAGGTGCAGCCCTTATTTACTTTGAACTACAGGCCCCAGGTGGTTTTATTGCGGGAGGATTGGGCGCTATCAGTCTTCTGATCGCTGCTATTTCTTTTCAAGTCCTGCCACTAAATTGGGGAGCACTCTTGTTGGTGATCCTTGGTCTCATACTCTTTGTTCTGGAGATCTATATTACAAGCTACGGGCTACTCACTATAGGCGCAATTGCCGCTTTAACACTTGGTTCACTTTTCTTATTCCAACCTGAGAATGCTCTTATAGTTCCTCCCATGAACATCATACTGTCGACCCTTGCTAGTGTTATCGTCGTGATGGTCGGCTTTTCACTCTTTCTTTTTAAAACTCGAAGAAAAGGCAAAGAGAATTTCTTTTCCCCTCTTCATAAAGAAGGGGTCGTTATTGACGTGACTTCACAATTTATTCAAGTCAAAGTGGAAGGACAAATCTGGAGAGCAATTAGTGACGATACTCTTCTGATCAATGACCTCATCACGGTAACTCATGTTGATAATGAAAAACTTCAATTAACCATAGAAAAAATCTCAAGGAGCTGATTATGGCATTAACGTTTCTCCCTTTTATCGTCATCATTGCGATGATCTTATTCAGTGCTGTTAAAATTCTTAATGAATACGAACGTGGTGTCGTTTTCCGCTTAGGAAAATTTACAGATGTTCGTGGTCCAGGACTTATTCTTCTTATTCCAGGACTTGAGAAGATGGCCAAAATCGATCTTCGTCTCATTACTATGGATGTGCCTTCTCAAGATATTATCTCAAAAGATAACGTGACACTTAAAGTGAATGGAGTTGTATACTTTAAAGTAAGCAATCCAGAGAGAGCCATTATATCTGTAGAGAACTACTATCACGCAACAGCTCAAATTGCTCAAACAACACTTCGTTCTGTTATCGGACAATATGAGCTTGATGAGATTCTTGCACAAAGAGATAGAATCAATGCCCGCCTTCAAGAGATTCTTGATGAGTTAACTGAGCCATGGGGAGTAAAAATAACAAACGTGGAAGTAAAAGCGATTGATCTTCCAAGCGAAATGCAAAGAGCGATGGCCAAGCAGGCCGAGGCAGAAAGAGAAAAAAGAGCAAAAATCATTTCTGCTCAAGGAGAATTTGAAGCGGCCCAAAAACTTTCTGAAGCTGCGAAAGTTCTATCAAGTGAAAAAGATGCGATTACGCTTAGATTTTTAGAAACAATGAGAGAGATGTCTGGAAATGGAAATTCGACGACGTTCCTTCCTATTCCTGTTGATTTTTTAAATAAATTCATCAAATAAAAAAAGGGGCCTTAGAGGCCCCTTTTTAATTACCATTTTTCGTGGAGCCCATTGACTCGATTTTTTCGTTGAAGTTCTTTTTGATCCATCACCTCTTCACGCTCAATTGAAGCAGGCTTTCTCATAATATCGCGACTCTTCTCTTGATATCGCTCTTGTTTAACATCTTCACGCACATCCAGCATAAGTTCCTTATTAAACTCTTTTGGCGACACGGCCAGTGCAGTCTGTGAGCAAACAATGAATATGAAGGCTATCTTTTTCATGGCCCCCTCCCTGATACTCGTATCGGAATATCGAAAGAGGATCTTTAGGCCAAAAGATCAGTTTCTTAAGGGTTGATTATTACTCAAGTAGCTTTTCGCGTAACTTTTCCTTCTTATCTTGCTGATCCTTATTAGGATAGGTCATCTTCCCTTTCTGGTCATAGGGCCCAATCAGATAATTATCTTCAACCTTTTCTTCTTCTTCTTTCTGAATGCTTTGAGCATCACCTGATGGCGTAACTTCTTCCTGTGCCTCTTTAACATCAAAGTCGGTTGTCAGTTCTTCTTCCTCTTTTTGCATTTCTTCATGTTGATGTTCATCAACTGCTCGATCTATTGTCTCTGGGGCCTTCAATCCGTCATTTTTCAAATACTCAACAGCGGAACTAGAAAACGGAAGTAAGCAAAGTGAAATAATGAACAATTTCATAAAAACCTCCCGGTTTTAATGACTCATTATAAAACGTCCAAAAATAACTCGTCTTTCTTACGGACAAGAATTGATGAAAGATTAATTTAGATAAAAAATGTCAGATGATTAATTGAGAAGAAAAGTTCACATAAGAAACATTGGGAAAGGAAAACCTTTCCCAATGTTATGAACGAATTAACGAACGACTGAACGTTTATTAGATGCAAGCTCTTTTTTACGAATACGAATCGATTGTGGAGTTACTTCAACCCACTCATCATCATCAATCCAATCAAGTGCCCAATCAAGAGTACGAGAAGGAATTGGTGGAAGAATGATGTTCTCATCTTTACCAGCTGTACGAACTGAAGTGAGATGTTTTTCACGGCAGCAGTTAACAACAAGGTCATTGGGACGAGTATGCTCGCCGATTACTTGACCTTCGTAAGCTTGCTCCCCAGGAAGAACGAATTGTCTACCAGATGAAAGAAGATTGAAGAGTGCGTAAGGAGTAATTTTACCAGCACGGTCAGAAATAAGAGCTCCGTTGGTACGTGCAAGCATTTTACCTACGTGTGGCTCATATCCAACGAAGTAAGAAGACATTAGTCCTTGACCCTTAGTATCAGTAAGGAATGTAGAACGATATCCAATGAGTCCGCGTGAAGGGACATGGAACTCCATACGAGTACGACCTTCACCGAATGGTTGCATAGCTTGGAGAAGACCTTTACGGCTTGCCATTTTTTCAGTGATCGCACCTGTTGAATCATCAGGAACATCAAGAACCAGTCTCTCGAATGGCTCCATCATTTGACCATCAATCTCTTTCATAATTACTTGCGGACGAGCAATCATCAACTCGTAACCGGCACGACGAATTTCTTCGAATACTACAGCAACTTGAAGCTCTCCACGAGCTTTAAGAATAAATACTTTGGGATCTTCAGTTGGTTCATATTTAAGAGATACGTTCTTTCTGATAGCATCAATTAAGAATTCTTCTAGACGACGAGAAGTTAAGTACTCTCCTTCACGACCTGATAGAGGTGAAGTAGAAACTGAAACTTGTACTGAAACTGTAGGTGGTTCAACTTCAATTCTCTCTAATTGTTCAGGCTTTGAAGCGTCTGCAAGAGTATCACCAATATCTCCATTCTCGAAACCAGAGATAATTACGATTTCGCCAGCCTCAGCTGAATCAACAGTGGCCATACCTAACCCTTCATAAATTTGAAGGGAAGTTACCTTGAATGGTTTCGTTTTATTGTCCTTACCCATCCACATGATTTGCTTTCCGTTGTGGATCACACCTCTTTGAATACGACCTACCATGAGAGAACCGAGGTAGTTTGAGTAAGCAAGGTTAGTAACAAGAAGTTGTGAAGGAGCTGCTTTATCAAATTCTGGAGCTTCAAAGTAATCACTTACTAAGAAATCAAGAAGAGGCTCAAGAGTCCCTTCTCTTCTCGTTTTGTCATTTGATGCATAACCGTTTCTTCCTGAACCATAGAAGAATGGAATATCAAGATCGATGTCTTTTCCTGATTGAGAAGCAAGTTCTAATAATAGATCTTCCACTTCACCACGAACCTCATCAATTCGCTCATCTTGACGATCAACTTTATTGATGAAAACAGCAACTCTTAGACCGCGCTCCATTGCTTTGGAAAGTACGAAACGAGTTTGAGGAAGCGGACCTTCAGAAGAATCTACTAGAAGTACAATACCATCAACCATCATTAATGAACGCTCTACTTCACCACCGAAGTCGGCGTGTCCTGGAGTATCCAGAAGGTTAATTTTTGTGCCTTTCCAACGAATAGCACAGTTTTTGGCCTTAATTGTGATCCCTCTTTCTCTTTCAATATCTCCTGAGTCCATTACACGCTCAGTTATCTGTTCATGCTCTGAAAATAGTCCTGATTGCTTTAATAGTGCGTCCACCATTGTGGTTTTACCGTGGTCAACGTGGGCCACGACGGCAATGTTCTTTAAACTCATTTTTTGTCCTTATGAATGTGAGGGGCCTTATCCCCTAATATTTTGTTACCTGATTGTTCTAAAATACTTATCGCGATCTTTACGCCATCAACAGCAGCACTGGTAATTCCCCCAGCGTAACCGGCACCTTCTCCGCAAGGATAGAGCCCTTTGTGACTTAAAGATTCAAATGTTGTTTTATCTCTTAAGATTGTAATCGGTGCAGAGGTTCTTGTCTCTGGTGCAATCAAAAGACCATCTTCGTGAATAAACCCTGGCATTACTTTATCAAATTCTCTTAAGCCATCTTTGATATGCTCAATAATGAAAGGAGGAAAGATCTCTGAAAAATCTGCTTTAAATACACCTGAAGGTGAAGATGTTTTTGGAAGTTCACGCTTATCTAGCTTTCCATTTAAAAACTCTGTGATTCTCATTGCTGGCAGTTCTCGTCCAGTCGCATGCTTCTTGGATAGGGCAAAAGCCTTGTTCTCAATGTCATGCTGAAAATTTAGGCCATTCATTAACTTATCGGTCTTAAAATCTTCACCGGCCTTTACTGACACAACAAGAGCAGCATTAGACCACTTTGAATTTCGGTGATAGTTACTCATTCCGTTGACAACAATACCTTCCACTTCAGTACCACTTGATAGCACATATCCGCCTGGACACATGCAAAAACTGTAAACACCGTGGTCCGTAGATTTATCGTGCCAACTTAGGCGGTATCTGGCAGCTCCAAGCTCCGTATTTAAACAAAACTCTCCGTGCTGAATTCTATCAATGTAAGATCTGGGATGTTCAACTCGAACACCAACAGCAAAATCTTTTGGCTTCATCGCCACTTTTTGACTTTCAAGATGGTGATACATTTCCTCAGCAGAATGTCCTGTAGCTAGAATCACGTGATCTGAATAAATTTCTTCACCCGTGCTAAGCTTTACTCCAATAACTTTATCACCATTGTAGAGAAGCTCATCCACTCGAGAATTATAACGAATTTCAGTTCCCTTCTCAGTTAACCAAGTTGCAATTTTGGTAATAATCCCTCTGATCTTATTTGAACCGAGATGAGGATTTGAGACATAAGCAGTTTCTTCTGGAGCACCAAAATCAACAAACTTTTTCATCACATAACCAACAAGATCCGACTTAATTCGAGTAATTAATTTTCCGTCAGAAAAGAGGCCTGCACCACCTTCTCCGTAACAGACGTTAGTCTCTGCATCCATTTCTCCGTAACGCCAGAACTTAGCAATTTTAAGCATACGGCGATTGGCCTCATCACCTCGTTCAAGTAAAATACTTGGAACACCATGCTCCGCGAATCTTACCGCACAAAACAAACCACCCGGACCTGCGCCAATGATGATTGGTTTTTTATTAAGCGGTCGACATTCTTGTAAGGGAAGAAGTTGGGGATACGAGTCTTGCTTACTCGTTAAAGCTTCGATGATATAAAGAAAAGTAGGAACTCTCCCTTTAGGGGCTCCTCTTGCGTCCAAACTTTTTGAGATAGTTCTATACTCCCTGATTTCAGGGTATGCTTTTTTGATATGTGAATCTAAATCCACATTAAGTTTAAGTTGGAACTGATACGTTTTGGCCATGAGTTCAGATTTTTATCGCGTCATAGAGAAAAAATCAAAAGAAAACCGCGAAGTTACTGTTATATTTAAAGCTACTTTGGAGTTTTTTCATGAAAGTTTCACTTCTGATTATTGCTTCTGAGATTCTTGAGGCCAAAATCCAAGATCTCAATGCCCACACTCTTGCCAAGCTACTGAAATCACACAATCATTCGCTAAGTAAAGTTATTATTGTGGCCGACCAAGAAAATCACATCCTAAAGGCCCTCGAAGAACTTAGTGACTCAGATTTTATTGTTACTTCTGGAGGAATGGGACCTACTCCCGATGATTTAACTAAATCTTGTCTTGCTCACTACTTCCAGAGCATTTTGGAGAAAAACTCACTTTCGGTGGAAGTGGTGAAAAAAAATTATGAAAATTTCGGAAGAACTGCTCCAGAAGATCATGGGTACATGCATATCCCAAAAGATTCAACACCACTTTTTAACCCACAAGGTTTTGCACCAGGGCTTCTTTTCAAAAAAAATAAACTCACACTTCTCGCGCTCGCAGGTGTACCTCGCGAATTTAAATCGATGCTGGAACTTTATTTGCCAAATATTTTAAGTAAACCAACTGATCATATTTTTGATTTCATCATCAGAACACGCGGGATTGGTGAAGAAAAAATTTTTAATTCACTCGACAACACTCTTTGGGCAAAACTCAGTGAGTTCGGCTCGCTTGCCTCTTTGCCTCACCTTTACGGAGTGGATCTCACCATTCGTCTTCGAGAAAATTCGCAAAGCGAACTAAAACAAAAGCAAGACGCTATTCACGCTTTCATTCAAAGCCACCCTATCAAAGAGTATGTGTGGCATATTGGTGAAGAGTCATTGGAAGAATGTATTATCAATAAGGCCCTATCTCTTAATTTACGTTTTGCTTTTGCTGAATCTGCCACTGCGGGCCTTTGTTCAAGTCGCATTACCAACATTAATGGTTCTAGTCAGGTATTTTATGGATCTGTGATTTGTTATCATTCGGACATTAAAACAAAACTTCTCGGCGTTAAAACAGCAACGATCGAGCAGTATGATGTGGTCAGTGAGAAAGTTGCCCAAGAAATGGCAGCTGGCCTCTCCCAACTCTACCCAGTCGATGTGGCCATCGGAATCACCGGTTATGCCGGCCCTCACGCAAAAGAAGAAGAAATACCCATCGGAACTGTCTGCATTGGAGTCAGTTCACCCCTCGGAATAACTGCACATAAGTTCCAATTCAGAGGAGATCGACTCCGCCTTAAGGATTACTTCGCTCAAATCGCCTTATTTCAACTACTTGAGACGTTGGAAAAGCTTTCCCCTACATTGCCCAGAACTTAGCTCCTCTATAAACTAAATAAGAGGGAATAACATAAGGTTATTCCCTCTGAACTAATCAAATTTTTACAGGAAAAACTCCGATTATTCCCTATAAGAGGAACAGGATGCTTCACTCATATTCTCAATCAATTCGTTACGGCCTGCAGGGAGTTCTCCTCTTCTGTCTGCTTTTTCTCGCTTCTTGTTTACCCACGAGCCCAACCAGTGTGAACTCAAGTAATCAATCAACGGATAACGGAACAGATACCAATACAGGTTCAACACAATTTACCCAGCCAACTTTTCCTCACTCGCAAAACTTTATTCAAGAAGGAAGTACGACTACAGTTAATTCTTTAGCTGTTGGTTTGAACTTTAATGATTATTTTTTAATTAGAGGTTCTAGTCTTTCAACTTATCTTTCAAAAATTTCTACTTCTACTGTCATGTGTTTAGTTGGCCGCTACACCTACTCACCTGGACAAGATCGCTATCTTGTTATGAGTGCTAAGCCGATGATCTTTACTGATGTCATAAAAAAAACTCGGGAATATTATCTCCAAGTACAGCCGGCAAACGATATCGCTAACCAGAATGATTGCTTAACCTATAACCTTCAATCTATTCTGCAAGCAAATCCTGCCAATACTCTTCACTTCAGCTTGCAACAGCTTTGTACAAATTGTGCCACTTCTGTTTCCTCTACTCCCCTAAAGGTTTATTTCTCAACAGGTGAAGAAGCAGCTGCGATTAATCTCGGACAAGCTCGTCTCGTTGTCTCTGGGAACACTTCGCAAAATGGCTCATCTTGCAATAGCAATTCTTACTGCCAATCTATCGGCTTTAATTGTTGTCTAGAATCTCAGTGTGCCAACAATGGCGCCATCAGACCTTCAGCTTATACTCAGTCAGGATTTGCCAGTGCGCAGGAAGATGTCAAAAACAATCCTGATCATTTTAGAAAGTACCCCGAATTTTATTTTGTTTGTACTGACCAATCAGTTCCAACACCTACTCCAGAGCCTGAGTTGCCTGATACCGATTATCAAGCAACTGTTCGTTTACGTGAATTAAAACATATTCATGATTGTCTTAATCAAGTCGATGGCGAGTTTTCATACTGTACAGTTAAATTCAGCGATGTCTCTCACAGAACAAATAAAACATTCTCCTCATCCGAGCTAGGTTTCACTAGTGACGTTAACTTCTCTAGTTTAAATCCTCATTTTGCTGGAACAAAATATGAGAACAACATCGTTGAAGTCATCTATGCCAATGAAGTTCTTTATAATCAAAAGACGTCCACTGCCGCGACCGGCGGGAATTTTGTTGCCTTAACTAATAATGATAACCTACTCAATGCTCAAGCATTCAATCTTACAAAGGTGAAAGCAGATAACGCCAAAGATGATAATCTCTACCTCACTTACAAAATTGATGGCAGCTGCAAAAAGATCACTGATAACCTTGCTCAATGTACTAAAAAGTATATTTACGACTCATTAGCTTCAGATAATCTGAAAACTACTTTCCATGACAATTCCATGATTTTCAAACTTCCGACATATGCAGATGTAAGTACTACTGCAACGATCAAGGTTGAAGTCAGCGGCATCATTGTTTCAGAAGATAGCTCTACTTGGTCAAGATCCCTCACTTCCGAAGTTGTGAATGGAGTCTCTGAAGCAAGACCTAGAATTGTTTTTAACAACACTTATAGGCTCTATCAGAATCAAGAAGTCAAAATTACGTATTTTGTTAACTCCAATGTCTCAAAACTCATGAGCATGAAATTAAAGGCCCAGGAGAAAGTAAATACTGCCTGCCAATGCTCTGGGATCAACTGTAATTTTAAACCTATCTATAGCGATGCAACCAATTCAAGCATCGTTAATTTTGAATGTGTTTTCCCTGGACCAGGAGATACAACTCCGCCGGCCAATCAAACAGTCTATGTTTCAAACCGTAATGCTCCTCATCGCTACTATGACTCTAATGGAGTTAATTACGATGAAAACTTTGAGACGGCACCTGCGCAAGAAGGCAATCTCTTCAAATATGATAACAATGATGTGCTAAAACCAAATAATAACACTTGTACCAGTGGTGAGTGCTATGTGGGTTTCAATGAAATCTACGGAAGCTTTGATGTCAACTCTACTCGTAAATCTCTTCCTGCTAAACGAGTGAGAGTTAAAAAAGATACTTCTTACGATTTGATTACCATCAATGGGATTTTCTCAAGTTGTACAACTTGTGGTTCCGACTATTACAACTCTCTCCAAAAAATCTTCCCAAATAGTTTTGATAACTTTGGAGCGGGATACACTCCAGATGTTCTTAATAGTTCTCGCATCGGTTCAACAGGTTCAATGCGCTCTGATGATTTACTTTTTGGACGTGCTTGTTTTGTTCCAGCTACAATGATTCCTTGGACCCATACTTTAAAAAACAATGTTAAAGAACAAAGACTCAGTCGTCTGGCCTCTCAACATTTCCTTTTTGCTAACGGTTACCAAAGAGACTGGTACGGCTTTGATTACGGCTCTCTAATCGGTTCATTCGATGGTGTGACTTGGTTCTCTGTTGGGTCATCAAGAAGAATTAAGGCCAAGAGTAATTATCTTTATCTTGCCGTTAACTCTTATTTCCATGATTTAAATACAGACAGCTCATACCAAGTATCTGTTACAGAATCCTCTCCTTTCACATCTCCATCAAAGCCAGATCATGATACCGAAACGGATGGGGCTCAATGTCAGCGTAGCCACTTCTGCTCAAAGGACGATGATTGCTTCCGTCAGCTAGGCTATGATTACACCTGCCAGAATATCAATGAAATCATGACCGATTGGCCAGTCTTTGATCAAAACGGTATTGAGACTATAAATTCAAATTATAAGAGTCTTTCTTCTATTGTAGATGGTAGCAATTCTCAAGCTCGTCGCTGCGTTTATCGCGGACGTGGAGCACCTTGTGTTGCTGACCTTGCTAATCTAAACAGCATTAGCGAATCATCCATCTTTAATGGGACAAAAACTAAAGGGCAGCTCGCCTGCTCTAGCAATAATGCCTGCTCTCCCGTTGGAACTTCTCGCTTTAACAACAAAATTGCACGTTTCGCCAATACTCCTTATGCGCAAAATCTCCAAGGAGTTGTTTCACCTGCTGGTGATACAGTAGGTCTCGCGGCCAAGATTATTGGTCGTCCTTTTAATTACAATGCAAGAAATCCTGTTGCCAGTGAGGCAGCGGCCCCTCTTTATTTCACTAAGGTTAATGCTGTCTGCACACCTGGGGTTGAATTGGCAAGTTCAACTCGAACGGATGATCTGAATTTAAGAGCTCCTACCAATCCTATTGGGAAATCCGATAAATTGTTTGGTGTCGGTCCTACTATGAGTGGTTTTGGAAACAACTGGAAGTATTTAAGTGCGTGTCCTGCGACAGATGCTTCTGGTTACTCCATTCATCAGTATGATTTAAGCTTAACTGATCCCCTACTCCTCACTCATACGACGACTCAAAATATGTCGACTAACCTCTTAGACCTTGCTCCTTTGAATAGTCAGAAAATATTCTCAGCGGAAAGCACTGTTTCAGAAGATTACCAAGTGACTTCAATTGGCTATCAGAGAAACGCTTGTCTTCGAGCTCCTGGCGCATCTTGTTTTTCAGATCTTGAATGTGCTCCTTCTGATATTGCGGCGACAAGAGTAAGAAATGCCAGCGGACTGGCCTCTTATTTAAACGAAGCTGAAATTAACTTTTGGAAAGAAGAGCTTATTTGTGGAAATCCTAAGTTTAAATTTGTAGGTAGTAATCTTGTTAATAATGACTTCACTCTTCTTGAAAACAGATGCTGTCGCGATATTGGAAAATCTCTAACTGTTTACACTCAAACAGATACTTCAGCCTTTAAGTGGTGTGAAGGAACACAAGTTCAAGTAGCAGGACTTAATACTTCTATTACCGATAAAGATCGCTACTCCCGTGTTCATACGGCCTTTGATACAATGACTTGTAACGTAGGAGATATTGATAGTTCTAAGAAGTTTGCTCTTTCTATTGCTAAGGGAGGGGCTGCCTATACCAATCTCAATCAGATTCTTGGACAATATAAAACCCTGGATACTGTGAATAGCAGAACTTGCTGTACTCAAAACTGGGTGCGCTCTTTCCACTCTTCAAATGGTGGCGGTCACAAATTTGATAATACCAAGGCCCAGACAATTGATAAGACCATTTTCAAATACATCTCATGGTTACCTAATGACACGACTCTTACTGTAAGTGATGGCCCATTTGAATGTGATGAAGAGAACTTCACTAACATCTCATGTGAAATTAAGAGCCTTACAGTGAGCGAGCAGAACAAGTATTTGGAATGGGCTTCAAGTCTTGAGCTTATTGGGATTCCGCAAGCTGCAATTGGAACAAATGACAAGGTTTTCAAACTTGTTGATGACAGTCAGGTCAATATAGCGGCCAATCTTGATCCTCTTCCAAAAACCATCAAAAAAAGATCAGGAAGTGTTCCTGCTGATTTCTCTGATGGTACAGATTTTTATTATTCAGGAGCAAGCTACGATAAGTTTGAAATCAGCTCAAGCTCTTTAAAGAAAGTCTTCTCGGAGAATGAGTTCAACTGTTGTGTACCTTCAGGGGATGAAGTTCCAGATACTGTTACAGATGCTCAATGTTGTACTGGTTATGTGGCCAACAATAATAATACCAGACGCTGTTGTCTGCCTGATTTTGCCAACGTCAGTGTTTATCTTAACCGTTATGTATCAAGTGAAGGACGAGGTCTGCCAGATCACGCCTATGATGAAAAAACAGGCTATATTAAAGATCCTGCAATGGCGGTCAGTATCGCTAATGCAAAAAACCTTTGTTGCTCAGGCACTGCCATGACAGGAGTCGCGATTAGCAAACTCCCTATCCCTATTTATACCAACCGTTTCTTACCGCCAAATACCAGCAATACGGTTACTCGTTTCAACTACCGCACCGACAGTGTTGATAACAACGAAGAAACAGGATTGATTGGTGATATCTTTGATGCTGGTGTGAGATGGAATAATCAGGTTTATTGTGTTCCAGCGAATTTTACTTCAGGAAATTAATTCATTCTAAGATAGGTTCTAGGAAGACCCTAAAACCTATCTTATTCTTTAGTAGATAACAAAATAGACGGCCAGAGCGATAATCCAGCGATAAATCGAGAAAACGTAGAGAGGAATTTTAGCAATCAACTTCATAAAGAAATGAATGGTAAAAAAGCCAACGACAAATGAAGTCAAGACTCCAATGAATAGAGGCATCATGGCAGTCGAGTCCCCTCCATGCATAAGCTCAGGAACTTCTTTTAAAATGCCTGCAAAAATAATGGGAAGAGAAAGAAGAAAAGAAAATGCTCCAGCGTCCCTTCTACGGAGTCCTAAAATCAAGGCCATTGTAATAGTAATCCCAGAACGGCTCACTCCTGGAAAAATGGCCAAACTCTGGGCCACTCCGATGAGAATAGCTAGTTTCCACTGAATCTTCTCCTCCATCGGATTGCTCTTTAAATGCTTTTGCGAATTAACCCAATCAGCAAACCAAAGAAGTGCTCCAAAGACACTTAAATTTAAGACGATCACCCATGGTTCACGTGCCATCTTAGAGAATGGAAGAAGAAGCAAAATGCAAACAACGCTCGCAATAGTAGAAATCACGAAGTTTTTAGCAAAATAAAGATCACTGTCATTTTTCTTTTCAAAAAGAAGCAAGGGCTTAATCTGCTTTAATAATTTAAGAATCTCGCTCTTAAAATAAAGCATTACTGCCAACGCAGTCCCTAAATGCATCATAAGATCAAACTTTACACCTGGGTCTTCAATATGCATTAAATGAGGAAGCAGGGCTAAGTGTCCACTGGAACTGACTGGAAGAAATTCAGAAAGACCCTGAATGATTCCATAAATAATGGCCTCTAAATTATTCATTCTTCTTACAACACTTTTGTTTGAGAAATATTAAAATACTCTAAGTTCTTTATCTCTACAGCATCTATCAGATCTTTGAAGTTTGCTTCTAATTTAGAAATGGCTTCGTCCTTATTACCTGCAAAACTTTCTAAAAGCAGCCCGACCGACTTCACTGCTTTGGTTAAAATCGCATATTCATCTGGATCATTATCGCTCAGAACTTTTGCAGAAAGCTTGTAGAAATCCTCATAAAGACTTTGAGCATCTTCGATCGCAACACTCTGTCCTTCTTTCAAAGAACTGATGAGCTTATCCCAGCTCTGATTCTCAACGTCTTTCCCCCACTGAGCTTTATCCAGTGAGTACTTATAAAGCCTTAAAGACTGTCCAGCGACTTTCTCACCGCTAAAGCTCACTTTTAGAATCTTGCCTTCAGGCATAATAGGAATAATAAAATCGTGAGGCTTTGGAGACTTTTGTCCGATACGAAGTGCCGTAATATTTCCCATCTTCACAAAATTCATGTCAGAGAGATCTGCTCCTTCAAGAAGTGCAATAAAACTCTCCTTATAGTGAAGAAGACTTGTAACCAGCGGAACTTCATGAGCATAGCTGAAGTAACTCTCAAGACTCATATCCATGGCCATTCGATGAAAACTCATAAACTCCTCAGAGAATGAGACATTATCCACTGAACTTCTTTTAAATCCTGCAGGAGTATGCTGATTAATCAAATTATCAAGATGAGGGTATTTTAATTTTAAAAAAGGATTTCCCTTAAGACCAATTTCTAAAAGCTGGCGTAAATCAAAGTTTTTATAGTTCTCGATCTGACTGCTTCCTTTCATTTTCTTATCATAGACATTTAAAACAAAAGTCGAGTTAGTTTTTGAGCCACTACCTTCAAATTTAAATCCAGGGATTCCAATAAAGCCATTATCAAAATCAACTTTAAATCCAAGAAGACCTGACGAGAATGACGAAGTCACTTCAGACGTTTCATTATCGTTCTCCTGAGCATGAATTCTTTGAACAATCTCTTTAGGCATTTGATAATGTGGACTTGATTCAAATCCTTGAAACATCGGAGCCATCAATACGAAGAAAACACTGAGTGGAAGGAATATCAAACTCAAAAGGATATTCATTATTTTTGAATCAGAATACAAATGAGTGAATGTAACAACCTCTTTAAAGGTTCTTCTCGAAATCACTGCTCCGATATCAAAGATGATAAATGGGAAAGTAATAAACCCGATAAGAGTCCTTAATACTCCTCCAATACGCTTCCAAATAATATTTCCAGAAGATTTCATTTTCACTAAGCCTTGACCCAAACTTACACCTAAAATCAAAGTGAAAACTAATTTCGATATCGCAAAGATAACCAACGTCGGAATAGGATTAAAGAACTCTTGAGTAAACTTCCAGACATCTTTAACAAGTTCAATGATAGGCAATAAATTCTGTTCGCTCTCTACATAAAGTGGAGATGCCGCGATCTGGGCCAAGATCGCAAGCCCTTCTGTTTCAGTTTGAGAAACTAAGTTTTTAAAATCATCAAAAGGAGAAATAAGAAGGACAACTCCATAAGAGAGCAATAAATCAATTTGAAGAGCGACAATTCTTAAAACTGTATTTGCTGCATATTTCGTTTGATAAGTAGAGCCTTTAGCTCTTGTCCTAAAACTGTCTTTTGGCTTCTTTTTATCAAAGAAAGTAAACCCTGCTTTTTTAGCTTCCGTTTTTACTTTTTTCTCTATCGGTGTGGATTTTTTTCTAAAATCTTGCTCATCAAGAATAGCATCGATATCGCTGTCATCCTGATCATCTTCTTCTACAAGCTCCAATAACTCTTCTTCGTTATTATGATCCTCTAGCAATCTTTCCATCGTTTTAGATTTTTGCAATAAGCTTTCAAGATGTATGGTGTTCTCATGATTCTCGAGCTTATCATCAAGTTTAAATTTATCTGAAAGCTCCCCAATTTCATTCATCAGGCTTCCACTTAGCTCAATCGAGCTATCTGTCTTGTCCTCAAGAGTAAGATTATCGACCTCATCTGGAATTGATGTCAGTGCAGACTTCCTCTCTCTTACAACTGCTTCATTATGAGTTTTGATAGAGATAAGAAGCTCTCCAATTTTAATCAAATCTGATTCATCAAGGATAAGACTTTTCCCGGGCTCAATGGCCACATCATTTACCTTAGTGCCGTTAACACTCTTGTGATCAGTCAACGAGATGACATCTTGCTCTAAAGTGAATGTGCAGTGTCTCGGAGAAATCGAATCATCAGCAATAAGAACATCACCAATTTCGCTACCAAAACTTAGACTTTTTTGAAGCCGATAACAGGGTTGCCCCTCCATATTAGTCAGCTCTAATTCAAAAATCTTCGAAATCCGTAAATTGGCTATATGGTCTTGAGTAATAAATTCGCCATTATTTTGTGGCGCCTGCTTAGACTTAAAAAGCTTTCCTAGCACTGGTCCAATCCCTGGTGAAATTCGTTTGATTTTACATATTTAGTTTCACTTTTTTTGTAGGAATTGCCAAGAAATCTCAAATTTAGGCGGTCTTACCTCAATAAAGGCATACAATTACAGACAAGTATCTCCTTTGAAACTAATGCTTTTCTTCAAAAAAGCCGAAAAAACAAGGAGATACTAATTAAAAGGTTTACTTATGAAAAAGCAGAACAGCTCGAGACTCATGGTACTTACCCTAAGTTTGGAACTTATTCTCTCACCTGTCGTGTGGGCCAACGGCACAACTAAAACGACAACCACAACTCCATCAGCAACTCCAGCACCTAGAACAAGTTCTGGTACTGATCTAGCTTTAGGAGTTTTACAAATTGGTGCAGGGATCATTCAACAAGTAAATCAAACCAAATACCAAGATGCTAAATACTACGGAGATCTTGCAGGCTTCACTAAGCAACAAACGCCACAAGTTGATAAGTATTTCTCAGGCGCCAAACTTTCTCAGCTTCCAGGTCTCACTAACTATCTGGCAAATAATAAGATTAATCCGAATTCTCTTACCTGTTCTACCCTACCAACGACGATGCACGAAGCTGAACCTGAGGAGTGTCGTGTAGGAGTGATGAGCAGTAATGCTCTAGGAGTAGATGGTCAGCTTGCAAAAATGACTGCTTATGCAGATCAATACATGCAGATTGAAAAACTTTATAAAAACTACTCGGCAACCTCCAACGTATCAGGCCAAGGCTTTGGTATTGGTTGTATGAAAAATGCGATGCAAGTTCTTAATGGTTACTTTCAATATCGTATGAACGAACTTGATAAGCTAGTGACTAATCTTGAAGCGATCAACAATCAATTTAAAGAAGCTTCGAAAGTAGACCTTAATGCCATTGAAGAAACGACTGCTGTTCTTGAAGGCAAAGGTCAGCTTGCTGATAAAGTAAAAAGTAAAAATCCTGATCTCTTCAACTTTGCCAAGAAATTTGGCAACCCTGCTTGTAACTCGATGATGAGTGGTGAGAAGTTCAATGAAGCAGGAGGATTAAATGCTATTAATAAGGGACTTAAAGAGACACTGACTGCCAAGAGCGGAAAGTTTTCGGGAGATTCTTATTTAACGAACCATGCTTCGGTTGTCGAAGATATTACTAAGATGGCCGATAAAGTAGCCAAGCAAGTTGAGTTAAACTTCACTTCAATTGCTTCAGGAAAATATGATACAAATACACTCTTTAATGTCAGCTCTACCCATGGGCTAAGAGATGCTCTTTCTCTTGATTTAATTGCTGACCAACAGGCCGCTTTCCAAGAAAAAAATCAGAAGTTGATGACTGATCTTTCTGCCATCCAAAAAGAATTTGGTGGAAGGGCAAGCAATATTATCGCTGATATTACCAATCCCAACTCAGGAGCATTTGACAGTGAAGTAACGGCCCTTGAAACTTCTGTTAAGAATGAATGCCTACAAAAGGCAGTAGATATTGATAGCGTGATCGGAAATACTTATGACGTCTCTACTTCTAATTTCGCTAATAAGAATGCTTCATCTTTCTTAAAAGACAAATTAAGACAAATTATTGATAACGATAAATCAAGCTTCACTAAAAAACTGACAGAGCTTCAGAATATTGAAAAACAATATTCAAGCTATTATGTAAAAATGCAGAACTCATACGAGGTCCAAGAAGTTGATGCCAGTGGGAACCTTGTTTCTAAAGTTGTTCCAGCATCAACAAGAAGAACTCCGAGTGCTTACCTAGGAGATGTGATTAAGAGTTGTGAAGCTCAATTTAAATCAAATCACTTAAACAATCAGCTTACAGGAGCTGCTGCAGTAAAGAAGCTGAGATCAATTCATAATGAATATAAGTCTCTCGCTAAATCTCATGCTAATGATATTAAGCAAGATATTAAATCTAAAATGATTGAATGTAGCTCTGGCGTAGATGCCAATAACACAGGAGCTGAAAGCTGTACTCCTGAACTATTCAATACATCTGCAAAATCATTCTGTGCCAATGCAGCTCTTTCATGTTCTAAAAATATGAAGGCCTGTTCTGAGCAAGCTCAAACTTATGTTACCGAGCTTAAAACAGATAGAACTGCACGTGTAAACAATTACAAGAAACTGGCTGAGAAGAATAAACAAGATATCGTTAAAATCTTTGATACTGCCCTATCGCAGTATATGAAAGAAGGCGAATACTTACGAGGTCTATTCGGAGTGGGCTTCTCTTCTCCAAGTGACATTAAACGTGATGTTGATGAAGGTTCAAAATACCTTGCTAGTTTCCAGCAAGCAACAGCTGGTTCAGTTGATGGAACTCTTCTACTTGAAGATCCTGAAGCTTATATTGATATGTTTAAAAATAACATTGAAAGACTGAAAGCAAGTGTAAAAGAACAGCAAAGTAAAATCTTAGGTGATGGTAACTCAGGTCTTCTTGCTGAGCACATCAAACAAACTGAATCTAACTACAAGGCCATTCAAAAAGATGCTGATAAAATGGCAAGAGCATGTCAGGGTAAATACGACTCTTATGTGCAAACAATTGAAAAGCAGAGAGGAGAACAGCAAAAGCAACTTACTGAGCTTGGTGAGAAACAAGCTGAGTTCTGTGGTCGCTTCTCTTCTGCTCTAAACTCTAACCCAAGTGCCGCTTGCCAAGAAGACTTCAAAGATCTTGGTAAAATTGCTGCCAAGATGGGAGATGGTCGTGCGTCGAGTGATGTGGCGAATCTGGCAAGTTATTGCTCTGGTCAAGGAAGTAAATCAGATAACCCAGACATCATCTGTACTGATGAGGTTATTAAAAAAGGTGGAGACCTCGGTATTAAATGCCAAGAATATAAAGCATGCGGAGAAGAACGTACCGATGATAAGGGCAATAAAATTACTTGTAATGAAACTAAGATGAAAAATCTAACCGTTGCCATTTCCCACTTCGCAGCCCCAGAGGCTTCAGTGGCCGTGGCCGACACCATCTCCAGCTCATACTGTGCCGGAGCAAACAACTCGGATACTACCAACAAAACTCTGCAAATCCTCAACACTATTGCTGCCCCATTCACAGGTCAGCAGGCAGGGGCTGCCCGTAACTAATAATTAATTTGATTCGGCTTAGTTTTTTTAAAGACTAAGCCGATAAATTTATTATGAAGACGGCAAATCACGGAAAGATCGCCCACACTCTTAAAACTCTCCTCCTCTCACTCTCATTAGTGGGCTTAACTTCTTGTAATCTAACAGAAGCGCCTAGTGCTAAAAGCTCTGGCCAGGTGATGACTAACAATGATGGTAGTCTCGATAATAAGGCCTATATCTTTTTAGAGAGTCCTTCTATCGCTATTGGTAACTGGGTACAGCCAGCGAATCCGCAGATTGAAAGTACGATTTCTTTCCCAGCACAATTAATTACAACAAACACTCAACTCACAGGAAATTGTGGAGTCGAACTTTATTTTAATTTTACTGACTTTAGATTCACGCTTGATAATTGTATCCGAACACTTTCAGATAAAGAGAATCTCACTCTCCTGACTAGAAAGCCCAACAAGACTTGGGTTTTTGATACAGGCTCTGATGAGTTTTATCAGGTCAATACTCAGTTTCACATTCAAAAAGGTGTGAATAAGTTTTTTGATAAATTGCAATTTGCTTATAATCAAATTCATTCTCTAGGGACTCATATTCCAAAGGCATTACCACCTTACGTTGGTCAATCAGGAATGTACTGGTTTAATGGTGTCACGAATACTGACAGCCAAACTTTCAGAAATAATTTTTTAACGAGTTATTCAAAATGTAATCTTGAAAACAACGCCTCTTTCTCTCCGGCGGGTCCTGAACTCTGCTTTGGATATCATTCGAGCTATCCAAAGTTTTCTTTCGTTCAAGATCCATCAATTGTTTATCATGAACTTGCTCATGCCCTTGTCTCAGTCATGATGAATGCAAGAAATGGAACAAGCTCTGCAACTCATAAGTTTCGCTCCAATCTAGGAAGCTATGGCTATAACGAAGCCTCTTCAATCAATGAAGGTATCGCCGATTACTTCAGCTTTGTGATGAATAAAAGAAAGCATATCGGAGAATGGGCCCTAGGAAAAACGGCCAAGCAATCACGCCCACTTCATGAGGGAGACCCGATGCATATTTCTGCATTGAGTACGACTCCTGAAGGACGTCTTTCTTATCCACATTACCTTCTCTATGATCCTAACTTTCCTCAATCGCCTTTTGAGGATGTACACTACTCAGGTCAAATCATGACTCACTACCTGGTGGCCTTGACTGAGAAGTTTAAATCAGTGTGTTCACTTTCGACTGCTAAAGATGGCGGTCACGAAACATCTACATCATTTGTGATGTTACTTGTTGCTGAAACACTGGCAGAAATTGGTGATCTCAATGCTAAAGGTATTGATGCTTATGGAGCTCCATTTGGTGCAAGCATCTATTTCAAAAATCTAGATCCTATAAATTCTTATCTATGGGCACACGAAATTAATCCGGCCAATTACCGCAACTTCTTCCAGATTTTTGCCAAAAACATCAAGAAATATGTCTCGGCCAACCCATTTGGACTTTGCCCTAGCTTTACAGTCTATGAGTCTGAAAAACTGCTTGATGATTACGGATTGCTGTTATTTAAAGACTATAACGATAAAGGCGTGAGCACCAAAGATAGAACGAAGACCTATTCAACTGTCGTCGGCTCTATCCCCGCTCAAACACTGACAAAAGTTACTGAAACCAATAGAAGAAAAAGTGTGCTTGTTTCAAAAGAACTTTTATCACTGGCCACATCTGACTCGACTAAAGAAGTTTATTCTTATTATATCCTTGATTCCCAGAAAGCGATGAGAAGCCTTCTTAACGATCTTCTCTTCAAAGGACTTTCAGTTCCGCTATCTGATCCAGATGTTGCTGACGTCACTTTTAATAATGACCATATCGATATTTCTCCAGGAGAGATCGTAGGCGTAATCCCTAACCTCCACAACTCTTCAAACAGTTCAATGGCAGGGGTTCAAGTTCTTGCTACCGATTGGGATCATGTGGATATCACAAGTACTTACAATGGAAATTTCAAGCCATGTGTTTTTGACGGAGCAACGACTGTTGATCAAGGCGGAGAAGCTGGAAAGACTTGCTTAAAAGACAATGGATATCCAGATAAAGAGTACAAGCGACTTGTTAAAGATACGATTACTGATGCCTTCCCTACCAATGCTGCTGCTCCAGTATGCTTTGTCGAATTAGCAGAAGGATCAAGTACGCGCTGGGTATCTCAGAATGAGTATCGTCAACTCAATGGTAATACCCTGACAGATAATAAGTGTCTTGGTTATTCAACGAGTGGTGTGACTGATACCGATTTCACATTTAACCCACATGAATGTCTGGTGCGTTTCTTACCAGGAGCAAGCACGGCCTATTTCTCTCGTATTGATCCACAGTCAAATTACTATGACTCGGTAGTAAAGAAATCTGAGACAAAAGAGTTTAACGCCGGAAACCTTCTTATTATGGAAGTTAATAAGTGGGTTAAACCAGGTACAAAATTCAGATGTCGTCTTCGTGCAAGATTTAGTAACTGCTCTGATTGTTTTAATGATCCTACAAGTAACAATGAAGAATATCTAGATTATGAACTTAATGGCCATAAACCATATAAAATAATTAATTTCGATTTCACCGTATATGAATAATAAGTATTTCTTCGGATTGATTTTTTTTCTTTTCATTGCAGTCGCTCTTTTGCTGAAAGAAGATTCAGTAAAAGAAGCGACTATTACTCATAAAATATCTGATGAACATATCAAGGCCATCGAAGATAAAGGCGTATCTGAAGTCATTGAAGAAACAAGTGACTCAGCTGAAGCGACTGCTCTTCCGACCCTCGATGAACCGTGGGAAGAAAACGTAAAAGTTCAACTCAAACGTCAAGCGATGGATGATAGTGTAGAAGTAAATATCATCAAAGAAAGTACACTTTTCTGGGAAGAAATGGGGACTTCAATTGAGGCCAACACAATTAAGGTTCAGCTCAGAACTCCGGCGGGAGAAACAACTTCATTTCGCGCGCTTATTGACTCAAATACTGGTAAGGTTCTAAGAACTTGGGATAGACCAGTACTAGATCCCATCAATCCAAGAGAACGCTCTGGAATTAAAATCAATTCCCGTTATCATACTCGCTAAGATGATTCCCCACTATTTGATCAAATCTTTATCACAAAGTTTCAAAGAAGGTCGCTCAGTACCTGATTCATTCTTTGATCAGATTTATCCAGATGAGGTAAAAAAAGTATCAATCACTCACTGGACACCAGTTGAGGTTGTCCAAAAAGCAATGAACTTCTTTAAGGATTCATCATTTCAAATTTTGGATGTTGGTTCAGGCTGCGGGAAATTTTGTCATGTGGGGAGTATGGTCTCTCCTCAGCATCAATTCTCTGGAGTTGAACAAAGGCCAGATTTAACCTTTATCTCGCAAGATATCGCTACCGATTTAAACTTAGATAATATCACTTTTATCAATGCCAATGCTTTTGATTTAAATTGGAATGACTTCGACCTTTTATACTTCTTTAATCCGTTCTGGGAAAATCATCTTTCCCCCTCTCAACGCATTGACCAATCTCTTCCCGTAAAGAAAGAAGAGTTTTCTCATTATATCAACACGGTGATTCTTAAACTTTCTCAAATGAAGCTTGGTACCCAAGTCATCACATATCATGGCTTCGGTGGAAAGTTTCCATCATCTTATGAATGCATTCACTTTGAAAATGCTGGCACTGATCAAATCAAAATTTGGTTAAAAACTAAATAGCTTTAATGTTATGATCTTTTCATGAAAAAATGGAATGATTACAAAAAAACTTTTGGCCCCCCTTCTTTGTTTGATTTTGCAAGGGCGGGTGATCTCCAAGGTTTGGCCGAACTGATTCAAACAAATCCAGAGATTGATTTGAACAAAAAAAATCATAAGGGTTATTCCGCTTTAATGCTCTCCATTTATAATCATCAGGACATCTTTTCAGAGGCCCTTCTTCGTGGCGGAGCTGACCCTAATTCAAAAGATAATGTCGGAAATTCAATTCTTATGGGAGCAGCTTTTAAAGGGAATATCGAGTTAATCAACTTGCTTTTAAACTTTGGAGCAGATCCACTGATGAAAAATGATGCCGGCATGACCGCGCTTGACTGGGCGAGAACCTTTGGACGACAAGAAGTGATATCATTATTCAAAGAAAAATATCAGATGAAAGGCAGATCAATTCTGGACAATTATTTTCGATTTTTCATTCTTGGATGCAAACTTGTTTTTACAAAAAAAAGAGAGAGATGATTTCCATCTCTCTCCTATAAAGAATCTTATTTTACGTCAGATAAAGAAACACCAAGAGCCTTCGCCACACCTTCTCCGTAGGCTTTATCAGCACGAAGACAGTTTTTAATATGACGAATTTTGACATCAACAGAAACACTGCTCATTGCTCTTCCAGTATTTTCAAATAGTACCTTCTGTTGCTCTGGCTTCATCAATCGAAAAAGATCTCCTGGCTGAGTATAATAATCTTCATCATCTTTTCTGAAATCCCAATTATCAGCTCCACCATGAAGGGCCAATACTGGCTCTTTAAGATGAGGTTGATCTTGCCAAAGACCTAAACTGTTAGGTTCATAGTGCTTAGTAGCTCCATGATTTCCATCAGAACGAAGAGCTCCATCACGATGAAAACTATTAACAGGGCAACGAGGCTTATTCACAGGAATTTGATGATGGTTTACTCCAAGACGGTAACGATGAGCATCTCCATAAGCAAACAATCTTCCTTGAAGCATTTTATCAGGTGAGAAGCCGATCCCTGGAACAACAGAGGCAGGATTAAACGCTGCTTGCTCCACTTCTTCAAAGTAGTTTTCCGGATTTCTATTTAGCTCCATGATTCCCACTGGGATCAAAGGATAATCTTTCTTAGACCAAACTTTGGTAAGATCAAAAGGATGGAAACGATACTTCTCTGCTTCCTTCTCAGGCATGATTTGAACATTAAGCTCCCACTTAGGAAAATCCCCTCGCTCAATCGCCTCAAAAAGATCTTTCTGATGACTTTCACGATCTTTCCCTGCAACAGTCTCAGCTTCTTGATCTGTTAAATTTTTAATCCCCTGCTTGCACACAAAATGAAACTTCACCCAGAAACGTTCGTTTTTGGCATTGATGAAACTAAATGTATGAGAACCAAAGCCATGCATATGTCGATACGAGCTTGGAATTCCACGATCACTCATAACGATCGTCACTTGATGGAGAGCTTCTGGAAGAAGAGTCCAGAAGTCCCAGTTGTTTTGAGCACTACGCATATTTGTTTTAGGATCTCTTTTCACCGCATGATTAAGATCAGGGAATTTAAGAGGATCACGGAAAAAGAAAACAGGAGTATTATTTCCAACCACATCCCAGTTGCCTTCTTCGGTATAAAACTTAACAGCAAAACCACGAATATCTCTTTCAGCATCAGCAGCTCCACGCTCTCCAGCAACAGTTGAGAAGCGAAGAAAGCATTCTGTCTTTTTTCCTAATGATGAGAAAATGTTGGCCTTCGTATATTTTGAAATATCATGTGTAACAGTGAAAGTTCCATAAGCGGCAGAACCTTTAGCATGCATTCTTCGCTCAGGAATCACTTCTCTATTAAAGTGAGAAAGTTTTTCTAAAAACCAAACATCTTGAAGCAGCATAGGGCCACGAGGACCAGCAGTAACGACGTTCTGATTATCTGCAACAGGAGCACCCTGAACGGTTGTTAACTTTTTGTTTTTTGACATGACATTACTCTCCCTCAAAAGTTGTAGAAGGTAATATTTTATAGCATTAATTAATTTTTTGAAATTTAAGATTAGATTTTGACTTCCAGCAGAATGGTTTTATTTCCCTCTGCTGGAAGATGACATGATATTAATTAGATTTTTTGGCCTGAAGCTTCTCATTAAGTTCATCAATGAGTTTAGAATCAATTTTAGGAACTAGACCAGTTGGCTCAACTGCTAGCGTAAAATCTTTTGAGAAGAAATTCTTAAGGACAGATAAATCTCCCTGATAAATCTTATTCACAACTTCCGACTCTGCATTGAGACCAAAATAAGAAAGAATACTTTTTGAAAGCTGAGGAAGATAAGGAGCAAAGAAAGCACCCAGCACCAGCACATAAGCAGCAGAAACAGCAATCGTTTCCTTAGCAGCTTCCTGATCTGTTTTAAATTGAGTCCAAGGAGCTTTCTCAGTGATGAATAAATTCACCTTAGAACCCAAGCTCATCAAATGCTCTTGGCCTTTCTTAATTTGATAAGAATCAAGAAGTTCATGGTATTCACGAATCCACTCTTCTACACCTTTTTGGTGATCATTATAGAAAGCATTAAACGTCTGAGAAGAAATACCTTCTGGCCAGTTTTTATGAGCAAACTTCATGGCACGATTAATAAAGTTACCAATGTTGTTTGCTAACTCGGAGTTAATTTTTAACTCCATCGCTTTCCAAGTAAAACTTGAATCACTTGTTTCAGGAATTAGTGAAGTTAGGTAGAAGCGCATAGCATCTGAGCCAAAGGTATCAATGGCCTCAACAGCATCCACATACCAGCCCTTCGATTTAGAGAACTGTTTTCCTTCGAGATTAACATATTGATTTGCCGGAAGATCACTTACAGGATTAACAAAACCAGTCCCCAGACACATCACTGGGAAGATAATCGAGTGGAAAATAATATTGTCTTTACCGATAAAGTTAATAATTTTTGTATCGTTATTTCCCCACCAGTCTTTAATGTGATCTTCTTTTGAGCCAATAGAGCGAAGATACTCTTTAGTATTTGATACATATCCAATAGGAGCATCAAACCACACGTAGATTTTTTTACCTTTCGCTTCAGGAAGAGGAACATCAATTCCCCAATCAAGATCACGAGTAATCGCACGATCAACGAGATTATCTTTAGTTAAAGATTCAACGAATGGAGTTACCGTTTTACGCCAGAATGGTTTTCTCGTTTCAAACCATTTTCTGTGCTCTTCATGCATTTTTGAAAGCATCAGGTACCACTGATAAGAATCCACCGATTTTACATTCTTTGAATTACAAAATTTACATACAGGATTTATAAGTTTTAAAGGATCAATCCAAGTACCACACTCAGGACACTCATCCCCGCGGGCATCAGCATAACCACAAACGTAGCACTCTCCCTCTACAAAACGATCAGGGAGCATATTCTTGCAATCTTGGCACTGAAGCTGCTTTTCCTCTTTGCGCTCAATAAGACCTTTGGCAAGTAAGTCATTGAACCAAACGAGGGTTTCTTCTTTGTGATAAGGAGCAGATGTTTGTCCAAAAAAATCAAATTTAATATCGTAGCGGTCAAAAAGCTCTTTATGCTCTTTGTGCCACTCATTCACATATTCTTGATAAGATTTTTTGGCCTTTTGAGCATTTTGCATGATGGCCACGCCATGTTCATCAGAGCCAGAAATATGGATCGCACGCTCACCTTTTAGCTTTTTATGGCGAGTAAAGATATCGGCCGGAAGGTAAACACCAGCGATATGTCCGAAGTGGATTGGTCCGTTAGCATAGGGAAGAGCGGAAGTAATTAGATATTTCATAGACCCTCAAAACTTATTCTATTTAAAACTCCTAATAGCTTACAAAGTAAGCTCTTTTTTGTCTTTTGATTTTGACAGTCTCTCCCCCCTTTTTTATCCTCCAATTCATGATTTCCCTAGATGGATTAAACCCTGAACAAAGACAAGCTGCTGAAACGGTCGAAGGACCGGTGCTCATTCTTGCCGGAGCTGGCTCTGGTAAGACGAGAACCGTGACCTATCGCATAGCTCACATGCTGGATAACCTCAAAATCCCTGGGAATCAGATTCTCGCAGTAAGCTTCACCAATAAGGCTGCAGCTGAGATGAAAGAGCGTGTGGCCCATCTCGTTGGCCCAAAAATTCGCCGTGGTATTACTCTCTCCACTTTCCACTCTTTAGGACTTCGTATCCTGAGAGAGGATATCCACCATTTAGGCTATAACAATCTTTTTACCATTTATGATCAGGCCGATCAGATGAGTATTGTGCGTGAAGCTCTCAAACAATTCAAATCAGGTAAGAATTATGACCGTGGCATTATCATGTCTAAAATTGGTCTTTTGAAGAATAAGGGTGTTGGTGCTGATGAGTTTGGAAAATCCGCTGAATTCGATCCAAGTACAGACTACGATGTAGTGACGGAATACGTTTATCAATACTACCAAGAAAAACTGCAATTTTATAATGCTCTTGATTTTGATGATATTCTTTTTCTAGTTGTTCGATTGTTTAAAAACTTTCCTGATATCGCCCGTAAATATTCAGAACGTTTTAAGTACATCATGATTGATGAGTATCAGGATACCAACAATCTCCAATTCAATATGATTGAAGCTCTAACCTCTACGCATGAAAATATTTGTGTGGTGGGAGACGACGATCAGGCCATCTATTCTTTCCGTGGTGCTGATATTTCTAATATTCTTAATTTTGAAAAACAGTTCCCTCGCACGAAAGTGATTAAACTTGAGGAGAACTATCGCTCAACTTTTCCCATTCTCGATCTTGCAAATCGCGTGATCAAAGAGAATACTCAACGAAAAGAAAAGACGATGAGAACTTCAATCATGGAAGGTGACCGTCCCCAACTCTGGGCCAGTGGTGACTCAGACCATGAAGCGGCCATTGTGATCGAAGAGATCATCAAGATGCAATCCCATGGTAAGATGCTTTCAGATATTGCTATCCTCTATCGCTCCAACACTCAGGTTCCTCCTTTTGAGGATCAACTTCGAATGGCGCAAGTTCCCTACAATATCATTGGAGGACAGAAGTTTTACGAGAAAAAAGAAATTAAAGATATCATCGCCTATCTTTCAGTGATTCAAAATCCACGTGATGAACTAGCACTAAGACGTATCCTTAACGTTCCTAACCGTGGAATTGGTTCCGTTACCCTTAATAAATTTCTTGCGATCTCAAGTGAGCAAAAAAGATCTCTCTTTTCGGTTTTAGATGATCAAGCAGATCATCAAGGGGCCAGAGAGTTTATTGGTCTCTTAAAAAAATATCGTATCCTTTTTGAAGATCAGCCTCTCCTTTCAACCATTAATCAACTCTTAGAAGAAATTAAATACGATGATTTTATTGAGAAAAGCTACGATAGTGCCAAACTCATGAATCGCAAAAAAGATGATGTTAAAAACTTTCTGATGACAGCTGATCGTTTCCAGGATCGCTTCGGAGAAGATGCGACCTTAAAAAATTTCGTTGAACGTCTCCTGCTAGCGGACTCTTCAGACTCTAATTCTTCTAACAGTGAAGAAAAAACAAATGAAGTCACTCTCATGACTCTTCATGCCTCAAAAGGGCTGGAGTTTGATAATGTCTTCCTGATTGGTATGGAAGAAGAACTACTTCCTCATAAAAAAACCATTCTTGATAGTTCCAATATCAATGAAGAAAGAAGACTCTGCTACGTGGGTATTACCCGAGCTCGCAAAAAACTAATTATGACTTATGCTAAAGAACGTAAGATCTATAATAAAATGACCCCGCGGTTTAAATCGCGTTTTGTGATTGAACTCAATCAATGTTATAAAGACTTAGACCGAACAAATTTTGGAGATATGTCTGAAGATGAAATTCAGGACTTCAAGAAGAGTTTTTTCTCTAACCTAGCGAATACTTTAAAATCATGAAATACATTGCACGCATTCATAACTGGTTTGTTGATTTTGACTTTTTCTGGTGGCCATTCTCTTTTCTAAAACCTAAACAGAATGAGCTGATGGATTGGAATAAGGTCACTCAAATGAGTGCCTATTTTGGGATTTTAATTTGGGTATTTATTTCTGGATTTTCAATTGCCCAAATTGGCTTTGACTTCCAATTTGTAGCAATGAATTTCTTTGGAACAATTATTAGTTTGTTCCTATGGTTTGGACTCGTCACAAAGCCTCTTTGGAACTATCGCGCCAAGAGACTGAAGGGTTAAAAAAGGCCATCCCTGGCCCTGAATTCCATCCGTGGAAGACCTCTTCCTGACGGTCAATATTTATTCTAAATTAAGAGTATTCAGATCCTCATCACCTAGTTCTTTCTTACCTTCTGTAAAACCCATAATGGTATAACTACGTGGCAGATAGAGACCAAACGTTAAAAACGAGATCACCATATCTTGCGGATCTTTTTGTTCGTAAATGATGGCCTTGGAAAGTGAACGAACACCTGCATTCTGAAGCTCTTGATCAATAAAAACTTCATGATGCTCAGGCTCTACACCCCAAAAGTAGAAATCTCTTGTACCGCTGATCTGTACTGCTCGTTGATGATTTGGATTTCCTTCAAAAGTCACAGGAACTGTGTTGTTTGAACGAAAATGAATTGTTGTACAACTCATAAGAAAAGCAATTGAAGCAAGAGATAAGTATTTCATATACTTCAATTCTTGAGGTCACAGCACGAGATGTCAAAATGAATTTTTAAAAATGTTTGAAGGTTTGATCTTTTTTATCTTTTAAACTATCAAGCGCTGAAAAATGATCCTCTGTTCTCTGAGTAATTCCCTGGAAAGCTGAAACTAATTCAAGATGTGGATCAAGTGTTGAGTGATAAGCATGTACTAGTGATTTTTTTGTCATCTGCAAAGCGATTGGCGGAAGAGTCGCCATTTTAAGCGCTAACGACCTTGTTTCTTCTACAAGCTTTTCCTGAGGGAAAACCCAATTAACAAGCCCCATCTCACGTGCTTCCAAAGCTGAATAAGTTTTGGCCGTTAAGAACATTTCCATAGCACGGGCATAACCAACTGCTCTGATAAGAAAATAAGCACCGCCATCTCCTGGCACTAATCCCACTTTCGCAAACGTTTCAGCAAAGCTTGCTTCCTCGCTCGCAACTCGAACATCACACATGGCAGATAAATCACATCCTGCCCCTACTGCAGCACCATTAACCATAGCGATCATCGGTGTTTTCATATTTTGAATAGTTCGAGGAATTTTTTGAATACCATTCTGATAAGCTTCACGAAGTTCATTAGATTCCCCTTTGAACATACCTGACTTATTCTTCATGGACTTAATATCGCCACCTGCACAGAAATTTTTCCCTGCACCTGTAAGAATAATCACACGCACAGAATTATCTTCATCAGCAAGACGAAGTGTTTGAACTAAAGACTCCACCAACTCAATTGAATAAGCATTTGAAGCTTGCGGACGATTAAGAGTAATCCAGAGAAGATCTCCTTCTTTTTTTAAAAGAAGATCTGTCCATGCTTGATCAATATAGCTCATATTCTTCCTGTATTAAGATAAGCGCGTAAAAATTTTGACTCAGTTGTTTTTTCTAATTTTCCGAGAATAAAAGTAGAGGCCTCTACTAGTTTTTCAAAATCAATTCCTGTTTTCAGTCCCTGAGATTGAAGAAGGTACCAAACATCTTCTGTGGCCACATTGCCTGTAGCTCCTTTAGCGTAAGGACAGCCGCCAATACCTCCAGCAGAAGAATCAAACACACTGATATTTTGCTCAAGAGAAACAAGAATATTACTCAAGGCCATGCCGCGAGTATCATGAAAATGCATAGCAAGTCTTGAAGCACCAACCTCAGAAATTAAATCCTTCAAATATGAGCTGACCTGCCGAGGTGTTGCTACACCAATCGTATCTCCTACTGAAATCTCATAAACCCCAAGATCTAAAAATCTACGGGCCACATCAATGAGTTTATCTACACCCATTACTCCTTCATAAGGACAACCGAAGGCCGTAGAAATATAACCGCGCATTTTAATGCCGTCTTTTTTAGCAAGGTCTGCGACTTCCTTCATGCGCATAAAACTCTCATCTACCGATGCATTGATGTTTTTCTGCGTAAAAGAATTCGAAGTCGCTGAAAAAAGAGCAATCTCTTTTACTCCAATGGACTTGGCAGTTTCATAACCTTTCACATTGGGAACAAGACAAGGAAAATTGGCCTTATCTTTAAGATGAGCTGATACTTTCTGAAAAAGCTCAGACGAATCACTCATTTGAGGAATAGCAGGTGGTTTCACAAAGCTTGTGACTTCTACAGTCTTTAAGCCTGCATCGACGAGTTTGTTAATGAAAGCAAACTTGTCTTCCGTAGAAAGAATTCGTTTCTCATTTTGAAGACCATCACGAGGACCTACTTCTACGATTTTAATCATAAGTTACTCCACACTTGCAAGAACAGCTCCGCCTTGAACAAGTTCTCCTACTGAGTAGTTAATCTTTTTCACAATTCCATCTTTATCAGCACGAATTGAATGCTCCATTTTCATGGCCTCTAAGATCAGAATGGTTTCACCCTTCTTCACTTCATCGCCAATATTTTTGATGACTTTAAAAATCTTACCAGGCATCGGAGAATTAAGGCTTCCAGCAATACTTTGTTTCTTCGCCTTCTTGCCCGAACTCATCTTCGCTTCAAGCTCTCCTGCAATCACCATCTGCTCCCCTTCTTTAGGAGAACTGATGACTGCTCCAAAACGATGATCATTACCCTCAATTAAAAGCTGATCTCTAAAATCGAGTTTAGAATATTGATAATTTTTTCCATTAAGATCAAAACTTACTATTCCATCTTTTTGAGAAAAGTTAACAACCTTAACTTCTTGCCCATTAATAAAGAAAATCTTTTCCATAATTAATTCCTAAAACCAGTTAGGGTCGTCCAAGGAGTTGAATGTGAAACAACTCCAACTGTTGCACTAGACCTCGTTTGACCTTGAAGAGAAAAGGCCGCAATCAAATCAGCTAACTGATCATCCCTCAGTGCTTTGGGTTTTAAATCTGCCTCATACTGAGGAATAAAATGAGTATGTGTTAGCCCTTGAGCATAAGCAGGATGAGCTAAAATTCTCTTCAGGTAATCTCTATTGGTTTTCACACCAAGGAAGAGAACATCATCAAGAGATTGAATTGTTTTTGATGTTGAAGTTTCTCGATCTTTACCCCAAACAATAAGTTTGGCGAGCATCGGATCATAGTTCACACCAACTTCGGCCCCATCGTTAAATCCACAATCAAGACGAACATCTCTAAGAGTTGGAGTTCCAATTTTTTCAATTTTCCCGATAGAAGGCATAAAGTTTTGATCAGGATCTTCTGCATAGATACGGCACTCTATCGCGTGCCCCTTCTGCTTAATATCAGCTTGCTTCACCGGAAGCTTTTCACCACTGGCGACCATAATTTGGAAACGAACGAGATCAAAACCTGTCACCATTTCTGTTACAGGATGTTCTACCTGCAGACGAGTGTTCATTTCCAAGAAATAAAACTCATTTTTTGGAGTGAGAATAAACTCAACTGTTCCCGCTCCACGATAATTAATCCCAGAAGAAATTTGAACGGCCGTCTGACAAATCTTTTCACGCAGCTCCTGACTCATACTTGGAGCAGGAGTTTCTTCAACTATTTTTTGATAGCGGCGTTGAATAGAGCATTCACGTTCCCAGAAATGAAGATGATTGCCATGAGTATCACTCATAAGCTGAACTTCAATATGACGAGGATTCACAATATATTTTTCAATGAGCACACGATCATTTGAGAAAGACTTTAATCCTTCGGACTTGGCCCCTCTGATTGACTCAAGAAGATCTTCTTCTTGATTTACAATTCTCATTCCCTTTCCGCCACCACCAGCACTGGCCTTGATGAGGACAGGGAATCCAATCTTTCTTGCCTGATCGGCCAAGAACGCTTCATCTTGATTATCCCCATGATACCCAGGAATCATCGGGATATTTAAAGGCTCAAGTGCTTTCTTTGAACCACTCTTATCACCCATCAAGGTAATTGAATCGGGAGTCGGGCCAATAAAAATAATTCCGGCCTTCTCAACCGTAGAAGCAAACATGGCATTCTCTGAGAGAAAACCATAACCAGGATGAATAGCATCAGCACCTGAACGTTTGGCAATATCAATAATCTTATTTTGATTTAAATAAGTATCAGCAAGTGCTCCACTACCAAGGCTATATGATTCATCAGCAAGCATGGCATGAGGAAGAGTTTTATCATCTTCCGCATAAATGCTTACCACTTTAATTCCCATCTCACGGGCAGTTCTTAAAACTCGAAGAGCAATTTCTCCACGGTTAGCGACTAAGATCTTTTGTATTTTCATTTTTTCATCCAGTTTGCTTTATCTTTTTCAAGTAATGCTCTCATACCTTCCTGACCTTCATTACTCACACGACGTTTAGCGATCATGCGGCAAGTATAGTCCTCAGAGGTTTTAAGAGATTTAACAACATTGGAGACAAGAGATTTCGCCTCACGAGAAGCCTGTGGGCCTGCCATTAAAAACGATTTTTCAAGTTCAGCAATCCTGATATCAAGATCATTGATATCGACCACTTCATGAATCAAATTCATGCTCAGAGCTTTTTCTGCAGTAAATCTCTCACCAGAGAGCATCCAAGCTCTTGCATGAGATTCACCGATTTTTGAAATACAGTAAGGAGAAATAACAGCAGGAATAAGACCTAAACGAACTTCGGTAAAACCAAACAATGCGTGATGAGCAGAAACCACGTAGTCACAAACACTCACCAGACCGACTCCACCACCAAGAGCGTGTCCATTAACTCGTGCAATAACAGGAACTGGACAGTCATTAATCACTCGAAACATTCGTGCTAATTCTTTTGAGTCACGAAAATTCTCTTCTTCCGAATAATCTTTCATCGCGCGCATCCAATTAAGATCCGCTCCGGCACAAAAGCTAGCTCCACGTCCTGATAAAATCACCAGACGCTCATCCTTAATATTTTCAAATACAGAAATAATTTCTGAAATTAATTCAGCATTAAAAGCGTTATGAAGTTCAGGACGATTTAGCCAAACTTCTAAAGTGCCATTTTCTTTAAGATTTTTTTCAATGTACTTCATTATTACATCCTGAAAATACCCCAAGAAGGGTCTTTGAATTCTTCGTTATGAGTTGTTGCCAGACAAAGTCCTAAGATATCTCGAGTCTTAGCTGGATCAATGACACCATCATCCCATAGACGGGCCGATGAATAATAAGGAGATCCTTCTTTTTCATACTTATCAAGAATTGGCTGTTTAAACTTGACCAGCTCTTCATCAGTCATCAGCGGCTTACCTTTAAGTGCAAGTCCATCCTGACGAACAGTTGCAAGAACGTTAGCCGCTTGCTCTCCACCCATCACTGAAATACGAGCGTTCGGCCACATAAACAAATATCTAGGCGAGAAAGCTCGCCCACACATTCCATAGTTTCCAGCGCCGAATGAACCACCAATCATGATGGTAAATTTAGGAACCTTCACTGTAGAAACTGCTGTTACAAACTTTGCTCCATGTTTGGCAATACCTTCATTTTCGTATTGTTTGCCCACCATGAAGCCAGTGATATTCTGAAGGAAAATAAGAGGAATTTTTCTTTGTCCGCAAAGCTCTACAAAGTGAGCACCTTTTAGAGATGACTCCGAGAAAAGAATTCCATTGTTGGCAACGATTCCCACCATGTATCCATGAATACGAGCGAAACCACAAACAAGTGTTGATCCATATTTTTCTTTGAATTCCTGAAACTCACTGCCATCAACCAGACGAGCAATAATCTCACGAACATCAAATGGCTTTCTCGTATCTTGAGGAATGATTCCGTAGATTTCATTCACATCAAACAAAGGAGCTTTCACTTCTTTGGTAATAAATTTCTGAGGATGACTTGATTGATAATTGAGAGTTTCCACAACGTTGCGAACCATCTCAAGACCCTCTTCTTCACTCTCAGCAAAGTGATCGGCCACACCTGACTTAGAAGTATGAACAACAGCACCACCAAGTTCTTCAGCAGTAACCTCTTCACCAGTTGCTGCTTTCACAAGAGGTGGGCCACCTAAAAAGATTGTTCCATTATCTTTAACGATAATCGTCTCATCACTCATCGCTGGAACATAAGCTCCACCTGCTGTACATGAGCCACAAACAATCGCCACTTGAGGAATACCAAGAGCACTCATATTTGCTTGGTTAAAGAAGATTCGACCAAAGTGTTCTTTATCTGGAAAGACTTCATCTTGTTTAGGAAGAAATGCTCCGCCTGAATCTACGATATAGATACAAGGCAGACGATTCTCGAGAGCAATCTCTTGCGCGCGAAGATGCTTTTTTACTGTTAGTGGAAAATAGGTTCCACCTTTTACAGTGGCATCATTGGCCACAAACATACATTCCACACCATGAACAAGACCAATCCCTGTTACAACTCCAGCACTAGGCACTTCCTCATCATAAACTCCATCAGCAGCAAGTGCTGATAGTTCTAAGAAAGGAGAACCTGGATCAAGAATTTTCTCGATGCGCTCACGTGCTAAAAACTTATTTCTTTTTTTATGTTTTGAAACAGCATCATCTCCTCCACCAAGATAAACTTTCTCTAGGCGAGTTTTTAAATCAGCTGCAAGTGTCTTATGAAATTCGACATTGGACTTAAATTCTTGTGAACTTGTATCAATATGGGTTGATAAAGGATGCATGAGAAAACCACCATTTATTTGAATGAAAATAACAATTTAGTCTAACTTAACTCTGTGGTTTAAACAACTTTGACTAATCTAGCTTGAAGTTATTCGAGATGAGAGAATTGAAGAAATACTGCAGATAGGCCTTAAGCTCTAAATCCTCTGATGGACTAGCTGCTCCTAATTGCCCTGTGCTCCAGTCATAGGTCTGGAAGGTCACCTGACCATCAGCAGAACTAGTATAAAGCCCTTCTGTCCTTGCAAAAATATAATTGTTCCCACCAATAAGGTTGAAGGCTCCTTGCCCTCTTTTTCCAAAGGCAGAGCGCCCCATCAAACTTAAGCCATCGGCTTCAAGACCCAAAAGATCAAGCACAGTGTAAGGAATATCCGAATGTTGTGTAACCAACGAAGGAGTCGGTTCAAACTTATGTCCAGGAGCGACTAAAAGCAGAGGAACTCGATAGTTTCCAAGAAGATTATTAAATTTTAAAGATGAAAGCTTAGAAGTGTGATCTGCCGTGATAACAAACAAAGTTCTCTCATACCAAGGCTGCTTTTTTGCGTATTCAAAGAAGTTCTTTAAGGCCCAGTCAGCATAACCAATGCTTTCATGGATTTCTAATTTGCCTTTATTAAAAACATCTTTAAGAGCAGGAGGAATAGCATAAGGTTGATGTGAGCTAAGAGTAAAAACTCCCGCCATAAAAGGTTCAGGCATTTTTGAAATCTGATCCCCTACGTACTGAAGATATGGTCCATCATAGATTCCCCAAGTCCCATCGAAATCATCCTTGAGAGGATAGTCTTCTCTAGCAAAATACTTATCAAAGCCATGTGAGAGAACGAAGGAATCAAAACTCATTGTTCCGCGAGATCCCGCATGAAAGAAATGATTTGTATAACCGGCCTTCCTTAAAAGATCGGGAAGACAAGTGATCTTGTTTCCTTGGAATGTAGATTTGCTAAAAGGCTCTATTAGCAGCGACGGAATAGAGCAAAGGATTGAAGGAAGGGCCTCAATCGATTTTCTTCCATTCGCAAGATGCTTATCAAAATAAAGTCCCTCTGGAATCAGAGTGCTCAAAAAAGGTGTATATCCTTCTTCAATATACTCAAGCGAGAAACTTTCAAGAATAATTAACACTACATTTCGCTTACTCAACACACCCGACGGATAAAGCGTCTGGTGAACATAGTGAGGAACAACTTCATTCGGAACGAAGTGAGGTCTATTAATTCTTGAGCTCTTTAGAGTTCTTACAAAATGATAAGGAGTATTAAGAACAAGTTGCCCTAGCTCATTATTGCCTTGAATGAAGGCCGATTGAACATTGATAGACTTACTCTGCAGACCACCACGTATACCAACAAAACAAAGGGCAACAAGAATAAATGGCGTCACAAAAGTTGAAACAAAATTATAAGGAGAAATTTTTAAAGGAAATAATTTTCTATCGAAGCGATAGAAGAGATAAAGAAAGAAAAAACCAAAGAAAGAGTAATGCCAGTAATAGAACATTATCTGTGGAAGCTGAGTCAGAATATCGTCAGCAATATAGAAGAAGTCTAAAGAGAGTCTTTTTCCAGTGAAGTTAAAAAGCTCATAATCATTAATAGAGGTAATAATCCCAAAAGCATTCAAGAATACAAAAAGAAGTCGCTCTATTTTTTCAAATCGATCATTTTTAACATTAAAAAAAGAAAGAATGACTACAGGAACATTCAGCAAACAAAGTGCTGCAATATCAAAACGAATCCCTAGTAGGAAAGAAAGAAGAATATTCTCACGCCCAACACCTACAAAAGCATCCTGAT
>CALHBF010000002.1 GCA_937931205.1 uncultured Bacteriovoracaceae bacterium
ATATCAATTATTTCAGACTTTCACCACCGAAGTGGTGAGGCTCGCCCAAAATAATTTCTCTACAGATGTCAAAGAACACAATAATGATGCTCACTTGATACAGTGTTTCATATACACTCGTTTCCAGAAAATGGTGGGCCAGGCAAGACTTGAACTTGCGACCCCGCGCTTATCAAGCGCGTGCTCTAACCAACTGAGCTACAGGCCCATAATAAAAAAGGCTTACGCCTTCTTGCGGTTGCCCGCGGAAAGTTGGTGGAGGTAACCGGATTCGAACCGATGACATCCTGCTTGCAAAGCAGGCGCTCTACCAACTGAGCTATACCCCCTTCTGGAGGGTTGTTTATATAGAAGAGTTTCAGTTCTGCTGGATATTCTCCAGTCGAACGTTTGAAAGATTGAATTGTGCACTGCGACCATGCTTCTAACATGATACGCTAATTATAATTAATTAATAAGTCGTGAAACACTTTCGCGTTGTCACTTAGACACCATGACTCAACTTAATGCTGAGCTTTAGGCGTCGACCTTCGACAGTGACTGCGTGAACAGTTTGTCAATTACTCCATAGAAAGGAGATGATCCAGCCGCAGGTTCCCCTACGGCTACCTTGTTACGACTTCATCCCAGTTACCAGCTACACCTTAGGACCTTGCTTCTATAAATAGTTAGCGCAGATACTTCGGGTGCGACCGGCTTCCATGATGTGACGGGCGGTGTGTACAAGACCCGGGAACGTATTCACCGTAGCATGCTGATCTACGATTACTAGCGATTCCAACTTCATGGAGTCGAGTTGCAGACTCCAATCCGAACTGAGGCGCGCTTTTTGAGATTTGCTCCCTATCACTAGTTCGCTTCCCATTGTACGCGCCATTGTATTACGTGTGTAGCCCTAGACATAAGGGCCATGAGGACTTGACGTCATCCCCACCTTCCTCCTGGTTAACCCAGGCAGTCTCGTCAGAGTGCCCAACTTAATGCTGGCAACAGACGATAGGGGTTGCGCTCGTTGCGAGACTTAACCCAACATTTCACAACACGAGCTGACGACAGCCATGCAGCACCTCTCACTACATTCCCTTGCGGGCACCCCGTCCATTACAACGGGTTCGTAGGAGTTCAAGCCTAGGTAAGGTTCTGCGCGTTGCTTCGAATTAAACCACATAATCCACCGCTTGTGCGGGCCCCCGTCAATTTGTTTGAGTTTTAGTCTTGCGACCGTACTCCCCAGGCGGAGCACTTAATGCGTTAGCTACGTCACTGGAGGAGTCAATACCTCCAATAACTAGTGCTCATCGTTTACGGCGTGGACTACCAGGGTATCTAATCCTGTTTGCTCCCCACGCTTTCGCGCCTCAGCGTCAGTTATCGTCCAGACAGGCGCCTTCGCCTCCGGTGTTCCTTCACATCTCTACGGATTTTACCCCTACACGTGAAATTCCCCTGTCCCCTCCGATACTCTAGGCTAATAGTTTCAGGCGCAGTTTCGGAGTTGAGCTCCGAGATTTCACACCTGACTTACTAACCCGCCTGCGCGCGCTTTACGCCCAATGATTCCGAACAACGCTTGCACCCTTCGTATTACCGCGGCTGCTGGCACGAAGTTAGCCGGTGCTTATTCCTTAGGTACCATCACTCTAAGTGGATATTAGCCACCTAGACATTTTTCCCTAATAAAAGAGTTTTACAATCCGAAGACCTTCCTCACTCACGCGGCGTTGCTGCGTCAGGGTTTCCCCCATTGCGCAATATTCCCTACTGCTGCCTCCCGTAGGAGTCTGGACCGTGTCTCAGTTCCAGTGTGTCCGATCATCCTCTCAGACCGGATATGTATCGTTGCCTTGGTAGGCCATTACCCCACCAACTAGCTAATACAGCGCAGGCTCTTCTTCCAGCGATAGCTTATAAATAGAGGCCACCTTTCAAATTTCTTTCTTATGCGGTATTAGCTAAAGTTTCCCTTAGTTGTTCCCCACTAGAAGGCAGATTACCCACGTGTTACTCACCCGTGCGCCACTTTACTCATCCCGAAGGACTTTCGCGTTCGACTTGCATGTATTAGGCACGCCGCCAGCGTTCGTTCTGAGCCACAATCAAACTCTCCAAGTATTATTTTATTAAAACTTAAAGTGTTAATTTAGCTCTAGAATTCTTGTTTTGTTCAAGAATTTAGTTCAATTGATTTATACAATCATAAGTTAAAACTCATGTTGCCGTTTGCTGCTCCTTGCGGAGTAAATCTTACGCAAACTAGGCAATTGAACGGGTTCCTTTCTCATCTCATTTCGAAACCCGAAGGTCTCAAAATCTTTAAATTATTTGAATGTCAAAGAAGATGCTTCGTGACCAAGCTTTTATTCAATCGTGACTGAATAAAATGGTGGAGATGACAAGGATCGAACTTGCGACATCCAGCTTGCAAAGCTGGCGCTCTCCCAGCTGAGCTACACCCCCAACTAGATCATTTCGGCGAGTCGTTAAGTTAATTGACCCTACTCATTATGTCAACCTGTTCTTTATTTTTTTTTAATTTTTTTTTGTATCACCCGAGCGCACTGCGCAACAAGAATAGAACGAAGGACAAATTTGCCGTTTTCCCTCTGAAGTTAAACTCTTCTACTTCATTCCTTTGTTATTTTCTTTTTAATCCACTCTACAGGAATTGAGGCCGGGTAAAAGTACTCACTCCACAATGCTCTCTCTTCTACTCCTTCAGGAAGTCCAAAATTATCCGGCTTTTCTTCAGGCATAATATAAGTTCCAAACATCTTATCCCAGACAGTAAAAGTAGCCCCCATGTTGTGACCACGAGGAAGTAACCTCTTCTTTATATGATGCCATTGATGAAAATGAGGGCAACAAATGAAACGCAGAGGCTTTGGCATTCTGAAATCAATATTGGAGTGAAGAAAATATCCATGAATTGCAAACACAAAAAATAAAGCATCCATTACTTCATACGAAACTTTTAAAATGTGCATGGGAACCACGATAAAGAAAAGCATAAAAAACTCTTCACCATATCCATTACGATATCCTGAAGTGGCACTCACTTCTCTTGGCGTATGGTGAAGTTTATGAACATTTCGTCCGAATTTCGTTCGATGCATGTTCCAATGGATCATAAAAAGACCAAAATCAGCAATGATAAGTGCAATGAGAAACTCGGCCCATTGAGGAAGATCGTTCAGCCCCCAAGGAAGTAGCTTTCCCAAAAAAGACTCTCCCCCAGGAAAGAAGTAATAGAGCTGTGGTCCAAGATATCTATTAAGAAGGGCAACAGTGATATCTTTCCACAGCCCTTCTTTAAAAAGTGCATAAGGGCGTCTTGGAAAAATTTTTTCCAACCCAATAATGATAAAAATACAAATGACATCTATTCCAAAAAACATCACTTACCTAAAATTAATAAAAGACCTAAGGGCAACGTAACTATGTCTCATAAGGACAGCACTATTAATGATAATCATACGCCAGCGCATATCAACCTCTGAAACGTGATCTTTATATTTCATCGCTCCAGTCCCAGGTCTTGCTGTATAGGGAATGGCTAATACGGCATCAAAAGAGAAAACTGACTTTAAAGATTGCCAAAAATCTTTGTTGGTCTCTCCTGGGAAGCCGACGATGATATTCGTTTTCACTACAAGATTGTGATTCATTTTCTTGAGTTTCTGAATACGATCTAAAACTATTTTAGGATCATATTCTCTGCCCATGCGTCTTACGATTGGAGCTGAGCCTGACTGAATAGGGAAATTGATATTTAAAACTCTCTGGTCTTGAAGCAATTGTTCCATGCGAGAAAACTGCTTAATAAAAAACATGGGTTCGAAATAGTTGATTACCAATTCAAACTGATTCGGAAACTTAAGAATTTGATCAAGAAGGTGTGAGAAGTCAGTTCCTATATCTACTCCATAGCACCCAATATCATCTCCAACCAGCCAAAACTTCTGGTGGCCTGCTTGTAAACCTTGATGGAACTCATCCAAAATTTTATTAATCGGCTTACTCTTAACTTCACCCTTGGCATTTTTAATGGCGCAAAAAGTACACTTCCCTTTACAGCCTTGAGAAACAACAATTGAGTAGTACTCAGCATTAACAATGGTCGTTTTTAATAAGTTGGATAAAGGCTGAATTCTTCTCTTAAGCAGAGTTTCCAACTTAAAAAGATAAGGACGCCATTTCAAGGCCAATTGATGACTATTGGAGAGATCATCAAAATCCTGAGAATCAAACATATGAGATTCGGTCGTCGTTTGGTCTTCTAACTTAAGAATTCTGTTGAGAGCTTGAATATCACCTGGAGCAAAATGCTCTCCTGAGTGAACTTCAGACATCCGTTTTTCATTAATCTTAGGTAAACACCCGCCAACGATAAATTCCTTCTGCGGATGTTCAGCTTTTAATTTATCAATGAGATCTAAGGTATAATTCTCTCTCTCGGTTGTGTAACCGCAGGTATTGATAATCACCACATCTGCTTCATTAATCTTCTTTGTATTTTCTAGACCAGCTGCAATTAAATTTTCTCGATAACTTGAATTCTCCAAAAGATTGGTAATACAGCCTTCTGTCGTCGTTATCAGATGAAATTTTTTAGTGGCCATGACTTCCCCTAGTCCAAATAGCAATTTTCGAGTTAGTATAGACGATATATGAATGTTTGCTTTCTAAACCCACCGGTTACTCCTTATCGGAAGATAATGAGAAATTTCGATTGCGCCACTGAGTCTAAAGGTAATTATCTCTACCAGCCCTACGATTTTTTACTTTTGAGTGGAAAACTTCATTCGGAGGATAAGCTCTTATTTATTGATGCCATCGCTCACCCTGAGTCAATTGATGCAATTACTCAGAAAATTAAACATTTTTCACCTCATGTAATTATTGTGGCATTGGCCCAAACCAATTGGGAAGAAGACTTTCAACATTTGCAGAAAATTAGAGGACAATTCCCTCAAAGCTATCTTTTATGTTTCGGTGATGTTTTTATCGAAGATTGGCCGAACGATCAGATAAAACCTTGGGTTGATGGAGTTCTGAATTCTCCCGCTGATTTTGATTTCCAGAATATCGAAAAAAGTCTTAATCAAAAGATCGGAATAAGAACTCATGTTTTTCATCCGTCTCAAGGTCTTAAGGCTCCGAGAACTTATCCAACGATCATGCCTCGTCACTTAGACTTTATTAATAAAAAGTATCGCTGGCCCTTTGCTCGAGAATACATCTACTCAACTGTTTTCTTAAACTGGGGATGCCCATACTCTTGCAGCTATTGCATCATGTCCCAATTTCCTAATCTGCAAAGGAAACTTGACTCAGTAAAGGCCGAGCTAAAACAGCTGTCACACATGGGAATAAAAGAGCTCTACTTTGGAGATCGATCATTTGGAATTCCCGAAGAAACGGTTTTAGAATTAATGGATTACATGATTCGACAAAACTTCGGCTTTACCTGGTCAACTTATTTTCACCCTAACCAATTCTCTTCACAACTTTTAAGGGCAATGAAGAAGGCCGGTTGCCACACTATTATCATTGGTATTGAAACAGCAGATGGCGAAGAATTAAAAAACTACAAACGCTTTATCAAGAAAAATGTCATTACTGATCTCATCAGGGAAGCCCAAACATTAGAGATTGATATCTGCGCTGATTTTATCATTGGACTTCCTCATGATACCCGTAACTCTATAGAGAAATTAATTAAGCTCTCAACAGAACTTCCTTTAGATTACGCTTCATTTAATATTGCAGCTCCTTTACCAGGCAGTGACCTAAGAAAACTAGTTAAGGATAAAAATAATGATTTTTCCGGGCATGATTCACTAGGAAAGAATAAATTAGAGTCTTTCTGCCAAGTCTCAGCTCATGAACTGCTGATTTTAAAACAAAAGGCCGTGAGAAGCTTCTATCTGCGTCCCCAATATTTGGCGAGACGTCTTTGTAAAATCAGGACATTTCCACAATTAATTATTCAGCTTCAAGAGGCCATTGGAATTATTTTTCGACAGAATTAATAACCGATATCCTCTACTTCCAAGGTTATCTTTTTCTTTCTGAACATATTAAAAATAATTGACTCAAAATTAGTAAGAGGCTTGCGTTTAATAAAGACGCGATAGAATCCGCCGACCATTCTCCAAGGGCGTAGCATTCCCTGAAGCGCATAAAAATAAAGGGTGAACGAAACAACAAAAAACTTCAGCTCACGATTGCCGAAATGCTCAGACCAAGACTGCATTTGCGGAATATCGTTATTCAGACGGATATTGTTATCTAAAGAGTTATAATCATAATCAATTTTAAGCTGATCAAAGAGTTCAGTTTTAGGATAAGGAATAAAAGAAAGGCAAACCACATCACGGGCGCCAAGAAAAGCTAGGCGATTTAGGAGCTTGAAAGTAGAAAACACTTCACCCAGTGTCTGCCCTGGAAATCCGAAGATCAATGCGATTTTTACAACAATTCCTAAACGAGAAGTTTCATAAACAATTTTATTAAAATGTTTAATATCCAGTGCCTTCTTAATTCTGTCCAGAGTCTCATCATCACCACTTTCAGCTGAATAAAGTACTCGTGTGAGACCTGCTTTCTTCATTTTTTTAAGAAGATTTACATCAAGAGATTCTGTTCGTGTCCCAATCGGAATGGCCCAAGTAACGCCTAACTTTTCACGAATAAGGGCATCACAGAATTCGTTCATCCACCTTTTATTAATAACTAAGGTCAAATCGACGAAATCAATATGATCAACTCCATATCGAACAACATAGTCACGAATTTCAGAGACGACATCTTCTACTGGTCGAGCGAACCATTTTGATTCCCACATATTAGGAACAGTACAAAAAGTGCAGCTGTAAGGGCATCCTCGCGTGGCCACCATAGGAATTGCTCGTCTGGAAAGCGAGTTCACTCCACAATGATTATCGAGATAGTTTTTGAGAGGAACACCTTCCCAAGAAGGACGAGCAAGATCCGTTAAATTAGAACGTCGGCGTCTTCTCGGCGTTTCGATAATCTGACCTTCTCTCATGAAGGCAATCCCCTCAATCGTTTTAAAATCTCGGCCGGTTTCGATCGCATCTAAAAGCTCAATGATTGTCTCTTCACCCTCACCGATAACACATGCGGTGATCTGAGGAAACATTTTAAGAATATAACTAGAACAAGCACTCACATGCTCGCCACCTAAAAAAACCTTAACATTAGGAAACTGTTCAAAGATTTTTTTCAAGATGAAAGAATCATATATCCAGCGATTAGAATGCATACTTTGCATACCAATCACTTGAACATCTTTAGGAATTTTAGCAACAATCTCGCTGACAGGAATTCCACCTAAGGCAAGATTCGTATTTTTCAGAACAATTCTACGGTTGATCCCCTCACCAGTTCCATCAACAATCGATGAATCATGTCCCGCTTTTCTTAGGGCACCATTTACATAGGCCGTTCCAATATCAGGAACAGCAGTAATGCTTGAAAGATGATTCACTGGATGGATAAAGGGTGTTCTGATGATAACAACTTTCATTGTTCAATCTTTTTAAAAATAAAAATATTCTCAATACCCAATAAAGGTATCCTTCTTTCAAAGAAACGTAAAATTTTCCACGCCCAAATAGGACACCTATTGGCGGGAGCAAGGCCGAAAGAGGTAAAGTCCAGTAACTTTAGACCAGCTGCCTGGGCCAGTTGTTCGGTATATCTTTTGCGATAACGAAGACTGCGATGCTCATTAGGATCGAGGAAGTAGAGCAATATAGTTAAAGGATGGAAAGGATTAGGCTCAATCAATACCACATACCTATTACTATAATCTGCCATTAACTTGAGGGCCAAGACATCATCATCAACATGATGAAGTAAGTTTGACTCAAAAACTAAATCAAAAGATTTCAACTCTCCCAACTCAAAAATATCGCGTTGGATTTGGGTCTTAATCGGGTTCTTATTCAACATCGAAGATGAAGCATCGCAGACTGTAAGTTCACTAAGCTTCGTTGATAATGGGTAAGAAAAGAAACCATCGCCTGCACCTAATTCAAGACAGCTCGTTATCTTCTCTGCGAAATGAGTAAAGATGTAGGAAATTCTGGCCTGAGCGTAAGTTCGGACGATGGGATGATCCCAACTTCTTCGTTTTTTGGCCTGCTGATCACTCCAGATATCCTTACTCATGATCTTGAGCGTGCCAAAGACAGAAGAATGAACTTCATATGATGAAGAGTTATAAATAGCTTCATCAGTTGGTATCGAATTTTTACCATTCTTGCAGAAAGAGGCTTTAATTTATAGGCAGCGGTAAAAGGAAGACGGGCGTAAGCATTCACTCCAACTCCATCGAAATCTCCAAGACACTGAACCGTTTGCCAAAAGTCAGACCAAGTCTCACCCGGAAATCCTACAATCAATTGTGTTTTGATAACAAGATTAGGATTGAGACGACGAATATCTTCAATGGAATTTCGCACTTCTGAGATTGAATAGTGTCTTCCCATCTTTTTTAATAGACGCTGAGAACCAGTCTGTAAGGGAAGGCAAATTTGAATAATGCGACGATCTTTCAGCAAACTAAGCATTGCCTCTCTTTGCAGGAGAAGCATTTCAGGTTCAAAATAATTAAGAACGAGATTAAAGGGAGCAGGTATACTCAAAATCTCTTTGATTAATGTTGAGGAGTTTGTCCCCTGATCTGTTCCCCAGCTACCCAGATCATCGGCAACTAACCAGAAATCCTTTTTTCCTGACAATATTCCAGATCGGAAATGATTCACGATTTCATCTATAGGACGACTTTTAGGTGAGCCGATGGCCAGCTTGATTCCACAAAAGGTACAGTTTCCCGAACAGCCTTTACCTGTATTTAAGTAGTAAAACTCAGAACTCATCATAATTGATTTAAAAAAATAATGAATTTTAGGAATACGAAATCCCATCCACTGCTCTATTTTCTTAAGTATTAGAAAGTAGTCGTTCGGTTTTGTTACAAAATTGGGCTGACCAGTGAGATCTTTATCACTGAGAGAACTTACATTAATATTTTGAAGAGGAGAGGAAACAATTTCTGCGAGCTGATCAATTTGGCCTGGATCAAAACTCGAAACTTGAGCCTCTTTCAATTTATTGGCCTTATCAATAAGTGGATAACATCCAGCAACAACTAGTTGAGCTTGAGACTTTTTTTCTCTTAAGCTCACTTCAATGCGAGACTTGGCCTTATCTTGTAGTGTTTGCAAACAACCACAAGTATTGAGAAGAATCAAATCAGCGGATTCAAGCTGATCTACAACTTCATGTCCCGACTGCTCCAAAAAAGCACGGTATTGGGCACTCTCTAAGATATTCTTAGGACAGCCCTCCGATAATGTTTCAAGATAGTATTTCTTCACAAATTTATTCTAGGGATTTTTGAGTATGTCTGGCAAGGTTGCAGCCCTGGCATGCCGAGGGAAATTTCTGACGACGGAGTTTTTGCCAGACTAATTTAAACTGTGGAGTTCTCCATACTTTCTTCAGGTCAAAATCCAGATCTCTGACATGGGACAATTTCAAAGAAAGATCACAGGCAGTTACTGTCCCGTCCCCGTAGAGACTTAAAACAGAATACGGTTTTTCACAGGATTTGACCCCAAACTGCGCAGGAGCCTTAAGATAGGCCATGGCAGAAGGTAAACTTGGCTTAACTATCTTCTTTCTGAGCCATTCTTCTAATCCTTCGGGTGTTTCCAGACTGTTTTGAACATTTCCCTCTTGCTCAAAAAACTCTTCAAGATTATCAAAAACCTTCCCTCCCCCTCGAGTTATATTCTGAAAAGGAAGTGAGATAGAATGAGATTGTACGGGTAAATGAGAAACCATTTTTTCGATTTCTGCTAGCTGATGAATATTCTCAGGCTGAATTAACGTTTTAATTCCCAGATGAGGAAATTTTGATTTTTTTGCAGACTTTCTTTCATCAATTTTTTTAATACTATCAATCATCAATTTGAAATGATTTTCACTCTTTCTCAATTGATTATGAGTTAATTCTGTCCCATCAATATTTAAAAGGAGTTGAAATAACTTTTTATCAATAAAAGTTGAAATCATCTCTGAAGTTAAATGAATCCCATTCGTTATCAAGGATACTTTAAAGCCATAATCTAAAACCATTTCAAGCCAAGGAAGAAAGCCGGGATATTCCAATGGCTCTGCCCCCGCGATATCAATCACAGTATGCTTGGGAAGTTTTGATAAAACGTTTTTCCAATCCTCAATGCTCAGACTCTTTTCTTCTTGATTGAGAAAAGGCTGATGAAAACAAAAATCACATAGGAGAGAACATTTATTAGTCAGCCTTATTCTCAGCACTAGAGGCGGAAGATTGATCCAATCTCCAATCAAAGCATGAATCTTGCCGTAAAAGATCTGGGACTGTTGATAAAGTAGATGAATTAGTTTCATTGAGCGACATGCTTCTTAAGACAACAGCCAGCACACGCAAGATTTCTTTGTGCTTTTTTTTGTCCCATAAAACTCTTAAAGGCCTGCATCTTGTTATTGGCACTTAATGTTTTCAAAGAAAAATTAAGATCACGAATGTTTGTTATCGCTAACCCAAGATCGCAGGGCGTGATCACTCCGTCTTGATAAATAGTCACGATACTTTGATGTTTGTGGCAATTTCGCGGAAGTACCTGATTTGGGATCGCGAAATAATTTGAAAGTTCACTCAGAGAGATATCTGGTCTGATATTAATCAGGCTGCCAAACTTTCCTTTTAAAGAAAAAATTGTCTGAACCATTAACTCTCTTTCTTTTGATCTAAAACTTATCCTATTTCCACTAAGAAATTTGTCATTATCCATTGATGAGCCATCAGCAAAACCATTTCTTGCTTCATTTTCAAACAATAAATTCAAAGTGATTCCATCCACTCTTTTATTAACAATCAGCTCTTCACATAACTCCATGAGAGAAGTTGCATTGGCAGGAGTTACAGTTAACTTGGCGACGATTTTAGGATACTTTGATTTCAACTCTCTTTTCGTAAGTAATACTTCATTAATAAAATCCAAGGCTTTTTTAAAACTGCCTTCACCTCTAACCTGATCATGTATTTTCTGAGGTCCATCTAAAGAAACCATCAGATGCATCAGTTTTTTACTTACCATCAGAGGAATAATCCCCTCTTTACGAACAGTTCCGTTGGTAATCAGGGAGACTTTTAATTTTCGCTTAAGCATCAATGAGAGGATTTCAGAAAAATTCGGAGTTAATAGAGGCTCTCCCCCAGTAATATCAATCAGGGTATAAAAGGGAAGTTGATCAATAATTTTCTGCCACTCATTCAATGTCAGTAGCTGATCATTTTTTTTATTTAAACTCGAACCGACATAACAATAATGGCAGCTCAGATTACATCTATTGGTGATTCGCAATCTGACAACTAAAGGATTAAGAGGAAGAAAATGAGACAATGAACCCCAGATGTTTACAGCATTATCAAAAATTAGGTTCATTATTTTCAACATGGCACAAACTCTTTCTTTACGGATAACGCTTCGGAAAGAATATTCCACGTGAATTTTGATAAGCTCTCACAAATGAAGCCGGGTATTGCGACATCAAAATCATAGAAGATAACAGAGGGCTTTTATAAACGGCCCTGAAAGGAACCCATCTAAAACCAAGCCCAATGGAAGTTGTAAGATTCTCTACATAGTGCCAACAAAAAGCGGGATTAAAATAAAAATCTCCCGGCTCAAGGATTGCTTCTTTAAATTCAAAACGTGAGAAAATATCATGGTCTCCTGCATCTGGTTTTATAAGAAGTTCTTCTTGTCCTAAAAAATGCGGCTGACGATCGACTTGAGGATTGATTAATGGGGCCCACTCTTCAGGAATAAGTAGCCAGCGCTTTACTCCATAGATTTGGACAAAAAAGACATGTGCTAATGCGGCATGAATAACTGAATATGTCCCCTTACCACCCATGAATAGCTGCTTTGAGCTTGGGATATTTTGAATAACCTTCCATTTTTCAATTAAAGAAAGATCAAGATCGTCCAATGCTCCCGGTGTTTTATGAAGGAAGTTACTAAACTTTACATAATTATCACTTCCACTTTCAATTTCATCAGCGATTTCTTTAAAGGTAAGTTCTCTTGCCCCATAACCTCTGGTCTTAGGATCGACAAATGGCTGCGTCGCTTCTGGATAATGATCTGCAAACCAACGTGGAGTCCATTTACCAACAGCTGGCCAGTTTTTAGCAGCACCTTTAATAATGACCGGTTTTCCAGGAATCAAAAAGTTCTCAATGAAATCCTTGTCACTGAGATTGTGATAAGACTCTAAAGGGGTAATTTTCCATTTAGGTCTCTTCTCGATTAATCTTTGTTGAAAAGTATGGGCAAGATGATTTTTTTTACGTCCAAATGTTCCGACATCACCTTTCCGAGGTCCGAAAAGGTGCTCAAGGCCCCAATAGGTAAAAAACAAAAGTTTTTCTTTGTTTGAGTAAATATCAGCTAAATTATTGCTCATGAAAATCCTCAAAAACGGAGTGATAATTAAGAGTAGAAGATTTTAATTTCAAACACAACAAACATCATTATTAGCTTATACCCCTGCTAAAAAAATGTGCTAGCATACTCTTATGACTTGAAAGGAATTAAGGGTTTTGAAAGTACTATTTATTGATTTCTTCACAAATATCTACGATAAGCATCCGATTTATTCGATTTCTTCCGTATTAAAGCAACACGGAAACGAAGTTTCTTATCTTGTTGCCAGTGATTTTGATAAATCAATTGAATCAGTTTTAGCTATTAAGCCAGAACTCATTTTATACAGTTGCTTCTCCTCAGAAGTATATTTAGCAGTCCAATTCGATGCTCTCCTAAAAAATCAGTACCAGTGCCACAGTCTTATTGGAGGACCAGGCCCAACTTTTGATGATCATGAAATTCAATCAAGTACTATTGATGCTATCTGTGTCGGTGAAGGTGAAATAGCGATTGTTGATTATATCAGCTCACAATTTCAGCCAAACTCAAATATTTACCACCGCAGTCAAAAGAAAAGCGGGAAATACTATCCAATGGCCCCACTTGATGAGCTGCCATTCCCAGACCGCTCAGTCATTTATGAGCAAGATCACTTTCTTCGTGATATGCCAACGAAGCAGTTTATGGCGGGTAGAGGATGTCCATATCACTGTACCTACTGTCACAATGATGCTTTCCTGACAGAGTTCAAAGATAGCGGGCCCAAATTTAGGTACAAGTCTGTTGATTACCTCATTGCTGAGATCAAAGAAGTTAGGGAGAAATATCCCTTGGAAAATATTGTTTTCCAAGATGATGTTTTTATTCTCGATAAAAAATGGTTAAAAGAGTTCTGTGAAAAGTTTCCTGCTCAAGTAGGTATCACATTTACCTGTAATATTCGGGCAAACCTCATTAATGACGAAATTATCGCTCTATTAAAAGAATCAGGGTGCGTTGGAGTCTCATGGTCAATTGAATCAGGGAATGATTTTCTACGTAATAAGATTCTTCGCAGAAACATGAGCAAGAATATCATTCGTAATGCGGCCAGCATTCTTAACAAACATCAGATCAAACATCGCACAGGTAATATTCTTGGTATCCCAGGCGAGACTTGGGAGCAAATGATAGAAACACTGGAACTCAATATTGAGATCAAGCCTTATCTGGCGATGGCCTATACCTTTGTCCCGTTTCCTGGTCTGGCACTAACAGAATACGCAATTGCGAATAATCACCTTGATGCTGATCTCATGGAATTTATTCCACGAACATTTTTCAAAAAATCTGTTCTCAAGTTTGATGAAGAAACAAAAGATAAAATTGCCAGACTCTCTCTGATTTTTCCGGCCTTAGTTAAATTTCCTTTCCTTTATCACCAAAAGCCGATTTTTGAATATCTCTTTCAAAGTCCCTTCCCTGTAGTAAAAATGATCTACCACATGACAAACATTTTTTATTCTTCAAAAATGTTTAAGGTTAAATACAGCAACAAACAAAAGATCAAGGGGTTTCTCCGATATCTTAAATCAGGCATGTAAAATGAAAAGAAACCTCATTTTCATATTCATCATTTTTTTAAGTAACGCCTTTATTCTATTAAATAATCATAAGTATGAAATGTTTGAGAATGGAGTGTACTTAAGCTACTTAGAAAGCCTTCTTGCTGATGGTGATTTTAATATCTTCAATCAAATGACTAATTCATTTGATCAATGGATGGTTACCCAGACTTATCATCACCCCGACTATCACTCTCCCTTTGTAGGAGTAATGCTTCTTCCTGGATACTTGCTTTATTTTTTGAATAGCCTGTTCTTTACTTCTGAACAAATGGCAACTTACTTTCCTTTTCAAATCTTTATTTTTACCCGATTACTCATTTTGGTATTCATCGCCCATATTTGTCGCAAGAGTCAGGAGAATGAGCTTTTTACCGCCTCATCATTGCTTCTTCTACTTTCCAGCTTTTCGTGGCTGACTTTTTTTGATGCCTCTGAAATTTCATTCTTATGCCTCTTCTTCACTTTCCCCATTTTTATGGACCTCAAATCCTTATTTAATGGAAAACAAATTCATGAGTGGCGATTTGCTCTCAATTTAGCTCTCTTTGCCTGTATCAAGCCTGATGCACTTCCTTGGATTGCTGGAGTTTCCCTCGGCTTAATTATGATTAAGCAAACAGGCCTCCTGATTAAAACTGGCTTACTGGTAAGTCTGAGCATTGCTCAATTTCTTCTTATTAACTGGATCAGATATGAGCAGCTGGCCATTCCTCATCCGGCCGTCTTTTTTTATCCCAATTCAATTCTTCATATTTTCTTTGGATACAATGGGATGTTGTACAAATCTCCTATTCTACTAATAACTTTTATCGGGCTATGGATTGGTCTATTTCAATCATCAACCAGGAAGTTATCACTCGTTGGGCTTTCTATTATTCTCATCAAAGCTTTTATCTTAGGAGGGGCCCTTCCCACAGATACCGAAGAAATTGCCAATCGTTTATTCTTAGCTGAACTTCCTTGGTATGGATTTGGACTCCTTATTATTAAAGATAAAATTAAAATCAGTTACCGCACCCTTATTACGATATTCACCCCTATTTCCTTATTTATTCTGTTTATGTGGTTAACTGACCTGCTGGATGGAACAACCAATTATCGAATCAGAACATGGATCGGCTCTCCTGCATTAATTGGCGGCTTAACTCATGTCAGAGACTACTATCTCAATGTTTATCAGCAGCTTATCAACAATTTCTCACTCATTTGTTACTGGTCCTTGATTGCTGGAGTAATTGTTTTTGGCTACAGCTATCTATTGAAGAGAAATGAAAAGTTTAAATTAGTTCAGCTCTACCTTCTATTTGCCCTCGTTTTCCTTTCTTCCGCTATAAACTTATTCTTTAATCAGCGGAATATCGATGTGGCCTTAGCTCGTGGGGATTATAAACAAAGTGTCGTTGCCCAAAAAGAAGCGCTCTTTTATGACGAGGTGATGGATTTAATTCACTACTCAGAGCTTCAAGTCGAATATAATCGGCCCATCTTTCACGACCTGGAGAAATTTAAAGAGAATTACATTGAGAAGGTAAAATTAAATATTGTTGAAGACCCTATTGGCTTCCTAGATGATCTGAACAAGAAGATTTATCGAAAATCATTTTGGCAGGCCAAATACCCCAATGAGTAATACAATGACAGTAAAACCTAAAATTACCTTTGTTAATCCTCCGACACCCCAAGGAAGAAAGTTTACCCGTAATATAGGGTGTGCCAGTGAATCGAAGGGTGGCTATCTACTCCTTTGCATTGATTTTGTTATTCTTAGCGGGGTTCTTAGAAATCACTTTGATATCTCATTTGTTGATTGTGTTGGTGAACAACTTAGTCAGCAAGATGCAATCAACCAAATCAATCAAATCAAGCCTGATATTATCATCTGTGCTCTCATTGATGCTATTTTTGAAAATGATTTTCAATTTCTCTCACATCTAGCGACCTCATACCAAAAGGCGAAAATTTATGTCTTAGGTGATGCCTTTATTGAGGAAGACAACGTTAAACTGGTTTCTCCTCTGGTAAAGGGGATTATTACCACGCCTTTCTTACTCAATCCTGAAGATTTCCTCCAACATTCTCTCCAGAATACTAGTGAAGCGATTACAGGATTAAGAAAGCAAGACGAGTACCAAAACTTTACAAAGTCCCCTCAGCAAGCCCAGTTCCCTACTCCTCAATATGAATTATTCTTAAATGACTTCTATCAATGGCCATTTGCTAGACATCCTTCCTATCTCACAGTCAGCACTACATGGGGATGCCCATTTAGTTGCAGCTATTGCACAGCTTCTAGCTTTCCTTTTCATTATCGTGAAGCGAGCAAAGTTGTGGAGGATTTTAGTTACATCAAGAGCCTAGGAGTTAAGGAAGTTTATATTACTGATCTCTCATTCGGTTATCCCAAAGAGAACACTGTCGATTTTTTAAAACAGCTTATTGAGAAAAAATTGAATATGAGCTGGTCTACATATTTTCATCCTTCTCGTTTTGAGCCTGAGTTTATGGATCTTATGAAGCAGGCCGGTTGTCATACCATTACTATTGGAGTTGAAACGAAGGATCTCAGTATTCTTAAGAAATATGGAAGACATCTTAATGATGACACCATCAAAAATCTCATTTCTTATTGTAAAAAAATTGGAATAGAAGTTTGTGGAGATTTTATCATCGGATTTAAAGAACAGAATCAGAATGAAATTGAAGAAAGTGTAAAATACGCCAAAGAACTTAAATTAGACTATGCCTCTTTTAATCTCCTTTCTCCCCTTCCAGGATCAACCATCCGCAAAGAAGCCCAACAAAGAGGTCTTATTAAACAAGTAAACCAAGGTTTTGATAGTTTAGGGCAAGGAGGAATTCTTGTTTTAGGCGATATCTCGGAAGACAATCTCCGCCAACTAAGAAATAGGGCCGTAAAAAGTTTTTATCTCAGACCTCATTTTTTATTTAAGAAAGTTATGAAGATAAAAAGCTTTGATCATTTCATGCTGCAATTTAAAGAATTTATTTCACTATTTACGAAGGTATTTCAGTCAAAAAAATAAGGGGAGCATTAGCTCCCACTTTATTTTTAGTTTTCTGTGATTTTGTGAATTACACCTGTTTCTAAAATTCTGTGACGTCCAGCTGGTATATTTTTAAGAACATCTACTTTCCCTGATGGCCATCTAATATTCAAAGTTTCAATCTTATCATTTTGACCTAAACCAAAATGAATAACACCTTCTGATTGCATGGCCCCATTATTGGCCACAATATGACGAAGATATTTCTTTCCGCCAATTGTGGCATCTAGAATAGCTCCGACTCCATCACGGTTAGAGTTTGTTCCATTCAGAGCAATGATTACACTTTTTTGCTTGTTCTCTTTTTTATTTAAAAACACCTGAACTGCTGGATGACGGTTCTTATCAGTACCAGGGTCTCCGTTTCTCAAAACAAGATCCATTTTTCCATCTTTATTGAAATCAGCTGTACCTACAATATAACCATCTGCAATTGAGTCTACTCCCTCTAAGAAACCCACTTCAGTGAACGTTCCATTACCATTATTACGGAATAAACAATTTCTCTGAAAGCCTGCCATCGAAGGATGAATACCTTTCAATTCTTTCATATTCTCAACATCACCTTGGAAATCAGTGAGGATACGCATAAAGCTCGTATTGGCCTCTTCAATCCCGACACTGGAATTTAGAACTTCTTGATAATCGAAGTTGTTAATAGCATTTGCTCTGACAAATAAACTTGATAGATCATGCTTTTCTGAATTTCCCGACCAAAGTCCATTGGCCACATAGATATCCATATTTCCATCATTGTTATAATCAATAACCTCGACTCCCCCGATTCCTTCTCCACAACCACTAATTTGAGTCAGGGCGGTAATATCAGAATAGTCTTTGGAATTATTAGATTTGAAAACTCTAACGCCAAATGTTCCCGGAAGTTTTGAATAGTCAGAGAAATTATTGCGAAGTGAGTGATAGAGTCTTTCTGCCGGCAAGAAGTTAACATTAGTATAAATAAATTCCAGTTTGCCATCATTATCCAAATCCGCAGCAGTGAACCCCATTCCAAAATCATAGTTTGTTAAACCAATCTTATCTGCGACTTGAGTAAATGAACCAGTGCCATCATTTTTATAGAGTGGACTTAGATTGGCCTTATCATCTACAACAACAATATCCATATCTCCATCGAGGTCATAATCAATCCCCGTTGAAGTGTGAGCAAAAACGACAGCAGCTTCAGGATAACCATTCGGGAATTTTTTATTATGTACTAATGGAAGCTTTTCTTTGGTCACTTCTTTAAATTGAAGTTCAGACAAGTTATAGAAGAGACCTTGCGGATGAAATTCCTTCTTACCTTCGTAGCCACTTTCATTTTTATCTAGAACAGTGAAATCTTTTGCTCCAGGGAATCCAATGTAGAAATCAAGCAGTCCATCTTTGTTATAATCAGCTACAGCAGAAGGCATGGCATAGTAAGATGGAAATCTATTCTTGATATGTCCTTGCCTTTGAAATTTTTCTCCTAGATTCTTATAGACAACAATATCTTTGCCGGCTTCTTCATTGGGAGCAAAACGAACTAACAAGAGATCTTTTTTTCCGTCATTATCGAAATCTGAAATGACAGCACTTTTCACCAGTGTTTCATTTTCAATCCCTAGCTTTTCATTAGAAAGCTTTTTAAAACTTCCATCTGGTAATCCCTTGAAAACTTCAACCGCTCCCATATGACCAACAACCATATCAACCTGATCATCTCCATCGATATCTCCAAGGGCCAGAGCGTATCCACCACGTCGAATCGCTTCTTTCCTAAGGTAATTAGATAACTCTCCATCTTGGAAAGACGCTACTTCTTGAAATGAGGCTTCTTGATTTTTAAGACTTTCGCCTTGGATGAAAGAAACGTTTGAGATAGACCAGTTTTTTTCGTTCGTTTTTTTCTCTACTCTAAAACTCAAAGTTCCACGATCATGCTGACGCGATTTGTTTTTATCTTCCCCACGAATGTCCATGCGGGCCTCAATTTCAAAAACTTGAGGAAGTGATGTCAGAGGATCTCTTTCTGCGATCTGAGTATTTAATGAGTAAGGACTAATTTTTACGAATTGGATTTTTTTAAAGTTTCCAAGATAATTGGCCCACCATTTATGGGCATTTTTCATGTTCACACTTTCTTTATTCTTTTTCCATTGGCTTTCAAAGTAATCACCTTTTCCTTCATAACTTGATTTCTCAAGCGTTTGGAAAGTAGCATTCTTCTTGGCAAGGCCTTCAAAGTTTACTTTTTTATCAAGAATCATTTGTTGAAATGGGAAAAGAACTTCTGAAATAACTTTCTGGAAAAGAGCTTCATCGGCCAAAGCTAGATTCAAGGCTTCCTGAGAAAGTTCTGCTCCGTCGGAAGATCCTAGTTTCTTTCCTTGTCCTCCAAAATTCTGAGGGAGCTGCGCCAATGGAATACTTTTTACCTTCGTTCCTTGATGAATTTCAGCAAGAATTTTTTTACCATCTACCCTTTGAGCCTCTGACCACACCTGTGTCGATGCAAAGAAAAAAACAAGTGATAACGAACTCTTGAAAGTTAAGTTTTTCATGGCAGCTTCCTCTTATAGAATTACCCCTCTATTGTATCGCGAATTGGCCTTACGACTGAAAAAAAACTAAGTACCTAAAATCTCGTCAACGAAGCAATGAAGGTTATGCGCATAACCATCTGTATTCTCGTTTTATCTGACAAAGTTACTCACTTTTTGAGGCAACCGAAATAAGAACAAACTTCGTCATTTGCACTTATACTAGATTAATGGACATGGACCCTATTAAATTCAAAGCACTTCAAAATCGTTTGAATAGAGAAGGATTAGTGGAACTGCGAATTGCCTCCAACTCAATGGAACCAGTTCTCAAAACAGATGATGTGATTTCAGTCCACACGACAAATAAGTCGGCATTAAAAAAATTTGATATCATCGTTTTTTGGCAGAATAATCGAATTATCTGTCACCTCTTATGGTCAATACAAACGATGAAATCTGGAGAGGAAGTATTGATTACTAAATCATTAAAGGATCCTCAGGAGATTGATATCCCCATAAAAGAAGGTTTACTGCTAGGAAAGGTAAATGCCAAAATTCCCTTGCTCCTTAAAATAAAAATGCTACTTAAAAATTAGAAATATGATTAACAACTTTCACTGGAACCAAATTCAAATTTTGACTCTTGCTAATATGAAAGCGAGATATAGAAAAACTATCATCGGTTTTTTTTGGGTGGTACTCAACCCCATCCTCATGTACTCAGTTCAAGCTTTTGTATTTCAGAAGTTTTTAAAGATCGATCTACCGAATTATTACTTATTTCTTCTGGGTGGATTACTGCCCTGGATATTTATTAATTCATCATGGGATTCATCAACTCCAAGTATCGTTAGCAATGCTTCTATTCTTAAAAGTTTTCAGATTTCTCCGATGATTATTCTTTCATCTTCTATTCTCGATAACTTCATCAACTTTCTTACCGCATTTACAATTTTAGTGATTCCAGCACTTGTTTTTGCAGGAAACGTTCAGCTCTCCTTACTAATGCTTCCATTGGCCGCCATTACATTAATGTTTTTCACACTCATTTCTACTGCCATTCTAGCGATTCTCCACGTCTTCTATAGAGATGTGAAATACGTTACCCATTTCTTAATGAGTGTTTTATTTTTTTTGACTCCTATTTTTTATCCACAAACTTTTGTTCCTCCTCACTACCAATGGCTAGTAGAACTGAATCCAATCTATATGATTATTAAGCCTTTCCGTGCGAGTATTTATGGCGGAGAAATTACGGAGATTCTTTTCATGCTCCTGAAGGCCAATGGACTCTCCTTCTTACTTCTACTATCATTCTTAAAAATTTGGAAAACTAAGAAAAATGAACTTTTCCTCAAGCTCTGAAAAAATTGTCTCAATAAAGGGTCTTAATCTCTTTTATCAGATTGATCATTATCATAATCAATCGGTAAAAGATTATTTGATCAAGCTGGTTCAAAATCCTCTTCGCACACTGAGAGGAAAAAATCGCTATTATCATGTTTTAGAACAGATTAATCTGGATATTTATCGTGGTGATCGTGTTGGTCTCGTCGGAATTAACGGAGCAGGAAAAACAAGCCTCTGCCGCTGTATCGCCGGGATGATTACTCCCAATATGGGTGAAGTACAAATAAACGGTAAAGTTCGCGCCATCTTTGATACCAGTGTCGGCATTGTTCCAGAATTAACAGGCAGAGAGAATGCAGAAGTCATTAGTGCTCTCATTTATCCAGAAATGGATAATAATGAGAGGAAATCTATCATTGATGATTCTTTAGCCTTCAGTGACCTTGGAGAATTTGAGAATGTGCCTTACCTTAAATATTCAAAAGGCATGCAAACAAGACTCAGTCTTTCTCTCGTTTCTGCCAAGGGATGTGACCTACTTATTCTAGATGAAGTTTATGATGGAGCAGATATTTTTTTTCAAGAAAAAATATCACAAAGGGTTATTAAAATGATTCAAGAATCAGGTGCTGTTATTTTTGTCTCTCATTCAATGGAGCAAATTGAAAAAACCTGCAATCGTCTCATTATTTTAGATCAGGCTAAAATTATTTTTGATGGCCGTACAGAACAAGGTATTGAAGTATTTAAAAGTCTCAAAATTAAATCTTGATAATCACTCTGCCAGAAATTTTGCGATCCTGGGCAGTCTGAAAAGCCTCCGCAACTTGTTCAAAGTCAAACTCATGAGTAATCAGCTCTTTTCCTAACTCATCAAGGGAATCTTTCCAGTAGTTGCATGCAAGCTTTAATGACTCTTCAGTACATCCCTGAATCCAAGAAAGTTGGGCCTGTTTAGTAAAGAATCTAAAAGTTTTAAAAGGAATATCTTTAATGTACTTACTGAGAATAATTGCTTCAAATCCCTGGCTTCCAAAATGGTCTAAATACTTAAATCCTCCAGTTCCACCTAAATGATCTCCGGTAGCCTCGATAATGAAAGGATAAGAATCTTTAAGATCTGGATTAATGAGAGCATGGGGAAGAAGATGGCATGCAAGGCCCAGTCTATTCGCCCGTAAAATTCTTGAAGGGATCACTTCCAGCATTTCAAATTTTATATTTTCTCTTCTTAAGACCAAGGCCATCGATAGCCCAAGTAAACCCGCTCCCATAATAAGAACTTTGCCCTGAGCTTTAAGAAGTTTTTCGCGAGATTTTAACCAGACATTCTCGGCTACAGCTAAAATTTCAAATAAAGTTGAGTTCATGCTCACTGTACCTGGTATTTTCACTAAGGAGATGGCCGGAAGATGAGCATATTCACGTAACATTCCATAGTGGGCGGTTAACCATTTCACATTTTGACATTTATCAATTTGCTGTAAACAGCTCTCACATTCGCCGCATTTAATTTTGTTGGCGGAAGTTACATAATCACCGACTTGAAAGTGAGAAACTTTTTCTCCAACTCCTACCACCTCTCCAACCCACTCATGTCCTAGAATAATTTCATTTATATAATCAAGTTCCATGGTATGAAGATCAGACCCACAAATACCGACCCATTTATTCTTAATCAGAACATAATTCTCACTAGCCTCGGAGGGAATCTCTTCTGGGCGAAATTCAAAAGATTGATTAGCTCTGATGTAATAAATAACTCTATTTTTCATTTGTGCCTTTTCGCAATTCCATCGCCTTGGCCAAAAAAACCTTATACTGCAAATAAAGATTGGGCTCACGCTTTGCTACTATTTTATCTAACAGAGATCTTAACATTTTCACTTCTGGAGCGGCAGCAGGTTGTCCCAGCAATAATTCATCTAAAACTTTATTTGTTCTATTTAACCCTTCTTGAAGAAGCGACTCAGGAAGAACTCCCGGATGCATAAAACTTGGTGAATCAATTTCAGTAAATATTGGTAAATGATGCGTGCGGGCTAATTCTGATTGATAAAATTCGATCAAATCTCCCAAGGAATTCCAATTAGTAGTCATGAGCATCGCATGAAGATGAATTTCGAGATGAGGAAAACGATTTGCATTCAGAAATGTAACATTTTCTTTTATTTTCTTCCAGGAAGCCGGATAGCGAATGAGCTCATAGTTCTCCCCTACGGAATCAATGCTTAAAAGTAGATCTACTTTTTTAAAGACTGAAATTAACTTTAAAATCTCTGCATTTATATTGGTTAAATTTGAATAAATACGAAGTGTAATATTCTGAGCATACCCACTTCTTCCCAATATTTTAATAAAATCAATCATTCGCTTAGAAATGAATGGCTCACCGCCAGTCAAAGTGATCATCTCTAAATTAGGTAAAATCTCTTTGAGCATCTTCTCATTCAACTCTGCTTGCCAGGCCAATACTTTGGGAAGACCCATTTCATTATGATAGAGATTATTCAGCTTATAAGAATAAAGTGGGGAGCACATGAGACATTCAAGATTACATTCATTATTAAAAGTAACATCGAGATACCGAACAGCAACCTCAACAGGATTCTGACCAAAACGATTAATATAGTCATGGCGAGGAGAAATGCAGCCAGCTTTTTCTAAATCAAAACATCCCTGACAAGCAGCTGGGACTTCACCTTTTAACATCTGCTCTCTGAATACTTTTAAATGATCTAGTTTGAGTAGATCGTCTTCTTTTTTTGAATCTAATCCGCCGATTTGATGACAACAAAGCCTGGGAGCAGATTGAGCTCCAAGACTGAGACTTACCCAAGGAATAGGACAAATAAACTTATTCATCGATGAGTTTCATCTTAACACATGTTCTGAGGATTTTTTAAGTGATAGAAAAAACAAAGGCCCCGATTTCGGGGCCTTATGTTCAAGATTAATTGTTTTTTGGGAACGGTTTTGGTTGGCTACCATTTCCGAATTCCTGAATGAGCTTTCTTACTGCTCTGATCTGGCGTTTCGGATCGTTATCAAGAACACCATCCACTGCTGACATCAATCCGCCTTCTCCATCATCCCAGAAAGCTGGCATTGATACGTATGGCATAAAGCTTTGAGGGCTTGCTAACCATGCTTCAACCCAAGTGTCTCTCAGACGGCCTTTAGCGTAGTGAAGATCTGGAGCAAGAGGATCATCTTTAGTAAATCCAGTTGCGTGACAAGATGTACAAGCTAGCTCGTCCCAGATTTTCTTAGCTGCTTCTCTTTCACCTGGTTCCCACTCAATTTTTGCCATTTCAGCAAAAGTTAACTGGCCACTTCCTGCCTGGAAGCCCATTACTAACTTGTTAATTTCTTCGTTAGTAAAATTGAAAGTAGGCATTCTTACCGAAACGATTGAACGAATCGGGTGAACATTTTTTAAGAAGTCATAGAACCACTGCGTATCAACACGGTGACCTTGGCTTGTTAGGAATGGAGGACCCATTTCTCTGTTGTCTTCAAATGCTTCTGATAAAGATCCACCAATCTCATCGATTTTGTGACATCCGTAACAGTTGTACTTGTTCGCAACTTTCATACCTTCTTGGTACATTTTCTCATTAGCATTCAGACGTTTCTGACCAGCTAGTGGGATCTTCTGATCTACAAGACCAAGAATTACTGTAACCATCTTCTCTACTTCTTCATCAGAAAGGTAGAAGTTAGGCATTTTGTTTAAGTCTTTAAACAGCTTAGGTACACCAACATCCCAAAGACGTGGAGTCTTCAAGTGTTGAGTAATCCAATCCTGTCTTGTGTGAGGAACTTGTTTTTGTTGTCCAAATCCAAACTGCTCTACAGGCTTAGAACCTTCTTTTGTTAACTCTGGACCAATAGGAGGAAGCTCACCTTCAAACCCAGGAATATGGTGACATGAGTAACAACCATACTTGTTAATTGATCTGCGACCAAGCTCAAGCGTTCTCTCATCATCAGTCATTTTTTCTAGTTTTGCTTTAGCAGCTGTTACTGTTTCAAATGCTGAGAAGTAGTCAGAAACAAGAATCTCATCTCTGAGTTCTTTATTAAGAGCTGGGAACTTCAACTCTCCAAACTCTTTGTTTTTAGAGTTAAGTAGGAAAGCTGCAATATCATTTGCTTCTTTATCAGTTAAACGGAAAGAAGGCATGATTGTTGTTGGATCATAGTGATCTGGTTTCTTCAACCATGACACTAACCAATCAGGGTTAACTTTTGTTCCAAGGTGAACAAGATTTGGACCTGATTTCTCACCAATTTTAGCAAACTTCTCATCGATTCCATCAACGCTGTGACATCCCACACATCCGATAGTTTCAATAAGCTCACGACCCTTATCAGCGTTACCACCAACAAATTTTTGAGTCGGCTTATATGACTTCGAAGTTCTGGCAATGTATTCACCCATTGCGTTTACTTCTGCCATGTTCTTAGCTTTAGACACTTCATCCGAGTTATTTTCTTGCTCAAAGAAGTGAGGCATTCTTGATTTAGGGTTGAATGCATGAGGAGCCCAAATCCAGTTTTTAATCCACTCAAGCGAGTTCACTTTAGAAGTCACTTTCGTAAGAGCAGGACCTGGCTTACCTAGGTGTTCCCAACCTTCAATTTTATGACAAGCATAACAGCCATAATCTTCGATTAGCTGGCGACCTTCGTTAAGCTTTTCGGCCATCGGAAGTCTTTCTTGGTCTTTGTGACACTTGATACACTGACCTTCAGTATACTGAAGGGCAACCATTGGGCTTGGAATTCTGTGTGGAGCGTGCCAGTGATATTTTTCTGCCCAAAGTTTAGCTTGTTCTTGGTTTTGCGGAGTGTGTGCAGGAGCATTGAAGTCGTTCACACGCTCACCCATACCACCGTGACAAGAAGTACAACCGAATTCTTTAACAGGGTGAGCAGAGTCAACACCAACAGCTAATGTGTCTAGCTTAGGGTGAGACTTATATGGGTTTTCTTGATCTTCGTAACCAGGCTTATCAATGAAAACGTGACAAGTTGTACAACGGTCAATTTTCGGAGTTTGCTGGAAATACTTGTCGTCTGTTACGTTAGAGATAACGTACTGACGAATCTTGATTGTTGGATCTAGGTAATCAATGAAAGGTGAGTTTCTCATTGCCCAGATTGGGTTCTTTTCAGTTGATTTAAGAGCACCTAAAAGAAGGTCTCTATCAGCAAAAAGATTTTTTAGCTCTTTATCAGCTTCAGTTTTAACAAGAGTAAGCTCTCTAATTTGATTAGTAAGAGCGTGCTCTTCAGCTTGAAGACCTTTAAGCTTATCCTTACCTTCGATTTCTTTTTTCTTATAGTCATCAAAAGTAACTTTTAGATTTTTAGCTTGAGCAGGGTGATTTTCCATGAGAGCGTGCTCATACTGGAACTGATAAGCTGCAGCTTGAGATCCGTTCACACCATTGTACATGTTTTGAACATAGATCTTTCTCTGAACTTCATTAACCTGTTCGTTAACTTTATCGATTTCCTCTTGGCGTGAAGCGACTTCTTTCTCAGCGTCAGCAATTTTTACCTTAATCGCTTCAAGTTCTTCATTATTAATGCCGCCTTCAACTTGCTTGATCTTCTCTTCGATCTTTTGCTTTTCAATATCGAGAGCCTTAATCTGCACTACCTTCCATGGGCGGATAAAATCATCCAGCACCATCCAGATAACAACTAAGAGAAAACATGCGGACACAACAGCAAAGATCTTATTAAGAACTTTGGTGTCATATGCCATACCTGGTTCACGTTTCATTTAATCTGCCTTATCTAAAAACTACTATTATAGGTTTAACTCAAACTCTGGCATGGCCAGGATATACTTTAGGTTGAAGAACCAACGAAGATACATCTTAATTGGTAAGCTCATCATCCCTAGGATCAAAATGATCATGATGTAGTAGCGGATGCTACCCATACGATCGATATACTTATATCCCCACTTCTTAGTAATAAGAGGGATAATTCCAACCATGTAAGCGAAAGTAGCAATCAAACCAAAGATCTCTCTTACGAAAATGTTCTTTGGAAGACCCATATTAAGTAACTTGATCCAAATAATTTCAGATAAGTTAATGTTGTTTTCTGCTACTACTTTATGCGCATCCCAGAATTCGAACGGACCATAGAATGTCCAGTTAGGACCACGAAGGAACGTACCAACTTGAATAAGGAAAATCCAAAGAGCTAGCCAACCAAATAGGAAAGCTGAGATCGCGAATTTTCTCTCTTTAAATGTATAGTAACCATTTCCTTTCGGGTTGATATCAAGGAATGGAATCGCAATAAGACCAACAACGATAAGACCTGGAAGAACCACACCGGCCATCCATGGATCGAAGTAAACAAGCATTTCTTGAAGACCAAGGAAGTACCAAGGAGCTTTGGCTGGGTTTGGTGCCCAGGTAGGGTTCGCTGGTTCCTCTAGAGGAGCTTTGAAGAAAATCGCCCATACAATAAGGAATACAGTTGCTGCAATTCCGCAAAGTAACTCTGTATAAACAAGGTTAGGCCATGCCCAAACTTTTTCACGGTTCTCAGGAGTTCCTTCTATTGGCTCTTCACCAGCAGCGATACGAATATCGTTCTGGTTACCACGATAAAGTGAGTACCAGAAAGTCCAACCAACAAGAACGTTTAGGATAATAATAGGAATGTTATCCGGAAGTGAAATTACCGAGAAGAACACAGGATCTGTCAGCATCCAACCGAAGATGGCAAGAGATGCGATCAATAATCCTAATCCAAATTTTTTAGTTCCTACAATATCGACTCTCTTCATCGCAAGGGCGAAGAGAACAATAAACCCTGTAAATGAGAATACAGGAGAAGAAAGATAGTTTACTGCTTCCTTAATCATAATATGCTTTCCTTTCCTTCCTTATAGAGGAGCCGAGATTCCGCCATCTTTACGAACACGCCAGAAGTGAACAGCAATGAGAACTGCAACCACTAGAGGAATGAATACACAGTGAAGAATGTAGAAACGAAGCAGAGCTGCCTCACCTACAAAACGTCCACCTAGAAGCTGGAAACGCACGTCGTTTTTATCTGATACAAGAACAAAGTCACCGATCTTAGCAAGAGCAGCACCAGGACCACCTTGACCAAGGAAAGGAGTAGCTTTCGCCATGTTAGATCCTACCGCGATCGCCCAAATTGCAAGCTGATCCCAAGGAAGTAGATATCCTGTGAACGAAAGAAGCATTGTTAATACAAGAAGGATTACACCAACACCCCAGTTAAACTCTCTAGGTGGTTTATATGAACCAGTCATGAATACACGGAACATGTGAATCCAAACGGTAATAACCATTAAGTGGGCACCCCAACGGTGAAGCTCACGCATAATACCTAGAGGCACGTGCTCACGTAGACCAATGATATCTGTGTACGCGTACTCAGCAGTTGGACGGTAGTAGAACATTAAAAGTACACCAGTGATTGTAAGAGCTAGGAATACGAAAAACGTAAGTCCACCCATACACCATGTGTATCCAAGTTGAACCCCAGACTTCTTAAGCTTGATTGGGTGCAAATGGAGAAATACGTTACCAGCAATAACAGCGGCTCTGTTACGAGCGTTGTTTGGTGGCCCGTGACGGAAGATGGCCTTCCATACCTGGGTATTAGCAACTTTTTTAGCAAAACCTTCAGACATATATCTTTCCTCTAATAATTAAACATCAATAAAAGAATCAGAGCTGCTCCACTCACCTTTCTCGTAACGGAACACTTTTGTTTTATCTACGACGATCTTACCGTCTGGAGCACGATAGATTTTAAATCTCTCAAGAGGTCTTGGAGCTGGACCTTCGAAGTTAATACCATTCGGGTAATAACCAGAACCGTGACATGGACACTTGAATTTGCTCTCGGCAGGAAGCCAAGTAGGAATACAACCTAGGTGAGTACAGATGTTAGACATAGCAACGAGTTTTCCATCGTTCTTATAAATCCAAACACCAAATCCGTTTTTCCAACGCTCATCTACACCTTCAGGATATTCATCAGGAAAACCTGCAACGAAGTCCATAGCTGGCTCGAAAACCACGTTTGGATAAAGGTATCTAAAAATTAAACTTGCTAAACCACCAGCAGCTGCTGCGAACGTAATCCAACCGACAGCAAGGAAACTAAAGAACTCGCGACGGTTCAGGCTGGTTTTTGTCTCATCACTCATGTGAGAATCTCCAAAATAAAATATACTAGGTCAGTAATGACACTAAATTCTTAAGGGGTTTTGTTTTCACCCATTATGGTTGTAAACTTCTATTTTTTCAACAGATTTAGAACCTGTTTTGCTTTTGTACTTACTCTGACGTTGGAATCCTCAGCTTCGGTCCTCTGGACTAAATTTAAAACGTCTACCCATCCAGATTTCTCAATTGCATCTAATGCATTGAGCTTTAGACTCTCCACTTGCTGACCATTGAGTGCATTTGGTGCAACCACGTCATATCGTAGATTTAAAATTTCTTCTAAAGCTGGTTTTGCATCATTCTGTTTCGCATAAATGAGCACCATTGCTGCTGCGTACCTTAGACTTGCTTCATTTGATTGGATCAAACTTCTTGCAAAAGGAACTGCTTCCTCTCTTTTGTGCGTCGCAAGAGTAAGAAGAGCGGCCTGTTTTAGTCCTAGATCTTCGTTTTGCTCAAATAGTGCAACAACTTTATCCCATTCAACGGCCAACTCTTTATCCATATTCCCAAGAGAAACAACTGCGTTAAATTTTACTTGAGGATCGATATCAACTAAAGCCTTGTTAAGAACAGGAAGAGATTTTGGGTTATTTAATGAGCCAAGGGCCATTACAACAAAATTTCTTGTACGAGCATCAACTGATTCGTAGTAAACCTGCGATAGGTTCTCAATTACCCATGGCATATCTTCAGCAGGAATTTTCTGCGCTGCTAGAAATTTTGATAACTCATAAGCCGCGACCCAGCGGTTTCCAAAAGTTTTTGAATTGAGCTCTTCAACTAGATCTCTATGATCCTTGCCTGACGAGAGCATTTTTGTCACCCCGAAGATAATCAGTGCTCCTACCAAAACAATGGCAATGGGAACCGCAATACCAGAGAGAGGAGAAGATTCGAGAATCTTTTTTTGTTCGGACATTTTCTTTCCTTAATGCTAAAAGCTTTTGAGTAGCCCGAAATTAACAAAATCAAACTTAAAATGGAAGTCTAATGGCCTACCTTCTTCGTTTTTTATTAGTCCTCATGCTTGGTGGAATTTTGCTTACTGTCTGTGTAGCGCTGGGTTGGGTGACTTTAGAGTTTAGTCATATCCAATTAGCGATTCCTAGCTTCATCTACGTGATTTTTATTCAGGCCTTCGTCATGTTCTACTTCATTGGTGTTGCCCGTTTAGTAGAAAACGTCTGGAATGCCCTTCATTCGGAAGGAAATCTGAACGAACTTTTCGAAGAGGCTCCCGCAGATCTTGAACCTTATAAGAAGAAAGTGGCCCGTTTTGTTCATGAAACACAACTTTCAAAACGCCAGACCATTCCTTGGACCATGCTGATGCTCGTACTTGGAACCATCGGATTCCTTCTTGGTGGGGCCCATGACACGGGCCTTGTTGTGAAGACTGTTCACTCTGGTGTGGTCTATGGATTTTTAGTGGCCATGCTTATTGGTTTTGTCCGTCAGTGGTACTACCTAGGAAAAAGCCATAAGCTTCTTCGAGATATCAAAGGCTTATTTGGTATTTCCGGGGATGCAATGTAGTCTTATTTAATTAAATTCATGTTTTAGCCGATAAAGGGGTCATGAGATGGCCCCTTTTTTTTATTCTTTTTGCTCCACTAAGCTGGGCAACCAATCCTAATGAGATGCTCTCTGATAAGGAGTTGTCGAAAAAATTCGTCTCTCTTGTTAAAGAAAATGAGATTGAGAATCTGATTAAGAACACCAAAGACTTTGATGAGTGCCGTCAGCAGAATCAGTATGACTCAAAACTAAGTGCGAATGAGCGCGAGCGAAACGCCAAAGCTGCTCAAGAATGTTTCGTCAAAAAAATTGCTAATAAATCGACCAAAGATATTCAGGCCCTCTCTGATAAACTGGGGCTTGATAGCTATCAACTCGTTCAATCGAAAAACGTCAAAGATATCACCAACTACTTGAGCGACCGAATGTATAAGGCCCTTACTGGTATTAGTGAAAATGACAAGCGTACTGAAGCGCAACTGGCCAATCTGCAGTTTAAAGACCGCAAGATCGTGGATCAAGTCCAGTTCTTTAAGCTTTACTCTTATCAGCTAACTAAGAATGCTCTACTGGAGATTTCTCGTTATTGTTTTCAGAATTTTAAGAACACCACTAAAGATAAAAACAACGAACTCCCCTCTACCGCAAATTTTGCGGCCCACTGGCAATTGTATTTTACTCAGAAAAATGGTCTCTCAGTCAGCGATGACGGAAACTTTAAGTGGGGTAACCTTTCTGAGTCGGCTGACCCTTCTGCAGCCTATGCACAAATCTTTGCTGGTTTTGGAGAAGCTGATCCCAAAAAGTTAGGTGAATTCTGGAATTTCTGTGCCGAACAAATGAAAAAAATGTGTGATGAGTATCGCCCTGATTCAGGACAATCTCGAGGCGCTAATTCGTGCCTCACCATGAACCGTCTACGCAATATGAGAAATGCAATTGCCAATACTCAAGAGATTGAAAAGCAACTGGATGAAGAAGGAACTAAAGGGCGTGGAATTAATATCGCTTACAATCCTTTTAAGGCAGAAAAAGAAAATTCATATGATAACCTTACGAACTTTGCTTCTAAGGATTTATTAGATGGTAAGGTTGACAAGAAATTTGCAGATCTAGCAACTCAATGTCAGACGCAACCTGAGATGGCAGAATGTGATAACTTCATCGCACAAGGCGGTGGCTCTACTGATGAAATCATTCACAAAATTGATCAAGAAATGCGCTTTAAACAAGAAGCTGAAGTAGCCAGGCTTATCCAAATCAAAAAAGATAACGAAGCTTCCTTTCAAGAATACTTAGAAAAAAATGGTTATTTTGATCTGGCCCAGAAAGACAAGATTTCTGATGACGATATTAAAAACTTTCTTGCTCGTGAGTTTGATGCCAAAAGAATTGCTGTCACTACGCAACTGCGAGCGAAGGTAGGATCCCGTCAGGTAGCAGATGATGCCAAGGAAGAAGACAAAAAGCAGAAGATTGTAGAATCGGCCAAGGAAACCCAAGAAGAAAGATCAAGACTTGCTCAGGTGATTCTCTTTAACAATATTGTAACATCTAACCTTAGTCTCTTAGATAAAGACGGCAAAGAATTAGGAAAAAATACTGGAGCATGGAAAAAAGAATCTGAGTCCTTGGCAAAATCTAATATTGATCCGAGTCTTTATAAGAATATACAGTCTGCCATTGATACTTCGGATAACGGATCCACTGGAAAAAATAATTCAATTAGTGGAACGGCCTTTATTGATGCAATTATTGGTAAACAAGTAACGGACACTAAATCGACTTCACCCAAATAAACACACGGTTTTTACCAGGCTCATCTCGACCTTGAGCACGACTCTCAAAGATAGTCGCTTCACCGAAAGCACTGACTTCCGACATGAATTCTTTGAGGTTTTGGGAAGGAACATGCAGGTTAAAATAGATCCCACCCGGAATCTCTGTTCCCGGCTTCACATTATCTACTTGTGAGACACCAAATTTCTCCAGCAATGGAAGAATGCGGTTCTTCATCCCATCCGGTTCAACTGAGGTCATCATGATTCGATAGGCCTTGTCTTTTGAAGCAGCAAGGCTGTTTCCGCGAAGTCCGCCTTTCTTTGTTTCCTCGTAAAGTGATTTCTCACTTTCTGCATCCAGAAAACTTTTAGGTACTTCCTCAATTGAATTGAGAATCACTACATCTGACTCTGGGTCATAACGAGTTTCGCTGATATCATCAGTGAAAACTTTTTGAGCTTCAATGCGCTCAAGATCCTCAAGTTCTTTATTGGAGAGATCGATCTGATCTTTGGCCAATAAATCCTGATCTTGGTAGGTAAGAGATTTGTCGAGCCAGAAAAAATTTGGTTCAAAAAGAGTAATCTTATTAACCATATAATTCTCATACCAGCGGTTCGCATTTTTTAGCGAGAAAACCACGATACTTAAAAAGAGAAGGAGTAGTGTTACTTCTTGAACAAAACGAACCTGATTCTTAAAGCTTCCCTTCTTCTTAAATTTATCAAAATCAATCTTTAAAGAAATGATATCCTTACTTAGTTCTTTTACTAACGATGGCCATTCAGGATAAAGAGTCACTTCAATTTTAGTAAAGACTTCTTCTTCAAAACTTCCCCTGGCCGTAGCTCCAGGTCCTAAGATCGAAGAAATATCCTGAAAACGAAGAAAGAGGTTTTCAGATCGAACGTTTGAAATCATAAAACGTTCATTAATCAAATCCTCATAGAGAGGATAGACTTTAATTAAATGATCTCTGATCACCAGTGAGAGATACTTTTCTTCCAAACCAAATTTGAGTGCTAATTCTCTGACTGAAACATCAAAGTGAATATAAACATAGACAAGAAACTTCTCATAGAGCCAAGTCAGCCATGAGATCAGTGGTCCGGATTTAACCAGTTTTCTGGCATAATCAAAACGCTGAGACATCTCAAGAGGTGAGATCTCTTCTTTAAAAAGAGACTTCCAAAACTTGAAAAAAGAATCAGAAGATCGACCTTCCCATGTAATGGAATTAATGTCTAAATCAAGCCAGTTCTTAAATGTTTGGAAATCATCTTCAGCAAAAATCATAATTCCTTAAAATATAACTCATTTACCGACTAGCAGTCAGTGTTTTTTTATTTGGGCAAAGAGGAGGAAAGCACTCATCCTTGGCCGAGGCAAGAATTGCCCCTAACGGGAAACCCAATACTTAAAACGGACGACTGACAAATTTCCCACTCCCCTATCCCTTCTACACATCATTTTTTGCCTGTCTTGTTCAAAACTTCCACTGCTCTGTATGATTAAAAAGGTAATGTTGCTTAAAAGTGTGAAAGGAACTTTGTCATGTCAGAAATCTCATCAACAGTCAGATCAAACCGAATGAAAGAGGTCATGAATAAAAGACAAGAGTTTGAAGTTAAAAAACTTCAATCTGAGCACGAACAAGAGCTCACCTCGATTAAAGACAAACAATCCAAAACGATTGAAAGAGTCCAAAAGGATTCCGAAGTCACAATTGATAAAGAGCAGACTGAAGCTGAAATTAAACTCACTAAGCTTCGCAACTCTTTTAACCAACGTTTTCAGGAAGAAAACTCACGTTATGAGAGAACTCTAAGTGATTTGAAGGCAGGACAAGATAAAAAAATGTCTGAAATCAGACTTAATCACGAAGAGCAAATTGCACAGACTGAAATGAAGCATAAGCAGTATTTAGAGAAGGCCAATCAGAAATTTGAAAAAGAGATGGCCAAGTTAAAAGCATAGTTTTTGATCATCACAATCTAGGAAGGAGAAGAGATGAGCGGGCAAGAAAATACGGGTGTATATCTTAATGGGAAGAAACAAGTTATTGAGCTTCTCAAGAAAATGGAAGGAAGCGATAAGGCCACTCTACTACGTAACCTTAAAGCAAGAAACCCTATCCTTGCTAAAGAACTAGCTGAATCATGTGTTAATTTTGACTCAATCTGGAGTCTTGATGACAACGCTCTAAGATCTGTTCTCAGTCACGTTCAACCTACGATTCTAGGTCTGGCACTTCATATCACTCAAGTGAAGAATCAGCGTCGTGCTCTTGCACTTATTGAACGTCCACAGGCCATGCGTGCTTTTGAGATAATGCAGAAAGATCTTAGTGGTAATAGAAATGAATGTGTTCGAGCTCAACAAAAGATTCTTGAATTTGCGATGAAGCTTCATAAAAACCAAATCATCACGCTTTACTAAAATAAAAAAGGGAGCCTTAGGCTCCCTTAAAAATATCTTCTTCTTTAATTTTTCCCTCTAATAAAGTTCCATATCGAAGTCCATAAGTGGAAATCGTCATCGTTTTCACAAAAAGCCTGTGCGCCAAGTGATAGGTCAGATGCAATCCTCCCCTGATACATTCACTGCGCTTTCCGAGGAATGGAAACTTTTCCAGATAAGCTTCAGGTTCCATACTGGAATACTTTTTGAAAAGCTGGTCTACGTCTTCAACCTTAAGCTCCATACCATGAACATCATCTTCTATAAATTCTGTGCGCTCTAAATGCATATTACCTAAAGAAGTCATCGTTCCAGCAACACAGTAAATATCTTTAGTCTGAAACTTATCAAGCTCAGGACGAAAATCAATAAACACTTTTTGAAGTGATTGAACAAAAACATTCTCTAGAAGCCAGTCCGTACAACGGACAGCTCCTACTGGCATGCTGATAGACTCTACAACACTTAGATCTTTAGTATTGACCTTCATAAGCTCAGTCGAAGCTCCACCAATATCCATAATGGTGACAAATTCGCTATCAAATGAAGTATTACCTAAGACTCCCTTGGTAGAATAACAAACCTCAGCATTTGAGGTAATTATGTAAACCTTAAGTCCTATTTCTTTTTCAACTTTACTAAAAAAATCAGAAGCATTAGTAGCAACTCGCGCAGCTTCAGTGGCCGTTGCAATAATACTCTCTGGTTTGATCCCATAACGAGAGCAAACCTCTGCATAATGCTTTAAGGCTTGGAAGCTTGCTTCCATTTTATCTTCTTGAAAGGCCTTATTTTTATCTAACCCCTTGCCTAATGAAGTCACTTCGAAAAGCTTTTCCTTCTCAAAAATTTTCCCATCAGCAGTAACCTCTGCGACTAGCAAAAGAATACTATTAGAGCCGATATCTATTGAAGCACGAAGCTCATTCATGAATTAACAATCCTTTCAACTTCACCTGGGATGCTTGGATCAATAAAACCTTTCTCACAAACAATACCAGTAATAAATTTATAATCAGTAACATCAAAACTTGGGTTCACAACTTGAGCATTTAAAGGTGCAATCTGAACACCTTTAATTTGCGTAATTTCTTCCGTTGGCCTCATTTCGATTTCAATATGCTCACCAGAGCTTGTTTGAAGATCGAATGAACTGATGGGGGCCACAACATAAAAAGGAACCCCATAATGAGAAGCCACGATAGATAAAGTTGAAGTTCCAACTTTATTGGCGGTATCACCATTTTTGGCAATTCTGTCAGCACCAACAAAAATGGCATCAATCTTTCCATTTTTCATCAAGTACGAAGCAGCACCTTCAACAACAATACTATAAGGGATTTTCTCTTTACCTAGTTCAAAAGCTGTAAGACGACTTCCTTGCAGATAAGGTCTCGTTTCATCAGCAAACACATGCTCAACCTTATTTTCACGATGGGCAAGTGAAATTACTCCTAAGGCTGTTCCTAGACTGCCACAGGCCAAGAAACCTGTATTACAATGAGTCATTAAATTCCACTTAGACTTATTGACTCTTTTTTTAAGGTCATTAAGAGCAAACTGCGCCATCGCTGTATTTTTCTTTTCAGACTCTTCAATTTGTAAATTACCAAAGGCCACTAGCTTATGGAAAAGATCATTCTGTGAACTTCCTTTTTGAAGTTCCCCCAGCATAATTTCGCGGCATCTATTAACTTCGAAAGCAAGATTGACTGCTGTCGGGCGTGCAGCAATCATATCGTCGCAAGCCTTATTAATTGAGGCAGAATTAAGTGTTTTTGTTGAATTCGTCCATAATGCCATCCCAAAGATAGCACTAAACCCGATACATGGAGCTCCACGGACTACCATATCTTTAATGGCCGCGACACATCCTTCAAGAGTTTTTACTTCCACAAAAACTTCCTCATGAGGAAGAAGTCTTTGATCCAAAAGAAAGAGATTATTGTTTTTCCAAATAATTGGGCTATACGTACTCATTAATTTTCCTTTCTAAAAAATGGAACAGGAATCTTTTTTGTTTGATTCTTTTTCGGCATACCTTTGATGCTGAAGAAAGCTTTCCCATTCTCTTCTCTGTTCTTACTAAGATCAATTTTTAATACTGCAGGCCCTCTTTCTAGATCAGTTAAAGTGATTTGAGCTACTTTAGTTGAAATAGTTGAATCCAGCCCAATTGTTCTTGGTTTTCTATTGAAATGATTCCACACTTCATCAAGATAGCTTGGAATCAAGCCTCTTAATTCACCTAGCTCAATTTCCCCATTAAACTTCCACTGGGTCAGTTGAGATTTATCAAGTTCTCTTCCTGAGAATTTAAAATCAAGAAGTCCGTCACCGGTAATCCAAGGCTCAAAAAGACTAAAACCCGAAGCCATTTTAAATTTCCTACTTTCAAAATCAATGGCCAATGATTCGGCCTGAACCATTTTAAAGCTCAAAAACTCCTCATTATTCTTTAATTCCCCGGAATAACTGATCGAGTTCTCGTTACTGCTATACTCGAGCATTCCATTTAATGGATCATTCCCTTTCATAACGTTCACGAATTCATAAACTCGCGTCGTTGGAATTTCAGAGTTAACTACTTTAGGTAGTGTTGGAACAAAAAATTTAGTTGAGCTGATGGGGGCTTCAACAAATTGATAAGTTTCTTTTATTTCCAAGAACTTTGTTTCATTGAAAGCAATTAAGTTCTCACGTGAGAAATTAAAATTTGTACTCTCAAAGCTTGTTTTCCAAAGATTATTATTAAAAGCGATTTTCCACGTTCCGCGCTCGACGAATTGAAGATTCTTTAATTCTCCACCCCAAGAAAGATTGCCATTCATAAAAAGTTCTTCGTGATCAATTTTTTTAGTAAGAGTAATTTTTCCAGCTGCTTCGGCCTTTAACTCTGTTAAAAAATCGTTCACAATCTCTTTTTCAAATAAAGACAGGAATTCCAAAGGCAAAGCCGTGAAATCGAGATCGAGATTCCACTCGCCCCCATTTAACTTAAAGAGAGCACTTCCCTTCTCTTCTTTTTCAATCATAAAAGAATTCTGTGCTTCTATAGCAAATTGCGGAAGAAGAAGGTTAATCTTTCCTTCCAATGCGACATCGTCAAAATTGATCTTGGCATCTAGATCTTTAGTTCTGAAGTCTCCAGTATAGTTTAAAGTCCATTTTTCTTGGGACGGAGTCATATCACCGAAAAGCCACACCTCAGAAGAATACGATTGGCCATTATACTCAAACCAAATAGGTAGTTTGATTTCAAAAGCCGAGTTTTTTCCGAGCGAAAATTCCCTAACTAATAATTTTGAAAGTTGGAGATAAGTTCTTGAAGCATCCTCATTCTTGAGAAAAACATCTTTCGCTCTGAGAGTGAATTCTGCATTTGCCAAATAATCAGGAATCTCGATTTTGATTTCTTTCTTTTCTCCCTCAGTCTCTGAAGTTGAATCTGTAATCTTTTTCACGTCATTACCAGATAGAAGAATTTCCACCTGGGCAATACTAATGTGAGCGTTACCTTTATGAGTTATTAACAACCACCAAGGAACTTTAAGCTCAAACTCTCCAATCTTAGCAACATGGATTTGATTCTTAAGAATAGTAACGTTTTTGAGCTTGATATTAAAATCAGTCGAAAAGCCATAATCAACATCACCAACAACCAGTTCAGCATCAGCAATATTCTTTCTCAGTTCTTCTTGTGCCAACTGAATAAAGGCTTCGGGCCTAAGGCGATTATAGGCATTGTAGCCGAGGGCCACGATCAAAATAAGAAGTACACCCCAAATCCATAGGACGGCCTTCATTGAAATTCTCAACTTCATTTACATCAATCCTTTGATACAAAATATTTCAATTCTCAATTTATACTTTTTGTAATGGTGCAAACTTCACCATAAATTTTTTCCTAACCCCATCCCTAAACTGGATAGTTACTTTTTCTTCTGGTCCTGAACCATCACTGGCCAAAACAGTCCCCTCTCCATACAAAGAGTGGCGAATTTTACTACCCTGAGGGTAACTAGAATTAGGAGCAGAAACAGAAGATTTCACCTGATACACTTTATCAGATGAGTCTTCATAGGATGGTGATTGATCAAAATCATCCCAATTTCTTTGAGTTGAAAATCCACCGGACATTCTACTCATTGAGGATTTTGGATAATTCTCCCTAACGTAATACTGATCAGGAATCTCATTGATAAATTGGCTCGGGCCATTAAACTTTAAACTTCCCCATAACATTCTTGCTTGTGCAAAGGTAATAGTAAGCTGTTTCATAGCACGAGTCATGGCCACATAAAAAAGACGTCTTTCTTCTTCAATGGCCACTGGGCCTACTTCCAGAGATTTATAAGAAGGGAAAATATTCTCTTCCACTCCAACTACAAATACGTAAGGATATTCAAGGCCTTTAGAGCCATGAACTGTCATTAAAGAAATCAGACTTGAGCCCGCTTCCTCTTCAGTAGTGGTATCAAGAGTAATTGTTTCAAGATATTTTAAAAGAGTTGGTTCAGGATCAGACTCTTCAAATTGTTTAATTGCACTCAATAATTCTTTTAAGTTATCAAGTCGAGCAGCTCCCTCGTAAGTTTTATCAATACGAAGAAGGTCATAATAACCCGACTCATGAAGAAGTTTTTCGTACATGAGAGAAGGAAGTTCTTTCTTCTCTTCCATGACTTGAACTTCGTGAATCAGATTCACTAGCTGAGAGAGGGCACTCTGAACTTTCGCGGAAAGTGAGAGATGCTTATATTCAGAATAGTCTTCTGAGATTTTTTCAATAATTTCAAAAAGAGAAAGATTTAATCTAACCGCTTCATCTTCAATTTTTCGAAGCGAAGTCGGGCCAATCCCACGAGCAGGCGTATTAATAATTCGAGTTAAGGCCAATGAGTCTTTTTTATTAACAACAATTCTCATGTAGGAAATGAGGTCTTTAATTTCCTTACGGTCATAGAACTTAATCCCTGCGACCACTCGATAAGGAAACTTTTCTCTACGAAGAGCATCCTCGATAGTTCTGGAGTGAGCATTATTTCTATAGAAAACTGCGATATCTTTAAAACTCACACCTTGAATTGAGAGTTTACGAATTTCGTTGGCGACATAGTCTGCTTCTGACTTGTCATCTTTGCATTCGATAATTCTGATGCTTTCGCCATCATCATTATCAGTCCACATCATCTTCCCTTTACGGGCCTGGTTGCGGGAAATAACTTCGGAAGCTGCTTCAATAATTCTTTTAGACGAACGATAGTTCTGCTCTAGCTTGATCAATTGAGCTTCAGGATAAGTCACTTCATAATCTAAAATATTTCTAATATCAGCACCACGCCATGAATAGATAGACTGATCTTCATCTCCTACGACACAGAGATTCCTGTGAGCATGAGCAAGTTTTCCGATCAAATCAAACTGCGCGCGGTTGGTATCCTGATACTCATCTACTAGTACGTATTTAAATTTTTCCTGATACTTTCTTAAGACTTCTGGGAAATTATTGAATAAGTGAAGAACTCCAGTAATGAGTCCGCCAAAGTCTGTAGCATTAGAACGATGAAGTTCTGCCTCATATTCAAGAAAGATATCATAGAACAATTTATCGTTAATTATCTTTTGAACATCTTCAGTAATCGTCTGACCGACGTAGAATCCAAGATTCTTAAGCGAGTCAATATAACCTGAAATAGTATAGGGAGAAATTTCTTTTTGATTAATTCCACGCTTGGCCATAATGGCCTTAATGATCGACATTGTTTCGCCATCATCATAGATCGTAAAATTCTTTGATAGCCCCAGATAAGTGGATTCCATTCTTAAAACTTTGGCACAGAAGGCGTGGAAAGTTGTTACCTGAAGAGCACCGATATTAATCTGAGTATTAACAGCAAGACGCTCGCGCATTTCACGAGCGGCCTTGTTGGAGAAAGTTACTGCTAGAATCTGGTAAGGGCTGACATTCAACTCTTCCAATAAATACTGAATACGGGCCACTAACGTTCTGGTCTTGCCTGATCCGGCACCGGCCAGGATCATCACAGGTCCTTGTGTATTTAGGACGGCCTGTCTCTGAGATTCATTGAGAAAGTCTAAATTCATTATTCCACCGTAACAGATTTCGCCAGATTTCGAGGTTTATCGATATCTGTGCCTTTTAGTTTTGCAATATGGTAGGCCAGGAATTGCAGAACGACGTTTACATAAAGCGGGCTTAAGTCTCCCAGACCTTCAAAGTCTAGTGGGATATAAGCATCAGCAAGTCTTTGGATATCAGCGTGATCTTTTGGACCAACAACAACCATCACTCCACGACGAGCTTTTACTTCTTCAACGTTTGAAATTGTTTTATCAAAAAGTTCCGGGCCAACAATAGCGATGTTAACGATGTTTTCGTCAATCAAAGCGATCGGTCCATGTTTTAGTTCGCCGGCAGCATAGCCTTCAGCATGAACATAGGCAATTTCTTTAAGCTTCAGAGCACCTTCAAGAGCGATAGGGAAATACTTCCCGCGACCTGTGAAGATAAATCCTTTCTGAGCATAGATTTTTTCGGCTACTGAAATTAATTTTTCCGAATTTTCACAAAGATCAGCAATTCTTGTAGAAAGAAGCTTGATCTCTGCAAATAGTTTTGGATCATCAAGTTTTCCTTCAATGGCACGGCTCATTAGGTAACCAGTAAGAGCTTGCAGTGTGAAGGCCTTTGTAGAAGCGACACCAATCTCAACACCAGCATGAATAAGGAAATTCTTATCCGAGTTTCTGAAAAGAGTAGACCCTTCAACGTTTACAATTGAATAACTCTTAATCCCCTTCTCAGTACAAAGTTCCTGGCAAGCAAGAGTATCTGCCGTCTCACCTGACTGAGAAATGAACATACCAATCTCATCTTTATTGAGGATTGGATTTTTGTATCTGAATTCAGAAGCAATCTCAACATTTGCGCGCTGACGATTATTTTGTTCAAGGAAATTTTTAATAACAAGACCAGCATGCCAAGCAGTACCACAAGCTGTCAGGTGCCACATAGCTGGCTTCATGCCCTTGAGGTCTTCAAGAATTTTGCGGCCATCGTTTTTGATATAATAAGCTGCAAGCTTATCAATAAGTGCCGGTTGCTCATGGATCTCTTTAAGCATGTAGTGCTCATAAGGACCTTTGCTTGTCGCATCCATCGTCATGAGGTTTGTAGAAGCTTTATACCTGCTTGAAGGAGTAAGATCTAATTCAAAGAAACTGATCTTTGCTTCAGTAGGAAGAGATTCACCCATACAGATCACGCCATCTTCAGGGAAATAAATATCTGGAGCGAATCCAATCAGGGCAAATGGATCACTTGAAACAAAAGCTTCACGTGTTGAAGGATTCACTCCTGCAACAAGAGGTGCTGAACGTTTAACAGCGTATAGCTTATCTGTTGTCTTCTCAATAATCACGAACGCGGAATTACCATGGATAGTTTGATAGGCGCGAGAAATAGCTTGCAGAGTATTTTTTGTTTCACGAGCAAATTTAGTCACGAGAACAAGAAAAACTTCAGAATCAGTTTCTGACTTAAATTCAAAACCTTCAGCTTGAAGTTGTTTTTTTAGAACTTGAGCGTTCTCAATGATCCCGTTGTGAACAACTGCAAATTCTGCATTTCCATGCGGGTGAGCGTTTTCACTTGTTACTCCACCATGAGTGGCCCAACGTGTGTGACCAATTCCTGTGTGAGAATAATAATTTCCGGAATTAATAAGTGTTTTGAGGTTATCTAGCTTCCCTTCTTTTTTTAAAATAAGAAGTTCTTCACCGTTTTTAAGACAGATTCCAGATGAATCATATCCGCGGTACTCTAAACGAGATAGTCCTTCGATAACGGGTAACACTGAATTACTAGGCCCTGAATAACCAACAATTCCACACATAAAAAACCCCTAAAGCGTGAATGAAATGAGAATCATTTACTCTAACATTTTAGGGGTTATCTTGCTAGTTTTTCGCGAAGCTTCTTAATTCTTTTTCGTCTTCAAAAAACGAGAGGCGGCACCCTCTTTGGTAATCTGCTGACCACGGGCCACAGCAAAGGCTCCCGAAGGTACTGATTTCGTAATAGTTGAGCCAGCGGCCACGAAAGAATTATCACCTATTTCAATAGGAGCGATCACCTGACAATCAGATCCAATGAATGTATTTTTTCCAATGATAGTCTTGTGTTTATTCACACCATCGTAATTGCATGTAATAAATCCACACCCAATATTGGTATTTTCACCAATTTCAGCATCTCCCACGTAACTTAAGTGCGAGACTTTTGCTCCATCTTTCAAGTGCGACTTCTTTACTTCCACAAAGTTTCCAACCTTGGCCTTCATGCCGACCGTGGTTCCTGGTCTGATTCTGGCCATAGGACCAATCGCTGCCCCTTTCTGAATAATGGCATCTTCCAGATAGGAGTGAGCAAGAACTTGAACATTTTCTTCAATCACAGTGTTCTTTAAGAAACAACCAGACTCAACAACTGCTCCTGTGGCAATTTTGGTTTTTCCCAGCAGTGTTACACCGGGATAAATCGTCACACCTTCAGCAATCTCCACTTCAAAGTCCATATAGGTTGAAGTTGGTCGAAGAAGTGTCACTCCTTTCAATTGAAGTTCTCTGATTTTCTGCTTTAAAAGAAGCTCATCTACCCCGCTGAGTTGCTCGAGAGTATTCACACCACTGAAATTATCTCCAGAGGCAAATAAGACTGGAGCGACAGCAAATTGATCACCAAAAAGATCGGTCAAATAGAATTCACCACTCTTATTGTTATTAGTGATTTTCCCAATGACTTCTAAAACATGAGATGTTTTCACAATATAAACGCCAGAGTTTACCTCTGTAATCTTTCGTTGTTCATCTGTCGCATCTTTCTCTTCGACAATATGAAAACCAGTATTCGAACGAACAATTCTTCCATAGCCGAATGGAATATCTTCATGAAAAGTTGCAGCAACGCCTACGCATTTTGGATGATCTTTTAAAACTGAAAACAGCTTGGCGAAATCAGAAGCTTTCAGCATCGGTGTGTCTGCACAAGCAACGAGTGTATATTCATAATTTTTAAATTCTGGCAGATCATTAAAACAAGCTTTCAGAGCATCAGCTGTCCCATTCTGCTCTCTTTGCCATGCTAATTTCATGATATTCTTCTTAGAATGATTAGCATGCCATTCTTCTAGCAACTCTTTCTTATGACCGATGACGACACCAATATCACAGCTAATCTTCTCATTCTCAGTGAACTGTAAAACGGCATCGAGAACATAATCAATCAGAGGCCTTCCCAATGTTTGCACCAATGCTTTGGGAGTCGTAGTTTTCATTCTTGTCCCTTTTCCAGCAGCAAGAACAACAACACCTAATGTCTTCATAGTTGAACCTTTTAATCAGTTAATAATGCTAAAACAACTGTTTAGCCTTTAAGAGCGGAAATATAACTAATTACATCAGTTATTAGAGTAAAAAAATCTTCATTTTACCGCAATTTTTTTTAAGGCCAGTTCCATTTTATCCCGATGTTTAGGTTGTAACAATTAGATATCCCACGCTAGAGGAGTTTTTTATTATGGTGACAAATTATGAAGGTGAAGCAATCGAATTTAAAGACACGCTTCCTTTGCTGCCGATCCGCGATCTTGTTGTTTATCCCTTCATGATCCTTCCCCTTTTTGTTGGTCGTGAGACATCTATTAAGGCCGTTGAAGAAGCTTTAAATAATACTGACCGTCTAATTCTCCTATCTTCTCAAAAAGATATCGCGGCTGAAGCTCCTACTCCTTCTGAGATTTATGAGCTAGGTACAGTTGCCATGATTATGAGAATGAGAAAGCTTCCAGATGGAAGAATTAAAATTCTTGTTCAAGGTTTGACTAAGGCACGTATTACAAACTTCGTAGGAACTGAGCCTTTCTACCAAGTAAAAGTAGCTAAAGTTGAAGTTCCAGAAACGAAAGCTTCAGAAGCTTCAGTAGAAGCTCTAGCTCGCAGTGTAAAGGCCAATCTTGAGAAAGTTATTTCTCTTGGAAAAGTTCTTTCACCAGATATTCTTATGGTTCTTGAAGATATCCAAGAGCCTGGTCGTTTAGCTGATCTTGTTGCATCAAACTTAAATCTTAAAGTTAGTGATGCTCAAAAAGTTCTTGAAACGCTGGATGGAACTGAACGTCTTTCTCACATTAACAATATTCTTGTTAAAGAGGTTGAGATCCTTGAGCAACAAACAAAGATTCAAGGCAACGATCACTTAAAACAACAGAAAGAGTTTTTCATTCGTGAACAAATCAAAGCGATGAAGCAAGAAATGAATAACGAACCTGATAAGAACGATGACTTTGCTGATATTCGTGAAAAACTTCTGGCAACGAGTATGACAGAAGAAGCTCAGAAAGAAGCAATGAAACAACTTGGGCGTCTTGAGCGTATGCACCCTGATTCTTCTGAATCAAGTATTCTTCGCTCATACCTTGAATGGATGACAGATATTCCTTGGACTGCCGAGTCTAAAGAAGTTACAGACCTCTCGTTTGCAAAAGAAGTTTTAGATGAAGATCATTTTGACCTTGAGAAAATCAAAGAAAGAATTCTTGAATACCTAGCAGTGAGATCTCTTAAAGGAGCTCAGGCCAAAGGACCTATCCTTTGTTTCGCCGGTCCTCCAGGAGTTGGTAAAACATCTCTTGGTAAATCAATTGCCAAAGCGACAGGAAGAGAATTCATCCGCATCGCTCTTGGTGGTGTTAAAGATGAATCAGAAATCCGTGGTCACAGACGTACTTATGTAGGTGCAATGCCAGGTCGTTTCATTCAAGCAATGAAACAATGTAAAACTGTTAACCCTGTTATCCTTCTTGATGAGATTGATAAACTTGGCTCTGATTTCAAAGGTGATCCAGCTTCGGCAATGCTAGAAGTTCTAGATCCTGAACAGAACTGTGCTTTCAGAGATAACTATCTGAACGTGAACTATGACCTTTCAAAGATCATGTTCATTGCTACGGCCAATATGCTTGAACAAATTCCAGGTCCACTAAGAGACCGTATGGAGATCATCAATCTTTCTGGATATTCACAGGAAGAGAAAGTTCAGATCTCTAAAAAATACCTCATCCCTAAACAAATGGATGAGCATGGAATTACTAATGAGCACATTGAATTCACAGATGAAGGCGTTCAAGCTGTAATAGCTGGATACACTCGAGAAGCTGGTCTTCGTAATCTTGAAAGACAGGTTGGAGCACTTTGTAGAAAAGTAGCTAAGAAGATTGCTTCTGGTGAACATACTAAAACTCATATTTTCTCTTCTACTGTTGAAGAGTTACTTGGACCTCCTACTTACTCTAGAGAAGACTCTAATGAGTATGATGAAGTCGGTGTTGCAACAGGACTTGCTTGGACAGCCGCAGGTGGAGAAATTCTTCACATTGAAGCTACCAAGATGAAAGGTCGTGGTATCACTCTGACAGGTCAGCTGGGAGATGTGATGAGAGAGTCAGCTCAGGCTGCTTTTGGATTCATCAGATCACGTGCTGCAGAGTTAGGAATTGATGAGAAGGTATTTGAAGAAAATGAAATTCATATTCACCTTCCAGCTGGTGCGATTCCAAAAGATGGCCCATCAGCAGGTATTACACTGACTACTGTTATGGTTTCTATCCTGACAAACAGCTATATCTCAAAAGATATCGCCATGACGGGAGAAGTTACTCTAACTGGTAAAGTGCTTCCTGTAGGTGGAATTAAAGAAAAAGCTCTGGCAGCAATGAGAGCAGGAATTGAGACCATCATCATTCCTTGGAAAAACCAAAAAGATGTTCTGGAAATTCCAGCGCACTACCGCAAGAAGCTAAACTTCATTCCGGTAAAGAATATTCAAGAAGTACTGAGCATTGCTTTGGTTGACTGGAAAGGTCAACTAGATATGGATCAGCACAAACGTAAGACCGAGGAGAAGAAGAAAACTCCAACTCCTCGTGATGGTCACGCAGCAGCTTAATCTTTTCACATTCAAGGCCCCGTTCTGGGGCCTTTTTCTTTTCATCTCCATTATTTCTGCTAACATTTTGAAGTATGGAAAATAAAAACTTCAAAGTACTTATTGTCGACGATTCAAGCTTCTCTCGAACTCTTCTTGGCAACATTGTCCAAAAAATCGGGCATCAAGTTGCAGGCTCTGTGGGCTCAGGAAAGGAAGCTCTCGATTTTTTGGCCAATAATAAAGTTGATATTGTTGTCACTGATATTGTTATGCCGGAAATGACTGGTATTGAACTTACGGGCAAGATCTCAAAGAAATACAACGACATTCATACCATCGTTGTCTCTTCCTTGTCTCAGGAGCATGTCATTTTAGAAGCAATCGGTGCAGGGGCGATGGATTTTATCCCGAAGCCTGTCAGCGAAGAACAAATGAAAGACTCAATTGATAAGATCATTAAAATTGATAACAACGATTAAAAGGATTTAATCATGGAAATCAGTAAACCTATTGAAGTAATGCGTTTTGAAGAAATTAAAATCCTTAATGATGTCAGACTCATTCATTCACATGACTTAAACCACCGTGATTCTCGCGATAACTTAACCGCACAATTTGAACTAACCGGTGAGCTGAAAGGTTTTGTTACCTGCTACCTTTGCCTTGATGAAAAAGAGGTAGGACACACTGATCGTAACTATCTTTTCCCGCTATTTATTGAAGCGATGAATATACTGATTGGTAAACAAATCAGCATGGACCCAGAACTGGCAAATTTAAAGATTAATATGTCGACTCCCAAAATCAAGCTCAATCCAACGGCAGTTAATACTAAAGGACGCTTTTCTACTCACCTCTATGAATTACAACTAAATGACATCTCTTACGATGTTCTTATTCAATACAGCCTACAAATGGTGAACTAATACTTATGATTAAACTTTTACGTTTTGCTCTGACGACCTGTTTTATTGTTGGTGTTCTATCATTAAACATTAATGAGAAGCCTGTTTTTCATTATGTTTATAAGTACTCTAAACTGGTAGTTGGCCCTGTCCAAAAATCAACCCAAGAATTTATGAAAGTCAGCTACCACAGAACAGCACATTTCAGTCGTCAGTTTTTTAATAACAATCTTCCTACTACTGATTCTCTTGATTATCAGCAGTCTGCTCCTAATAGAAATGATAGTGATTACTCTGATTCAGATAAAAAAAAACTAGATGATATTTTTGGAAATTAATAAGAATAAAAAAAGGGGCCTTCTCGGCCCCTTTTTTATTTAGCCTCTAATGGCCCCTGATTTAACATCGATAATTTTGATTTCAGCTGGATTTACTTTAATGACCTTTTCTCTATTCTCAGACATGGCCAAACAATCAGTATCCACCTCTGTTGCGAATGCTTGAAAACTAAAAACTAAAGCGATAAGTGTAAACAATTTCATAAGTCCCCCTCATAGAATATTGTTACATTCTTATATTCAATCCTGATGCCAAGTTGTGAGATGAGTTTATAGCTATTTAGCGAGGGATCAGTGTCTAGAAAGTGAACAAATGAAAAGGGCCTAGACAAGCTAGGCCCTTAACGAGTGTATTTGAGTGTAACTAACTAGAACATTAGCCTCTTACAGCTGAGCTAGAAGCAGGCTTTTTAATCTGCTTAATTTGATCCAAATTAGCCTTAGGATTGATTCTTTCGTTCGCTTCCTGCATCTGTAGACACTCAGTCTCAGTTTCGCCAGTAGAAGCGTATACGTTATTAGTTAGTAGAACAGTGAAAAAGAAAAAGCTAAAAATTGTTTTCATACATACCCCCATGTATTTGCTAATTATAGAAGCAAGGGCCATGCCAAGATTGAAACAGCGAGAGAGTATGTAAATCCATACTCTTAGCGAGTTCATTTCGGCCACTGTCTAAAAACTAGATATTCTTTTTAAACAGCTGTCTAAATATTAAACATATTCGAGGAAAAGATGATTAAAGAGGAAGCAGTTGATAGCAAAAAGATAAAAAAAAACCGCATCGTTAGATGCGGTTTTTGTAGAAAGATTTTTTCGAAAAGATTACTGAGCAGTTGCTTTAGATCCGCTCTTACTCTTTGATTTTGAAGTAGAGCTAGACTTATCAGGGATATAACGATCCCCGTTGGTCTGAGTTCTTAAACATTTACCATTCTCAATAAGACATGTCTTACATTCACAGTCTTTAAGATCAGCTTCACCAAGGCCTGAGTTTGCAAGAGCAAGTCCAGAGATTGATAGAGCAACAGTTAAAATTAAAGCTTTCATTCTATTCTCCTCACATTACATGTTTAAATTTACACCAGCAGGCTTAACGATATTAAGAAGATTCTGGAACGCTTGAGTCACTTGTAGTGCCATTTTATGTCCTGCACTTGACTCTACCTTCTTAATCTCACCGTAGTTATCGTAAGCAACGTTGATTTTACCAACTTTTTCCATTTCGATTTCAACAGGCTTTCCAAGAGCATTGTATTTAAAGGCCAATGTTCTTTTATTGTTAGCAGATTCTTGATCTACCATCTTAGAAATCTTGCCTTTTGAATCATAAATAAGAAGTACTACTTTACCCTTATCATTGTTAGCTCTAATAAGGTTACCCTTAGGATCGTATTCAAACTGAGTTGTGCCTTCGTTGTTTACAACCTTCGAGATTTTTTTGATTTTATCATTATACTCGATGTTAACAAAATCACCTTTCGATGAAGTCTTTTTAACTAGAAGACCTTGCGGGTTATATTCAAAGTTAGTCACGTGGTTGCCTCTGGCAATTTTAATTGGCAGAGAGTTGTCAGCATAGAAAGTCTCAGTACGAATTCCGTTGATATCAGTAAGAATTCGGTACGTATAACGAGAACCGTCTTGTTTAGCTTTGATTTCGTATTCGTAGCGGTTTGCAACCGGTTTACCGTCAAATCCTGGCTTCGTCACAATTGTCCAGTAGTGATCATCTGGCTTGGCCTGATCAGCACCATATTGGTACTTTGTTGCTTCCCCATTACGATCAATAACACCTGTTACAAAAAGCGTTTTTGGATCGTAATCAACTTTAAGTTTTGTTTTGTCACCATAAGCAATTTGAGTCAGGTTGTGAGATCTGTCATAACCGAACTCATAAACGTTTTCACCAACGTCTTGAGTGAAAACAAGATCATTTTCCTGATACTTATAAAGAGCTTTTTTATCTCCTGCAGACCATAGTTCTTTAACTAGACCGCCCGGATACCAAGAGAAGAAAATTTGCTTCGCTTGTGAGTCTTTAATTGAATTAAGAAGGCCATCTTTATACATGAAATCGATGAAGTAACCTGACTTATCAGCAATTTTGGCCAGTTGACCTTCTTTGTTGAAGAAGTCAATTTTACCATCTGAATGGGTTCTTTTAAAACCATCTTTCATGGCTTCTAGAACTTGCGGCCCGCGATCATTAGAGTAAAGCACTGAACCAGTAGCGATCGTTGTCTGTACTCCAAAGTTTTGAGCATACGTATGTCTTAGTTCAGCATTCTGAGAAAGCTTCTTAATAAGATCAGCTGCTGCCGTTTCTGTCAGAGATGTTTTCTTTCTCATTTCATCAACGATTTTTTTAGAAGCTGCTAGGCCATCAATCTGTGTTTTAGGAGTAAAACGAGTTTTAGCTCCTGAACCGTGTTCATGAACGATAATTGATCCATCAGCTGAAAGTTCTAGTTTTGTTTCAAACTCAGATCCCCAACCAAATCCAAACCATCCAACTTCTGTTGATTTAGAGTTATAGGTTCTCGTAATTTCTAATTTTTTACCGCCACCTGGGACAACGATATCAGTATAAGAAATATAGAAGTTCCCGTTCTTTAAATTCACCCCTGCGTGGGCGAATGATGCCACCATCGTCACCAGAGCGAGAGTGATTCCATTCCATAGCTTCATAGTTCCACCTTTTTACGGATAGTTAAAACTCATATTATTATCGGAGTATTGACCCCTAAACTTTAATATTTATTATCTTCATAATGACCCACATACCAAATCCCACCATTCCGCAGATCACAACTAAGGCAATCAGCCCCAAGAAAGTCCCGAAAAGTAATGGAAAATACTCTGGGTCACCACTTCCAAACATCACAATCATGGCAAAAGGCATGGCCCCGATAATGTAGGCCTGAATTTTCCCTGAAGCGATATATGTTTCAATTTTCAGCTGAAGACGTACACGTTCACGAATTACGCTCACGATCGTATCGAATGTCTCAGCAAGGTTACCTCCGGTCTCACGAAGGATTGTTACTGAGGTAACAAACATTTCATTATCTTCGGTATAAACTCTCTGTTTTAAATTCTCTAAAGCTTCATCTAGTGGCACACCGATTTTTGCCTGCTGAAGAACCAGATTGAACTCCTGACTGATAGGAGCTGGAAGCTCATCAACTACCATTCCGATAGACTGAGGAACAGTCAGCCCTGCTCTGATTCCGTTGGCCATCAGATTGAGAGCATCAACCATTTGAATTTGATATTTTCTTTTTCGACGTTCTTCAAAAAAATCTACTAACGGCTTTGGAATCTTCCAACCAAGAACAAGTGCCACAATACCTAGAAGAATTGCGAGAGGAAGATTTCCCATAATCGCAAGAACACAGAAGACTAATACACCAGAGCCAATAGACATCCCGAGCAGAACCCAAGTTACTTTATCTGGCTCAACTTCGATGAACATAATTTCAAATTTTTTGAGAATATAATTTCTAGTTCCGTAAGTTTGCTCATCAACCCAATGGAAAATTTTAATTGAGTTTTTGTAGCAATAAAGAAAAACGATGATTCCGATAACCGCAAGAATACCATTTCTTCCAAGAACATCTAAAAATAGATCCACATCACGCTTCGGCTTTACATCCTGAGCGATGAGTATCGTTGGAAGAAAGAGAATAAGGAAAATGAAAAATTTCATCATCAAGTATTCACAAAGAGTCCGCGAGGAATCTTATATCCTTTACGTTCGAGCACTTCGATAAATTTAGGAATAAATCCTGAGGCCATGAACTTACCTTGGATCTTCCCATCTTTACCGATACCTTCTTGTTTAAAGACAAAAATATCTTGCAATGTCACTACTTCACCCTGGATACCACCAATTTCTGTGATGTACATTACCTTACGTGATCCATCATCAAGTCGAGATTGCTGAATAATCATGTGAACAGCTGAAGCAATCATCTCTCTGATAGCCTTTTGTGGAAGACCTGCACCAGCATATTGGACGAGAGTTTCCAGACGAGAAATCGCATCTCTAGGAGTGTTGGAGTGAACAGTGGTCATTGAGCCATCGTGACCAGTATTCATGGCCTGAAGCATATCAAGAGTTTCTCCGCCTCGACACTCACCCACCACGATTCGATCAGGTCTCATACGAAGTGTTTGCTTAACAAGACAACGAATATCAATTTCACCATCACCTTCTAAAGAAGGAGGACGTGTTTCTAGTCGTACTACGTGATCTTGCGGGAAGTTCAATTCCGCCGAGTCCTCACATGTGATAATACGTTCATTAGATTGAATGAATCCACCAAGCATATTAATCAGCGTCGTTTTACCTGAACCTGTACCACCTGAGACAACAATGTTTCGATGAGCTTCAACAGAAATTCTCATAAAGTCGGCCATTTCTTGAGTAATAGAGCCAAATTTTATGATGTCTTTATAGTCCAGACGTTTATCTGGAAATTTTCGAATGGTGATACAGCAACCATCAATCGCACATGGTGGAATAATTGCATGCACACGGGAACCGTCAGCGAGACGAGCATCCACATAAGGAGTTTTCTCATCAATACGTCGACCAATAGGTGCAACAATACGCTCGATCACATTCATTACCTGACGATCGTTGGTAAATGTCACCGTTGACTTTTTCACCTTACCACTTTGCTCGTAGTAAATCTTTTTAGGTCCAACCACCATGATCTCGGAGATTGTTTTATCAGCGAGCATATCTTCCAGAGGTCCAAGTCCCAGGGCCTCATCAAGAATTTCTTTTACAATGCGATTCATATCATCGCGGGTTGCTAGAACTGCTTTGGTATCTTCTTTACCAAGTAGCTCCACCACCATTTTTTTTGTTTGCTCACGAAGAATAATTTTGGCCTTCGGATCAGAATCATCCTGTTTTTTAAGATCCATCTCTTCAACGAGAGCTCGGTGAATACGGGACTTCAATTCAGTCCAAGGATCTTTGGCATTGGCCGCACTAGAAGTTGGAGCACCACCTGCAGGTGCTTGCGCCTTAGCACCAAGCTCTTGCGGCTTAGTTAGCTTCTCCAGCGTCTTTAACACGTTTTTTTGAATCAGCTTACGAACACAATCAGTTACACCATTGGCGAAGGCCGAGTTTTTGGCCCCCACGATAACTGGAGTTGAACGAGAAAGAGCTGCTGTACAGCTGGCATCATCGCGAGCGATGGCATGAAACACCGGCTTGCCGAGCTGTTTACCGATAACATCTGGAGTAACAGGATGTCCGTTTACCGCTTGGTTCACTACTATTTGAATCATGTCCTTAGGAAAAAGCATGGTGATCAAATCAGAATACATACGGCGACACTGGTTAACAGCGAGAAGATCAGGCGATACCACGATAAAAATGAGTGTCGAAAACTCCAGCGCTTTTAGCGTCAGCGGAGTCAATTCACTTCCACCATCAACAATTGTGATCGGATAGATATTTGTTAGGGCCTTTAAAACTTTCCCTAACCCTTCTTCATTTACCTGATTAGCGGCAATCGGTTCAGTGGGCATTCCAACAAAATGAATCCCAGCTTTATGCTCTCCCGTGAAAAGCTGAATAGAGCGAGGATCAATAGCACCAGAGAACTCTGAGAGTTCTTTCAGGTTCTTTTTTGATTTAAGACCAGTAATGATATTTTGGTCACCACATGCTTTTTGATCAAAATCTAAAAGCATGGTCTTAGCACGTAATTCAGCAGCGTAAGCAAATGCCAGGTTGGCCGCAACCTGCGACTTCCCCACACCACCTTTACCGCCAATAACTGTTATAATATGACCTGCCATTTTATTCTCTTCTCCTGAACTTCTTTCTAATCTCTTCTGTCCCCACTGATGCTGACTCAATGATTTCTGGAGTTATAAAAATTACGTATTGCGACTTTTGGCTCACATACGCTTTTGACCTGTTTAAATTAAATAGAGGTGTTGGAGCATCCTCTCCGCCTGAACCAGCATTGGGATTGGCATCATAATCAGTGGTTGATTGATTCTGCACAACTCCCCCTATAGCCGCTGACTCAGTTGATTTAATGACTAAAGTTGTATTCACTGAATTGTTGGTAGTAACTGGTGGTGAAGAAGAACCAACCTGTAGTTTAATTGAGATGTTCACACTCATCTCTACTTTCTCTTCTTCCAAAATTCTTGGTTCAATATTCATCGTTAAACCAACGTTGGCCGTTGAAGCCCGAGTGAAATCTCCAGACCCTAAAGAGAAAGGAATAGAGGTATCTTTTGTAATCGTTGCCGGTTTTTCATTGCGAGTAATCACCATTGCTGATTGAATCACACGAGCATATCCCGCTGTTTTGGCCGAATTAAGCTTAGGGAAAAGATTTGAAATGGTAGCACTTAAAGTTCCAGATGATTGTGTTGTCACATCACCGGCCTTTGTTTGACCGATTGAAATCTGAGAATTATCTGCTCCCATAAGTGGGGCCCAGCGGAAACCAAAAATCCTGTTGTAACTTTTTGATAATTCCACAAACTGCGAAGAAATCTTCAATAGCTTAGGTGCTGGCTGAGGATCTTTTTTCTCATTTACTCCGATGAAATCGATTATATCGGAGGCATCAGATGGGGCCGCAAATCTTCCTTCCCCGGATTCAGAAAGTGATAAAATTTTTGGAGGAAGATAGGCCTTGGCAATAATCATTGCGAGGTTCTTCTTCTCAGCAGAACTCACGACACCCTCAAGCCAAAATGCCTTATTAACAACTCGAACACTTACATCTTTTAAATTATTTCGTGCTAACTCATCGGCCATTTTTTTAGCAATGACTCTTTGAGTTTGAGGAGACATTTCAATTAAGGTTAACACTTCGGGGTAATTGGCGAGAACTTTTGAAACTCTCCCGATATCATTGGGAACAACGATCTCGCCGCCGACAAAAACTTTTCCACCTTTAATACCGATCTCAAGACCTTCCACATCGCCGATCAATTCGCGAAGTTCAGAAACAACGTTCGATTTCCCTGTAGCCGTTACAGTAATGGTAAAACGAAGACGTACATCTCCGACGTTATCTCTTACTGTCACAGTCGTTTTACCAGGCTTAATTCCGCGGAAAATCATCTCACGTTTGGCCGGAACCATGATCACTTTAAGAAGTTGCTCATTCCCGATAACAAGTTTGGTGTGATAATCAAAATCAAGCTTTTCAATATGATCAATCCCAATGGCCACTTCAACTTCTTTTTCCTGAATAGGATTAGAAGTTTGCGCAGAGGTATCCTGCCCTAACACGTATGAGAGAGGGAAAAGCATTAAACAAGATAATATTAAAAATCGACTAACGATTACCACCGCCGCCACCAGCCCTTTGGTTTTCTCTTGCCGCTTGTTCAGCAAAGTATGCCTTTGCTTCTGCAGCATCTTCTCCCAGAACATCGTACAAACGAGTTCCACTTATTCTTTCAATTGTCTTATCATCATTATTTCTAAGAGAGAGAGTGATGTTCCCTCCTCCTGAAATAAGGAATTGTAATTTCTGTACTTCAAAAGGAGTTAACTCCAGCGTGATGGTACTGAATTGATAGTAGTTGTTCAGTTTCACCTGACGGCTTGAATTGTTATCACTTTGTACATTCACAATCGGCACTGAGTTGGTCACATTATAACCTGTTGAAAGAACCAAAACGTCTTGCAGAACTGTTTTTACTTTCAGTCTTTCTTTTCTTCCGGCAGCAAAATCAATTAAGGCAAGGACATCAACTCGATCTCCCGGTTTAATCAAACGGCTCACGGACTGTGATTCGGTTAATTGAATAGAAAGAGCACGTTTCCCAATAGAGATTTGACGAGATAATCCTGTCTGAGCTCCTGGATAAGTCACACGAGGAACAGTAATCTGCTCACCCTTCTTAATAGGTACAGCTGCAATAGTGTTATAAAGATCTTCTACACGTTTGAAGTGACCAGGCATTTGGAATTTAGCAGGAACGTTTTCGAGTTTTACTTTTCGATCATCGATAATTTCAAGTTCTTTGATATCTTCGCGGGCCACCACTACTGGAGTCATATTTCCGTATTCGCTGATCAACTCAGATTCTCTGGAATCAATGTAGGAATAAATCATTAACACGGCCAAGGCCGCCAAAATTAGGGAGGTGGTAAAAGCGCGGCTATTCATAGTTCATCCTAAACTAAAGTAATTTCGCTAGCTTCTATGATAACAGATTTTCAATTTTGTGCAGGAAATAAGAGGTTTTTACCTATCTGGAGATTTCGCAACTGCCTCGATAAGTAACAGAGGCATAGTTGGCTCCGGCCACATGAGGAAGAGTTACCACTTCTCCTCCGGGTCCCTTGGCATAACTGGCACCACAGATTCCGTAAACAGTTCCGACACGAATAAACTGAGTTGTTTCTTTGCTGTATGGTTGATCACATTTCTCAGATGCATCGTTTAGCATCGGAATTGATACTCGGTAACAAGGGGCGACTGGATTATCGGATTGCATTTCATCCATCCATCCCACAAAAAACATCCCGAACTTACTCCAGCCGACATGTGTATTTCCCACATCGGGCTTAGGCACATAGGGATTATTCTGAACTCGATAGTAGAAATAGGCACGAGTTGCTTTCTGCTGATTAATGGAGCCATTGATAGCACTGGCAAAACCAGAGATCATGGAATAGAGACTGAACATCAACGGTAAGAAGACAATAAGCTCAATTAATGCCTGACCCTTTTGATTAGATTTAGCAGCCATTATCATACAGAGTAACGTCGAACGATCCCGAACTAGTACACTCTGCTCCTGTAACTGAATAACAAACTCTAGTCGCACATTGAGCACGAGTTGGCTCTTTTCCTAAAAAGGATTCTGAAACAAACTCTAGCTTCCCTGAACCCACGACCCTTCCTAAAGCATCAATCGGTTTTTCAAAAACAGTTCGCGCTCCGACAGTCAAATACTCTGATGAGTCCTGAGAAGAACTTTGTTGATTAATAGCAAAACCCGTATTGGGTACATCAAAAATATCCAAACGATATTTATTATAAACATCAATTGCGCCCTGTGGAGAAGGGGGAGTTCCGCTTCCCACCTGGCCAAGGTTACTATCAGCAACGAGGTAAGTTCTTGATGCCATAAAAGTAGCATAATGAACAAGATACCCAGTGGCGTAGTTAAGTGCACTATTGAACACCATGAACACCACACTCACACCAAACGCAAAAGCAAAAATAAATTCAATGGTCGACTGACCAGACTCATTATTAGTTTTCATTGTGGATAGTGATCCTTCGCTGAGAAGAAACGAGATCCCGACTGTTTTTCATTATAATAAGTTGGATGAATAGAACCATCCCGATTAGTGCGTGAAACATCGCCACTGTTACCGCGAGTAAAACCGTGACGATAGGAGAATTCAGAATCATGACGAATTTTTGCCGCCAACTCTCCCTTCTCTCCAAAAAGTTTTTTAAAGATTTGTGAATTATAGAATGTGACCACAATAGAAACCGCTACTGCCAGCAGCAGGATATACTCCACCATTGTTTGACCTTCTTGTGACTTCACCATAAATCTCTACCTAACAGGAGCCATGCAAGCAGCAGCACTGGAGCATAGCTAAAGTGAGAGCGAATCTCTAACAAGATACCTTTCAAATAAAAAGACAGAGCATAACCTTTAAGTTTTTTAAAGCTCATGATGATCTTACTTATCAGTAGAATCCCTCCTACTAGTATAGTGCTCAACAGAACATTTTCAAAAAATTTAAGTTGTAAGGCCCAAGGCAATAATAAGAAAAGTGAAGCAAGATATTTACTGTCTCCTGCTCCCATAATGTGAACGAGGAAGAGAAAGAATCCTACGACAATAGTACCTATCGGAAAAATAAGAGCGTTGAACTCGAAAGGAAACGTCCCTATCGCATAGAAAACTATACTGAGCAGAAGATTTACCAGAGTCCAGTAGTTGGATATTTTTTTGATTTTAAAATCGATGACGGAGACAATCAGCAGCTCAAAAGTAATGAGATAAAAGAGGACATTCATTGATGCCCATTTTGATATGCTCTGAAATAACACTCAGAAGGACATACACCAATAACAAGATGGCTTGATAAGACGTGCCCAACTCTTCCGAGCTGGTCCTGAAAGAACCCAGTGAAACGACGTGTGACTTCAAAACCCAAGGCAGTAGCAACTGCTAGCACGAAAACGTACTCAACTGTTGCCTGTCCTAGACTCTTCTTCTTCTTTAACATGGTCTAATGATAACTAGACCTGGGATTAGAGTAAAGGCTCCAGAGAACTGGAACCTTCATATTAATCCATAATGTTTTGGAATTTGTTTTCGTCTAGTACAGTGTTCAGAATACCACCATTACCACCTTCTCCGAAGAGCTTCTTAGTAATAGCGTCCTTGAACTTGAACACAATTGTAGCCACCACAGCAACGAGCAGGATGTACTCCGTAGAAGTCTGTCCAGTCTCGTCTTTGAGATAAGCAATAACTTTATCTTTCATAAATCTCCCCCTCAAGGATGCTTAGTGCTTATCGACCCTTTGTTAGAAAACTTTAAGCAAACTTGTGCTTTTTAATTATAACGCATAAAGTCTAGTTTTTATTAATTTTTCCTCTGGACTAATGTAACCACACGTTATTAAAGGACAATAAATTTGCTCGCGGTGAACTTTACCTCTATAGAATTGCCTATTTTTGGAGTATGATAGCTATAGGGTCCGGGGTTTGAGGCATATAAGTTTCGCCCCTACAATTAATTTTCGGGAGCGGTCCCTGATCATGGTGTGCAAGCTTACCTGGCCAAGTATTTGGTCAGAATGTGAGAAGCCTAAAATGATTACTAATTGCGCCCACCTAGTTTACTAGGGGCGCGAAACCGTTATCCGCCTCACTCGGGCCTTTATTCCTTCCAATATTCTTTTATCTTGACGATATCGCTCACAAACCAAACAATTAAAATATGGAATTCATTAACGTAAATGATTATCAAAATGTATCTTGGATTGAGTCTCTAGCACTTGAAGAAGTGAATATGGAGGAATCTGGGATTATTCGTTTCAACGATCACTTAAATACACAAGGCCTCTTAGAAGAATCTTCATTGGAATTTGTGAACAAATTAAAGGATCGTTTTGAATTCTATGTTTCTCTTTTCAATCAACATCGTGGCAACAAAGATGCTTCTCGTGGCATCAAAGTTTTTAGAATTTCAAACACAGTGAATGATTTTATTCTCTTCAGAAACTCTCTCAAACTTATCGTTGCTCGCAGATCTCCAGATGTTATCAGCATTGGTTTTCTTTCAAACAATGGCGGTCTTTTTGCTGCCAGACTTGCGAATGAAAATCAATCAGTTCATGCCATTCATGAGATTAAAGCTCACGTAGGTCCTTTCAATACTATCTCTTGGAGATTCCAAGGAGAGCCAGTAGAAATTGAAGCTCTCGTGAAGTATTACCTCACAGAATTCATTAAGAACTCTTCTCGCTAAGTCTCTTACAGGTAAATTCTAGAGTTTCTTCAATTGTCGGCATCATGATACCGATACGACTTTCTGTATTGGAAATATCCATTTTGAAGCAAAGATGGTTCCCAGATTTTGACTCTTGAGGAAAGAGTTCTGTTGCAGGTTCAAAGAATGCCTTCGATTGACCAAAGACATCAGCATACTTTTGAGCGAACTGATACATCGTCATATAGTCTTTTGTAGTAATCTGCAGCAATCTATTTAAAACGCCCTTATCAAGCAGTGCCATTAAAAAACGTCCTAACAAATGAATATCAAGAAACCCTAGCTCTACTGAGTTCTCTAGTTTAACCTTCCTTCCTTCAAAATGAGACTCTTGGATAATTTCAAAAATATTCTTTTTACCTGCAGAGAAACCAAGTCCATAAAGAACCGGACATCTTAGAATAAGGTAATGCATAGAAGAGCGTTGAATTAAAAACTCGGTATTAGAAACTGCTGTTCCATAAGCGGTATGAGAGAAGGGGGTATCTGCTTCTTTAAAAAGCTTATTCTCACCAGAGAAAACATAGGCCGACGATAGATAGATAAAAAGAGCACCTGCTCTTTCTGAAACAGTCAGGCAATTAAGAGCACCATTGGTATTTAAGGCCTCACTCAACTTCGGTGCTAACTTGGCCTTCACCAAAGAAGACTCTCCCACGGCATAGATAACGTAATCAGGACGAAAAAACTGAATAACTTTTGTGACCTCATCTTTATTAAGCACATCACAGCGGACCATCGAATAGTCCTGAGGCAAATACTCTCTTTCGGTAAAGTAGGTTCCAACAACCTTGTACTTTTGAGACAACACCTCAGCGAGATTAGAACCAACAAAGGAAGTCATTCCAAAAATAAGAACAGTTTTTTTCATATGATTAATTTAGCACGGATGGAAAAAAAGAAAACCTTGCTCCATTCGGAGCAAGGTTGTAGTGAGTGTTAGTTAACTTAAAAGTTTCAAGGCCGCATTTGGTGCCTGATTCGCTTGGGCCAGTACTGAAACACCTGCTTGCGCGAGGATGTTGTTCTTGGCCAGGTCGGCAGTTTCAGCTGCCACATCGACATCCCTAATTCTTGAGTTAGCTGCACTGAAGTTCTCGTCGGTAATCATCAAGGTATTACTTGCTGATTGTAGGCGATTCTGTAGTGCCCCCAGATTTGCTCTTGTTGCGTTGATACGCGTGAGAGCATCATCCAGTTTTGCTAACGTCGCTTGAGCTCCCTGTTTGTTAGCGATGGTCTCTCCAGTGATACCAAGGCTTTCAAGGGTTGCATCGGTGTCAGACGAATCATATTTAATTCTGTCCAAAGTTGGATCGTTGTGGATTCCCACTTGAATCTCAACCATTCCACCGCTGCCGTTAAGAAGCTTTCTTCCGTTGAACTCAGACCCATCAGAAATTCGTTGAATTTCTTCAAGGAGATTCTGAAACTCGATGTCAGAAAAACCTCTCTCAACGTCGCCCACTGTATCAGAGGCTGCTTGTACTGCAAGCTCTCTGAGTCGGATGACAATGTTAGATACCTCGTTAAGGCCGCCTTCTGCTGTTTGTACAAGTGAGATCCCATCTTCAGCGTTCCTTCTAGCTTGTCTAAGCCCTCGGATATGACCTTTAAGTTTTTCACTTATCGCCAATCCAGCAGCGTCGTCAGCCGCGCGAGTTATCCGTTCACCGCTAGATAGCTTTCTAAAGTTGCTATCTAGGTTATGTTTTGTTTGGCCTAAGGCCCTTTGAGCAGCAATGCTCGATATATTTGTATTGATCCTAAGACCCATATTAATCTCCAGTTAGTGACATGCGAACCTCCTTGTTCATAATCGGACTTACTGTCCTATTGGTTTTTCTTGTTATTATCAAACCTATCCACTACTTGTTTTGCCTAACACTCACTACAAGTTGTTTGCAGGATTTGTTTTTACATCAATTTTTTGCGCTATCCGCGCTCAAGGCCTATTAGCCCTGAGCTGCTTGGATAAGGCTGATAGCATTAGTTGTAGACTGGTTGGCCTGAGCTAATACTGATGTACCTGCTTGCATTAGAATGTTTGTTCTAGTCAGCTCAGAAGTTGCTGCTGCAATGTCTGTATCTCTGATACGAGAGTTAGCGGCAGAAAGGTTTTCTGTACTTACTTGAATGTTGTTGATCGTTGACTGAAGACGGTTTTGAAGAGCACCGAAGTCAGCACGAATCCCTGAAACGTTTTGAATAGCTTGGTCAATTGCTGCTAGTGAGTTCTGAGAAGAAATCTTATCAGATACTGAAGCAAGGTTAAGACCTAGAGCTGCTACGTTAACGTCTGCACTTGAAGCATCAAATGTTAATCTGTCGCTTAAAGGATCGTTTCTTGTACCAATTTGGATATCAAATACTGAACCTGTACCGTTAAGTAGTGGCACACGGTTAAACTCGGTAGAGTTAGCAATACGATCTACTTCTGAAAGAAGTTGTTCGAATTCCACGTTAAGGAACTTTCGTTCTGTTGGCCCGATAGTATCAGAAGCAGCTTGTACAGCAAGCTCTCTAAGTCTGATCATGATGTTACCAACTTCCGATAGTGCACCTTCAGCGATTTGCACTAGAGAGATACCGTCTTGAGCGTTTCGCTCCGCCTGACCAAGACCACGAATTTGAGCTTTTAAATTTTCCGAGATTGCTAACCCAGCAGCGTCATCCCCTGCACGGTTAATTCTGTTACCAGAAGAGAGTTGCTCTAAAACTTTTTGCTGAGCACCCTTCGTTTGACCTAAGTTCCTTTGCGCATTTAGCGATGAAACGTTAGTGTTAATACGTAGACCCATAAATCCTCCTTGAATGGGTTCCCTATTCATTCCTTGAATAGGACCAAGAATCATTCGTGACTCTTGTGACTATCTTTTCGACAATGGAGGCAAAGACTTGAGTATGAATGTAAAAATTTTTTACATTTTTTTAAAACAAGACTTAACCTTTTGATTTTACGGAGTTTTAAGTATGGGCAAAATTTGCCTTCCCCTAAATAATCTTAAAGACCAACCCCAGTTTTGGGGTCAAACTCTCGCCCTCATTGAGAAAAGTTTTAAATATCGGCCTGAATTTTCTTTTGAGAGAGACTTCATCACTCTCATGAACCCAGAAAACGCGCATCATCTCTACATTCTGATAGAGAATGAAAAAGTTGTTGCTCACTTGGGAGTAAAAATTAGAGATATCAACATCAACAATCAGAAAATTTCCATTGCGATGATGGGAGGGATTGCCGTTGATGAAGCATATCGAGGAAAAGGTTTATTCTCTTATCTGATGAGTGAAGTAAAAAAAATTCATCATCATCAAGTTGCTGCTTTCATTCTTTGGAGTGATCTTCCTTCTATGTATGAGAAACATCAATTTTATCTCTGTGGTTCTCAGTATCCATTCGCGCGAAAAAATGAAAAGAACACTTACGAACTTCTGATAAATGCCTCGAGTGATGAGAAAAATAAAATACGTACTATTCATCAAAACTTTTTTCAAAAACATTTTAGTTATGTTGAAAGAACGGAAAGTGATTGGGAGCAACTCTTTCAAACAAAGAGTTCACAAATCTGGGTGAATGATCGACATAATATCACTAGTTACTTTGTTCAAAACAAAGGACAAGATTTAAAAAACATTATTCATGAATATGCCACCCTCGAGAATAGAACAGAACTCTTGAAGAAAATAGCTCACTGGGGAGAAGTCTGGATGACTCAAGACTACTTCCATGAAGACAATGCTCATTTTCAATTTATCTTGGCAGCGGGAGAGCTGTTTTCTGAACTTGTTAATAAAGTCACTCAGGGCGAAATTAAAGTCAGTAAAATGGATCATCAGGACTGTCATTTTAAATTTAAAGAGACTGATTACATTATGAGTTGTTCCGAGTTTTTTAGTGGAGTCTTCGGACCTGGTCGCTTTAGCGAGCTAAAAGACACTAAAAGCTTATTTATCACCGGCTGGGATAGCATCTAACTACCCAAAACCAAAAGGTATGCCGTACCTTTTGGATCTCTTTTGGATTACCTCATCCGCGATTCGGAATTTCATAAGTTGTAAGTAATTGTTATCTAATTGGGGTAAATTTTTTTTTAATCATTTAACCATATATTACCGATTCGTTTATAGAGTAAAGCACTCAAACGAAAAGGAATCCTAATGCAGTCTCAGGCTACAAGCTTGATTAGAAGTAGAGGTTATATTAACCTCTTAACTCTTCTATTGCTTGTTCTCACTGCTTCTTGCTACAAAAAAATTTCTTTCAAGCTTCGTAAAGACTCCATCGCGACCTCATCACACATCAGTGCTTCCAATATCGACCTCACTCATTCGGCCATTAAAATGGGTAATGAATTAGTCATCACCCTTCCTTACTCAAGCTCCACAGGGGATCTTGCTTCAAGTTGCTCGGTGATTGTTCCCAATGAACTTACAGCCTCAACTCCCTGCTCATGCACAAGTGGGATCTGTACTGTAGGCATCACCCCGGCCACAGGTCATTCGGGAAATATCAGTTTTGATTACCGATTGGAAACTTCAACAGGAGCACAGTCAAGCCTTGCTCAAGTTGACCTGTTGGTGATAACTCCTTTCGTCACAGTTTGGGAAACAACAAATACCTTGCCAGGCTCTTCCACAGATCATCAGATAGAAATCCCGCTACACGCATCAAGCACATATAACTTTGAAATTGATTGGGGAGACGGAACAATTGAGACAATCACCTCACCAGTTTCTCTTGTTCACACTTATGCCACTTCAGGTGAAAAAGAGATCATGATTACAGGGGATTTCCCAAGAATCTATTTTAATAACTTAGCTGAGCGACAAAAACTCATTGAGATTAAATCTTGGGGTCATATTCAATGGCAATCTTTTGAAGACGCCTTTTGGGGTTGTGCCAACTTGGAAGTGACTACCCAAGATACACCAGATCTCAGTCAAGTAACGAATCTTCGACAAATGTTTAGGAGTGCTTCAGGAATGACAGGACTGGGAGCGAATTGGGATTGGAATACCGCTGCTGTGACTAATATGAGCAATATGTTTCAGAGTGCTTCTGCTTTTAATCAGAATATCGATTCATGGGATACTTCTGCAGTGACTAATATGAGTAATATGTTTAATTTCGCTTCTGCTTTTAATCAGAACATCGGTTCATGGGATACTTCTGCTGTGACTAATATGAGTAGTATGTTTAATTACGCTTCTGCTTTTAATCAGAACATAGGTTCATGGGATACTTCTGCTGTGACTGATATGAGTCATATGTTTTCTGGAGCTTCAGCTTTTAATCAGGACATAGGTTCATGGAATACCGCTGCTGTGACCAATATGATGCAAATGTTTTTTTATGCTTCTGCTTTTAATCAGAACATAGGTTCATGGGATACTTCTGCTGTGATTTATATGAATGGTATGTTTATTTATGCTTCTGCTTTTAATCAGAACATAGGTTCATGGGATACTTCTGCTGTGACTTATATGCATGGTATGTTTTTTAATGCTTCTGCTTTTAATCAGGGCATCGGTTCATGGAATACCGCTGCTGTGATTAATATGAGCGATATGTTTCGGAATGCTTCTGCTTTTAATCAGGACATCGGTTCATGGAATACCGCTGCTGTGATTAATATGAGCAATATGTTTTGGAATGCTTATGCTTTTAATGGGGGCATCGGTTCATGGAATACTGCTGCTGTGACTGATATGAGTTATATGTTTTGGAATGCTTTTGCTTTTAATCGAGACATCACCACCTGGACTGTCAATCCCAACGTTACAAGTTGTTCGAATTTTGGATTAAATGCTGGAATCAGACCTGCATTCTCAAGTTGTGCTCCGTAGGAGATGCTAAGACAGATCTGTATGCCGTAAAGATCACAAAGATCTTTAAACGGCAAAATTCCTTAGAGCTTTCTGATCATAAAAATTCTAATCATCAGATAACTAGCAGAACCCCAAAAAATCCAAGAGAGCATGGGTACTGTTTGAATGGTGAGATTGCTAGCATCCTTAATAAAGAATGCTCCGCCTAAGATAAAGACGCTCGCTAAAAGCGACATCCCAAGGCCATAGAAGGCGCGATTCAGTCTTTCCGAAAAGACATCCAGATCCTTAACTCGAAACTCTAGCGCATAGTTATTTTTAGAAACTTCTTTCAAGAACCATTTGATATGCTTAGGCACCAGACGCAGTGATGTCAGAACATCTTTAGTCATCCACATCACTTCTTCTTCAGCGTTTTTCTTTGAAAGAAGTTCTTTGACCAATGGTTCAATATCTTTATCCAAAACTTTAAAGATATTAACATCGAGGCCAATCGACTTACCTACTCCATCAAGAGTCATCAATGCTCTAAAGATAATGAACCACTCACGTGGCAGATAAATTCGATGTTTTGAAAGAGTTGAAATCAGTCCTCTAATCAGTTCCGTCATATTCGTTTCTTTAACTGATAGACCAATATAAGGAGAAATTGCGTCTTTAATATCCCTGATCAATTCTTCATGATCAGGAATGACGTCATAATCAGCGACTTCTAAAAACTCATAAACCAGATTGTCAAAATTGTAGGTGAGAACAGCATAGAGAATGGCAATGAGATTGGTGCGATTTCTTTTGGAAAGATTTCCCATTAAACCAAAGTCAATGATTCCAATTCGACCACTCTCAAGGACAAAAAAGTTTCCACCATGAAGATCTGCATGAAAAAATCCATCGGCCAGCAAAGTGTGGGTGAATAGCTCAATACTTCGTTCAAGCTTGACCACCATATCGGGACCAAGTTCTTCCAATGAATGAAACTCATTGAAAGGTTTTCCATCCAAGAATTCCAAAACAAGAATTTCTTCTGTTGAATATTCTTTATAGACTTCAGGGACTTTCAAAAATTTTTCTTTATCAATACGAGCTAGATTACTTTTTAACTTTTCTGCATTCTGAGCTTCAATTTTAAAATTAAGCTCATTCATAGTGTTCTTAAAGAAATCTGAAATCATGCGCGACATTCCTAAGAATTTTAATTCTTCTGAAACACGCTCAATTTTTTCAACGATAAAATAAATAATTTCAAAGTCAGTAGTGAGAGTCTTCCTGATTCCAGGCCTTCTCACTTTCACAACAACTTTTTTACCGTTTTTGAGTACTGCTTTATAAACCACACCAATGGATGCAGTTCCGATTGGATTTTCATCAATTGATTCAAAAACTTCATTCACTGGACGACCAAGATTCTGCTCAATCACGCTCATCGCAGTGGCAAAGGGAATACCACTAACCTGATTCTGTAGAAGTTTTAACTCGCGGATCATGGCAGGATCAAGAATATCCTCACGAGTGGCCATCAGCTGACCCATCTTAATAAAACTCGGACCTAATCTTTCAAAAGACAGACGTAGTTGACGACCAAAAATTCTCCACCATTCTTCGCTGGTGAGATCTTCACGCTTTAAGTCTCCCACTCGACTAGGTAGCACAAAACCAGGAATCAATTTATCCAGACCAGATTTAACAATTAACTCGGAGAAGCCATGACGACTCAATACCGTCAGAATCTCCCTGAAACGGGAAACATTCTTGATCGTTTTAGAAATGCCTAAACCTGTTTTGATTAAATCCATTTGAGTCGCTTTTTATTCAATAGTAAGTTAAAATAGTCTGACGAACAAAGACACAGGACTTCGGCAAAAATTGCATGACTAAAAAACTGCTCTTTTTACTCTCATTTCTTCTTATCATCCGCCCTTCTTGGGCTGCGGATACCTGTAGTCGCACGGCCATTATTAACTATCAAGAAGTGTTAGTCGACGTTAGTAATTCCGGTCGAGGAGAAGGCTTAAGGTTTTATTTAGAAAAAGACCCAGTGGCCAAAGATCTCTTAGATGAATATCAAGACAATAACCGTCCTACTTGGACAGGTGCAGCTCTCTCAACCGCTGGAACGGGAGTGATGCTGGCCGGACTTTTAAGAAGTTCGGAAGGACGAGGCGAAGCCCTCACCGGTCGAACCACCCTATTGGTAGGTGGAGTGGCGATGATTGCTCTCAGTTACTTAATTTCCAAAACTAAACAGCACAACAATGAGCACCTTCTCCATAAGTCGGTTGAAGAATACAATAAAAGAAACACTCCTCGAATTTACCTTGCCCCTACGGAAAGTAATGGTAAATTTGGTGTTGGTATCGGCATCGGCCAGGAGTTTTAATGAGTGCAAATTGTTATAAATGTGGAACAGAACTACCTAAAAGTTTTAGTGTGTTCATTGCACGTTCAGACACTTGCACGCAGTGCAGAACTGATATCCGCTGTTGTCGTATGTGCCAGTTTTATGATGTGAAGGCCTATAACGAGTGCCGTGAAAGTAATGCTGACCGTATTGTAGAGAAAGAGAAGGCGAACTTTTGTGATTACTTTAAGCTCACCAGTTCGTATAATGATCCCAATAAGGAACGCCAAGACCAATTGGCCCGTGCTGCGGCACTGTTTAAAAAATAATCACTAACAAACAGGATTAGAATCATGATCGAATGTCCAATGACATTGGCAGGAAAAAAATTACTTGAAGCTGAACTTGATCAACTCATTAAAGTTGACCGCGAAGATATTAAAGTTGCCATCTCTGAAGCTCGTGAGCTTGGAGATTTGAAAGAAAATGCTGAGTACCATGCTGCTAAAGAACGCCAGTCACATATTGAAGGCCGTATTATGGATCTTCAGTCAAAAATTGCCCGTGCTCGTGTTGTTGATACAACAACAATTAAAAGTGAAAAAATTATTTTTGGAGCATTCGTAAAAGTATATGATCAACAAAAAGACATTGAAGTATCTTTCCAAATTGTTGGTGAAGATGAGGCAATGACTGATAATAAAAAAGTCTCTTACAACTCTCCATTAGGAAAAGCTCTTATTGGTAAGGAAGTGGGAGATGAGGCCATTGTAAAAGCTCCAAAAGGCGATCTTGTTTATGAGGTCCAAGACATCCGTTACTCTTAATTGGAATAGCTCTCTACTAGAATTAAGTAAGGGGAAGGCTCCTTCCCCTACTCTATCCAAACTCTTGGAAGCTGGCGTCTCAACACTTTACGATCTGATCTGGATACTTCCCCTTAGAATTCATAAAATGCCAAAAGTCATGAGCTTTCAACATGCTCAATTTGATGAGTATTTTAAAGGACAAGGAAAAGTTATTCACGTCGATATTAAGCCTGCATTCGGAAGAAGGTTTAAGAATAAATTTTTGCTCTATAATGGAATTGTTGTTGCTCAAGATAGTTTAAGTTTAGAAACCATCACACTTCGCTGGTTTAACCTCTATCCATCTCAAAAAAAACAATTTGAAGCCTTAAACGAAATTCAATTTTTAGGTCAAGTTCAAGAATATAAAGCTCAAAAACAAATCATTAATCCACAAATTCTGACTGAAACTCACGACCAGTCAGCTAGTTATATTATTGAATATCCTACAGTTAACAAGACTGCCGGTGCCCATATCAAAAAAGTTATTCACTCTCTTCCAGCTTATCTGTGGAAAGATATACCTCAAAAAATTGATGAGCTCGGCTATAACGATAAGATGACCTTAGGAGAAGCTTTTCAAATTCTTCATGGGAAAACTCCAAGTGAAGAATTCACTCCTGAGCTTAAAAGTCAGGCAATCAATCGACTGGCCTATGAAGAGTTTCTGGAAGATCAACTCAAGATTATTACTCGTCGAAAGTTTCTCAAACAAAAAGTTGCTCCGGTATTTTCGGTTACAGCTCCCCAGTTAAAGAAGCTCACTTCAGCACTTCCCTTCACCCTCACTGCTGATCAGGATAAAGTTCTCAATCAGATTCTTTCCGACTTTAAACTCGGCCGTCCCATGATGAGAATGGTTCAAGGTGATGTGGGCTGTGGAAAAACAGTGGTGGCCTTAGTGGCTTCACAAGTTGTGATCAATCATGACAAACAAGTAGCTTTGATGTGTCCGACAGAAGCTTTAGCCCTGCAGCACTTCGAGAGTTTCAAAGAGATCAATCCTGATCTTAAAATTGATTTGCTCCTCGGTTCAACTAAAGCAAAAGAGAAAAGAGAAATCTTATCTCGACTTAAAAATGGCTCCACCCAACTAGTGATCGGAACTCACTCTTTATTTCAAGACTCAGTAGAGTTTCAAAATCTTGGTCTTGCCATCATTGATGAACAACATAAATTTGGAGTTGAGCAGCGCTTAAGACTGCTTGCCAAAGGCGAAGGATGTCACTGTCTCATTATGACAGCAACTCCGATTCCTCGCACGCTTAGTCTTGCTCAATATGGTGATCTTGATATTTCTTCTATCAAAACGATGCCTGCAGGAAGAATTCCTATCAAGACTCGTATCACGGAAAAAGAAAATTATTCTAAATACATTGAGTTCATTAAACGTCGACTCTCAATGGGTGAGCAGGCCTACTTTGTCTTTCCGGCCATTGAAGAAAGCGAAGTCATGGATCTGTCTAACGTCAAAGAGAGCCTTAAAAAATACCAAGATGTTTTCCAAGGTTTTGAAGTCAGGGCCCTGCATGGACAAATGAAAGCGGATGAGAAAGAAGCGGTTCTTCATGAATTTAAAAATCTCAAAGCTCATGTCCTTATTTCAACATCTGTAATTGAAGTTGGGATCAATATCCCTAATGCAACAGTCATGAGTATTTATAATCCAGAAAGATTTGGACTCTCCTCCTTGCACCAGCTACGCGGTCGAGTGGGACGAGGTCACAAACCAGGATTCTGTTTTCTGGTTTTAGAAAGAGAAATTGGCCCCGAGGGTATGCAGCGTCTAAAAGTTATAGAAGAGAATCTGGATGGTTTTGTGATTGCTGAAGAAGATCTCAAGTTCCGTGGCGAAGGTGATTTATTCGGAGTAGACCAGTCAGGCACCACCAAATTCCGTCGTGTCGCCAACTACCTCACCCACACTCATATCTTGGAAGAAGTCATAGCCGATCTCGAAAAACTGCAAAACTCGCACCCTCAAATTTTAGAACCGCATTTTACCCGACTGGCCTTGGATCAGAAAATCCTTGATACTATTTAGTATGATTCAATTTGAAATAACCGAAAGTCCGGATCAAGATGTTGTTGGTGACTATCACCTCTTTAAGAACGAGATTTATCTCGGAACTCTTCTTACGGACATTATTATCAAAGATCCGGAAATCAGAAAAAGCCATGCCTTTATTGAAGTGGTAGAAAATGTTTTACTTTTTCATCCCCAAAAAGATGTTCCGTTTTATTTATTGAATGGAAAACGCGCCCTGACCATTAGAAAACTGAAAGCAGGCGATGTGGTACAAATGGGGCAAACAAAAATTAAAATTATAGGTTTTAGTTTTTCTGCCAATCAAACTCGAAAAGAAATATTAGATAACAAACTCCAACAATTTATGAATCAGCAGGACGCAAGACTCGATGTGATCGAGAAACTTGGCCAGCTAATGAAGTAAAACTATGTTTGAACACTTATTTGCAAGCTTCTTTAAGACACCTGATAATCAACAAATCTTCTACCTTCGAAACGTAAAAGAGTTTGATCAGTCTAAGCCCATACTTATTTTTAACTATGGTCTCGTTTGCAGTAACCACCACTGGAGTTTCCAAGTAACCTTTTTTGATAAGCTTGGTTATCAAATACTTCTTCACGATTATCGCGGTCATTTTCAATCCACCATGGGTGCAGTTGAAGAAGTAACCTTCGCTCAGATGGCCAGTGATATAAAAAACCTTTGTGATCATCTTCATATTAAGAAGGCAATCTTCCTTGGGCATAGCATGGGAGTTAATGTCTCTTTGCAGATTGCCAAAGATTATCCTGAACTGGTGCAGAGTCTTATTCTTATCTCTGGTACTTATATGCCGGTAAAAGACATCATGTTCGACACCAATCTGATGGAATACATCATGCTAGTGGCGACCCTCTTTCATCAGCGCTATCCTGAGGTTTTGCAAAAAATTTGGAAAACCGGCGGCCTTAACCCAATCGTGCGAGAAATTATTCATACTGCCGGCTTTAATAGAAAGAAGGTTTCTCGAGAATTTATTGAAATCTATTTAAATCGAATGGGTCAGCTGGGTGTTGAAATATTCTTCAAACTAATTGATGAAATGAGTAAACAAAATATCACTTCATCGCTGGTGCGAATTGATGTCCCAACACTTGTAATCGGTGGATTAAAAGATGGAGTTATCCCCAACCATCTTCAAAGATCGCTGGCAAATATCCTTAGTGATTCAGAAACTTATTATTTAAAAACAGGCTCTCACGTTCCGCAAGCGGACTTCCCTGATTTTATCAATGAGCGAATTGAACTCTTCTTTCAGCAAAAACTTAATCTAAATTAATATTTTTAAGTTCGATAAGAGGTTTGAAAATTCGTTTTATAGCAGAACGAACTTGCGATTTTTTATACTCTTCGTGACTTGCTTCACCTTGCGTGTTCTGAACGTGTGAATCCTTATCAGTAAGCTGCACTTCAAACGGATAGAAGAATCGTACATCACGAGAAATTGGTGTGGTATCAATTGAAAGTAAGGCCTGAGAAACAGGATTCTCACGATCGGCAATGGCCTTTTTACGAACCTCATTAAATGAAGACATGAATGGATTACGATACTTAATCAACTGTCTTCCCGTAAAATGAATGGCACGGTAATCATCGCTTGAGTGCTGATTATCATGACGAGATAAACCAGGAACACACTCTTCCATCAAATTATTGAGCTCTTGATAAAAGATCTGTTGTGGCCAATCTTCTCTCATTGATCTCTTATAAAGAGTGAACATTCTTTTTCTTAAACATACTAGATCAACCAAAGTATTCTGAGAGCGAGATGGCTTGATGTTATTAACGGTCACCACATTGTTTTTTACAAGAAAGCGAATGACACGAAGTGCATCAAGCTTATTCTCAGTAACAATTCTCACCCCAATCCTATCAAACAGCTCCTCAGCAACATTTTCTTTTTTGTGAAGTAGTTTAATGATGATGGAGTCTCTTGTTTTTTTCGCTTTCGTTTGAAAGTCGACAAGAGGGATTGATTGCCCATGATCATTTCGCAAAAATAGATTGTTCTGATCATCACGATGAATGAATTTATAAAAGCGATCAAAAATTTGTTGTTGGATTGTAGAGAAGTAACGGTAACGGAGATCTTTATCAGTATGAAGAATAGTGTGCATCACTTTCAAGACGACACTCGCCCATAAAGCTTCCTCAGTATTAACTTTAAAACCCTGGGCCCTGCCGTTAGCAGAGAGGAAAAGATCACTAATATTAGTTATGGTAAATAAAAAATGAGGCAAACGAAGATCAAGGCCTTCGGTATTACCTTCTTTTAAGAAATAACGACGAATAAATTGAATGGCCTCTTGGAAAATTCCGAACAGCTCAGCGTTTTCTACGGGATCATTGATATCAAATCCGTAACCGTAGAGAAAATGGGCCACATCATCCTTGGTCATCAGGTCCGACAGATAATTAGTTCCCTCCAAAGATGACTTGCCGCTGCAAATCATATCGAAGGTTTCCCAGTTAAAAGCATATTCTTGTAAATAATCTGGACGTGACCCCATCATTTTTGCCAATTCTTATAATTCAAATTAAAGTCTAATATAAGGCAAACTAACGTATAAAATATGAAAGATCAAAATTTAAACATTCCCGATAGAGTCATCATTTTCTTTTTAAGCTGGTTTTACTCCGGTAAGTTCCCGAAAGCACCTGGAACTATTGGAAGCCTTGCTACTCTTCCTCTTATTTATTTATTCGCAAAATACGGAATAAATATTTACTCTTTACTTGGAATAATTCTACTCATGTATGTTTTGGCCTGTTGGGCAACGGAGTACATCCAAAAGAAACATCACCTCCATGACCCTCAATGGATTGTTATTGATGAAGTCATTGGTATGCTTATTACTTGGTCTTTTGTTATGAAGACCGATATCGCTAGCCTCTTTCTTGTTTTTTTCATGTTTCGCTTTTTTGATATCATCAAATTCTGGCCTGCTTCTTATTTTGACAGAATGAAACATGGCCTCGGAACGATTACTGATGATGTTGTTTCAGCTATCTACGCTGGAATCACGTGCTTATTAGTCCAGTATTTTTTCGGACCAAGTGCGCTATAAGCTAACTATTTCAAATTGTTAAAATCCGTAAATTTTCCGTAAAAATTGCATGAAAGCATATTGTCGAACACTTTGGGCGATGTTAATTTCTTTGTATATACAAGAGAGAAGGAGAACCACTCATGTCATTGAATCAGACAAACACAACTGATGCTTCTAACAAAAAGAAGGCCCTGGATCTGGCACTTGCTACAATTGAAAAGCAATTTGGTAAAGGTGCTATCATGCGTTTGGATGCAAACCAAACTGCAGAAAAAATTCCGGCCATTTCTACTGGTTCTCTTGGAATTGATCTTGCCCTAGGGATTGGTGGTATTCCTCAAGGTCGTATTATTGAAATCTACGGACCAGAATCTTCTGGTAAAACAACAATGACTCTTCACATTGCAGCTGAATGCCAAAAAGCTGGTGGAACAGTTGCTTTCATTGATGCCGAGCACGCTCTTGATACAGTTTATGCTCAAAAACTTGGTGTTGATGTTCCAAATACACTTATCTCTCAACCAGATTCTGGAGAACAAGCTTTAGAAATCGCAGATATGCTTGTTCGCTCTGGTGCTGTTAATCTCCTTATCGTTGACTCAGTTGCTGCTCTTACTCCGAAAGCAGAACTTGAAGGAGACATGGGTGATTCTCACATGGGTCTTCAAGCAAGACTTATGTCTCAAGCTCTAAGAAAACTAACTGGTTCAATTTCTCGTTCAAATTGTACAGTTATCTTCATTAACCAGCTTCGTATGAAAATTGGTGTTATGTTCGGTAACCCTGAAACAACGACTGGTGGTAACGCTCTTAAATTCTACGCTTCTGTTCGTATGGATATCCGTCGTACAGGTGCTATTAAAGATGGCGATAGCGTTATTGGTAACAAAACAAAAATCAAAATCGTTAAGAACAAAGTGGCTCCTCCTTTCAGAGAAATTGAATTCGACATCATGTATGGTGAAGGTATTTCAAAAGAAGGCGATCTTCTTGATGTAGCTGCAAACGAAGGTATTGTTGAAAAAGCTGGTGCTTGGTACTCTTATAACAACGCCAAAATCGGCCAAGGTCGTGAAGCTTCTAAAGAACACCTAAGACAAAATCCATCTCTTATGACAGAGATCCGTGCAAAAGTTCTAGCAAAACACGGAATCGGTAAAATGGAAGCTCCAATGAATGTAGATATGTCTACAGGGGAAATCCAGGAAGATAAACCAGCTCCTAAGAAAGCAAAAGTTCAATAATTTTTGAGGCCACCTTCGGGTGGCCTTCTTTTTTCACATGAATCAAAGAATCTATAATTACTCACTTCATCTACTCGCTCGTCAGGATTATTCAGAATACAAGCTGAAGAAGAAACTCCTTTCTAAACCAGATAATACTCTTGAAGAAGTTAATGAAGTTATTGAAAAACTTCTTGAGAAAAAACTTCTTAATGAAGAAAATTATAAAAGACTCTTTATCAAAAAATGGATTTATAAAGGAGAATCATTCTCCAAGATTTCCATGCGGGCCAAAGCAGAAAAATTAGAAATATTTGCGGAAGAGTTTCAAATCATTGAAGAGGAAATGGGGATTAAAGAAGAGGATTCCTTAGTTTCTCTTATTCATAAAAAATTGCGATCAAAAGAAATTCCTAATGGTTTTCCTGAGAGGCAAAAGTTAAAAGAAAAAGTTTTAAGATTTCTCATCTCTAAAGGTCACGATTACAGTGATGCCAAAGATGGAATTGAGAGATATTTTAAAAGCAGTAAATCAGATAGCTAACCATGAAGTTTCTTTTTTAGCCTAACCTCAAAGATAGTTCCTTTACCTAAATCACTCTGAACTTTAATCTCTCCCTGATGAGCATCAACAATATTTTTACAAATATAAAGACCAAGGCCCAAACCACTAATTCCACTGTTATGCCCTACTCTCTCAAAGCGATCAAAAACCTTTCCCTGATCTTGCGGAGAAATTCCTACCCCTTGATCTTTAACTGCAAAAACAACCGAATCAGGATACTCGAATAACTCAATCTCAATAGGCCTATTATTACCATATTTAAGTGCATTCGAAATAAGGTTGGTTAGAACCTGTTCTATTCTAAAAGCATCACACTCCACTAGCACAGGAGACGATTTCTCAAACTTGGCACCTTGATTATCAAGTCTTTTATCGCCTTGATATCTTTCCAATACCCCAATGATAATTTTATTTAAGTCATTCACATGAAATAATAAATCCATTTTCCCCGAACTGATTTTACTAACGTCCAGAAGATCATCTACTAGATATCTCAGACGCTTTAGTTCTTTGACTGATTTTTCAATATAGGGAGCAATGACATTCGATTTTTTTAATGTCCTATGGCTCAATTCCAAAAGAAGTCCCAAAGAAGTAATCGGAGTTTTTAATTCATGGCTCGCCATCGAAATAAATTCATCTCTTACTTGTAGGGCATCTTTTAATTCTTCTTCAATTTTTTTTATCGGGTCGATATTTACGCCTGAGCCATACCATTTAATGATTTTGCCTTTATCGTTTTTGGCCGGGATAGTTCTTACTAAAATCCACTGATAATCTCCATTACGAGTACGGATTCTCATTTCCATTGTGTAGGGAGTTCCATTTTTTATCGCCTTCAACCATAGCTCTCTTACCTTTGGCAGATCGTCTGGGTGAATCACTTCAGCAGCAGAGATCTCTTCGTAAAGATCATTCCCCAATCCCGTTACTTCTTTCCATCTGCGATTATAGTACTCAGAAGTACCGTCGGGTGAACTAACCCAAATATAGTGATCAACTGAATCAGCAAGAACTTGAAACGCTTTATACTGACGTAGTAGTTCTGACTCAATAATGTAACGTTTTAGTTTTTTTACAATCCCTATTTCACTCTGCTTCCAAGGGATTGATTTAAGCCTTATATTTTTCAGATCTACGTTAGCCCGCAAATCAACCGCCCAATTTTCTATCCCAATCATTTCAGGACGAAACCAAAGAATAAAATTATTTATCCCATAAGGAAAATTGATCGCAAGCAATCCTGGGACATGTTCTTTGAATTTGGCAGATGGCGGATAAATACGTGACAAAGAATCTGTCACAAACACTTCATCCTCTTCATTGGCCTTAATCCAAGTCACTAGTTGAAGGATTTCTTTTTTCGTCGGTGTATTTCCTTCAAGAAACCATTTTCCATCATAACACATGGCCATTGATGACCCTTCAACAGGATTGAGATCCAGTAAAGAAGGACTGTCTTTAGTCAAAGCTTCAAAAAGTTTATTTGATAGTTCTATCTTTCGTTGAATTTTCTCAAATATATCTAATTGTTTTTGAGAGTATTGATAATCCTCTAGTTTAACTTTTGAGGTAATTAATGTTGAAACAACTTTACCAAGAATTTGAATGGCAGATTTCTCACATTGCCCAATCATTTTCTCACTACGATGATGACAAGCAATCAATCCCCATAACTCACTTCCATTCATAATTGTAATAGAGAGAGAGGCTCCGACTTCCATTTTCTTCAGAGAATCTAGATGAAAAGAAAAAGGACTTCGCAAAAGAGTCTTACCTAAATCAGTCACAAGATTTGTTCGAGGATTAATCTCTGGAATCATCGATGATGGAGTATAAGAAACATTTGGAGTAAACCTCAATGTATTCTCGCAATACATTCTCTTAACCAGATCAGGAGCATTGGTAGCAGGAAAACGAAGACCTAGATAAGATTTCCATCCTTTGACCATTAGTTTCTCAGCAATCACTGTCCCATTAAACTCTTCATCAAACCGATAAAGCATCACTCGATCAAAACCAGTTATATTTTGAATTTCCTCAATAACAGTCTGATAGAGTTCTTTTAAACATTTTGTTTGCTCTATCCGATCAATGATCAAACTCAAACTTCCCATTACCTGATAAGAAGGACATTCTTCTTTAAGAGGAATTACCTCGACCACCAATTGGTTTTCATTTCTAGTTAATGAAAACTCGAGTAATACTTTCTGCCCTGACATCTTATGATGTAAGTCTAAGATAAATACAGAACTAGTCTCTTTACTAAAATAAGGAAATGTTTCGAAAGAGTATTTTTTTTCTAAGAAAATACGAAAATCTTCACCAATTACTTCCTGAACATTATAATCAATGAAATGACTGATATTTTGACTGACTTGTTCAATAATTAAATTTGGGAGAGAAACAACTAATAGAAAACCAAAATCCTGAATAGTCTCAGAAATTTGACTTGGCCTTTCACCACTATTTGTTATGTCACCCATTTTTCAACCGCGATTGTAACTGAAGCATTGTTCGCACTAGCAGACAATTATTTTAACCTTTTACTCTATGTATTCCTAGTAAGATAAAACAAAGGTTGCCTTAAGATTCTATCTGCGCTGCACACAACAAATGTCTACTAATTTGATAGCTGTTCAATATTCAAGCGCTAGCGCTCCCTTAACTTATGAAAATCATGTCGGAAATTATTGGCACTTACCTTGCTCATATCCAGAACGAACAAGGAAAGGTTTTTATGATGTTTCTAGCACTTCTTATTTCAATGATGAGTCTGTCTGTAACTGCTGCAGAAGAATTTCATATCCCTAAAGAAGTCTCGATGATCATGAATAAGAAACTTGCTTCTCATGGCCCAAATTGTTGGGGAACAGCACTTTATTTGAAAGGTGTTTCAAAGCGTCCACGCTTTGTCAGCGATGCTGAAATTAAATATTGGCAAGAGTCCTCACTTTGCCGTCCCTTAGAAATTACCGATCAAATTCTTCCTGGCGATATTATGAATGTCTATGGGCCAGAGTATGTTTTTGAGACAGATTTTAAGTTAGATGAGCAACAAAAATTTATTAATTTCTTTGAACCTGATCGTTACAAAGAAATTAATAAAACGAGCTATTCTGGTTTTCACCGACTTCTCCATTCTGAGACTTTTGTGAATAAGAATCAGGTCTTCGGAAAGGAATCTCCGAATAAAGACGACGCTTTCAAATTAACAAAAATAAATGAGGTCTATGGTAGACCACGCGACTTAAGTGAGTGTCAGGAATCCCCCACCCTGACACCTCACCTACGTCAATTTGATAATCTTCCACGAGGTGTAAAAGGCTCAAAGTGCTCATACTTCACGAAGGTTTTTCGCTGTCAAAATTTCTCAACTCTTCCTCTCAATCAGGAAGATAAGGCCTTGATGGAACAAGTTTTCAAACATCAAAACCGCATCTTTGAAGCAGTAGTTTCAAAATCAAAAGCTCTATCAAAAGCAGAGAAAAAAGTGATTCGCGAATTTGCTAATACCCACTTGCAAGAAATTAAACTGCAAGTTTCGAGTGTTCATAATGAAGAAACACGAATGGTTCTCAGTTGGAAATTCTTCTCAGTCTATGCACTGATCGAAGGAATTACCTGGCTGGAAACTGTCTAAGAGTTAGACAGCACTGTAAAAACAATCTACGTTTCATGTATTAACCCCCCATAAATACATGCCTATACTTGGCACTCCTCTTGCTCAATAAAAGGGCAAGAGGGGTCAGAGTATGAGTAAGAAAAATTGGACAATTTGGGGAACAGCTTTTCTTTTCACCGTTATCGGTACTTACAACTCTGTTGTTATCGATTCAAAATCAGTTCTTGATAATGCTCACCATTCACTAGTTAAGCGCCTTGATCACGAAGGAGTTAATCGTCCTGCTCGTATGGTTGCTTCAACTGTTAAATGGCAAAAAATTCGTCCTGTAGCCCCACAGAAACAAGTGGCCATCATCACTCAAAAGCCTGAGTCAACACAAGAATCATTGGCGGTAGAGTCAGTAGTAAGTGAGAATTTAAATCTCATTTTGGTAGAAGTTATTAATCCTGAAAAATTCAAAGATGGCCTGGCATCAACAGACTTCTCAGGAATGCTGACGACCAACGGTGGACAAATTGAAACCCTAGAAATTGCCCTTCCGGAAGGTCTTGGAGTTTCAGCTTCATATTCAGAAATCAGTGGGAATGTTTTTGAGTACGAATCAAATGGTGAAACTCAAAGTGGAATGCTTTATCAAGTTGATCAAAACGCTTATATGGTGAGCTTTACTGCCGGCCCGATGGCAGGAACTCGTCTACGTTTCCAAAGCTCTGAGGCCATCCAAGAATTAAGCTCTGAGCCTGAAACTCAACTGGCCGACGTGGGTCAATTTGGTCAAGAAGGCTATGAGATGGAAGAAATGGCCAATCTCGATCGCGATCTTCAAAAACAAGCACTAGATGAAGGCTTTAAATTCTAAAAAGTCCAAAAGGTACGGCATACCTTTTGGATCGATAATTCTGCACCGCGAATTCTGAGCGATGGGCAAGTAAATTTTGTATTTTTCCGTCTGTGAACATGTTAATCTTTTTTAGCATTTTCAATCAGAGGGAATACTATGCGCGCTCAAGACATTCGCAATACTTTTTCAAATTACTTTATTAAAAATGGTCACGTTAAGGTCAAGTCATCTAGCCTTGTTCCTCATAACGATCCGACTCTCCTCTTTGCCAACGCAGGGATGAACCAATTTAAAGATTATTTTACAGGTAAGGCCAATGCCACTGACAAAAGAGCCGTCACAATTCAGAAATGTGTGCGTGCTGGTGGAAAGCACAATGACCTTGAGAACGTAGGCTTCACCGCTCGTCACCATACTTTCTTTGAAATGATGGGGAACTTCTCATTTGGTGATTACTTTAAAACTGACGCCATTAAGTTTGCTTGGACCCTTCTTACTGAAGAACTAAAAATCCCTAAAGATAAACTTCTTGTTACTGTTCATGATTCAGATGATGAAGCTTATAAAATTTGGAATGAACAGATGGGCATTCCGAAAGAACGTATTTTCCGTCTCGGAGATAAAACAAACTTCTGGGAAATGGGAGACGTAGGCCCATGTGGACCTTGTACTGAGATTTTCTTTGACCATGGTCCTGAAAGATCAACGGGAGTTCCAGAGGGTCACCAAGAAATTGATGATGAAGGCAGATACGTTGAAATTTGGAACAACGTATTCATGCAATTTGAAAAATATTTGGAGAATGGCGAGATCAAAAGAAAGCCACTTCCAAAACCTTCTGTTGATACAGGAGCGGGTCTTGAACGAGTAGCTGCTGTGGTTCAAGGTAAATACTTCAACTATGATACCGATGTGTTTGAACCTGTGATGAAAGCGATTGCTAAACTTTCTGGGAAGGACTACTACACAACCACTTCTGAAGAAGTTAAATCATCTTTCCGTGTTGTTGCCGATCACATCAGATCAAGCACGATGCTCATTACTGATGGAGTAATTCCTGCCAATGATGGTCGTGGCTACGTACTTCGTCGTATTATCCGTCGAGCTGTTCGCCACCTTTCTCTTCTAGGCTTAAATGACATTAGCTTCTATAAACTCGTTCCAAGTGTCTTCGAATCTCTAGGTGAAGAGTATGGCGACAACATGGCCAATGCTTCACTTGCTGAAAAACTTTTAAAACTTGAAGAAGAAAAATTCAGAAAAACTCTTGATACTGGTCTTTCTTTAATTAATGAAGAAATCAACAAACTCACTAAAGGTCAGAAGTTCTCTGGAGAGACGGCCTTTAAACTTTACGATACTTTCGGTTTCCCGATGGATTTAACTGAAGTGATTCTTCGTGAAAAGAATCTTGAACTTGATTCAGCTGGTTTTGAAGCGGCCATGAAGCGCCAAAAAGAGCAGTCAAAGAAAGGCTCTAAATTTAAAGTTCAAGAAGACAATGCTAAAGCTTTTTATGACGTTAAAGAAAAGCATGGTGAAACAAAGTTTGTTGGCTACTCTGATACAAAAGTTGAAGCCAAGCTTTTAGAGAAACTCGAACTGGGAGAAGTAACTTACCTTATTTTTGATAAGACTCCTTTCTATGCTGAAGGTGGTGGTCAAGTTGGTGATAAGGGTGCCATTTATCTTAAAGGTGTAAAACTCGTTGATATTGAAGATACGGTAAAGCCAGTTGATGGACTTTTCGCTCATCAGGCAACTGAGGCTGACTCTGTTTCTGTAGGTGAGACATACTCACTTATCATCAACACTCAAGATCGTGAGTTAACAAAACGCAATCACTCTGCCACTCACCTTCTTCAAGCCGCTCTAATTAAGACTCTAGGTGATCATATTAAACAAGCTGGTTCATCAGTTGGCCCTGATCGTCTTCGTTTCGACTTTACTCATTCTGAAAGTTTAAAGCCTGAAGAAATTAAAGCGGTGGAAGATCTGGTTAATCAATCTATTGCTCAAGCACTTCCAGTTAAAGCTGAAGTCATGAGCAAAGATGCTGCTTCGGCTAAAGGAGCTATGGCCCTTTTCGGAGAAAAATATGGAGATGAAGTACGTGTCCTTTCGATGGGAGATTTCTCTCTAGAACTTTGTGGTGGTACTCACGTCAGCAATACTCAAGAAATCGGTCTCTTTAAAATTATCATTGAGACATCTCTGGCTTCAGGTGTTCGTCGTATTGAAGCGATTACTTCGACTACTGCCATTGATTATCTTAATCATCGTTCAAGCGTTCTGGCCGAGCTTGAAAGAAACTTTGGTGCGAAAGAAGAAAAAGCATTGGAGAAAGTATTCCAGCTTCAGCAAGATGCTAAAGATAAAAACAAGCAGATTGAAGCTCTTAATGACAAGATTCAAAACTTTGAATCTGCAAATCTCTTCAATAACCAGATTACTCTAACTAATGGTATGAGTCTGGCGATGGTGGAATCAAGTGATGCTGATCAAGGAAACATGAGAAAGCTTTCTGATATTTTCGTTGATAAATTCCCGAAAGGAATTCTTTTCCTTTATGCAAAAGACAGCGAGAAAGCATCGTTTATCTTCAAAACAAATAAGAATAATAAAGATGTGAACTGCTCTGCCCTGATTAAAGATTCACTTGCAACACTTGGTGGTCGAGGCGGCGGTAAGCCTGATATGGTTCAGGGTTCAGTTTCTTTAGAAAACATCAATGAGCTACTCAAGCTAGTTAAAGGAGCTCTATCGTGAAGTTCGTTTTACTCTCACTCCTAACACTCTTCTCTTGTACAAAAAAAGACAAAAAAGAAGACAACACTCTTTCTCTTTCACTTTCGAGCGGGATTTCTACATTAGATCCCGCCAACTGTTACGATACCGTCTGCTCCGTGCCGGTCAGCCAGGTTTACGAAACTCTTTTTGAAATGGAATACTTGAAGCGTCCATATACGCTCAGACCTCTTCTCGCGGAAAGTTTCCCAACCATTTCTCGCGACAGAAAGACTTATACTTTTAAAATCAAAAAAGATGTTCGCTACCACGATTCAGAGTTCTTACCTGCCGGTAGAACACTGAAGGCAGCTGACTTTGTTAACCAAATCAAGCGTCTTGCCTTCCTTCCTACCGCAAGCCAAGGCTGGTGGTTATTTGATGAGAAGATCAAGGGTCTCAATGATTGGCGTAACTCTGTAGGGACTGATCTGGAAAAGTTTTTCAAAACTGATGTCGCAGGTCTTCGTGTTATTGATGATCACACTTTTGAAATTGAATTAATTCAGCCTTACCCACAACTACTTTACGCTCTTGCCATGAATTTCACGGCACCTATTCCGGAAGAAGGGATTAAGGGAACAAAAAATGAATTAACCAATAATTTCTTTGGAACTGGCCCTTATTTCATCACTCACTACAACCAGAACCAAGAAGTTCTTCTCAAGAAAAATCCGCACTACATCTCAAGTACCTATCCCACTCAAGGTGATAGATATGCTAATGAGAAATCTCTCCTAAAAGATGCTGGAGCAAAACTTCCTTTCATTGAAAATATCCGTTTGACTGTGATGAAAGAAACACAGACAGCGTGGTTGAATTTTATGAAAAAGAAAATTGATATCATGACTCTCAGTAAAGACCACTACCATGTGGCGCTAACTCCAGAGGGAAAACTAAAGCCAGAAATTATTCAGGATCAAATTCAATTACAAGCTTCACCTACTCTTATCTACTGGTGGTTGCAGTTTAATATGAAAGATCCTGTTGTTGGCAAGAACATCAATCTTCGTCGTGCAATTGCTCATGCGGTAAATATTGATAAGTATATCGAGATCTTCACGTACAACATCGCTCAGCGTGCTAACTCAATCTACCCACCAGGAATTCCTGGCTACTCTCCCTCTCAGGAGCTACCTTATAAGTATGATCTAGAGCTTGCTAAGCAGTACCTAGAAAAGGCCGGATATCCGGGCGGTAAAGGTCTTCCAGCTCTGACTTATGATGTTCGCGGCAGTGAAACAATTCAGCGTCAGATGGGCGAATATATCAAGCAAGAGCTAGCGCAAATCGGAATACAGGTAAATGTAAGCCTTAACTCTTTCCCTGCTTTCTTAGAGAAATCTCGCAAGGGTGATCTACAGTTCTGGCAAGGCGGATGGGTTCTTGATTATCCAGATGCTGAGAACGTTCTACAACTTCTTAACTCTGCTAATTTACCTCCAGGACCAAATTCAAGCTCATACACTAATGCTGAATTTGACCAACTTTTTGATGTTCTCAGAACGCTGGAAGATGGCCCGGAGAAGTTTGAGTTAATGAAAAAAATGGAAGAGATCGTGAATAAGGATCTTCCTTGGATTATGCAGTACTATTCAAGAAACTACGTTCTCTCGCATGAGTACCTCAAGAACTATCGCTACTCAGATATCATTTCAAACCATCTTAAGTATTTGAAAATTCAGACAAAATAAGTTCTTCTTCCTTGGGCCCACAAGCCCAAGGAATTCACTCAAGTTCCTTCTCAAACTTCCGATAAGCTTAATCAAGATATAGGAGTTTTTATGAAGGTCCTCATTTTATTAAGCTGCATTTTCTTCTGCCATTCAACGTTTGCTAAAGACTTCGTGATTTTCAGTATGGCGCAAGACCTTTCCATGGGTCATGAAAATGAAGTGATTCGTAAAAACTACTACGTTAATCTCGGTAAAGGACAAGGAGTCAGCAAGGACAGCGTACTTGATGTTCATCGTGTGATCTCAGTTCAAAACCCTTACGATAATAAAAGAAGAGTAAACTACAAGGTTAAAATCGGAGAATTAAAAATCCTCCATGTCAGTGATGATGCTGCCATTGCAATGGTTAATTCTCTAGAGGAAGAACAAGTTATTTTCGAGCTACCGCAATTTATGATCGGTGACCACGTTAGTGTTAATGTGAAGTAATATCGTCCAGATCATGACTCGTTAGAATACTTCCCATCAGAATACCATCCTCATACGCTCTGACTTGCACTCGCATCAGATAGTCATGTCCAGTTTTAAGAGCAGTTTCTGACGTTAATTCCATAGAGTTCACTTGAAGGCCTAAATAGACTCCTTTAAAATGGAAGATATACTTAATCTGAGAGCTTTTTTTGATCTTCTGGCATCGAGATATTACTATGACATTTTTCATGTAATTCTCCCTGCAAAACAGAAGAAATGAGAAGAAAGGTAATTCTCTGATTTTTAATAATCGTGACTAGAGACACTAAAAACTCTAACGACAAAGGACTCACAGGATGATCCAGGGATCAAAAACTATCGGTAACCTACTTCAACAGCGCGTGAACAGGACTCCTGATAACAACGCTATTGGATGGATTGAAGGCCTTGAAGTTAAGCACCTTTCATTTGCTCAATATAAAAAAACAATCGCCAAACTTGCTCTAGGACTTTTAAAAATTGGAATGCAGCCAACTGAAAAGGTTTCTCTTTTTTCACAAACGAGAAAAGAATGGCATCTGCTCGATATGGCAGTCCTGAATTCTCGCGCTATCCTCGTGCCAATTTACCCAAGCTACCTTGGCCATGAAGTGGATTATATTTTCACCCACTCAGATAGCTCAATCATGATCGTGGAAGACAATAAACAATTTGAAAAAATTCTTCCTGAATTAGAAAAATGGAAAAATTTAAAACTTATCATCGCCATTGATGAACTTCCTTCTGAGTCAGTCAAAAAAATCAGAAATGCGATTAAATTTCATACTTATAAAGAAGTTCTAGATGTAGGTTCAGAGGAGGTTAAAAATAATCCGGATGCCTTCGATAACCTTATTCTTAATCAACGTGCTGAGGATATTGCCTCAATTATTTATACTTCCGGAACGACTGGTGAGCCCAAAGGTGCAGTGATCACTCATAAGGGATTTGCAACGATGCTCTCAAACGTTGTTGCTAGTACGAACGGGGCCTTTAGTGAAAAAGATGTGACTCTCACTTTCCTTCCTCTCTCTCACGTTCTGGGAAGAGCTGATTCTCTACTACCACTCGCATTTGGTATTGAGTCAGTTTATGCCGAATCTCTTGAGAAGATGGTCGACAACATCGCACTGGTGAAACCAACTGTTATGCTTGCCGTTCCACGTATCTTTGAAAAGATCTATGGCAAGGTGATGGAACAAATCAATAACGGAAGCTTTATCAAAAAACATATTTTCAATTGGGCACAAACAGTGGCCCAAAAATATTTTGATAAACTTGATCAAGACCTCTCTCCTTCAACAAGAGAGATCATTGAATATAAAGCGGCCTATGCTGCAGTTTTTTCAAAAATCTATAATCGCTTTGGTGGAAGAATTCGCTATTTCGTCTCAGGCGGAGCTCCGCTAGCAGTAGAAATCATCAAATTTCTTCGTTATGCCAACCTCACTATTCTTGAAGGTTATGGACTAACTGAAACGATTGCTCCTTGTTTCCTCAACCCGATGTCTAAGCAAATTGCCGGAACCGTTGGACGCCCAATGGGTGAAGTAGAAGTAAAGTTTGCTGAGGATGGTGAAATCCTTGTTCGCACAGAAGCGATGCTCACCGAGTACTATAAAAACCCGAAAGCCACTGCTGACAACTTTGTAGATGGATGGTTCAAAACAGGTGATATCGGAGAATTTAATTCTCAAGGCTACCTACGCATCACTGACCGTAAAAAAGACATTATCATTACTAGTGGTGGTAAAAACGTAGCTCCTCAAAAAATTGAAAATATCGCTAAAACGAAGGCCCATATCTCGCAAATGGTGGTCATCGGAGAGAAGAGAAACTTCTTAACGGCATTGATTGGTATTGAGAAGGAAGCTTTTATTCCTGATCTTGAGACCTTAGGCCTATCTCCCAATGTTACAGTCGAGGAGCTTGCATCGCATCAAGGGGTTCGCGATATTATTCAGAAAGAAATAGATGAAGTGAATACGGAACTTGCTCGTTTTGAGTCGATCAAGAAATTTACTATTATTACAGAGGAGTTCACTACGGATAACTTCCTGACTCCTTCACTAAAAGTTAAAAGAAAGGTTGTCACGGAGCGATACAAAGCTACAATTGAAGCAATGTATCAATAATCCCCTTTGACAAAAATCGGTATCTCCTTTAAAAATGGAGATTCCCTATTTCAAAATATGAGGTCTATATATGGCACGCGTCACTATCGAAGATTGTTTAGAACATGTTGAAAACCGTTATGAACTAGTACACCTAACTGCAAAACGTGTAAAACAGCTTCGCGAAGGTGAGCAAGCTCAAGTTCGTAGTAAGAATAAAGAAGTTGTTACTGCACTTAGAGAAATCGCTGCTCAGAAAGTTAAGCACGCAGTTAAGAGCGAGTACGACTCAGAAGAATTCTAATCAATTTAAAATTTCTGATATAAAAAAAGCCCTCCGTATGGAGGGCTTTTTTTGTTCTTATCTTTTCTTTAAACCAATCTTCAACACTTCATCAAAATGTTTCACAGGATAGAACTTCATTCCTTTTCTGTGACGTTCAGGAACTTCTTTAAGATCCTTCTCGTTCTGCCAAGGAAGAATGATCTCTTTAATACCAGCACGCTTAGCTGCTAGTACCTTTTCTTTAATACCACCTACTGGAAGAACTTTACCAGTTAAGCTTAACTCACCAGTCATCGCAATATCCCCACGAACCATCTGCTTAGTAGCAAGTGAGTAAAGTGCAAGGGCCATCGTAATACCTGCTGATGGACCATCTTTAGGAGTAGCACCTGCTGGTAAGTGAAGGTGAATCTGGTGATTGGCCAGGAAGTCTTGAGCTTCTTCAGGACAAGGGCCTGCTGGCTTAGTCTCCTCAACTTTCTTAGGCTTCGCTTTTGCCTTAGGCTTCATACTTTCAATCTCGGCCTGAAGAAGAGACTGAACATATGAATAAGCAAGATTTGCAGATTCATTCATCACATCTCCTAACTGACCTGTGAGCTTGAAGCCTTTTCCTTTAAGAGGAATTGATTCAATGAAAAGAATATCTCCACCGAATGACGTCCAAGCGAGACCTGTTACAATTCCTGGCTGAAGTGGCTTTTGTGCCTTATCGGACTCAAATCTCTTCGGTCCCAATACTTTTTCAAGATCATTCACAGTCGGTGAGAACTTCTTAAACTTCTTATTAGATACTTTGTCTAAAGCAGCTTTACGGCAAAGTTTTGCCACAAACTGTTCCATCACACGAACACCTGGTTCACGAGCGTAATCAGAAACGAGTGCTTTAAGAACAGGAACACCTAGAGAGAAATCCTTAGTTGTTAATCCGTGCTTCTTTAACTGCTTAGGAATAACCCATTTATTAGCAATACTGATTTTCTCTTCAATGGTGTAGCCTGAGAGTTCAATCAACTCCATACGATCAAGTAGAGCTTCCGGAATTTCTCCCACATAGTTCGCTGTCGCGATGAAAAGTACTTTTGATAAATCAAAAGGAACATCAAGATAATTATCAATGAATGTTTTGTTCTGCTCAGGATCTAGTACTTCTAGTAGGGCCGAAGCAGGATCACCTTGGAACGATTTACCGATCTTATCAATCTCATCGAGCATAATAACAGGGTTGTTCACTTCAACACGTTTTAGGGCCTGAATTAGCTTACCAGGCATTGCTCCCACGTAAGTTCTACGGTGACCTTTGATCTCTGCTTCATCACGCATTCCCCCGAGAGAGAAACGATAGAATTTACGACCTAAAGCTTTGGCAATTGAGTGACCTAGGGATGTCTTACCAACACCTGGAGGACCTGCTAAACATAGAATAGTACCATCGTATTCTGGCTTTAGTTTTCTTACTGCTAGGAATTCAAGAATACGCTCTTTCGGGCGCTCAAGACCGTAATGATCTTTCTCAAGAATTTTTTTAGCACTTTCGATATCAACATCATCTTCGCTCTCTTTATCCCAAGGAAGTTGAACCATCCAGTTAAGATAAGTGCGAGTAACGTTGTATTCAGGTGAGGAATCAGGAATTGATTCCAGACGCTCTAGTTCTTCGAAAGCTGCTTTCTTAGCATCTTCCGGCATATTAATTTCTTCAAGAGTCTCGCGAATTTTTTTAATATCTTTAGCTTTGTCATCTTCATCTAGACCAAGCTCAGAACGAATAACTTTTAACTGTTCACGCAAGAAATACTCACGCTGATACTTATTAACTTTATCATTTACTTCATCAGTGATTTTCTTCTGAATATCAGCAACGTCTTTCTCACGTTTTAAATAGACGAGAAGTTTTGCAAACCTTTTCTTAACAACAAGTGTTTCTAGGAAGTCTTGAGCTTCAGGAACATCAAGAGAAAGAGCGAAAGCAACTAAGTCTGCAAGTGAACCCGGTGACGGAGAATTCAACATCGCAAGCTTCATTTCTTCATTGAAGTATGGATTGATTTCTGAAAGCTTCTTTACTTGATTAATAACTGAACGAGTATAAGCATCAAGCTCTTCATCAGGCTCATGAATATCGTTGAAGACTTCCGTACGTGCGATAAGAAGAGGAGAATCTGCAGTAAACTCTACAGCTCTGTATCTCTTCATTCCGTGAACAAGTAAGTTCACAGAACCATCTGGAAGCTTAAGCTTCTTAATAACCTTACACATTACTCCTACACGATAAACGTCTTTAGAAGTAATTCCTTTGGGAGAAATTTCAGTCAATGAAGCATGTTCATAACTATCTTCCTCTTCCTCTTCAACCTCTACGACTTCGTCCATCTCCTGAAAGACTTCTTGGCCTTCAGGATACTCTTTAAACTTAACTAAGTTTAAAGCAACATAACTATTCTTTGATAAGTAGCTATCAAGCTCAGGAGTATATTTATCCTCAGTAAGAATGATAGGAGCAATCATGCCCGGGAAAATAGGACTATTCACGATAGGAATAATCACCACCTCAGAAGGAAGATCGTTCACAGGATTAGATTCAGAATTGGCACGAGCAGTTAGATCTTTGGCCATGATACCCTCTTTTTGTAATTAACGAATGTCGAGAACTAAGCGGCCGGGATTTTCTAGATAGAAAACATCAAAGCTCGCCTTAGACTTTAAATTCACTTCAACTGTTACATTTTTTCCATCGACAGAAATGAAATCAATCGACTTAACAAACTTCGAATTTTTTAAAACTGGCTGCGTCGTTGCGACACTTGTCTCAAACAGATCAATGGAAATTTTTTTATCTTTTCCAGAAATATGTCCATAAACTTTGGGAATAGTCTGCGAAGCAAAATCTAAAACAACTCTTTCATAACCACGATCAGGAACATTGGAACTTCTCACACCAGTGATACTGCTGCCTGAAAGAATTGAGTTATAATGAAATACTCCCGAATCTAAAAAGATCGATTTTTTACGACTCGAGATCTTCCAGATTCTCTCTTCCATAAGATTCTGAGCAAAAGACTCAAGACTGAAAACGAAGGACAATAAAATCAGAGTAATTTTCATAACTCTCCTCATGAGGGTTTAACTCTCTATTATTCTATTCAAAAGATGGAATTAAGACAAAGTCTTCTTGTTTTTTTTGAGGTCCCAAAACAATAGGCTCAGTAAAAAGCCAAGAGTCAAAGACATCAGTCCACTTCCTGGCCCTGATGATGGTGGAGGTAGTTGTGTGGTCCCACAGCTTGGAGTCTGCAGACCATCTTGTTTTTGAGTGGTACTTCTTTCATTGTCAGTTACATCATTCTTAGCAACTCGATAAGTAAAAGGAGCATCGAGACAAGAAACATTATCCGACAATAACTGTTGGTCATTTGCCAGATTTGTTATCTGTCCCAAGCGATTTTCGGCAAGACCAGCAATCAAAAGATAAGGATACTGAGTATTAGGAGTCACAAATTCACTTATTGCAGGAAAGATTTTACTAAGTAAAACTTCGCCGACAGTTCGTGCCCTAATATGAACTTCAATTTCATTAAGAGAAGTATCTGCACTGAGTGGCAAGAGATATTCTAGATCGGTTTTTAAAGTCAAAGTGAGAGGATCTTCACTGATACCGACAGTGGTGACCTCTTCCCCATCTACTAAAATCATCATTTCATAACTCAGGGGATTCCCGAACATATGGGCCACGAGATTTAATTTTAAAAACTTATTGGCAGGATTAATCGCCCGTAGATCCAGTTTAAACTTGTCCCAATTAGACCAAGTACTAAGGCTCGAAAAATAACCAATTTGTGTTTTTTCAACAATATTTTCTGAGAAAGAGTCCCAGAACATCAAAGAATCAGGTTCACTCCCAAGCTTTGATTCAGCATAAGCTGGAGAAGATCGTAAACTGCAACTGATACTTACAACGCCCACATCGACATTCATGCGATTGTCACTTAAAGCAATTGACTGAGCACTACCACTTTCCTCAACTCCACATGCTGTAAAAAATCCGCCTTTATAAGCTGTAGGACAGAAGTTAGATTGAGTGTTTGCATAATAAGAAGGAAGGTCACTTACCCTCACCGTAGGCGAAATATACAAATAATAGGAATCATTTAGCTCCAGACCTTGAATGCTAAAATTTCCTTCTTCATCACTAACCGTTGAAATCGCTTCACCAGTTTTCCGAGAAATGGCCTTTACCTGGGCACCGAGTACTGGAATATACTCTCCACCCATTACTCTTCCTCTTATTCTTCCCCAATTTGAACTATAAAGACTTTTTGCTCCCGCAACGTCATCAGCGCCTAACAAGTGTTGACCGGCAAATGATTCATAGAACATAGTTGAACTTAAAACTTCTGAATGATTCAGACCAATAAAATGTCCTAACTCATGAGAGAGGACATCGCCTAAATAGATCTTCAAATTTTTTTGAGCATCCTTGCTGGCGCTTAATGGAGCATTGTTATTGATTTTGACTATGGCCTTCTGGATAACTCCAGCAGAGTTGAAATTAATCTCAGTCACTCCAATCACTGAAGAACCATAACGAGAAAAATCATTTTCAAATTGAATCTTATGAACCGAGGGTGCTGATTTTAATTTAAGTCGTGTACCGGTTTGTGTCCAGGCCGAAAGAGACTCTTCAACAATCTCTCGTGTTTTTAAAGATGATATCTGTGAGGGACTGTTAACCAGCTCTAAATTGATGTCATTTTCTGGGAAATAAAGTTTCTGACCACTTTTAGTAACAGTGTTCTGATGTGCGAAGACATGGCCTGTGAATAAAAAGCTGAATAAAAGAAGCTTCATGTCCCCCTAACATCATCTTCCTCGCTGTACTCGGTAGCCGGCCAATGCTCCTGCTATGCCTAATGAGACAAGAAGCCAGAATGTACTCGACTGAGAAGATGCCTCTTCACTATTGTCCAGTGACTCATCAATGGAAGCAATGGAGCGATTTTTGCCTTGGGCTTTTTTGGCCTTTTCATGATTTTCTAGAGAGCGAACAGTCTTTAGGCTAGAGCCCTTAACTCCCTTCACTTTCATTTCAAAATCAATAAGTCTGATCTGGCTAACCTTAGGATCTTTAGGGAATACCTGATTCACCAGCAATGTTTCTTTACCGTAGTTGATAAGCTTAAAGCTCCCCAACGCTAGATTAAGACCCCATAATCGGTTGTCGATATTTTTGGCCATGATAACAACTTTTTCACCTGAGCTAAAAGTTGGAACACCATCCACTGCTACAGTTTGACCTTCCCAAGTTCCTCCTGGGTAATGAACAAGAATCTCTTCGAGGCCAAATAGCTCCGAATTGAGACCAAATTCTTTGGAAAGTTTGAAAACCATCTGCGTGGCCACTTGTCCGTCTTCCACCTGCACACTTCTTTGTTCCAGAAAGTGGCCAATGAAAACGCTATCAGCTTCTTTTAGCTGATTATCAATACTAGTTCTCATAAAAGTAGTGGCATAAAGCGTTGAACTTATTGATAAGAAAAAGAATGATAAAATCCATTTGGTCACGGCAAACCCTCCCGATAATTCCTTATCGGAAGAGTCAGCTAAATTCTTAAATCATAATTTTTTTAATTGATAAAAGCTGGTTGAGGGAGCACCCATACACTGGCATTATGACTGAAGTTATTGAAAAGAACTGTGTTCCCAGTATTCCATAAGCTCAAATCTTGATTAAAAGAGGATGCCCTCAAGAACATACTCGACATATCCGTTACCTGAGCTGTATCCCAAGAACTGATGTTCCCATTAAAAAGCGTGGCATCTTCAAAAGCACGAGACATTTGCTGAACTTCTGATGTGTCCCACTGCCAATTGGCACTGGCCCCTGTCATTGCAGTGGTTTCAGAAAAAATAGCAGCGATCGAAGTTACCGCTGTCAAATCAGGAGTATCCTGAGCGGTGACTTGCAGATTAATGGCTCCGTGAAAGGCGTTACCAAAATTTTGCCAAACAATGCTTCCCCAGGATTTTATCTCTAATAGTTTTTGTCTCTCTGCGCCCCGATTAAGATAGAACTTAGGAAAAGTTCCATAAATCTTAACCTCATAAATTCCGGCCACAGCATAATCATGAACAGATCCTGTAAAACCATCAGCAGATGTTACGTTATTGCTCATTCCATCTCCCCACTCAATGGTGAAATCGTATTCAAGTCCCATTCCTGTATCAACAGGCAGTCGAATTTGATTCAAGGGGTAGAACGAATATTCTCTATTACGTGTATCCCACACAGTTACAAATGGTCTGTCGATTTTGAAAGAGACTGCAGATTGGTTTGATACTTCTCCATTAGTATTCTCAATTTGATAATTAAATTTCCCATCTCCTGTAGCATTGGCAGTAGAACTGACGCCCACTGTACACTCTCCTACAACATCACACTGACAAGGATTCGTGATCGACAAATTTTCTAAGTCGTTAATCGAACAACTGGCAGCGAGAGCACCACTACTGTCTTCATAATCTAAATGAATAAGATTTTCTTCCCCCATCTTCACTTGAGAAGCCACTATATCTTGTGTAACTACGATGAGTGCTGGTGGAGTTGGCTTCGGCGGAATTAAACTGCTGTCTCCCCCTGCAATGGCACCACCCTTTGGTGTAGGAAAAGTTCCATTACCAAAACAAGACACAAGAAATAACAAACAAAAAAGGGCAGGAATTCTCATGACCATTATTCGGAATATTGAGAGAAGAAATTTAATTTTTCTTAACAGACCCTAAGTAACTACCTGAATTTGAGATTATATAGGGCCCTCTTTCCAATGAAATCCATTTTCCCCATCGAGCTTAAACTGCACCAGCTTTTCAAAGGTCGGAGAAGTATCAATCACTAAAATAGTGTTATCAAACTCAGTGAGGTCATTGAGAAAAATCCCAATCTGCACTAGCTCTTTATCTGATAATCCAAATGAGAGATTCTCAAAAATGATCAATGAATTGGTAATATTTTTAAGAAGTTTGTTGAGAAGATAAATTCTTTGCCTTTCTCCTCCTGAAAGAGAGTTCAGAGGTCGCTCAAGACTTAGATAATCTAAATTTAAAAGTTTTAGATATTCCCACACTCTCCTGAATTTAGGAGTAAGACTAATTCTCTCCAAGACTTCCGAAATCGGTTTTGAATAAGCTTCACTTAGGGTCATCTTGCCATCACTCAGATTAGCGTAGATAGGCTTAATTTTTAAACCACGACATTCCTCGCACTCAAGCACAATATCTTCCAGATACTGCATCTCGATAGTAATACTCCCCTTACCTTCACACTTCGGACACATTCCTAATTCGGAGTTACTGGAAAGATGTCCTTCCTTTAAGTTCATACTTTTAACCATCGGAAGCTTCAAGAAATGCTTGCGGATAACACTTGAGAGCTCAGTCATTGAGCCAATAGTTGAACGCGAGGTAAAACGATTTAAATCACTGGAGACGATAATGACATCTTCAATTTTTTGATAATTTTTAAGACCTTTAATTTCATATGGAGTCTCGTCAATCTCTTCGCCTAGAACTTTTTTGGAAATTTCATTAGCGATGACCTTCACAAATAAAGAAGTTTTACCAACTCCTGAAGGTCCATCAATCCAAGTCAATTGATTCAATGGAATTTTGATATCCGTAAAGTTTTTGCCAAATATGTTTGCTTCTTTAACTTCAATAAACTTGAGATCACTGACTTCTTTTCGTTTCCTCTTAATCTCTAATGGTGCTCGCCCTTTAAAAAAATCTTTCGGACTTCCTTGATAAAGAACCTCTCCTCCCTCTTTTCCAGAGCCAGGCCCCATCACAATCAATTGATCACTCAAATTCTGAACAAGTTCCGAGTGATCAATCAAAATCACTGAATTTCCTTGATCAAGAATTTTGCGCAGACCATTGATGAGTTTATGAATTTCCTCATGACGAAGTCCAAGACTTGGTTCATCTAAAATAAAGAGTGAATCTGTACCTTTAAAAGAAAGATATTTAATGAGGAGGAGACGTTGATATTCTCCCGCCGAAATTGATTTTACTTTTCTAAGCAAACTCAAGTGACCTAAACCCAAGTCTCGGGCCGTCTGTAATTTCTCAACGATATCGTTTAAGATTCGGGAATAGCTGCTGTAATTTTGTGACTTATCCACATTCACTTTCGTAAATACCTCAAAGGATTCATCCACAGTCAGCTTCATAATCTCTTTGATGGAATAAAAACTTTTATCTACTTCAATAAAATAATGAAATACATTGGCATTTAATCGTGTTGTTTCACAAACATCACACGCTTCTTCTTTTTGCAATTGGCGAATGTAAATACGAACAGAAGGCTTATAGCGCTTACTTTCCAGATAGGCCTTTAATTCACCATATCCGCAGAATCCTCCCTTACCTTCTTCCAAAAGTTTGAAAAAAGACTTAGGCATTTTCTTCAACGGGACATCAAGGGGAATTCCTTCTTTTTTGGCCATTTTATGGAAAGCCTCAAGCTCTCCGTGAAAAGGTGAATAGTTTAAAAACTTTAAACCACCTTCTTTGATCGTAAGTTCAGAATCAATCAGTTTGTTTTCATCATAAACAAGTTTCGCACCATAACCATTACAGTGAGAACAGGCACCTAATGCTGAATATGGAGAAAAGGCATTGGCACTTGTTACGGGGTGAGATTCAAAGTCACACTGAGGACAATGTTTGTGACGACTAAAATGAATTCTTTCAAGTTTAGAATTTGAAAACAAATAAAGCGAAACCCCACTTTCAAGCAACTTCAGTTCACTAAATTTTTGATCAATGCTTGAGATATTATTCCACTTAAAACGCATGACCTCCCACAGATCATCTTCGGGAGAAAAATCGACAATGCTCTGGGACTTTTCGGAGTAACCTCTGGCAGGGAGAAAGCCTTCACCCATGACCTGAGGATAATCTTGTTTACTGATAAGAATATGGCCGATGCCATCTTTACTTTTCTGGGCCAACTGCTGCGATGGTGAACTGATTACCAGTTCTTCCAAATGCTTCGGGCATAACTCCTGAGCGGCTGCAAAAAAGAAGTTCTGAAGCCCGTCTGTTAGCTTCATAATATCTGAGACCACATTACGTGACCCGACGATAGGGTTAATCTGCGGAAGTCCAAATACCGGCAGTACAGGGTTAATAGAATCAACATCCACTGCACTTGGACGCTCAGTAAAAAACTTCAATGAATTAGGAAATGAATTAACAAATCTTCTCTTCGATTCGGTCAATAATGTATGAAACGCTAGTGATGTTTTTCCAGAACCTGAAGGACCGCTTAAACAAACAAGCTGATGAAGAGGAATATTAATATCGATATTTTTTAAATTATGAACTCGTGCGCCCTTAATTTCGATAAAGCGCGTATCTACTTTTTTCATGGGGTACAGAATCCCATAATTGAGGGGAAGTAGAAACGAAAAAGGCCCCGAAATTCGGGGCCTTCTCGATAACGTATAAATCTTGTTTGAAATTAACGTTTAGAGAACTGGTAAGACTTACGTGCACCAGAAAGACCGTATTTTTTACGCTCAACTTTTCTAGAGTCACGAGTAAGGAATCCAGCTGCTTTAAGCTCTGGACGTGAACCATTCTCAAGCTTAATTAAAGCACGAGCGATACCAAGACGGATTGCTCCAGCTTGACCAGTAACACCACCACCACGAACGTTGATTTTGAAATCATAGTTCTCGCTAACTTTAAGCAAGTTAATCGGTTGGTTTACGATGTAACGGCTAGTTGCTTTTGGGAAATAGTTTGTTACTTCGCGGTTGTTGATAACGATTTTTCCGTTCCCACGTGAAACATAAACACGTGCTACTGCCGACTTACGACGACCAATAGTGTGAACATCATATGATTTAGCTTTGCTCATATCTATTCCCTTTCAATTATCCGTTAATTTTTAGAGTTTCAGGCTTTTGAGCTTCGTGACCGTGAGTCGGGCCAACAACAACTTTAAGCTTTGTGAATTGTTTACGGCCTAGAGTGTTCTTTCCAAGCATACCGCGAACAGCTTCTTCAACGATAGCTGTTGGGTGCTTAGCAAGTTGCTCTTTAGCTGTACGAGATTTAATTCCACCAATGTGGTTAGTGTGCCAGAAGTAACTCTTCTCGTCCCACTTCTTACCAGTGAATTTTACTTTCTCAGCATTAACAACAATAACATAGTCACCAGCATCGTTGTGAGTAGTGAAAGTAGGCTTGTGCTTACCTCTTAATACTTTTGCAACTTCTGATGCTAGACGACCTACAACCATATCTGTAGCGTCTACAACGTACCACTTTTTGTTAGCCATTTCGGCTTTTGTGATCGTGTAAGAACTTTGCTTGATCATAATCAACCTTCCATTAATTAATAAAATTTTTTCCCTTATAAATATAATGCGGCCATACGTCAAGAGTTCAACACTAAGCCAGCAAGCTAAGGATGCTAGCGCGAGAACACAGCTTTCTTTTAATTGTACGGGGGTTAAAAGAAGCCAATTGACACATGGAAGCGACCAGGGTCCTCTAATCTACCATTGAGGCCCTTCTTTCTCAAGAGTTTTATCCCATAGTCGAAATCTAATGTTCCAACTGGGGTTAAAATTTTAAAAGTCACACCGACTGAATCTCGTAAATCACCGAAATCAACTGAATCCACGAACACGCGCCCCGCATCATAAAAAGCGCCTACTATGAAATTATCACTGATGAAATAGCGTGGCTCGATCTTTAAGTTGGCAAGATAGGCCCTATCTTGAATTCGAAACTCGGAAATATCTCGACCATCGGGCATACGGTTAATCTCTTCATCCTGGAAACCTCGTACGATATCCATACCAGAAAGTCGGAAAACTTTAATGTTGGGAATGTATCCTCTTCGCAATGGCTGACCTTCCCAGCTTCCGGCCACTTTTTCTCTACTCAAATTCTCCTGAATACCACCCACTAAAGAAATGGCCACAGTCCCATTTTTAAAAGGAATATAAAAACGATTTCGAGAAATAAGCTTGTAATAGTTAATCGTCAGCTCATCAGTTTCTTGTGAAAGGAAATACGGATTGGCGTATTCGACTGACATGTTAAAGAAAGCACCAGAAGTAGGGTTAACTTGCGAGTTACGAAGGTCATAAGTAAGAATTGGAGTAAATGCTCCAATCTTAAAACTTCCGTTATCAATCGCTTCTGTAGCATTAAACTGAGAAATGGCTTCTAACTGATATCGTAATGAAGCTGAAAGACGCTTCGTTATATCTCGAGTAAAAGTTGTATTGAATCTAGCGATATCCGCATCAAAAGCATAAAAACGGCGACGCTGGTAAGCGAGTCCTGTCTGTAGATCAACCATCGTATCAAAAAGATCGCTCTTATTATATGTCAGTGACGTATTATGCTCCAACAGACGGATTCCCATACTTCTTCTATTATGATCGAGAGTTTGAAAGTCCAAGCGTTGGTTTACTTGCGATCTCAGCGTTAAGGCCTGATTGGTTCCAGAAATATTCTGATAGGAAGCAGTTGCTGAGAGTTTTACCCCTAAGTCAGTTCGGTAACCGGGAGCAATCTCTACAAGCCCATAATCTCTTTCTACCACTTTAATAATAAGATCTGTATGTTCATCACTTGAGTTATGTCTCATCGGATTTACCGATACAGAGTTAAAAAGTCCCGTAGAACTGAGCATCGACTCAAGAGCATGTGTCTTATTAGGAGTGATGATATCACCACGTTTGAGTTGAATCTTTTTTTGTAAAATTCTTCTTTGAGTTTTTAAATTACCAATAAATATGGGTCTATTTAATTTTACCAAAGGGCCCAGGTTGACGATAAAATGAATGTTTACTTCAGCCCCATTGGGCGAATATTCAACAATCGAGCTGTCATTGACATTACTTACTTCCGCAAAATAATACCCTTTATTCTGCAAGAACTTATTGATGTCTCTGATATCATCAGACAAAGCAATTGGATTAAAAGGAAGATCAAGTTTGTTCTTGATAAGATCTAATAGCTCGTGTTCATGCTCGGAAGGAACTCCTGTAAACTGAATACTTCTGGTATTTGCTCTTCTGCCTTCTTGAATAATGTATTCAACCTTCGCTGAAGATTTATCAGGACTAAAATTTGTGTAAGGACCGAGGATCTTAATGAGAACATATCCTTCCGAGATATATTTCTTCTTAAGAAAATCCGTAAAATAACTGAAAAATTCCTGATCATAAAAACCAAGCGAGGCCAGTTCAAAAGCTTCCTTGTCAAAAAGCTTCTTTATCTTTTCTTCGGAAATAAAATTCGAACCAGTAAAGCTTACCGACTCAAGTCTGGTTCGTAAGCCTTCTGTGAATTTGATGCGATAAAGAAGTACTTTTTCGTCATACTTATTTTTAAAATTCTGACGATTGATCTTCATAGAGAGGTTATAATAAGCAAGTTTTTTATAGTGCTCCTGCATTTCAGCACGAATCACTGACTCACTCATCGGCCTTTTATACTGTCTAAAGAGTCCGGTGATCAGATTCAGCATATCTGAGCGATTTTCACGCTCAATCCCTTCAAACTCAAATGCAAAAAGCTGTTCATTATCTACTTTGATATCTAATTGAACTTCTTTCTTATCAATGATCGGATTCATCTCAAGGCTAATAAGGTAATAGCCATAGGAGAAAAGATCTTTCTGAGCTTCATCTAGAAGGATTCGGAATTTATTATAATCAAATGGCTGGTGATAAAACTTATTAAACTTTCTTTCTAAGAAACGTTTTACGAACTTTGAATTAGCTGTTGAATTAATCTTCTGAAAGATTCGAGGTTTATCGAGAATAATCTTTACTCCGATTTCAACTTCATCATCCTTGTCATTAACCTCAATTTCAATCTCATGCTCTGGATACCCTAAGGCTTCCAGTTTCTTTTGAAACGCTACTTTCGTTTCCCCTAACAGAGATGGTTCAAAGAAATCACCTTCTTTGAACTTGACTACATCGTATGGGTCTACATCTAAGGCCGATCCTGGATAAATGATCCCCACTGATTTAACAATGGGCTTTAAAGAAAATTGAATCGACAATTTTTGATTATCGTCTATTTCATAGAAAAATGACTTATAGCCGCCATCATTGGCAAGAACCTTAATGCTCTCACGAAAGTGAAAATAACTACGATACTCTCCTTTGAGAGTAGTGAACTGCTTTTTGCGACTTTGACAGTACTTAGCAGGCGAGCACTCTACTTCTACCTTATCAATCTGATAGGCCCAAGCAGAAAGGCTGAATAGAAAGGCAAATAACAAAGCCATCATTTAAATGTCCAACGAAGCTTTACGTCACCGCCAATGGAGTTATCAATCACGTCTACAAGACCTTCTTCATTGGTACGCAGTTCATACACCCCCTCAAGTTGCATTTTCTTGTTGAGGTTGTAGGTTAAGTTCATGCTCTGACGTTGACCAATACTTCCACCCATAGTCGAAGACACTGATAAAGTCATGGCATCATCTAATCTCTTTTTAAGTTCAATTTTTGTGGCCGATCGAGTTCTACCAAGAGTCCCCTGTCCGTCTTGCGAGCGTCCAGTTAGCATCGATGAAGTTTGCGATTGCTCAAAAACTGTTCCGAGATTGACCTGAAGTCCAAACTGCTTATTGAGAATATCAGCAATTCTGAATCTATCAAATACAAAAGACCCTACTCCTACTGAAGTTAAGTTCTGCTGCTCTCGAGGATTAAGTGTTCTCTGAATCTCATCCGTATACCCAAAAGCAATGAGTGAGAAAATCGAATTTCGTGGTAGTGGCGGATCTGAAGTTAAATCAAAATTAAATCTTTCCAGATCTCCATACGCCTTGGCCTGAATATTAAAGTTTGAAATAGTCGTTGTGGCCTGGATATCGAAATCAGGATTTGAAATTTCTTTTTTGGGAGAGAAATTAAAATCAGCGCCTACAATTATGTATTCATTGTTCTTAAAGAAAATTCTTGAGCTGTTCGAAGGTGCATAAAGTCTTCCCTCCCCCTTAGGCCGCAGCGGATTTCCTGTCAGTCTTACCTGACCCTTCAAATAGACATCCAACATCGAGTTGGTAATAGCAATAGGGTTCTCGGCCTTAACATTTAAGCCAAGATTGAACATCTTCCCGAGAATTGAATCCTGATCTTCTGGTAAATAACGAATCTGAGATACTGAAGCAGACTTTCCAGTAAACTCATCAAGCTCATTAATGATACTTGCTTTATTGATCAAGATTTCACCTGAGATGTTATAAGGAAAGTTATTACCGAGAATAATTCCTTCACCTGAAAGGTTCACCGAAGACTTTCCTAATATCGGTACCTCAGTTCTATCAATCATGTACTTGAGATTTACATCAGGCTCTTTTCCATCGAAGTAAATGTCTCCCAAAAACGAAACTTTACCTGTATCCAGATGGGCCACAAGCTCTTTAACATTTAGCTTTTTGTCTAAAAGGTCCAAATCAAATTTGAGATCATTAATATTGGTCGGAAGATTCTCTACAGCAAGCGACATTCCCTTACTGGTCGTTTTGAAATAAATCTTATAATCATCCTTGTTTCCATCAAAGCGAGAAATAAACTTGAAGCGCCCATCACTAGAAATGATCATCGGAAATAACACTTCTAGGATTTTGGCATTAACCGTCATCTCCTGATACATGCTCACTTTCTTTCCGAACTCTCCAGAGCCGGTTGTTTTCAAATGAAGATCAGGTGAATTGGCATCGAAAATCCATTTCGTAATCTTATTATCTTTCACAATGTATTCAGGAAGTTCACTTTCATAATGAAAGTTGAACTCCGGGTGATTGAAAGAAATTTCTTTAAAGTTAGCAATCAAGTCGAAATGATGAAGATCAGAAGTAAAGTTAGATGATCCATCAAACTTAAATTTCCCTGTTAGTTCCTCAGAATCCAGATGATGACCTAATAAAGCGACCCAATGAGGCTTAATATCCTCAACATCAATTCCTAAATTAACAAATGACTTCTCTAAAGGAGAGAAAGCATATTTAAAGGATGAGATAATAGACTTACCAAAAATATTAAGAGAGCCAGAAACTTCAAATGGTCTGATGTTGATATCAAAAAATGAATCATGATAGTTATAGTTTTGATAAACAGTCTGCCTAAGTGAATTTTTTAAATCAATGGAGAAATCCAACTTCGAGCCTTGGCCATTAATCCCACCAGACATCAATCCATCAATATTGATTCCATAATTCCTGGTAAAGGAGAAACTTGATAACAGCAGGTTATCCCAAAGAAAGCCCACTCTTAAATAATCATTAACTAAATTATAAGAAAAATTACCTGTAATATAGGACTGGTCTTTCTTGATCTTTACTTTGTTAAATGAAAGCTCTCTTTTCTTAAACTCCAGCTCCATTCCCGCTTCATTAAAAAACTCTGAATAGGCCATCACATCATGGGCATTTAAGTTGGCCTTGATTTTCAAATCATCTAAATTAATTTTCCCGTAGATATAAGCATCTATTTTTGTCTTAAAATCTAGATCTTTTGGCAAAAAGGAAAGTTTTGAAAAGATAGGATTAAGAATCTTCACCACATCACTATGGTAGGCCAAAGGTGAATCAATCCCAAGGGCGATATCAGAATTTTTCCAACTGATACTTCCTGATCCACTGATCGGAGTTGCCCCCATTAAAGCTTCCACTTTATTGATAACAACCATTCCCTGAGAGATTGGAATACTAATATCAATATCAGCATCTCCAAGCTGATAACCTAAAACAGAGAAGTTTGAAAACTTACCATCAAAGTCCAGTCTTGTTTTTTTAGTGGGACCCTTAACTGTTAAGTTCAGCTTTCCTTGCCCTGCCAGCTCTGTCTTGGCGATATTACCGAGATCAGAAAAATTAATTTGAGCATTCTTTACTTCAAAGAAGAGATCTTTAGAATTGGCAAATCCAGTGGCCGTCAGTTTGGAATCCAAAAGACTGATATCTGCCTTCATTTGAAATTCTTTGTTAACGACAGCAAATTCTGAGTTAAAGAATTGCCCTTCATCAACTTTTAGAATTTGAAAATCATTCTCTCCCACTTCTAAAGTTAGATTCTTAACAGTGAAGTTATTCTCTGGAACAAAGGCGAATCCATTCTTAATTCTCTTAACAGTTATTTTTCCGTAAAGTTCCGCATCAAGCACATCGAGAAATTCCAAGTATCTAAGAGCATCACGTAATTTTAGTCCGTTTGCATCTAGCAGTAATGGCTCATTAAAGAAACTCCACTTAGGAAGTGAGAAGAGAGTCACGGGTCTGATTAATTCAGCACTTCCTTTTCCTTCTTTCACAAATAGGCTTTTTAGATCCAGATTCCCATCTTTAAAGGTCATCCTTCCTCGTAACTCGTCCGCTTTGAGAATATTGGATTTGAGCTTCTCCACAAAAAGCTCTACATCAGCACCATAATTATTCTCATCGTAGTTAATATCAAAAAGAACAGAGGCTACACCTCCATCAATTTGCAAGAAATCAGGAAGTTTCATCTGGCGATGACTTGCATTGAGATAAATTTTTGATTCACCTTTAACTGAAGCACGAGCACGGCTTAATTTGGCATAATCTTCAACTTCACCCTTAAGAAGAACTTGGTGAATGTCATGTTGAATTTTTAATCGCTGAATAAGAATATTCTCTCGACCGACTTCTAAATCACCCCAGATCTCATCAATTTTTAAATTTTCTATAAGTGAGAGATTTGAAACATGAAAGCGCGAGGTCAACTTACCTTTCTCTTCAAAGATTTTAAAACGCTTAAGATTAATCTCTTTGCCGTTATAGTTGACGAGCGTGTTTTCTAAAAGCAGGGTATCAACATGAAAAGGTAGGTTTTGAACTGTTTCAAAAACTTTATCGATAACTGCCTTTGGAATTTCAGCAGGGGTTTCATCTTTTTTCTTTTTTTTCTTTTTCTCTTTTAAACGAATATCAACAACGGCCTGATCAACACTCAGCTCACCAAAAGAAATCTTGCGCTCTTCAATCTCGATCAAGCTCAGATAGATTCCGACCTGGCCTAGTTCGGCCCACACATATTCCTTCTCACTGATTTCCTTGCTGATCTCTACCTTATTAAATTCAATACCTGGCGGGAATACACTAATATTCATCTGCCCTAAAGAGAGCTTAACGCCTGTCTTTTTATGAGAGATATCAGTCACTACTTTGGTAACAAGTCGGGCAAAAGAAGGTGTTTGGACGAAAACACCCAACGCAACAAAAGTCGCAATCATAATGAATAAGAATGCGGCAATGATTGCATTAAATCTCATCTAACCTCTTTTGCATTTTAGAGCTTAAACGATAATCGGCATCAATTTTTTGGATTTCAGAAATAACTATTTTGGCAGCTCGCTTTTCACCTAATTGGATTAATAGCTCTGCCTCCAAATAGGAAAACGAAAGCATATCCGTTTCAAGAACTGAGCGCTCGATAGCCTCATAACAATAATCAAGAGCTAGGCGGTAGTCATGAGACTTCATTAAAGCATGAGTGGCCAGATAACTTCCTTTCAAGAACTCTTCATCAGTAGTGGCCAGATCCCGAACACACTGGGCACAAAAGAGTGCAGACTTAGGAAAATCAGATTGAATAAAACTCACTGATAGATTCAGCCAACCGGTTAAGTCATATTCCAGATGTTTGAGATTATCCAAAATATCTGAATCAGAGTTACTTTCATCCACTTCATGGATCAAATTATCTCCATCATAGTCCTCATTGACCCCAGAAAGAGTAAGATCAATTTCTGTTGTTGGTAAGAATTCTTTGATGACTTCTTTTTTAGCTGTAACAAAATACTTTTTGAGATGCGGATAGTATTTTTCAAAAAGAACAAAGTTATAGTCAGTATTGAGCTTAAAGCTATCCGCATAAGATGCAGATGCTGATTCTAGCCCTAGCTTATCCAGCAGATTGAGCACTATTGCTTTCATTGATATATCTTCAAAGTAAAGAACTAGCTCAATAAGTTTTTTGTAATCCTTAGCTTCTTTGATTCCCTCAAGATATAGCTTAAGCAGTGAAGCTGTTATCCGAGAGCCATTATTAAATGGGAAGGCCTCAATAATTTGATAAAGTTGCTGAATTTTATCAGTTCTGTTTTTAACATTATAACTTTGGAAACAATCCTGAATGATGCGATTGATCCTGCTTTCTAAATCAGTTGTCCAGCCACGATCAGCTTCCAGTGCAATTTCTTGTAACTCTAATTTAAAATCACTTGAAAAATACTTCTTTCGAAGTTCTTGCACATTGATGAAAACTCTTGGGATCTTTCTTTCATAAAGATAGAGATAGAAGTTTGAAATACTTTTATACAGTTCATCTAAAGCACCCAATCGCGCGTAGAGATTAAGTTCTAAAATTTTTACTTCAACCGTCTGAGCATTAAGTTTAAAAAGTAAATCAAGGCCGTGATGTGGATCTTGTTCTTGGATTATTTTAATAAAAGAAACAGTCTCTGGATAAGGAAGCTGAGAATCCTGCAGCAGATGGATTTCAATATAAAGGCCCAGCAGCTGGTCGCTCTTATGCATAAGCATAGTTTGCTCTACCAATTGCTGGGCCTCTATGTATCTTTGTTCGGCCATCATGAGCCGAATTTTTTCTATTTGTTCAACCAATCTTGCGCTTCCTACGTCTAATTAAATACTCGATTTAATTATACGTTAAAAAGCTTCTGGGATAAATAATTGGTCGAAAAAGTACTCTCAATAAAGTCAGAATCATCCAATATTTCCTTATGTAGGTTGATATTGGTTTGAATCCCACTTACCACTGTCTCATTAAGCACTCTGCGGGCCCTGGTAATACAGTTTTCACGATTATCGGCCTGGACAATGATCTTAGAAATCATAGAGTCATAGTAAGGCGGTACAGTATAGCCAGTGTAAATATAATCATCCGTTCTCACACCAATTCCACCTGGACGGTGATAGTGAATGATATTTCCTGGAGATGGCATACCTGTTTTAGGATCTTCCGCATTAATACGGAACTCCATCACGTGATTTCTAAAAAGAATGTCTTTTTGCTTAAAGCGCATCACATCCCCTTGGGCGTGACGAATCATTTCAGCAATCAGGTCAATTCCCGTACGACCTTCAGTTACTGGATGCTCTACTTGGATACGAGTATTCATTTCCATGAAATAGAACTTCTGAGTATCTTGATCGTATAAGAATTCAACTGTTCCTGCTGAATCGTAATTTACGAATTTAGCAAGTCTTACGGCCGCATCACAGATTTCTTGGCGAACTTCGTTCGTTAGAACTGGAGATGGAGCTTCCTCTAGAATTTTTTGGAAACGACGCTGGATTGTACAGTCACGCTCACCTAAGTGAATTACGTTTCCGTGCTGATCAGCTAGAATCTGTACCTCGATGTGACGAGGATTTTGAACGTACTTTTCAATGAAAAGTGTACCATCTCCAAAAGCCGCTTTTGCTTCTTCTGTTAGACGAGCGATCGTTGTATGAAGAACTGACATTTCATCAATTCTCTTCATTCCACGTCCACCACCACCAGCACTTGCTTTAATAAGAACCGGGAATCCCATTTTCTTAACTTCAGCTTCGATCTGAGCTTCGGCCATACCTTTAATATGAATTGGCTCAAGAGTAGGTACATTTGCTTTTTTTGCAGTGATTTTTGATTCAATTTTATCACCCATCGAGTTGATACACTCAACAGATGGACCAATAAAAGTTACTCCCCACTTCTCACACATACGAGCGAACTCGGTGTTTTCTGATAAGAAACCATAACCAGGGTGAATAGCATCAGCACCTGTGATTTCGGCTGCAGATAGAATTTGAGGAATGTTCAAGTATGAGAAAGTCGATTTTGCAGGGCCTACACAAACAGACTCATCTGCCATTTTTACATGGAGAGAATCCTCATCTGCTGTAGAGTGAATTGCAACAGTCTCAATACCTAATTCACGACAACTTCTGATTACTCTGATGGCAATCTCACCGCGGTTAGCGATGAGAACCTTCTTAAATTTCTTATGTGCTTTCATTAGTTAGGTCTAATTTTAAATAGTGGCTGTCCGTATTCAACTAGAGACTCATTGTCGCAACAAATTTCAACGATCTCACCAGACTTATCAGCCTCGATTTCGTTCATGATTTTCATCGCTTCAAGAATACAAAGTGACTGTCCAACAGTAACTTTATCTCCCACTTTTACGTATGTCGGTTTACCCGGAGATGGAGCATTGTAGTAAGTCCCCACGAATGGAGATTTTACCACATGAAGGCCAGCATCAGATGAAGCAGCTTTTGCTGGAGCCGCAGCTGTTGCAACTGGAGCTGCTTGAATAGGAGCTGCAATCGGTTGAATAACTGGGGCAGCAACTGCAACTTGAGCAGGAGCAGCAACGCCAGATACGAAACTAACTTTAACTTTAAAATCTTTGCTCTGAACTTTTAATTCAGCAACACCATGGTCACGAGCGATTTTAACGATTTCTCTTAATGATTTAACGTCCATTGATTAAGCCTTTGCTCTCTCTACATACTCGCCTGTACGAGTATCGATTTTTAAAATTTCTCCCTCTTTAATGAAAAGAGGAACGTTTACTTGTAGACCTGTTTCCATGATTGCTTTTTTAGAGCCACCAGCAGCTGTATCACCTTTCATACCTGGATCAGTTGATTCAACTTTAAGGTTGATGAAATTTGGAAGCTCGATAGAGATAGGTCTTCCGTTATAATAAAGAATGTAAACTTTGATACCTTCTTGAAGGAAGTTTTTAGAATCACCAACTTGATCGTGAGTTAAGTGAACCATTTCAAAGTTAACTTGGTTCATGAAGTTGAAACCATCTGGATCAGCGTAGTTATACTCCATCTCTATTTCTTCCATATCAGGTTTACCAACTGTATCAACACCTGCTTTGAAAGTTCTTTCTAGTGATTGGTTTGTTTCAAGATTTCTTAGACGAGTACGAACGAAAGCAGAACCTTTACCAGGATTAACGTGTTGGAAATCCACGATGATCCATGGCTTACCTTCCAGTTCGATCTTTAACCCCTTTCTAAAATCTGTCGTTTGATACATGCACTTATTCCTTTTTATCTAGCAGTGACTTGACTGCTAAGTAATAACTCTGTTTTCCGAATCCGCTCATTATGGAGGATGCGGCTTTTGCCGTCAATAATGTATGCCTAAAGCTCTCGCGAGCATAAATTTGGCTCAAATGTACTTCAATAATGGGTATTTCTAAAATTTTCAGTGCGTCATGGATCGCCACTGAGGTATGAGAATACCCCCCCGGATTAATAACTAACGCATTGATATCAGATTGGTGAGCTTTCTGAATTTTAGTGACAATTTCACCCTCAATGTTGGATTGATACCACTCTAAAGTGAGGGTCGGCTCATTTAAAGTTTTCTCGGTAAACTCTTTGATATCGTCTAGGGAATCTTTCCCGTAGACCATAGGTTCCCGTTTCCCAAGCATGTTTAAATTGGGTCCGTTAATTATTAAAATTTTGTTCATGATTTTACCTTAGCTGATTGGCCCGTTCTCTAATTTCAGCAAGAAAGAAGTTAAACTTGTCTTCAACAATATCAATTCGTGGAGGTTTAGATTTAACTTGGTTTTCAATTATCGAAATCAATTCATCATGTCCATCTTGTTCATCAAAAGATGCAACTTTTTTGGCCATGACTTCCATTAGCTTTCTTCTGCTTAGCTGGTCATCCGGGTTAAGTTCAAGGATTTTTTCTAAGAGTTCTGTTGCTTTATCAAAGTACTCTTGAGCACAGTAGAGATCTATGAGTGTGTGAGAAATAATTGGTTCATCGGCATGAAGCTCGCTGGCGTTAACTTCTTCAATATCGCCAAACTCTTCAAATTCATCGGCATAGAAATCATCTTCCAGACCTTTTTCATGGACAGTTGGTGCGCTCTGAACAAAATCGATTTTCTCATCGACTCTATTCATTTGCCACTCATCCTCAATATCCATTTGAGGAGCTGGTAACTCTTCTTTCTTGCTTGGAGCTTCAATAATTTTCGGTTGATTAAAATTAACTTGAACCCAGTCATCTTCCGAAGTTTCAATGATCTCTCTATCAGGAGCTTTAATCAGTTGATCACTTGAGAATTGCTTTACTCCAACTTGTAAATCGTCCTCAATCTTCTTAACTTGAGAAGCAAAGTACTTATCCTGAGGATTTAAAAAGAGAAGATACTTGAAGGTATCAAGAGCTTCTTCAAGATGACCCAACTGCATACAAGACTCTGAGAAGAGCTTTTGCATTTGAACATTATCAATATTCTTAGCGAGTAGAGGCTTGAGAGTTTCATAAACCAGCTGATACTTCTCTTCATCAAAATAACAATGAGCAAGTACTAGATGACCTAAGACATAATCAGGATGATGCTTAATTCCGTTTTTTAAAACTTTGTAAGCTTCATCCAAGAGACCAAATTTTCTATAACTCTCAGCAAGCGGAGCAAAAACTCGCGATCGGGGATTTTTATCATACATCCCTTGATACTTAACTAAGAGATTTGAGTTCTTCTTAACCATCTAAAGCCTCTCCTCTTAAAGTGGAGAACTGGATGCGCCCTCAGAGGCATTGAGTGTTGCCTGTCTCTGAGTCATACCCATAGCTTCTTGGTTCATCACTCTTGGAGTCAAGAAGATGATGAGCTCATTCTTTTTCGTATTTGGTGCTTCAGGAGTTCTGAACAACCAGCCAACCAGTGGCAGATCTTTCATGAATGGAATCCCCGAAATGGTTTCAATTGTCGAAGTCTGATAAAGACCTCCGATCACAATGGTAGATCCATTCTCAACTAGCACCGTTGTTTTAACGTTTCTACTTGTTTGATCTGGTGGAGAATCGGCAGTTGGACGTGCTCCAAAGGCAGACTTCTTAAGATCTAAATCCATAATAACTGAACCATCATTAGTTACATGAGGAGTCACTTGAAGAGTTAAATCCGCTTGAACTTTTTGGAAAGTGGCAAGGGCCGGCTGGTTACCCGTAGCAGGCTGCTGAACTCTAAAACTTGTTTCTTCTGTACTGTTAATTGTGGCAGTAACTTTATTCTGAGTAACAACCTTAGGAGTGGAGATAATGCGTCCCTTAGATTCCGACTCCATTAATTGAAGGTTGAAATCAAGGTTTAACAATCTCTTATAAACAGCAATTGTTGCTCCCATAAATCCTGGGTTAAGAGCATTCGGTGCTGTACTGAAAGAGAAACCTGGACCTGCAGGTGCTCCATATTGGCTTACAGGATCATATCCAAAACTCACACCACGCTGAAGACCAATTCTTTTTGAATAATCTTCTGTTGCTTCAACAATTTTCGATTCAATAAGAACTTGTGGAGTCTGAGTATCTAAAACTTCAATAATCTTTTTAATGCGCTCGATAGACTCTGGTGTATCGCGAACGATTAAAGAGTTCGTTCTTATATCACGCTGAAGAGCCGATCTCTTCGGAGTAAGATAATCTTTAACGATTTTTTCAAGATCTTCTAACTTTGCGTAGTTTATAAGAAATACTTTAGTAAGAAGTGGCACTAATTCTTGTTTTTGTAACTCTTCCTTAATGCTTTCCTCACGCTCAGATTCAGCTTCTTTTTTCGTCATAACAAAAAGAATATTCGCATTCTTTCTTGCTACTAAACCTACTACTGAAAAAATAGTATCAAGTGCTTGGTCCCAAGGAACGTTGGTCAAAGTTAAGGTAATGGGAGCAGAGTCAGCGGCCACTTTATCGGAAAGAATAATATTAAAACCAGAAGCGTCCACAACCATACTTAAAAGATCGGCCAGCGGCATCTCTCTTACATTAATGGAGATTTTCTTTCCAATATACTTTTTAGGACCAGATAGAGTTAAGTTCTCTAGAATATCCTCTATGCTAGAAGACTTGGGTACATTCAATGCAACTGAGTCCTGAATTGTTTTCTCTAAAGAATCTTTTTGATTTTCAAAATTACGAATTTTATCGCGAGAGAAAACACCGAAGCGATTTTCAATATTGAGTATGATCTGATTGCCTTTCGTCTCAAGCAGTGAGCGCACGTTATCACGCAACTGAACCGCAAAACGAATATCTTTTTCAGAACCAGGTTTTTTGTAACCAGAAATATAAACGGCAGGACCCGGGAATTCAGAAGTATCGATTCCTCTTAGCCACTTTGGAGAGATTTTAACTCCCTGAAGATCAAGAATAATCTGCTTATCTTCCTGAACATGAAAACGATTAGCAATGACTTGCTTATCTGTTTCAATAATTAATTTTGAGATTTCACCTTCTTGAACAAAGTTTACAGTCTTAACTTCCTGGGACCATAAAAATTGCGGAATCATTAAGGCAATTAGAAAAAATCCTTTCTTCATACTTTCTTCCTTAAAAGTTGTCGCCTAATCTTATTGTATAAACATTATTTAGAAATTGGTATCACTGTTTCCAAATATTCTTCCTGTCCATACACATTGATCATCTTCTCCACAAGGATTACTCCTCCTGGTAAGATCGCCTTGACCTCAACCCTATCCGGGCCGATTCGATAACCTTCCTTGATTATCACTGCAGGCATTTTATCATTTGAATTAAATTTCACAATTGCTCTTCGCTCTTTACCAACCAATACACCCTGAATACGAATATCGTTGATGTTCACCGATTGAAGTAGCTCCTCAGGATCTTGACTGGCTTTGTCAGTTTTAGATTCTTTTTTAAATTTTACAACAGGAGCCCTAAATGGATCTCTAAGTTCCAAAGGATTCTCTAATTTCGTCTTATCTTTAAAAAATCTCTCTATATTGTCTTGGGCCCATACGCAGTTAACTGATAATAAAAGGCAAAGCAATAACTTCATCATTCTCCGCCTCCTTCATTTACAGCTCCAGAGGCAGGATTATTTTCTAACCTTACTTCTACTTTAAAGTCTGGGTTGAAACGATATGCTTGAATATTAGCAGTAGCATCGATAACTTGAAAACGTCCTTTACGACCGCCTTGGGCAACATCCATCGAAAGCTCAGAAATATTATAAATTCGAGCAGCCGTTCCAATTCTTTCGAAGAAAATTAGCATCTGAAGAAAAGTTGCTTTCGAAGTAAGCTTATAATCCTTCGAAATAAAGTAAGTTGTTGCGTTTTCAACACCAGGAACAACATCGGATTCTTTTACGTTCAGTGATGTTAACTCACCTTTAAAGAAGTTAATAATCTGGTTGTCCACAATTTCTGGTGGAAGTTGCCTTTGAACAGCTTCAATATTCTTTGCGACTTCCTCTACTCGTAACTTATACTCGTCTCTCTTTTTAATAAACTCTTGAACTTCACTCAATCGTTTTTGACTGGCCACAATTTCATTATCCAAATTTTGTGACTGCATATTCATTTGATCCATGGCCATGGAATGCTCATCCCAAAAAACCCATAAACCATAGAGAGCATATAAAATAATTAAGATATGTAAGTTTTTAAAAAACTGTGTCGATAGATTTTTCATTGGTCAAATCTCCCAATGATAAATTTCACTTCAAACTCTTCAATTCTAGCTTTATCAGCTTCACGAAGCTTATTACCAGTACGCACAATATTTGATCCAGCAATAAATACAGAGTCCGAAATACTAGAGACGAAGTTACCTACTGCAGGATAGCTCAAAGCTTCACCTTTGATTGTCATCTCTGTCCCTTTAATGGATATACTTGTTATCCACAAATCATCGGGGGTGTGCTTAGCAATATAGAGCAGTATTGATGCCGGATTCTTTTTTTCAGAGATAGCATTTTTAACGGCAACAAGTTTTTGGCTCAAATTCTCTTCTTGGGCCTGTAATTCCTTAATTTGCTGCTCGTAAATTTTGGCTTCTTCAATTTTTCGAGTGAGCCTATTAAGCTCTGTCGATTTACTTGCTATCACTTGCTGTAGATTGTCTTTCTCAGTTGTAAGCATAGGGATTAAAGTAAAATCTGGAAGGTATAAAAGAACGATCGCTATCCCAACTGCTTTAACTTTAATCGCTGAAAAATCAAGTCCGGACAAACCTGCGAGGGCTGTACCTTTTTTGGAAGCTGAGAGGTTAATACGAATCATTAGAACTTCCTCATGGCTAAACCAACGACGATGGAAGCTATAGCGCTAAATTCTTCTGAACTTAAATCAAACTGAGACTCATTAATTTTGATATTATGGAAAAGATCCAAGCGATCGACATTGATTCCAAGAGATTGATTTAGCATTTCAATCATTCCCGAAGTCAGTGAATTACCTCCAGTGATGAAACATTGGTCAACTTTTTCAGCTGACCCAGCCGTAATATAGAAATTCACGTTTTTCTTAATTTCGCTCACCTGAAGTTCAATCTGTGATTGAACGATATTGAGAATTTCTTCAGGAAGATTTCCACGACTATCATAAGTCGTTTTAAGATCTTCTGCCTCTTCGTAACTTACGGCCATTTGTCTTTGAATTTCTTCAGTGATTAAACCTCCGCCAATAGGAAGTTCTTTTGTAAAGAGTGGTGCTCCACGCTTATAAATAACGATCTTAGTACTCGAAGCCCCCATATCAAGAAGTAAAAAACTACCATCTGTTTCTCTGTAGACTTCTTCGAATACATTTGAGAGGGCCAAAACGTTAAGATCAACAAACTTAGTATTTAACTTCGCTTCTTTAAGAACATCTGAAAAAGCTGCGATAAGTTCATTATGAGCAGCGACAACAAATACTTCCTTACCGCCACCTTCGTTATCACCAATGATATCAAAATCAATTCTTGAATCATCAGCACCGAAGGTTATGTATTGCTCTGACTCCCACATAACATGGTCTTCAATTTCTTCACGAGAACCTTCAGGAACGTTCATTCTTTTTGTCATGGTATTTGGCCCATAGAGACCAATACATACATTCTTTGACTTTGTTCCTGTTACACGAATGAGTTCTTTAACTGTATCTGCTACTTCAGAAAACTTTTGAATTTCATCTTCAATAATTGCTGCTTCAGAAAGTGGAAGAACGGCAAATCTATCAACTTTCAGTTTACCTAAACCGCCACCCAATTCACACAATTTGATACTGTGTGAACCAATATCAATACCTATGACTCCACCTGAGTTAAGCATTGAAACTAAAGATTCTATTTGGTCTTTAAGTGAGGCTGCCAAAGTCTTCCTTGTCTTTGATAGTTTATTGATGAACTTAGTTAATTATAGACAAGGGGTAAATGGGTTATCAAGGATTTAGTGCTTCATATCACAGAAACCATTGCAGTACTTTAGCGTAATAGTCAGGAAAGTAGATCTGAAAACAGGCCACTAAAATAATAGAAGGGCCAAAGGCTAGTGGTTTTTCTTTGGTCATTTTACCCAAAACAATCAAAATGATTCCGACACTTGCCCCAAGAAGACAACTCAGAAAAATATTCATCATGATGCCAGTGGGTCCCAGATAAAGCCCAAGGATGCCAAAAAGTTTTATATCACCGCCACCTAGGCCAACCTGCCCTCTGAGTTTATAGAATAACCAAGTTACACCGAGTGTTCCAAAAAAACCGAGAGCTGAGCCAATAGCCCAGTAGCTCCAATGAAAATGAAGGACGGCAAAAGAGAAGAAGGAAATGGCCAAATATATATTGAGCTTATCTAAGAGTAGTTGATGGTCCAAATCGATAAAAAAATGACAAATAAAGATACAGGCCACAAAAAAGTAAAATGCCGCCATTCCAATGGCTTCATAACTTGGGTCATTAGGGAACAACCAAAATGCAGTTAGGCCGGTCAATAATTCAATTAAAGGATAGCGCCAAGAAATTCTCTCATGACAAAAAGCACATTTACCGCGTAAGAGAACAAAACTAACAACTGGAATATTGTGATACCACTTCAATTGATTTTTACATTGAGGACAATGGGATCTCTTAAAAACGAGATCTTCGTTTTTTGGAAGCCGCAAAATAACGACATTTAGAAAACTTCCAATCAACAACCCAAAAATAAAAACAAATACGCTATAAAAAAGTTCCATTAGTCGATGTTCTTCCTATTAAAGATAAAAATGATCAAAAAGAGTAAAAACAATGAGTAGAACGTTCCATATAAGAACGCGTTTACTAAATAGCTTGTCTCAATTGTTTTCTGATAGATGGCAAAATCTTTGAGATTGAGTTTATAAAAACCAGGCAAAATGAGATGGTAGGCTTCAAGAACAGTATTAAGGTAACCTCTCATTTTTACAAACGAAGTTTCCTGAGTTTCTTTAATCGCATGTCCTAACAATAAAATGAGAAGCGAGACCACAGTCGCCAAGGTGGTATTGAGAAATAAAGAAAGAAAAACAACTACGAGTAAGAGGAGAATTGCCTCTAAGCAGTTAAAAACAATGGCCCAAATCGTCACTAGATTGACTTCTCCCCCTAACAGATAAGAGCAAGCTAAAGTCATTAATGAAAGAATTAGAACATTGATTAGCAGAATCGCGATGAGACCCAAAATCTTACCGATGATAAAAACCCAGCGAGGCACTGGCCTTGAGATGACCATATAAACAGTCCGAGAATTGATTTCATTTGGTAAAAGGGTCGCTCCTAAAAAAAGTGAAATCCCCAGAGACGAAAGAGAAAGCATTCCTAAACCGAAATCGAGGGCAACTTTATCAGGAGTTCCATAAGTAAACTCGGTGGCAACATAGGTCATCACCATCAAAGCAATACCGATAAATAAAGTGATATAGAGAATTTTACTTTTGAAGATCTCTTTAAAAGTATAAAGAGAAATAAGAAGGAGTTTAGCTAACATATTATTTAGACCTAATATTGTAAAAAATTTCTTCCAGACTTGGTTTGATGAACTCTAGTCCAATAAGCTCCACTTTTTTGTTCAACACTTCTGCCAGAAGAACTTCTCGATCCTGTTGATTAATCTTGAAAGTAGTAATATTCCCTGCCAATCGAGTGTATTCTTGATGCTTAACCGAAGGAGTGAAACCATAACCTTGAACCTTAACCAAATAATCTTTTTGTTCATGAGTATTAAGAAGCGATTGTACTCCACCGTCATAAACCATTTTTCCCGTCTGCAAGAAAATCACTCGATCACAGATTTCTTCAATATCCGAGACAATATGCGAGCTAAAAAATACTGTTTTACCGCTTTTGTGAACATCCACGATGACGTCTTTTAACTCTTTCCTTCCAATGGGATCAAGGCCCGAAAGCGGCTCATCCAGGATAATAAATTCTGGGTCATGAATAATAGTTGAAAGAAAACCAATTCTTTGCAACATACCCTTTGAGTAAGTTTTTAGCTGACGATTTAGAGCGTGATCGATTTTAAAGCGTGGTGCCCATTTCAAAATATTCTGATCAATCTGTGATTTCTTTAATTCAGAAAGTCCGCCTAAGAAGTGAAGAAACTCATGTCCTGTGAGATTAGGATAAAAATAAGGGCGCTCAGGAAGAAACCCTATCTTTTTAAGAATATCATTCTTATTCTTACCAAGCTCACTTGAGAATTCTAATGCCCCTTGATCAGCCCGAATAAAATCCATGATGATTTTAATTGATGTGGTTTTCCCTGCACCATTCGCTCCTAGAAACCCCACCATGGAACCGGTAGGTATTTCAAAGCTCACATTATCAAGAGCGACAAATGGCTGAGAGGTTAAGTCAGTTTTAAAAATCTTGGTGATCTCTTTAAATTTCAACATAATAAAATCATTATGATTAACTCTAAGCTTGGCAATAACATTTTCCTTCTTTTCATAGCTTCTGCTTTTTTTTCTGCAGCAGTTCTTTTGCACCAAAAGAATCCAATGCCTAAGCTTGAGCTGCAAATGCAAGATAAGGCGGTGAATATCAACCAAGATGCCCTTCGTATTTTTTCCCTTGGGAACAAAAGACTTATCTCAAGTCTAATCTGGGTACAAACGTTACTGCAATCGGATGAAATCAAATACAAAAACAATGATGGCAACAACTGGATGTATCTTCGTTTCAAAGCTATCGCCAGTCTTGATCCTCATTTTTATTACAACTACCTTTGGGGTGGAATGTACTTATCGATCATCAAAGATGATATGAATGCGGCAGCTGATATTTTTGATCAAGGTCTTCAATATTATCCAGAAGATTATGAACTTAATTATCGTCAAGGTTTTAACTATTACTTTGAACTTGGTGAATTTGAAAAAGGCCTTTCATATCTTTCGAAGATCGAAAATCACCCCAAGACACCACTATCTATCAAACTCATTATTAACAAACTTCGTTTTGAAACGACTCTTAATTTCGACCTAGCCCTCAATTACCTTTATCACAATATCCAAAGAGAAAAAGATCCTGTTCTGCAAAACAAATTGGTGAATGACTTCTATGCCCTCAAGGCAGAAAGAGATCTGGATTGTTTAAACAACAAAAAAGAGAATTGTGATTATCGTGATGCTGAAGGAAATTCCTACTTAAAAACAGAGAATGGATGGCTTGCTCCTAGAAAGTTTCAACCTTACCGTATTCATATTCCTAAGAGATAAAAAAAGGGCGAACCGAAGCTCGCCCTTTTGAATTAAATTATCAATTGTTTAAATTAATAACCATTAACCACTGTTCTAACGTTTTTCGTTGAATCGATCGTTAACGATGAAGCAGTCTGCCCAGTTAAATGTGAAGCTGAAATAAATCCAATTGCTGCCGCCACAAAAACTTGGGTGTTCGCATCGTTTTGTGTACCGACACAGTTACCTGTAGGAGCAGGTAATGCTAGACCAGCTCTCGTACAGTTACCACCAGCCGCTGCAGCGTTAAGTTGAGCCGTTGCAGCAGTATTAACCTGCGAACCACCAATACCTTTTCTTGCGAGAAAATAAGTAGCATTAATAGTTGTATCATCTATTGACCCAGCTCCAGCAGGACCCGTACCGTTAGTAATGGTGTTGGCTTGCGGACAACTAGCGGCATTAAGACCCGAAGCAATTGCTGCATCATGAGCTGCCTGAACACGGTTAGATGCTCCCGCAAAGAAACCTACTGCATAATAGCGGTTAAATCTTTCAGGATCTGGATCAAACCCCATGTAGCGGAGACAAGTTGCATACATGTTGTAATCAGAGAAAAATGATGCTTCCGCAGTGTAAATCGAAGCTAACTGAAGCTTAGCTTCAGAAACTTTCGCTCTTGCCTGATACTTCTTAAAGTTCGGAATCGCTACTGCTGAGAGAAGACCAATGATTGCAACAACAATCATCAGCTCAACAAGTGTAAAACCACTCTCTCGCTGTTGTTTAAATAAACCCTTCATACGTACCACTCCTTATGTTAGTTCATTAAGAGAACTAAGTTTTCTAACCTTGTGAAATTGAGATTCACACGGATTCATTATTATAAGAACACAATACCGATACTCATAATTTTACCACTTTCCAGATATTTAAAAAGAGGTGGAACCTTTGTACTGGAATAATTTTTGCCAATTTTAGTTGGCATCACTATTCCGCTCCTCCCGCTGTCATGAAAATCGGTAAGTACATAGCAATCAATACAAATCCAATAATCCCACCAAGAACAACGAGGATAATTGGCTCGATTAATTTAGTCAGGTTTTGCACTAACTCTTCTACTTCTTCTTCAAAAACGTCAGCCACTTTGATTAACATTTGATCCAAGTTACCTGTTGATTCCCCTACCTTAATCATCTGAGTTACTAGTGGTGGAAAATAACGAATTCTTTTCAATGGCTCAGTAATTGATTTACCTTCGATCACAGCTTTACGAACTTTTTCTAGATCTTTAGCAATCTGAGTGTTGTCTAAAGTTTCAATACAAATTTCAAGCGCATCAATAATGGGAACACCTGCCGATAGCATCGTTGCGAGTGTTCTTGTGAAAGAGCCCAGATTCCCCTTAATAACCAGCATTCCAAATAAGGGCATCTTCATTGTGAAGATATCCCATTGTTTTTTACCAGATGTTGTTTTGATATAATTCAAGAAGATCATTGTCGTACTGAAGATTCCAACAATGAGGAGTAAAGTGTAGTTTTGAAAAAAGTTTGAAATATCGATAACTGTTTGAGTTACCCAAGGGATCTCTTGATTACTCTCTTGCAGGATTGATACGAACTGAGGAACCACAAAAGTCATTAACCCAAAAACTACAGCAACACCCACAATCACAACAATCACGGGATAAGTCAGAGCACTCTTTACTTGCTTCTTTAATTTTTCGGCCTTCTCTAAAAATTCGGCAAGTTTATTGAGAATCGTATCTAAGATACCGGCCGATTCACCAGCACGAACAAGAGAACAATAAAGTTTAGTAAAACCTATTTGTCCGATCATCGCATCATACAATGATTTCCCCTCTTCAACATGAACTGAAATATTCCGAACAACTTTTCTAAGACTTGGATTCTTTTCTTGTTGTTCTAAAATTTCTAAACTTTCAAGAATCGGTACTCCTGCATTAATTAGAATCGCAAGCTGACGGGTAAATCTCATCAACTCAGCCTGACCAAATGGTTTTGAAAGACCTTTTTCGGCCAAATACTCACCAAGGTCAATCTCGAGAATTGAAGGTGCGCTTATCTTTGTCGCACGAATATTTTGACGACGTAATAGTTTACGTGCCTCTTTCTCCGAGTCGGCATCAATCGTCCCCTCAATTTTCTTACCACCGGCCTCAAAGCCTTGATAACGATATTTTCCCATAATTACTTCTTCTGTACTCCAGTCATTCTCGCTAATTCTTCTGGGTTATTAGAGAAGGTCATAGCTGTCTCAATTGTAATAAGACCAGCATCCAGTCTTTTCTTAATATGCTGGTTCATCGTATTCATACCAGTTTCTTCCTGGCCAATTTGCATTTGTGAATAAATCTGGTGAACCTTATCTTCACGGATCAAGTTTCTAATCGCAGGAGTAATCCTCAAAATTTCTTGGACCATACAACGACCGCTCGGAACCTTTGGTAGAAGTTGCTGAGCAACTACACCCTGAAGAACGAAGGATAACAATGTTCTAATCTGTTCCTGTTGATCACTAGGAAAAACGTTAATAATACGGTTGATTGTTTGAATTGTTGAGTTTGTGTGGAGTGTTCCAAAAACAATGTGACCAGTTTCAGCAATCGTAAGAGCTGCTTCAATTGTCTCCGGATCACGAAGCTCTCCGATAAGCACGATATCTGGATCTTGTCTTAGAAGAGATTTAATACCTCGAGCGAAGGAATGTGTATCCACACCTACTTCACGTTGATTTACAAGGGATAGCTTATGTTGATGCACAAACTCGATAGGATCTTCGAGTGTAATAATATGGCTTGCGGAGTTTGCGTTTAATTTATCAATAATAGAAGCTAGGGTTGTAGATTTACCTGAACCTGTTGGACCTGTTACGAGAAATAATCCGGAAGAGACGTTTACCATTTCCAAGAGAACTGGTGGCAAGTTCAACGCTTCGTAATCAGGAATTAAACTCGGAATAAGACGGAAAACAGCTGCGACTGCACCTTTTGAATAGAAAACGTTAGCACGAAAACGAGCTAGCCCTTTAATACCGAATGAAAAATCCAGATCTAAATTTTTTTCTAGATCGGCCTTCTGCTTTTCTGTAAGAATCTGATACACAAGTCTCTTCGTATCGTCAGGAGTAAGGGAGCCTACTTTCACCCGAACGATATCACCACTCACACGGATCGAAGGAGCTGAGCCAACTGTGATATGAAGATCGGATGCACCACTATCCACCATTACTTTAAATAGCTGTTGAATTTGAAGCTGAGCGACTCCTTCATAAGCTGTTTTGGTCTGGGTTGCCGTTGCCGTTCCTGTTTTGTCCTTCATATTCTCTCCACAAATCCTACATTTGATCCGAAGCTGAGTTTGACATTGCTTCTTCTAAAGTGGTTAATCCTTGAGCTACTTTCGTCAGAGCACTCATTCTAAGTGTCTTCATCCCATCGCGGATGGCCTGTTTTTTAATATCGTCGGTAGAGGCATTTCTTAAAATCAATTCACGAACCTTGGGAGTTACTTGTAGAACTTCGTAAATCGCAAGTCGTCCTTTATAACCAGTATTATTGCAAATCTCGCAGCCTCTACCTTGAAAGACTTTAATCTTTGAAGCTGAGGCAGGAGCAAATCCACATGCAATCAATTCGTCTTCAGTAACTTTCTTTTCTTCACGGCAGTTCATACAAATTTTTCGGCATAGTCTCTGAGCGACAATTACGTTCAGGGCTGCGACTACCAGGAAGGGTTCAATACCCATATTTAACAATCGAGTTACAGTCGCAGGAGCATCGTTGGTATGAAGTGTTGATAAAACTAAGTGACCAGTCAGAGCAGCTTCAACAGCAATTTCCCCCACTTCTAAATCTCTGATCTCACCCACCATGATGATATCTGGATCTTGTCGGAGGAAGGCCTTAAGGGCAGAAGCAAAAGTTAGTCCCACTTCCTTTCTGACGTTTACCTGGTTAATACCTTCTAGGTTAAACTCTACAGGATCTTCTGCTGTGGAAATATTGTTATCAGGGGTATTTAAATCTGCAATAGCAGAATAGAGAGTTGTCGTCTTACCCGATCCGGTTGGACCTGTTACAAGGCACATCCCATAAGGCTTATAAATACCTTCTTTGAAAACATCGAGTTGTTTTTGCTCAAACCCCAGCTTTGTCATATCAAGTTGAAGGTTAGATGAATCCAGAAGTCGCAGAACAATTTTTTCACCAAACAGAGTTGGAAGAGATGAAACACGATAATCAATCGGCTTACCGCCAATCATTAATTTAATACGTCCATCCTGCGGTTTTCTTTTCTCAGAAATATCCATCTGAGACATAATCTTTAAACGTGATGACACCGGGGCGAGCATACTTTTTGGAGGTTGTGCAACCTCAACTAAGTTACCGTCAATACGAAATCTGATTCTGAAAATCTTCTCGTAAGGCTCAACATGGATGTCGGAAGCTTTTTTCACAAAGGCTTCAGCAAGAACTCTGTTTACAAACGTTACAACGTCATCAGAAATATCTTCTGCTTTAATATCTTCTTGAACCTGACTTCCTGAGACTTCAACAATGTTGTTAATGAGATCATCTACTGATTCTTTAACTCCAAGGTACAACTTTCTCCATGAAGAGATATTGGTCAAAATAAAATCGACTTGCTTTCTAAATACGTTTGTTAATTCTTTTGTCGCTTCTTCAACGACTGAAGGATCAAAAGTTGCAAGCGTTACTCTGTTGGCTGTTTTCTGAATAGGAATCGCACGATACTTAATGATGTGTCTCTTTTTAAGAGAAGAAATTGTATCAGTCGGTACTTTGGCATTTTTTAAATCAATGAATGGAATGTTGTATTTCTCAGAACAAAGTTTCGCAAACTTTTGCTCATTAAAATGTGGCATTCCCAGAAGTTCAAACTCAGAAATCTCATCATCTTTCGTTAAAGAAAGACGCTTCAACTCCTTAAGAGTGGCCATCCCTAAATTGGTAACAACATCAATAAATTCCTGTCGGATCATGACTACAAACCTTTGATTTATAGTAACATCTTCGGAATTTTAATCATTTAGTTTAGTTTTTGCCTTGCCAAAAGAGTGCAGCAAACTTTGCTTGCTCCCAAAGGAGTTCTTGACCATCAAAGTAGGCCTTCACTTTTTGAGCTAAATACCTATGAGGATCGAAAGAATAATTGAAATCCCAAAAGATAACCTGAGAAGAGATGTCACCTTTAAACGTAAAAGAACGTGAACAAGCATTAATTACCAATGCATTATGATCAAGATTTTTGAGATCAAAATTAGTGAGATCACCATGAGTAGCACGCGAATATTGGTGAAAAGGAATTTTAAGTTTTTTAGCTATCAGCTCGGTCATTCTTGCCATCACTCCAGAACCCAATAGATGAACTTCGAGCAAGGAGTTATTTCGGTAAAAATCAGACAAGATTTTTTCAGTAGCAAGGATATCCGTATTGGTTGCCGTTTTATCTTTTAGCGAGATGGTATTGATAGCACCGATCATTTTTCCCAGATCCGAAACGATCCTGACCTCTTTAACATAAGCTTCTTTATAAGGAGTTGTTATATTAATTCCATCATACTTGAGAGCAAGCTCATCAAGGGAAGGAAGCTCGGAAATATCCGAAACATCAATTAAGTCATAGGTGACAAGCTGATCTTTCCAAATTTCTTTTTGTAGTTTGGGAGAAAGAGAGTGAGAAATGTTTTTACCAACAAGTGCCAGTTTCATTTCAAAAAATAATTCCTTGAGTAGTCTACATCTTTTCTGATTTGCTCCACCAGATCATTCACCGATGAGAACTTCTTCTCGTCTCGAACTTTTTTAAAGAGTTCTACTTCAATATTCTCTCCATAAAGAAAATCATCAAAATCTAAAAGATGAGTTTCGATAAAGATATCATCCGAATTATTGAACGTCGGATTGTGCCCAACATTCGTAATCGAGTTATACGTCATTCCACGATTTGTTGTACGACTTACATATACTCCTGTCGCAGGAATAATCTGATCCTGAGAAATAAGAATATTTGCTGTAGGAAAACCGATCTTCTTCCCTCTTCCTTCGCCCTTAATTACTGTTCCTTCCAGACGAAAAGGACGGGCCAGTAATTCTTTAACCTCTTCCATTTTCCCGCTTAGAATATTCTGACGGATGATAGTTGAAGAAACCATCTTTCCGCTTAATTCAAATTTGGGCTGTACTTCAACATGGGCATTCTTACAGGTATCCTTAACGATATCGTAATCCCCTTGTTTATTTGCTCCAAAAGCGAAGTCATAGCCAAGGTAAATATCACTAAGACCCGGATGTGGTAAAAGAAACCCTTTTAAAAATTCTTCGGGAGATTGAGTAGAGAAATCACGGTTAAATTCAATCTCAATTAGATAATCTACTCCAAATTTTTTAACCAACTCGCGTTTATAAGCATAACTGTTAATCAAAAATCTTTCTTTTCCAGGACAAAGAATCTTTTGGGGATGTGGGACAAAAGTAACAACGACAAAAACAAGACCTTTTTTATCACATTTCTGACGGATATCTTCGAGTAGATGTTGATGGCCAATATGAACGCCATCAAAGTTACCAATGGTAACGCCAATCTTTTTATCTGCAGGGATCTCTAAGATATTATGAATGACTTTCATTATAGGTCTCTATCTTTCCAGCAATTTCTCTATAAAACTTCTGATTATACTTGTACTTAAAGTCTCTCTTATTCATAGCAAAAAGAGACATATCCGATGAGTTAATGAGTTCAACAAAGTAGGTCTTGGCCTCATCACTAATCTCTAAGTCATGAATAACCTCTTTTATCGATTTTGTCTCTCTCGTTATCACAGGAGACATCCATTTGATAAACTCTTCTTGGCTAAAATCCTTTTTAAAAGAGTTCGGAATTTTAGCAGTATTAGTGCTTTGATTCTTGAGCTTAATTCCTGTAAATCCAAGAAGAATCAACAGAGCAATGAGCCCTAGGCCCAAATTAATATATTTTTCTAAATGCCACCAACTGAATCCAGAAGTAATATCGGAAAAAATGATCTCTTCATTTTTAGGGGATTGATCATTGTTATTAGTTTTAGGGTTTTCCTTTTTCTTTTCTTCTGCCTTTGATTCTTTTCTCGCAACTCCTCCAATTTCAAGAGGATTTCTAGTCGTCTTCACTTGAATATACTGGCCACTAGTTGGCTCAAGATAAGAAAAAGTCAATTCTTTCGAGGGTAAATTCTCTGGAGCCTTAGCAAGATAAGTAAACTTAAATATCTTAGAGGCTAAATTAGCATCTTGAATTTTAAGTTCACCATTGGCTTCAAATTCTTCCAAAGCAGCAGATTCAAATAATTTAGGTGCTTCAAAGTTTTCCAAAGCTCCCGGACCATTAACAGTCAACACGACTTCTAGGGGTTGATTTACCAACAATTTATTTTGATTCATATCAAGAACAAAATCATGTTTTCCAACTAGCCCAGTAAAATCAGTCGGCACAGGTTTAGGCCAGGCCATCACATTTAGCTCTATCGACTCACTGGAAAATGTTCTCGTTCTTAAATCTCGAGGAGATCCAAAGAAATTATAGGGATCAGTGTTTCTACTTTTAGCATAAGTTACGCTAAGAGATAGTGGATCAATTTTTAATTTTCCAGTTTTTTCAGGGAAAATCTTGGCCGCATAAATGAGATTTCGAAGATAAATATTTCCATCAACCTCAACTCTCTCCGCACGATCTGGCTCTTGCAGATATCTTTTTAAGAAATGGTTCAGTTTAGGAAATGTTTTTACATCAAGCGTATTAACACTTACACGCGAGTAAAGATGGTAGCGTACAATAAGACCTTCACCCAAAAAATAGTCCGTTTTAGGAACTTCGGCCATCACGAATATATCTGGTTTGGTTTCAGGCTCTTTAATGACCTCAAAACTTATCATCGGGTGAGTTAAGATTTTCCCACCGGCCTTAACCTTAATGTCTCTTAGAAACTTTGTTCCAAAATTACTGGCCATCATTTCGTAGACGACTGTAATCTCACGAGTCATAGAAAGAGTACCATTAATATAAGTCGTGCGAGTTGAAATCCCTTGCTGAGATTGACCTACAACAGTCAGGCCAGGATATTTAAAAGAAACATCCTCAATCGCATCTGCATTTTCAGAACTAACTTTAAAAGTGACATTAAAAGTTTCATTAACTATCGGCTTCTTAGGTTCAAGTGTCACAGTCACTTTATCTTGGGCCCATGAAGAGAATGTAAAAAGTACGATTATTAACAATAGTAATTTATTCATTACCAGTCCTTACCTGAATTTGATTTTCTCTTATTCATATCTTTTGTTCCTCGCTCAATCATCTCCATCTGAAGCTTTCTGTCATCGGACATTAGTTGCTTTAGCTTAGCCGGAATTTTCTGAGGAGGCTTAGGCTGATTTTGAGATTCAGATTCAGAATCTTTTTCTTTATCCTTATCTTTCTCTTTATCATCCTTATTCTTATCATTCTGATCATTTTTTTGATCTTGGTTCTGATCGTTCTGTTCATCTTCACCAGAACCATCTTTCTTATCCTGCTGATCAGGGCTTTGTTCACCTTGCCCTGGTTGATCCTTAGATTGATTATTTGAATTATCTTGAGACTGATTTTTGTTCTTTTTCTGCTCTTGGCTCTTCTTTTGATCATCCTGCTGTTTGCTCTGCAAGAACAGAAGAGTATTCTGAGCAATCTTTGTTCTTAAATCCTCATCAAGGTTTTTATCCTCAAGAAGCTGCTTATACTCATGAAACCCTTTGCTATAATCTTTATTGTTAAGCAAAGCTGTTCCATAGTTAAACAATTGCTCATTATTCAATTTATCTTTCTCTTCCTCGTAGAGAGTTAGTGCTTCTTGATTAAACTCACTTTTTTGAAGTTCATAGGCCAATCCAAGTTTATCCTGAAGGTCTAGATTTCCTTGTCTTAACTCATCTAATCCCTTCATCACGTGAGGAGGCATAACTTTTTCAGGAGCTTTATTCTGTGACCACGCAGGATTAATGACCAAGATGGCAATGATAGCAAAGACCCGAATCATCTTAAAAAAGTAAGATAAACAAATCAAAATTATTCCCGGCAATACCAACCACTCCATAAAGACTGGTTTAATTACCATATCTTGATTCTCTACCCCTTTTTCAAACTCAGAGTTGAAAAAGGCGACAACTTCATCAGAAGGAAGAGAATAGGTATCAGCCGTCCAGTATTTAGTGTTTGGGTGTTTTTTTACGATGGCATCGAAGAATTCTTCATTCAACTTAGTGATAACATCTTTACCTTTATAATGTTTGTAACCAAATCGAATTCCATTTTTATCATCCAATGGGATTCTGCCTCCATTCTTAGTACCAATCCCAATAAAAGCGATATGAATCCCTTCTGGAATTTTTAGATCTATCCCTTCCGATGTTTCTTCTCCATCCGTAAGAACAAGAATATTCCCGTTGGCACTGTTGTCAGTGTCTTTGAAATACTGGACAGCCTCTTGAATGGCCAAGGAAAGTGCAGAAGACCCATATTGATTTTTAAGGCCTCGAATACTTTCAAGTCTTGCATCAATTAAATCGATATCTGCAGTAAAAGGAACGATCTTCTTTTGAATTTCTGAGAAGGCGATCACCGAAATTTGATGTCCAACGGCTTTTCTAGCAAAATGCTTGGCCAAAAGTACTGCTTTTTCTAAACGAGACGGTCGAACATCTTCGGCCAGCATACTGGCCGATGTATCCATTAATATGATTGTTCTCTTAGATGGGACAGTTGCCTTGATTCTCTCCTCTGGTCCTCGCAAATCCAAAATGCTCAAAGCGAGTAGAGCAACACCTAATATGAACAACAGGCGAGAAAACTGAAATAACCAGGATTTCTTTCTAAACCAAAATCTCTCTACATAAGTAAAAAACTTATTTTCCTGCTTAATAAGAAAGAAGAAATAAAGAATAAGAAAGGCCAATAAACCGAGAAGGTAATTCTGATAAACAAAATTCATACAAGATCCTTCAGGATATATCTACGTGAAAGACCTGAAAGCATCAGCAGAATTATTCCAGTAAGGAGATAAGGATAATATTTTTCATCGTAAACAATCTGATGATTCACTTCTATTTGAGTTTTCTCCAGCTTCTGAATGTCATCAAAAATATCCCTTAACGCCTTCTCACTTTTAGCAGGATAAAACTTTCCTCCAGTAAGCTGAGAGATCTCTTTTAAAACTTTATAATCAATTGAACCGCCAGGAATCATGGCATATTGAGTACCAAAGACACCGTTACCAACAGGGATTTTTGCATCATCATCAGTTCCCAGACCAATAGTATAAACTTTAATACCATTTTTTTTAGCAAGCTCTGCTGCTTCTAGAGGAGTCATTGACCCAACGTTGGCCACCCCATCAGTTAAAAGAACCACTACTTTATTCTTGGTATTGCTATCAACAGCTCTGGCAACTGCTAGCCCTAACCCATCTCCAATATTTGTTCCGCTACCAAGATAGCCAATCGAAATTTCAGATAAAACTCTATCAGCTAATCCAGGATCAGTGGTAAGAGGAAGTAGGGTCAGAACTTTTTCTGCGAAAATAATAACTGAAATTCTATCAGTGGGTCTAAGTTTTACAAATTCTCTAATCTTTTCTTTGGCCACTTCTAGACGGTTTGGCTTGAGATCTTCTGCCAGCATTGAGCGCGACACATCGATGCTAAAAAGAACATCATTAACCTGTATATTACTCGGATTATATTTTTGAGGTAATCGAGGCTGCATGAGAGAAAAACCTAAGAATCCCCATGCCGTGAGACCAATAGTAAAAATGAAGAATCGTAGTATCTTCTTAATCTCATTAGTTGATCGATGAGGTGGAAGTGGAAGACTTACTTTCGAAAAAATTTTCCAATAATCCAAAGACCAAATAAGGGCTGCTACAATGCCTATGATAAAAAAATAAGGGTATTTAAATTCCAAGATTTATTCCCCTTATGAGATCAAGAAAGTTTTGATACTTTTTCTCAACTTGTTTTTTATCATCATCAGAAATTTCGGGTTTAAAAGCGATGCGATAGTACTCAATTTCAAATTTCAAGAGAGCTTCTTCAATCTCTGGAAACATTTCTACCAACTGATGTTTTTTCTTCCACACATCCGTTACTTCACCATAAGTAGATGCTTCAAAAATTTTATTCCTCTCGGCTAGCTTTCTTTTCTTTAGATTTTGTTTTGGTTTAATATGCGACCAGTAATACTTAAGAGCAAAGGCCATCATAAGCACTACAATCACTAAAACAACAACCCATGTTTTTTTAGCATTTAGTTCAAACTTCTGATCCAAAAGGCTAACACTCTGTGGGAGTTGAATTTCTTTCAATTCAATTGGGCTCCAAGTAATTGTCGAAGTTTCGTTTAGCTGAACTTGATTGTTTGTTAGTTTTTTAAGAAAAATAACCTCAGCAACCTCTTCATTCATCGAAACGATATAAAGATCATCACCGATTCTTTTATTTTCAATAGGCTCACCGGTAAAACCCGCGACAGATGCTGGAAGAACCTCTCCCACTAAACTATTCGCCTTATTAAATTGAAGCCGAACTTCGTCACTTAAAGCTGAAAATGAAAAAAGCAGTAAAAATAAAATTATTTTCATACCAGTTCTCTTACGAATCGATCTAGATATCGATCATCTACCCTAACAACTTTTATTCTCGGTTCCTTATGCTCTAAGTTGTCTCCAACCCAATAAGACCCCTGTCGCGATTTAAATAAATACTTAGGCATCTCTCCAAGATCAATTGGAGAAACTATTTTAAAGAAATGAAAATTTCTCATATTCAAGAACGATCTAATTGAATCATTTTGAGTAAATGAATACCCATCTCCTAAATAGAGAACTTCTTTTCTTTTTGCTAAAGAGGCTTTGAGCTGATTGAGCTTTTCATGTTCATTGAGGCCAGACTCAAAAACTTGATCTAGGCCATATTGTCCCTGAGCATCCAAAACACCTAGTTTCTCCAAAGTGTTGATGAGAAGAGTCAGTCCCTCTTTTCCTTTTTTAGGAGGTAAAGTTATCGATCGGTCAGCCCAGATCGTTATCTTCACCAGATCATGTGTTTGTCCTGCCAAGAGGTAAAGTAAAGCAGCAATTTCCACACAGGCCTGAAGCTTTGAGACTCCTTTATCTCCGTAACAAAGAGTCGTAGTCAGATCAAAAAAAACATTGATTTCTACATTTCGATCTTCTTCGAATGTCTTGAGATAGATATTTGAAGATTTGGCAGAAAGTTTCCAATCGATGAAACGAACGTCATCTCCAGGAACATAAATTTGATGCTCGCGAAATTGAAGTCCCGATCCACGAAAATGAGATTTGATCATCCCCGTGGTATGAGAATTGGCACGTTTAAAAATACTGGCCTGTAGTATCGAAACTACACGTTCAATTTCTTTTAAATTCATTAAATAACACTTGAAGCAATTGATGCCGCAATATTTCTCGTATTTAACTTATCAATCTGAGCTTCATAAGAAGGAATAATTCTGTGTCCAAGCACACTTGGAACCACCGATAGAATATGATCAGGGGTTACGAAATCTTTACCTTCAATAAATGCTTTAAACTTAGCAATTTTATAAAGCCAAATACTAGCTCTCGGAGATGCTCCAGCAAGAATCGCTCCGTCATACTTCTTCACAAAATATTTACTACCGGGACGAGTCGCATGAACGATTCTGATAATCATTTCCTTAATCTTCTCATCGACATAAATCATTTCCACTTTTTCTTTCATCGCAAATAAATCCTGCTGATCAATCATCGGAGTTAAGCCAAGATCAAGAGGCTTTAAATCCAGAACGCTTTTCTCTGATTCAAAATCAGGGTAATCAACTGAAATCTTCATCATAAAACGATCCAGCTGTGCTTCAGGAAGATTATATGTCCCTTCTTGTTCGATCGGATTCTGAGTAGCAAGAACGACAAACGGTGAAGGAAGTTTGTGAGTTTTATCGCCGATTGTTACCTGCTTTTCGGCCATGGCCTCCAAAAGGGCTGCCTGAACTTTGGCAGGAGATCGGTTAATTTCATCAGCAAGAACAAGTTGGGTGAAAATTGGTCCGAATTTCGTAGAGAATTCGTGAGTCTGTTGATTGTAAATCATGGTCCCAATTAAATCAGATGGAAGAAGATCAGGGGTAAACTGAATTCTTTGAAAATTTAACTGGCATAGTTTACTCATAACACTTACTGAAAGAGTTTTACCAAGACCAGGTAGACCTTCGATCAATAAATGCCCCTCACACACAAGAGCTGCGATGATGGATTCCAGCAATTCATCCTGTCCAAAAACTTTTGTCTTGGCCTGATTCAACAGATTATTAACTTTTTCCTGTAACAACATATTTACTCCACAAAATAAAAGTAACTTTTAATGTAATTAGATTTATCACTTAAATTAGAAACAGGGTGATCCCAGCCTTGCATGCCTGTGTACACAAGTTGCAGCTTTCTTTCTTCTTTAAAGGATGCTTCTTGGATATTTTTAAGAAACTCCTCATGACTAACGTAATGAGTGCAAGAACTAAAAACGCAAATTGAGTTTTTAGCTGCAAGTTTTAAAACTTTGCGGTGCAGTTTCGAATACCCTTCTAGAGCTTGCTTTTTCTGATTAAGACTTTTTGCGAAAGCAGGTGGATCTGACAGAATTAGATCATAGGTTCTATTGTCTTTAATTCTCTCATCTAAAAATTTAAAAACATCAGCTCGATAAAACTCACCACGTCCTTCAAAACCATTCAGTTTTAAATTCGTACTGATTTCTGTTTTAAAGTCCCCTTGATCGACAAAATCCATTTTTTGACAACCAGAACTTAAAGCACTCATTCCCCAAGCGCCGATGTAGCTAAAAAGATCCACCCCATTTGAAGGAGTATGGTTGAGACGCCTCAAGAGATTTGCTAACTGATTTCGATTTTCACGATGATCGTAATAGAAGCCAACTTTTTGTAGAACTTCAGATCGCAATGAATATTTTAGATTATTTTCACAAATTGTTATGTCTGGTACTGATTCACGTTCAAAAGTCGGAAGAAACTCCTTGGCCCTATACTGAACATTATCCAAAAGATAACTCTTTTTTTTGGTCAATGAATCAAAGATTGATCGAATTTCTTCACGATACTTATCAATACCTGCCGTATTAATCTGAATAATATTGGCATTCTCAAAAGTATCAACAATTAATCCAGGGATGCCATCACTTGCCCCGTAGAACAAACGACAACCATCTAGATATCCCTTTATCTGCTCTCTTTTAGCATAGGCTTGAGTAATTTTATCCTTAATCAAACTTAAAGGATTAACTTCACCTTGAGACTCTTCAAGGATGTAAAAACAAGTGTACTGATCATCAACTAAGGGATTAATGAATCCAATATAAACAGCATCCGGAAACTTAACCAAGCACCACTCACCAGGATGGCTCGACTTGATCGAACCTTCAAAGTCATTGGCCTTCAATTCAGTCATATGAGACTTTACTTTAGCGATTCCAGATTTTGATAACGTAAGCTGTCTCAAACAATTTCCTTTTCTACTTACCTTCATTCAAGAAGAATTTCAGAGCATCACCCTTATTGATTTGGTAGTTACTGAATTTAAAATCTTCACTGCTTTCATTGCTTCCGGCATCTGAAGTCATCTTCGTACTTACCTGAATATTTGTCGGGAAACCCATTCCACCGATGGCCTGATAACTTACTTCTTTACGAATGGTTACCTGCTGACCTGCTTCTTTGATAATCGTTTCTTGTGATTTATTAACCCACTTACCATCAGAGAAGGCCGTTCTTTCATAAACATACTTTGTATTCATTTCACCGACCGGTCGATTAGCGATGACTTGCTCTAAACGGTCATTGGCATCAAAAACCAATTCATAAGATGAAATCGGAGCGAGGGTATTCTTATCTTTGGCAATAACATTTTTTGGAACTTTGCGAGTAAGCTCAAATGAAGCAAACTTTTTTTCAAGTGGAACGGGAATAATATCTTCAAAAACCTTAGCGACATTAATACGTAAGTCATCTTTGATTTCTTTGAAACCTTCAGGGAGCCCAATAACTTCAACAGCAAATCTCTCAGGCTGAGCAGTCCAATAGATTTTAAAGACTAGTTTTTTAATATGACCTAGCGTTTTTAATTCATTCAGTTGATTTTTAATTTTATCACTCTCAACATCAACAACCAGATCACTAATCCCTTTAATTCTTGGGGTATAGCTTTTTTGATCTGCAGTTTTTAGTAGTTCAACTTGAGCAGCAAGGTTGAAGCTTACGAGAAATAAGAAAAAGAACAATTTCATATATCTTCCTTGATAAAGTGTTCAATATTCTGACGACGACAATTAACATGTTTTTGCTTCTTGTATGTTACCATACCGGCCCGACCAGATACAGCCTTCAAATTCTTTACCTGAGTGAATATCACAGGAATCCATTCACCTTCAAAGCCTGAAGCTTGAGCAAGAATGGAGGCAGCAATCTCTAACTCATCTGGAGTCAAAATTTTATCAGATTTTACAATGAGGTGTGAGCTTTTATAGCCATCCAAGTGCAACCAAAGATCATCTTTACTGGCCCACTTACTTCTTATTTGATCATTTCCTTGGGAAGTAAGTCCCCAAGCGACTGTTCCAAAGGCTAGACGAAGGGTTTTGTACTCATTGTTTGTTACAGCTTTATTAGCAATAGCTTTTTTCTCTAAACCCCAAGATACTTGAGTAATTGGGAGAGGTTTAAATTTAGCTTCTTTATTTTCTTTTTCTAAATTTTTAGTTTCGAGCAGTCTTTGAGAGAGAATTTTCTCCCCTCTCTTTAGTTTTTTGATTTTTTCGAAAATTAAATTCCTTCTCTCATATTGATTCAAATCACTGTCAAACTTAAATCTATGTTCTCCAATATGAAATTCGTAATCCCAGATTTCTTCTCCCGAATTCAAAAACTCTTGTAGCAAAACCCATTCTTTTGCTCGATTAAGATCACTTGAAATATTCTGAATTTTCCTTTGAATAAAACTTGGTTTATGAATCAACTGACCTGCTTGCAGCTGGTCTAACTCTTTCTTCAGCTCTTCTTCGATAGCAACGACATGAGAGGAAACTTCATTTAGCTCAAGATCTCTTGATCTTCCTACTTCATCAAAATAATCAAATAATGAATGAGGCTCCTCAACCACTTCCGATTTCGCTGCCCAACTCAGAAGAAGCCGTTGCTCAGAATCTGGCCCCTCCTGATAGAGATGTGCAAAATAAACCTTTCTAGCTTTCCAAAAAAGGGCCAGGCGTTGAAGCCTCCCAAACTTCTGATAACCGATTTCAGCAATGCGATCGAAATTATCAACATCAATATAAACAATGCCACATGAACTTAAATGCTTACGCAAATATTCAAGGAATCTCTCCCGTTGTCTAATAGGTGAAACAGGTGCTTTTCCAGAGAGAAATAATCCCTCGTGACCGGCACCTCGACCGATATAGAGGTAGCTCGTTTTTCCCGGCCTTCTTATTGCTAGAGACAGATAATTGGCCGTACTATATATTTTTTGTACCTGACCTCCTGCAAGGTCACGGACCGAATCGGAAGTAACAGTATTTTTTAAATCTCGATAGTATTGGATCATATGAACATTAACCTTATTTCAACAACTCTAGGTATTCATCACGGTCAAGTGGAGTGGGATCAGCTATCTGCTATTATCTCTCAATTTGCACATTTTGATACCAATAAGATGAACCTGAAAAGTAATCTTTTTACTGAGCCCAGCGCCATTGAAGCTGAACTTGGGGAATTGGAAAGATACAATAAAGAAATCAGTGAAGATGATAAGGGAATTCTCTCTCAACTCATTGAGCAATTCCCAAATGACAATACTCTTAGTGATTTAATTCTCCGTATCACCAAAGAAGGTATTTTAAATTTCTCAGAGCTCAATACACTTGCCGGGCTGCTTGAAAAAGGATTGTTCTTAAAGCAAAACTTTAAGCATCTTGAACTCCCCTTCATGACTTACTATAAAGAGCTTGATCCTCAACTTTTCGGGCGAAAGTTTTTAAGAGATTTCCGTTTTCTGGTAGACCCTGATGGCCAAATCCATCTTGAACGTCACCCTGAGCTTAGAGATCTTTCTAAAAGCCTAAAGGATTTAGAAGAGAAAATTAGAAGGTTCATTCAGGAATGGTTAAATCAGCCTCAGAACCAAAAAGTCCTGCAGTTTAATAGTTTTGACGTTCACTATGATCGTTATGTTGTTCCAGTAAGATCTGATTCCTATCGCTCTGATATCGGTATGATTATTTCAAGATCTGACTCTGGACAAACACTCTTCGTCGAGCTGACTGAAATTCGTGAACTGTGTAATAGAAGAATGGAAATCAATGCAAAAATTGATGAAATCATCAATCAATTGACCATTAAGTATTCTCACCTTCTCTTTGTTTTAAAGGATGACCTTAAAACAATTTATGATCATCTTCTCCTACTCGACTTTTATATTGCTAAGATTAATTTCTCTTACAAATTTCGCTTAAATCGACCGAAGCTAAGAACTCAGCCTGGCTTTAAGCTGACTGATCTCTTTCATCCGCTCTTAGAGAATCCCGTTAAGAACGATGTACTTTGCAATCATAATCATCATGGTATCGTGATCTCTGGCCCAAACACCGGAGGAAAAACAGTTTTCTTAAAATCAATCGCACTCTCCTATCTTCTGCTTTATCACGGACATTTTGTCCCTGCTCTTGAAGCGGAGATGTATCCTTATGAAGGTCTTTTCTATTTTGGCAATGATCTTCAAGACTTGAACATTGGACTTTCCTCATTCTCAGGAGAAGTGAAAAACTACATCAAACTCATTGAGAATATTCTTCCAACAAACCTTATTCTCATTGATGAGATTTTTAATTCAACTTCTTCAGATGAAGCCTCAGCCCTTTCTCTTTCATACTTTGATGAACTTCATAAAAGAGCGACCTGTCACCTCGTAGTTTCAACTCACCATCAGATGTTTAAGACTCTTATTCATCAAGATCGTGAATATATTTCTTGTCACGTTGGATTTGACACTAACCGAATGAAACCAACTTACAAGATTCAATGGGGAACACCAGGTGCCTCCATGGCCATTGATATTTTTAAAATTTTAGCGCGTGATAATGAATTGGTGGCCAACGTTCCAACTGAAGCTATCAAACACTTAAATAATAAAAATATCAGCTATGAGACTCTCTTGCAGAAAGTTTCACAAAAACAAATTGAACTGGATCATTTAGTTCAAAACAATCGATTACTAGAAGTTGAACTCAAGAACCAAAAAGGTGCTATGGAGGGAGTCCTGAACTTAAAACTTCAGGATGAAATTACTAAGGCACGCCGTGAAGTTGAAAAAATTGTTCAGAAAGCCTATGACTTAGTTGAGCAAGTGAAAGCTCAGAATATTACGCGTGTGCGCAGGGTAGAGGAAGTAAACTTTGAGCTCAAACAAGAGTTATCAAAACTCGCTCCTAAAGCAGCTCAAGTTGTTGTTGATGAAACACCAAGAGGAGAGATTGATATTTCACAAGTTGAAATAGGGGATACTGTTTACTCCCATGTTCTTAAAAAAGATGTCTTAGTTACCGCCATTGACAGCAAGAAGAGGGAAGTAACTGTTGCCAAAGGTCCTATCAAATTAAAAGTACCACTAAGTACTCTTAAGCAATCACAACACAAACCACTCAAACGAGTTCATGTTACTTTCGAGAAAAATCACAACCCACAGTTTGAACTAGATGTGCGTGGTATGAGACTCTCTGAATTTCAATCCAAGATTGAACTGGCCTTAGGTGATCTTTTAACGGGCGATATCCCTTTCTTAAATGTCATCCATGGTCATGGGGATGGAGTGCTGAAGAATTGGCTAAGAGAGCATATCAGACGTTCTAAGGACTTTACTGGAGGCTCACCTGATAATGGTAATGATGGTGAAACAAGAATTACATTGAAATAAAAAAGGGGAGTCTAAGCTCCCCTTTTTTAGTTAATCATTTTTCCAATTCGCCAAGGTCTAAATTTCCAAGACTCTTGCTCATCTTCACTTCCTGGCCAAGGCACAGAAAGTGAGAACCAAATCATAATCGCCTTACCTTTAATATTGGCAAACGGCACTGTTCCCCAACGACGTGAATCAGCCGAGAAATCTCTGTTATCGCCCATTACAAAATACTGGTCTTTAGGAACTGTAATTTTGTAGAAATTTGCAAAATAATCGTTACCTTTATCTACTTGGGAAACGTGAGTCGCATCCCCTGTCTTTGTTTCAAGAAACTTGAACTCATAAGACTTATAGCGCTCATCCATATCTTCCATGATTTCTTTGCCATCAATTTCAGTCGTTGTGATTGCCTCATTGTTTACGTAAACAACTTTGTCGATCACCTCAACAGTATCCCCAGGAAGACCAACAACACGCTTGATGTAGTTAAGATTTGGATCTTTAGGGTATTTAAATACAATAACGTCCCCGCGTTTAGGAGCATCCGGACCAGTTAAATAAATCGGATCAGAGAACCAGTCAGAGAAAGGAACTTTGAATCCATATGAGAATTTATTAACAAGAATAAAATCTCCAATCAGAAGTGTAGGGATCATCGAGCCTGATGGGATTTTAAATGGTTCAAAAAGAACCGAACGAAATGCAAGAACAGAAAGGATGATCACGATGAAAGACTTCGCTTCCTTAATCATCTTCTTTTTTCTATCAACAGGTGTCGGACCAGTTGCTGCCCCTACAGTCTGCATTTCTTCATTATTTACCGTTTGATTATCCATTACTCGGGTCCTTTACTTTATTGGGATACATTTTGGAATAGTAGTATTCAATTATGTTCTTTGCAAGAAATGGGGATTTAACGTACCACTTCTTTTGATTCACGATCATAACACAGATTGAAATACCCTTATCTTGAGAATCTCTTTTTTTTGCGTAACTAACAAACCAGTCTCTTTTACCGAAAGGCATACCGCCGGTAATACTTCCTGTTTTACCTCCGACTTCAATATCTTCCAGCAATTTCTTGCTTCTTCTAAAAGCTGATCTTGCTGTTCCTGATGTGACTGTCGCTTGAAATAGGCGAGAAAGTTCTTGGGCCGTAGGTTTCGTAATTGTTTGTTCTTCAGCTTTTAGCGGAGGATAAATCTTCTTACCTTCACCTTCTTCTAATGATCTGATCAATTGAGGCCATACGATTTTTCCTTCATTGGCCACAATAGAAGCAATCAAAGCTCCATGAACAGGACTCATGACAGTCTGTCGATTTAATCCAGAAGAGAGTTCTGCTAAATGATAAGTAGAATCAGCTAAACCAAAAGAAGAGTTATCGAGATCGATACCAGTAATTAAATCTCTATTGAATGCAAATCTTTCGGCCATTTTCTTCAAACCAAGTGGCGTTAAATTATCAACAGCAGTTCTTCCAAAGATAACGTTGTTAGACGTGGCAAAAGCTTTTTGGAAATTAATTTTTCTCGTCCATCTTCTTCGGGCTTCAGGTTCTTTCAATTGATAACGGTAAAGCGTTGTCGATTTTCCTGTATAGTGAAATTCTGTCTCGGCTTTGATGTGTGTATTTTCTAAAAGATCGGCAGCAGTAATCACCTTGATAATACTTGCCGAAGGGTGAGTCGTTGAAAAAGTAAGATCTCTTCCGAATTTGCGAGATGCTCTTTCATAATCAACGGCCGCTAAGATTTCGCCTGTTTCATTATCCATCACCACAATTGATGTGTAGTCAGGATGATACATGCTTAGCTGCTTTCTGATAAAATCCTCTAGGCCATGATCAAAAGTATAATCGATTCTATATTTTGAATCATCATAGTCTAGTTGCTCATTCCAGTTTTTATGAGTTGAGATAATCTTAGACCACTCATCATCAGTAGAGGCTTCAGGAGTCGTTTGGTTATTTTGAAATAACGAATTGTCCTTAATGAAATTAAGGTTTGAGTAGGCGGGAAGTGCAGCAAGTACGATAAGCACTGCCAGCACCAGCATTTTCATATTGGTTTTGCGAAGAAACATAACAGAAATTATGCCTTAAAGTTCTTCCCAATGACAAAAAATTCTTTACTGACACTTCTAGTAGACTTTGGTTTCAAAAAATGAAATTCGCCGAAGAGATTTTTTTGAGACTTGAG
>CALHBF010000003.1 GCA_937931205.1 uncultured Bacteriovoracaceae bacterium
TTCTTTCATTCTGACACTGATATCTCCTTCTTAAGTCATTGATAAAACGGCCTTGGATTGATAGAGTTAGTCCCATCTTATATGACGAGCGAGGAGGGCCAGCATGGCCAAATATGAATTAGATACTATTAGACACTCAACTGCCCATCTTATGGCGCAAGCCATCATGGAGCTATTCCCTACTGAACCCGTTCAACTTGGTATCGGACCAACCATTGAAAATGGTTTTTATTACGATATTGAGATGAGCACTCGCCTCACAGAAGAACATCTGACTCAGATTGAAGATAAGATGAAAGAGATCATTAAGCGTGATCTGCCAGTCGTTCGTCATGAAGTCAGCCGTGAAGAAGCTCTCACACTTTTTGCAGGCCGTGGACAAGCACTTAAATGTGAGCTGATCCGTGATATCCCGGAAGGCGAAGTTATCTCTTATTACACTCAGGGTGATAAGTTCTTTGATCTTTGTACAGGACCTCACGTTGAGAAGACAGGGCATCTTCCTCAATTCTTTAAACTTATGCATACAGCAGGAGCTTACTGGAGAGGAGATCAAACTCGTCCGATGCTTCAACGTATCTATGCTTCTTGTTTTACAACAAAGAAACAATTAGAAGATCACCTCTTCCAAATGGAAGAGGCCAAAAAACGTGACCACAGAAAACTGGGTAAGGAGCTTGAGCTTTTCATCTTTGATCCAGTTGCGCCTGCTTCTCCTTTCTTTATGCCAAAAGGTGCTCTTGTTTATAACGGTCTTGTGGACTTCATGAGACGTATTTACAAAGTCTATGGTTACCAAGAAGTGATCACTCCACAAGTCCTTGATGTAGATCTGTGGCACACTTCCGGTCACTATGAAAAATATAAAGAGAACATGTATTTCACTCAAATTGATGAGAGAGAGTTCGCGCTTAAGCCGATGAACTGCCCTTGTCATATGTTAATGTTCTCTCACCACAGATACTCTTACCGTGACCTTCCACTTCGTTTTGCCGACTTTGGTCGACTTCACCGCTATGAGAAATCAGGTGTTGTTGCGGGTCTTACTCGTGTACGTACATTCTGTCAGGATGATGCTCACATTTTCATCCAATTCGACGGCATCCAAGAAGAGATCAAAACTCTGATGGAAATGTTCTTCCATGGATATGGGCACTTTGGTTTTGAAAAAATCAGAATTGGCTTCTCTACTCGTCCAGAAATGCGCGTGGGAAGTGATGAGACTTGGGATAAGGCCGAAGCAGCTCTTAAAGCAGCTCTTGATGCCTCTGGACGTGATTACTTCATCAATGAAGGTGATGGTGCCTTCTACGGTCCAAAAATTGATATTCAAGTGGCCGATGCTCTTGGACGTTACCACCAGCTTGGAACAATCCAACTCGATTTCCAACTTCCTGAGCGTTTTGACCTTAAATTCACAAATGACAAAGGTGAAATGGAGCGTCCGGTAGTTATTCACCGTGCTCTTCTTGGTTCTTTAGAGCGATTCATCGGTGTTTACCTTGAGCACGTAGCCGGCGTATTCCCTTTCTGGCTTGCTCCTGAGCAAATTGTTATTGTTCCTGTGAAAAATGAACTTCACTTAGCTGCTGCTCAAGAACTTTCTCGTAAACTCAACTCTCTTGGTTTCCGTTCACGTGTTGATGACCGAAACGAATCGATGGGACTTAAAACTCGCCAAGCTCAGACCGGAAAAATTCCATTTATGCTTGTTCTTGGTGATAAAGAAATTGAAGCTCAGTCAGCTGCTGTACGTAAATACGGTGAACAAAAATCTGAAGTCATGACTCAAGAAGCATTAATCAGCATGTTAACTGAACTTGATGCTCAAAAGATGCCAGCAGCTCTCAGAGGGGTTTAATTTGAATAAGAAAAATGTTCTTCTTCTTTGCGGAGGCGGAAGCAGTGAGCATGAAATCTCACTTCGTTCTGTGAAGTATTACGAAGACTGTATGGCGCAAATGCCGGGTGTGAATACCATCAAGATTGAAATTGATAAACAAGGTCAATGGATTGATGGCAACGGTAAAAGATATCTTCTCGATGGAAAACGTTTTTTGCGTGCATTTGAGCAAGATGGAGACCCAGGTATTAAGATTGATGTAGCGATTCCTTGTATTCACGGTTATCCGGGAGAAACTGGGGATCTTCAATCATATTTTGAAATGATCAAGCTTCCTTATTTTGGTTGTAACTCTGAAACTTCAAAAATGTGCTTCAACAAGATTACAACAAAGATGTGGGCAACGGCCCTGGGTGTGGCCAACACTCCCTATATTTTTGTTTCTGAGAATAATGAGGCGAGCATTAAGAAAGTGATGGAGTTTCAAAAGCTTCATGGCGAACTCGTCATTAAAGCTTCTAACCAAGGTTCGTCTGTAGGCTGTTATATGGTTCCTGCTGGTCAGGATATCGTTAAACCTCTGCAAGATGCTTTTGCTCTTTCACCGTTTGTTCTTATTGAAAAACGTCTGCGTCCTCGTGAGCTGGAAGTTTCTGTTTATGAGTACGATGGCAAACTTCAGGTTTCTTACCCTGGTGAGATCGTCACTCCTACTTCAACGTTTTATACTTATGAAGAGAAGTATTCTTCTGCCAGTGAGTCTAAAACCTTTATTCGCGCAGAGAATGTGACGCCTGAGCATGTAAAGACCATTACTGACTATGCCACCAAGCTTTACTACGGTTTAAAGATCAGACACCTGTCACGCATTGATTTCTTTTTAGATAATGGGACTATTTATCTTAACGAGATCAATACTTTCCCAGGCTCTACTTCGATCTCAATGTTTCCAAAGATGCTTGAGGCCAATGGCCACTCATTCAAAGATTACTTGGAACAAAAAATTACAGAACTCTAGCGATCTATTCATTCCCCTTACTCTTTTGGCAGTAAGAGGAATGAATCTTCTTAAATCATCCGACAGATTTCATCTACTTAAAGTCCCTGATTCGGCACAATTGTTTATTTTTAACTCTCACGGCATTTTTGAGTTAAAATACTAAAAGATGATTACTCCCAAGATTCAAAGTTATACTGATCACCACAAGCTAGGTTTAAAACTGATGCCTATTCTTGTGGGTGAATTGTATCTTGCTCGCAAATTAAAATTTGCGGCCTACATCTATCGTGATTCTCATTTCTGTGAAGTTCTTGCTGCTGGTTCTACTCCCAACAAAGATCTTATTAACCTTCTTATTAGAAATTCTCATAAAGAAGTTTATGTCTCAGTTGATGACATACAAGAAATTCGCAAGAACCTTGAAAATGCACTAATTAAAGTGACACGCTCTCTTTCTGTGGGAGACCCACTGGAGAACGGGCAAAAAGATATTAAGCTGCTCTCGCTCAACCTAGGCGGTCTCTACAATAATCCTCATGACGATGAGTTGTTGATGCTGCAATTTCAGAGCACACAGAATTTAGGTAAGTTTCTCTTAGAGAATAAGAAACTTCATTCTTCATACTTTCATAATCTCACTAAAGAGAGTTTTCACTTTACACTCTCTCAGCCGATGCTCTCTTCGCTGATGCTCCTGTCTTTCTTGCAATCGATCAGACTCTTTCACGATAAAGAAATTGAGAATCTTTTTCTTGCCAGCTACTTAAAAGACATTGGCTTCTCTATTATTCCCGAAGAGAAGTATGATGAATCAAATCTTGATGATGCTGATAAAAAACTTTTTGCAGATCATGCAGAATTCTCATTTGATATTCTTGAAGGAAGAGTCCCTCTTTCAAAAAACTATTTAACCATTATTCGTAATCACCATTTTTTGAATGCGCGTCTTTTGGAGATGATTAATAAAACAACACGAGCAAATAATCAGACTAATATGCTCTTAGGAATTGAGAGTGTGATGATTGGTGTGTTTGATATGATTGTGGCCATGACGAGTGACCGACCATATCGCAAAGGTATGACTCTTTTTCAATCACTCGAACTGATTAAAAAGCTCATGGCCGATGAGTACCCTCAGGAATTCAAAGCATTAGTTGTATTTATTAAGCAGTTTTATAAAAACTAACTTTTCAAAGCGTGATCTTTTTCCCAAAATCTAATTAATAACTTCAAATCATTTTGATCTTGAAACCAGGCATTCTAAGGAGGGAATCATGGCGCTAGAGGTTAGTCCACTTACTGGTATTATCGAAGAAGACAAAGTTGTTATCGACTTTGGTGAATTCGAAGGAAAATCTGTTCTTGAGATTGCTGACACTCGTCCTGAGTATTACCAATTCTTAGTTGAACAAAAAGACACTGGAAATTTTTCTATCAGAAGAACTAAAGATAAAATCTATCGTCTCTATATTCATCAGACTCACCTGAATTAATATTCATTTTTAAGGCCACAGATGTGGCCTTAAATTTTTTCTTCAAACACTAAGGTCTAAAAACGCAGCGAAAACCATAGTTATTCCTGGCATTAGAATTGGTTAATGCTAACGTATAAACACCAACATAAAAATTAGCCGACCAACTACCACCTCTACTCAAAAACGCTCCATTTCCTCTATAATATTGACCAATACCATGAGAGGAATTGTAAGCTGTGTTAGATGGTAGATAATCATTTACATCAGTCAAACCTTGGCAACCAATTCCAAGAAGCTCTGCCCAACTTGCACCTGTGCAATGTGTGGTTACAGGTAGCGTCGTCATAATTGAGTCTGCAGATGACCAATCTACCCACTCATAGACATTGCCTGCGAAATCCCAGATAACACCATTATTTAGGTTATGTACTCTTTTATTGATATGCCAAATTGAATCACTACAAGTCTGACCTGTACCTATGCAAGCATCAGTATCATCCCCTGCTGCAAGTGCAAGAGTTCCGTTAGACTGACCGCGACTCAATGAACTATCTCCAATCACTCCATTACTCCAATTCGAAGGGATCGCTTCTATTTCTCGGGCAACGGCCATCCACTCACGATTTGAAATCAATGCATAAGTTCCATCATTATTGATATCGAGCTGTCGATTTGTAAGGTCACTTTCAGAATTGAGATCATCACAAGCTAACCAAGCATTAGAAGCAGAAATATTTACCCAAGGGGTTCTCGATGACTCTGAAATAACTGATCCACTACAAAGTTGACCATCTGTACTATCACTACATTTTGCCTCATATTTTGCAATACAGAATTCAGAGGTCGCTAAAGTGGTGTTTGCTTCTATGTGAACAAAGTTCACTGGGCAAATAGAAGCAGTAAGTTCATAAGAGATCCCAGTAGAGCAAGAAGATTGGTGACCGTTCAAGTCGGTTGAATCGGCGTAAAAAGTATAAGTATCTTCCACCGACAATGGGTTAACGAGTGCTAACTCAATGCTCGTCTTACCAACACCAACAGCTCCACTTGAAACAACTGCAGAGGAGCAAGTAGGGTCATTCTGATACAAACGAATGAGATCCCCTGCATTGACTCCAGTTATGGTGAAGGTTGGTCTATTGTTTGATCCATATGAAGATGCAGGAGTTTTATAATTTATGAGAATCGAATTCGTCTCAGAAAGATTATCACGAGGTTTCCCCTTGATCCTGAAGGTCCGTTCTTCTCCCCGACAACTAATCAGCAAAGTAATGAGCAAGACAATGAGTGCGGACTTCCCCATAGACAATCTCCACCATTTAAAAAACTGTTGAAAATTTTATCGGTATTTTACTTAATAAACTTAACCAACCTAAATTCGACCATCTACGCGTAGTTTTTCAAGATGTTTCTTAATATTTTTAAGGGCGTAAGGGTGTAGAGCCGGATGAACTTCAGCGTATAGAGAAAGCAGAATCTGATCAATTGAATAATTCTGTTGATGAAGCTTATAAATTTCATCTTCTCTCATCAGTCGATGCTCTAGTGTTTTTTGTAAGTAGTAAGTTCCACCGAGCCCAATACCGTGAGATGGGAAAATCACTTTGGGATTTAAGGCAATCACTCGCTTAAGTGTGTCCATATATTTTTTCATATCCCCTTCCTCATCTCCAATGACAACTGTTCCAATGCCTTGAAAGAGATCTCCGGCAAGAAACCAGTTCATATTATCTGGAGCGAGGGCAAGCTGGCCTTCATCGTGGCCAGGGACCTCATAAACACGCACTGGTTGACCCAACCAATGAGTTATGACATCTCCCTCTTTTCTTTTGGTGAGGCTCACTCCCTCAAAGAAACCTGGCAATTTTTTTTCAATACGCTGATAGGTATCTTCACTTAGAGAAACGGGAATATCTAATTCTTTGCTCAAAAGATTTGAGTATTCAAAATGATCAGGATGGTGGTGAGTAAGGAAGATCTCATTAATGCCAAACTTTAAAACAGTGTTCTTTAACTTCTCATACTCTTCTATGCTCAGAGGCGAAGGATCAACGAGAACTTTACAAACATCGCCTATTAGAAAAGCATTGGTTCTCGTTGCAGGCCTTAGTGTGTGAGAGAGCGGCATGATTTGCATCATCCCCTGCAATGGCTCAATATAGGGAACTTCTGATTCTGAATCATAAGTCACATTGAGGTTTTCAATCGTTTTAAGATTGATATTAGCACCGAGATCAATGCATGTTTTTCTAATCGGTGGAACCGCCAGAAATTCTCCAGCCTCAAATTTCTGTTTGATGAGATTTGCTTTCAACCAAAATGAAACACGCGCTTCATTGGTATCCACAGTCATCTCTGGCCTTCGTGTGAGCTTAAACCTCAAGAAGTGAGTAGCAAATCGATAGGGATTAAAATCAGGAGTAATGGCCACTCCAAGGTGATCAATACCTACAACTTCACCCTTCTCCATCATCAAGCCTAAATCAATTCCCAGCTCCTCTACCCCCTCTCTGATCGCACCACCTAAAATCTTCTCATCAATAGCTTTATTGCCATAAGGTACGGCATACCTTTTGGCAATAGCGGCGTCTTCGGGTTCGATTTTTCCGCCGGGGAAAGAAATATAGCCTGGAAAGGCCTTAAGGTAATGTTGACGCTCAATAAGAAAAATCTCATCCTCATATGTGAGAATTATCGATGCGGCATCAATAATATCACTCACAAGATATCTCCATAGACTTGAGTAAATCTTTTATAACGGACTTCACGATACCCTTTAATGCTATCGAGTTCTTTGAGCTTTTTCATCTCAAGACCCGTCAAGAGGTCCCTACGGATGGTTTCATTGATTTTCTTTTCCTTGCTATGCCAAGTCGTAAGAAGGATTCTCAAAATTCGCATATGTCTCATGATATTGAGCATCCAAGGTTTTGGAGAGAAATCAAATTCGATTTTCTTATTACCCACATCAAAACTTGGACGATTAATATGCTTCACCGTAAAACTTGTTCCTAAGTCGTAATAACGATAGAAGTCCTCATTCTGCTTCAAAGGAGAAATCATCGCCTGTGAAACAAACACTTCATCTTTAATAAAGTATGTACGTGCCAAAGTTCTTACTGCAATCTTAAAGGCCTCTCCTTGATATTTCTGCTGAAGTTCAATAGCGTCCTGATAGAAAGCTGTTAAAAACTTACCTTGATCAAAAATAATAAGATCATGCAGGTAGCGATGAATATGACTCAAATCTAGTTCAGGAAACTTTTCCACAAAGATTTTTTCAAATGCAGTAAAGAGCAACTCAAAGCGCTCGTTATTTTGCCAAGGATAAGCGGCCATCTTCACACTCTCAAGAGTAAGAAGTCTTGTTTGGTCAGCTTTTTCCTCTACTTCGATTGGTGCTTCAATGAACATACGGCCCATTTGGAAGGCCTTCCAGTTATTGTCGAATTCAGCACGAGGCGTGGCCTTCTTAAAAGCATTCTCCATATCTTTCAGATTAAAAGGGATAAGTCCTTTCTGGAATGCCAGACCCAGCACCATCGCCGAAGCATAAACAGGACGTCCCAGATAAGCTTGCGCCAGCTTTTTCATAGGAGCAAAGATAACTCGATCACCTAATTTTTCTTTTAGACTCTGGCGTAGGGCTTCTTCTGTTTGAACATCTTTTTCAATTCCTCGATCAAGAAGGATGGAAAGTGGAATCTGATAATGAGAATCACAGATCAGAATTCCGTTCTTTGATAGGTAATCCGTTGCTCTCGCTCCTTCCAGAAGATCAGGAGATAAAACCACATCGGCCATATTCATTGGCACCATTGGCCCATGAGAGCGACTTTTCGGGTAAATGGAAACGTGACTCATTACTGATCCGTTTCTTTGAGCAAGACCTTTTTGATCTACGAATTTAAAATCTAAATCATCACGACCGCTCATATCAGTACTGGCCTCTGCCAGAACTCGAGAAATAGTTGTTACACCACTTCCACCCACTCCAATCACAATGGCGCGATAAGGGTTGTTTTTAGAAATATCTTCAAGGCTCTTCTCAACCTTAGGTAAAGGAGTATCTCTTAATTCAAAGGCCGTCGCTGATTTGTACTTTGTCGGATGATAATCACTCACCTCAACCAATTCAAAACTTGGACAGGCCTTAATTTTGGTACAATAAGAATCTGAAACACAAATCTGTGGATCGATCGTAACTTTCGGCCCATAGGCATCAAAAGTTTGTGATAGCCCTGGACATCCTGTCATCTCCACACATTCTCTACAATCTTCACAGGCAAGAGTGTTAATTTGATAGAACTCTCGTTTCTCTTGAGTTCCATTCTTGAAGATCTCGCGTTCTTCTCTTTTCTTTCGTCCGTGAAAAGTGAGTCCGCACTCTTTGTTAGAGACAATAACTTTCACTCCTGGTCTTAAAACAAGATCAGTCAGAAGATTTTTATAAAAGTAGCGATCACTTGGATTAACTTCCATGGCCTGAGTTACTTTCATTGTCTTCACAACTTCCAACATATTCTGACGAGGTCGGTGATGGCCATCGACACTAGTTCCCGTTCTTGGAGTCACCTGATGTCCTGTCATCGCCGTATTGTCGTTATCAAGAAGAATATACGTGATGTTATGTCCTAACTGAACCGAGTTAGAAATAGAAGTTAGTCCTGAGTGAAAGAACGTCGAGTCCCCCATCAGAACAACTGATGGGTTCGTAGTAAAGATATCTGTTCCTGCTCCTAATGATCCTCCTTGGCCCATGGCCGAAAGGTCATGCATCTCTTTAAAAGGCTCAAGGAAAGAGAGAGAGTAGCAACCAACATCTCCGTGAGAGATGAGGTTAATATCTTTATCTTTGAGAACACAACGCACTTCTTTCATGATGGAAAGAGTTTCGCGGTGAGGACATCCTGGACAAAAAGTGGGAAGACGCTTGGCCACTTCAACATTGAGTTTAACAACTTCATTCTGACAATCAGCACTCTTAAATGAAAGCACATCAAGAGCGAGATTCATTTTTTTATAGATGTCGTTATAGGCAAGCCCTCCCCAAGCACTGAATCCTTCTATGTCATGGGAAAATTTCTTTCCAAGGATTTTGAGGTTCAATCCATGGGTGGCAATCAAGTTTTTTATTTCACCTTCAAGAAAGCCTCGTTTTTCTTCTACGACTATGATGGCCTCTTTGTTGGCAAGAAAAGATAGAATATTTTCTTCAATCAATGGATATGAAGCACCCACTTTATATAAAGCAACTTCATCTAAAAGATCTGAATCTTCTAAAACCTGTTTTAATGTTTCAAAAACGGCACCGGCACTGATCACCCCCATTTTTGATTCTTTCTTCCCAAGCTCTCGATCAAGTTTTAAATCCTTGAGAGCTTTAAGCACTTTAGGAAAACGATTATTAATCATCTCGATATCAGCAAGCAGTGAGTTCGGTGGAACCATCACATTGCTTGAGAGATTAAAGTTTTTTGGTTCGAGAGTTACTGGCTCATTTTGAACAGCTCTAAAATCTCCTACTTCAACTCTCCCTCCACCTTCAGCAAGGTTTGTTGTGAGAAGAAGGCCCGTATAAACGCTACTGTCTTGTGAAAGTTTTAAAGCAAGAGCAACCCAATCTTTTAACTCTTGCGGAGTTGCCGGCTCTAAGAATGGCATATGAAGATGCTTAAAAAGATAACGAGAATCAGCTGGAGTTGACGTTGAAATCGACCAAGGATCATCTCCAACGGCAACCACTACTCCTGATGGGCCAGGGTTAGCAAAGTTACCAACTGATAACGCATCACTTGCAACATGCAGTCCCATTGACTTCATCGCTACTAACACATTCTGTCCTGCTAATTTAGCCCCACCTGCCATCGCCGCAGCATTGGCCTCAGAGTTAGCAAGAACAACCTTGATGCCATCTTTGGCCAATTCCTCTCGACGCTCGAAAAGAATATTAAAAAAATCGGCAAGGGGCGAACCTGGATACCCTGTGTAAAGTTCAAAGCCTGCTTCCAGCGCGCCCTGAATGAGTAATTCGTTGCCATTCAAAATTTTATAGCTCATGGTTGTCCTAGATGAGGATAATTTAATTGTCCAAATAGCATAGAATTATGGAAGGCAAAATGGAAGAAAGAGATAACATTTTAATCGCACAAACCGTCGCTATTTTAGTTGATGGAAATAATATTGAGCGCTCCCTGGAATCAGAGTATGAAAACTCGCACATCATGATCAATTTTGATGTTTTAATACCCAAACTTTTAAGATCGAGAGGTCTAAACCGCCTAATTTACTTTCGTGAAGGAAAAAATATTTCCTCTAAGCTGGCCGAGCGTCTTCACTCCAAGTATTTCGGCTCAGTTCGCCCCTGTCATAAATCTGCCGATATCCCTTTGAGTATTAATGCCACCCAACTGGCCTCTAAGGTTGATGCCATAATCATTCTCTCAGGAGATTCTGATTATGTGGAACTGGTCAGGCATTTAAAAAGCGAAGGTGTTCGAGTGGAAATTTGCGCGGTTGAATCAACTACCGCCGGCGTTTTAAAAGAAGAGGCAGATTATTTTCATTCAATAACTTTTGATGACTGTTTCGTTCTCCCGCAAGCAGCTTCCTTCTCGAAGAAAGCTTCCAAGAAGAAGAAAAAGACCTAATTTTTGACAAAGCGGACCTGATTCATTCAAGATGATTCTATACATTTTTTAGGAGTCTTTTATGAGTCAGAACCCTGCCGGACTTAAGAATATTGATCACCTCGAATTCACAGTAAATGACCTTTCAAGCCCAACAGTAAAACTTTTTAATACCATGGGATTTGCGCAGACTGCAAAATCAAATGATGCAGTTCTTTACACTCAAGGCCAAGTGCGCTTCCTTGTTACGGGAAGCAATGATGAAAAGGCTCTTTCACGCCAATACTTTAACAAGCACGGTGAAGGTGTCAGTAAGATTTCTTTCACTGTAGAAAACGTAGAAAAAGCACTTGATGTCACTCTGAAAAATGGAGCGAAACTCGTTGTCGATTTTAAAGTTGAAGAGACTGAAAATGGTCTTGTAAAAACGGCAGCTATCCAAGGTTTTGGAGACGTTATTAACGAGTTTGTTGAACGTCCCACGAGCACTTTCCGCCCAGGTTTTAAACATATTGAAAATGATTCAACGGCCAGACCTCTAAAAACAAGAATGTCTCGTATTGATCACCTGACCAACAACGTTCCTGTTGGAGAAATGGATCACTGGGTAGAATTTTATAAAAGAACTTACGGATTTGTAGAAACTCGCTACTTTGATATTAAGGGGGCCAAAACAGGTCTGAATTCAAAAGTAGTTCAATTAGCGGACAATTCCATCATTATCCCGATTAACCAACCTGAGAAAGAAGGTGGGAAATCACAAATCCAAGAATTTCTTGATATGCACAAAGGACCTGGTGTTCAACACATCGCCCTAATGACTCCGGACATTATCTCAAGTATTGGAGAACTTCGTGGCCGTGGCCTGCAATTCTTAGACACTCCTTCGACATATTACGAAGCAATTCCGACTCGCCCGTTCAAAGTTGAAGAAGATCTTAATATTTTGGAAGATCTTAAGTTATTGGTAGATGGTGATGAGAAGGGTTATCTCCTGCAAATTTTCTCACAAAACGCCGTTGGACCGCTTTTCTTCGAGTATATTCAGAGAAAAAACCACTGGGGCTTTGGTAATGGTAACTTTCAGGCACTTTTTGATGCCATTGAGAGAGATCAGGAAAGAAGAGGATATCTTTAAGAGTAAAAGGGCCAGTTTTCTGGCCCTTTTTTTATCGATCTTATTTTGACATCTCCCTCTCAAAACAGCTACCTTTTATGCTTATTTGAATAATGCTTTTAAGCTTCTGGAAGGTAAGGCAAATGACCGTCGAATATCAAAACTTAATTGTCGAAAAAAACTTCAGACAAGATCCGCATATAGCACTTGTTCGACTAAATCGTCCGCAAGTTCTCAATGCTCTTTCAACAGATCTGATGAAAGAATTGCTAGAAGCTTTATTCTCTCTTGAAGATGATTCTTCAGTGCGTGTGATTATTATCACTGGTAATGATCGTGCCTTTGCTGCTGGAGCAGATATTGCGCAACTAATGAAAGCAACACCAGTTGATCAGATCAATGATTCTCGTCTACGCATTTGGAAACAACTGGCCCTGATTACCAAGCCGGTTATTGCTGCAGTCAATGGCTTTGCCCTTGGTGCTGGATGTGAACTAGCAATGAACTGTGATTTTATTATTGCTGGAGATTCTGCTCAGTTTGGTCAGCCTGAAATTAATATTGGAACAATCCCAGGGGCCGGTGGTACACAACGTCTCACTCGTGCAGTGGGAAAATCGAAAGCAATGTTCTCAGTCCTTACAGGTTCGATGATGAGCGCTCAAGACGCCTTTAGAGACGGACTGGTAGCTAAAGTTGTTCCTAGTGAATCACTGATGAATGAGACATTTGAAATTGCAAAAATTATTTCTCACAAAGCTCCTGTTGCTGTGAAACTTGCTAAAGAAGCAATTAATGCTGCTTTTGAAATGCCATTAAGTTCCGCACTTGATTTCGAACGTAGAAATTTCTATTTAACTTTTGCCAGTCGTGATCAAAAAGAAGGAATGAGTGCCTTCCTTGAAAAACGTACACCGGAATACAAGGGGGAATAATGTTTGAGTTTATTGAAACCAATATTACGAACAACACTCTTGTCATTACGATCAACAGAGAAAAAGTTTACAACGCTCTTAATACGAAAAGTAAAATGGAGATCATTAAGGCCATTAAATCAGCGGCCAAGGATGATACTGTTCGCTCAATCGTTTTGACTGCTAAAGGTAAGGCCTTCTGCTCTGGTCAGGATCTCAATGATAGAACAGTGAATGATCCAGGTAAAAGAGTTGATATCGGAAAAACAATTGAAGAAGAATGGAATCCTCTTGTGCTTGCCATTCGCAACTCTGAGAAACTAGTCATTGGTGCTATCAATGGTGTTGCGGCAGGAGCAGGACTTTCTGTTGCCCTTGCCTGCGATATCAAAGTAGCTGCTGCCGGAACTCGCTTCATTTGTGGTTTTACACAAATCGGTCTTGCACCTGATGCAGGTCTTTCAAGCACTCTCGTTAAAAGCCTAGGATACTCAAAAGCACTCGAGTTTTCTCTGATGGGGAAACCTCTTCTTGCAGAAGAGTTAGAAAAGTTTAATCTCATCAATCACATTAATCCTTCTCCCCTAGAGAAAGCGATGGAGATTGCAAACTCTATCAATGCCCTTGCCCCTCTTGCAGTTAAGATGGTGAAGAAAAATCTTAAAGCGGCCATTGATCAGGATTTTGATAAAGTTTTAGAACAAGAAAAATATTCGCAACGCTTTCTCGGCTTCAGCGATGACTACCAAGAAGGTGTTCGTGCCTTTCTTGAAAAACGCCAACCACAGTTTAAAGGACAATAAGGAGTACATATGAATAACTACACTCAAGAAGATTTAGAACTTTTCGAAGACATCAAAAACGGTAAGACATTTGATAGCACGGATCTAATGCCTGATATCTACCGCAAAAATCTTATGAACCTCCTTTGGATGCAAGCGGATTCTGAATACGCTGGTGGTCTTGGTTATATGCCTTGGATTGCTAAAGCACCAAACGCTCATGAGCGCGTTCTTGTTGCTCAAATCGTAAAAGATGAAATGAGACATGCTCACGTGATCTACAGAATTCTAGATGATCTTGGAGAAAGAACTCACGATCATATGCTTGCTCACGAGTTTGATTACAGAATTCCGGATGATCTTGCGAACATCGGCTTCTCTCGTGTAAAAAAAGATAAGCGCGTAAATATCTTCTACTACAACATCACTTACTGGGAAGATTTCTGTCTTTTCAATTTCCTTATGGACAGAGCCGCTGGTCACCAGCTTGAAGATACTCTTGAATCAAGCTTCATTCCTTGGAAAAATGCTATTGGTACAATCTGTAAGGAAGAGCATATGCACCTTGCTCACGGAGATAAAACTGTTAAAGCACTTGCTCAAGATCCAAATACAAAAGCATTCTTACAAGAGCGCTTAAATCTTTGGTGGCCACGAGTGATGAACGTTTTTGGTAAGAGTGAGAATGCTGCAAGAAACGATATTTACATCCGTCTTGGTCTTAAGAAGAGAACTAATGCAGAAGTAAGAGACGCATTCGTTACTGAGATCACTGAAAAATGTAAGGAATGGGGATTAACAATTCCTGAGTACATTGAAGCTGAACAACCACTTAACTATACAGTATGAACATAAACAAAGTACTCATCATCGGTGCTGGAACCATGGGTTCCGGCATCGCTTGGTGGTTTTCTAGTCTCGGCATTCAAGTTCATCTGCAAGATGAGTCTGATGAGCAACTTCTCAAAGCAAAAGAATACTGCACTTCTCAGACCCTCAAATGGGCTGCTAAAAATCAACTAGATCAAAGAATCACCCAAGACATTCTCAATCTTACAAAATTCATCAAAAAAAATGAGTGGGATAAAGATTATGATTTAGTGATTGAGGCGATCATTGAGAATCTTGAAATCAAAAAGGGATTATTTCGTGCCCTTGATGAATTCATGGATCAAAAAACAATCATTGCTTCCAATACTTCAAGTTTTCCGATTGCTCTATTAGGTGAAGATTTAACTCCAGAAAGACAAACAAACTTTTTGGGACTGCACTTCTTCAACCCTGCTCCGGTGATGAAACTGGTGGAAGTGATCTCAAGCGTTCATACGGATAAGACTCTGGCACGTGACCTCTACTCATGGTTTGAGGCCAAAGGTAAAGCTCCTGCTCTTTGCAAAGACTCTCCAGGGTTTATCGTTAATCGAGTGGCCCGTAATTTTTACGGAGAACCTCTGCGTATTGCCCAAACCGATGATGAGCAGAAATTTAAAGAAATTGATCACATATTAAAAGAAGTTGGCGGATTTAAGATGGGACCATTTGAATTGATGGATCTTATCGGTGTAGATGTGAACTACTCGGTAACGTGTTCTGTTTGGAATGCTTACGGGCAAAATCCACGTTTTACCCCTCACAAACTTCAAGAAGACCTGGTGAAAGAGAAAAGACTAGGCAGAAAAACAAAAAGAGGATTCTATCGTTATGAATAATATCTACATGGATGGAGTTATTATTAATTTCGGTTTTTCTTCCAAAGAAGAAAAAAAGAAATTACTCCATGCCCATCCAGATAAATCTATTTATATGGATTTAACTTGCTACAACCCTACTGAATTTTATCAAGAGTTCCCTAATCTCAAGGGAATTTTCAGCGCTCTGTTTGCTGATGAATCAAAGCGCATTGAAATTCACTTCAAAGAAGAAAATCAAGTAGTCCTTGATCATCTTGTTGAACTTGGATTTAAACCTATTAAAACAACATTCACTTCATGTGGATTTATCTTTCCTCGCACCATCTCACAGATTATCAATGAGGCCTACTATGCTTTAGAAGAAGGCGTGGCCACCAAAGAAGATATTAACCGTGCGATGAAATTCGGTGTGAATTACCCGAAAGGCCCGTTTGAATGGAGTGAAGGGAAAGAAGAGTATGTAAAAACACTTCTGCTAGAACTTCTCGCCCTTACTAATGATGAAAGATACAAACCTAATAAGGCCCTTTTATGAAAAACGTTTATATTGCTTTTGCTAAGCGAACACCGGTAGGAAGCTTTGGCGGAAAACTTTCAAGTTTTCGTGCTGACGATCTTCTAGGTGAAATAATGAAAGCTCATGCCGAATGGGCGAAATTCCCTCTGACAGAAATTGATGACGTGATTATCGGTTGTGCCAATCAGGCCGGTGAAGATAATCGAAATGTGGCCCGTATGGGTCTCATTCTTGCGGACTATCCTTATGAGGTTCCAGCAACAACAATCAATCGTCTTTGTGGGTCAAGCCTTGATGCTGTGATGGATGCATTTGCTCGTATTCAGGCAGGATTTGGTGACTGTTTCTTAGCTGGTGGAGTTGAATCCATGAGCCGTGCTCCTTATGTGATGAGTAAGGCCACAGGGGCTTTTGGTAGAGAGCAGAAAATGTGGGACACCTCTATTGGATGGCGTTTTGAAAATCCCAAGATGGCCGAAAAATTTCCTCTTATCTCAATGGGACAAACGGCAGAAGAAGTTCGTCGCAAGCACAATCTTGCACGAGCTGATCAGGATGCTTGGGCCTTCTCTTCACACCAAAAAGCAGTCAAAGCTCAAAATGCAGGTCTCTTTAATGATGAGATTCATTCTTTGAAACTTGTTACTAAAAAAGGAACTGAGGTCATCTCTCAAGATGAGGGTCCTCGTCCTGACTCTACACTTGAGAAGCTCGCAACTCTGAAAGCGGCCTTTGAAAAAGATGGTACAGTGACTGCTGGTAACAGTTCATCAATTAACGATGGTGCCAGTCTTGTGATGATCTGCTCAGAAGAGTTTCTTAAGCGCCATAATTTAAAACCACTTGCTCGTATCTTTGGCGGTGCTGTTTCAGGTCTTCATCCCAATGTAATGGGCCTAGGTCCGGTTAGTGCTACGGAGAAACTTCTTAAACGCGCTCAACTTAAAAAAAGTGATATCGATATTTTCGAACTTAATGAAGCATTTGCGGCACAAGTTTTAGGATGTATCAGAGAGCTGGAAATTAATCCTGAAATTATCAATCCTCAAGGTGGCTCAATTGCTATTGGTCACCCTCTTGGCGCTTCAGGAACAAGAATCTTATCAACTCTTGTTCATCAAATGCAGCGAAACCCAAAATTAAAAAATGGGGTTGCGACAATGTGTATTGGCGTTGGACAGGGTATTGCTCTTGGAGTTGAAAACTGCTCATGAAAAAAATATTTTTGACCTTACTACTAACCATGATGACTGCCTCCAGCTGGGCCTGCCTGCTGGTGAAAGGTGAAGTACATATTGATAAGGACAAGCTCAAGATCCATCACAAATTTGATGTTGATCAGACTTATCCTTATCGAACTGAGAATCATCTGGTTCATCTCAAAGTATTAAGTCAAAAAGAAGCTAATAAGAATATTATGGTAGTCACTGTTCGAAATCCCAAAACATTTACCACTTTAGGAGAACTCATCATTAAGCTTGAGGAGAATAAAGAAGTAAAATCGAGCATGACTACTCCAGATCGAGTCATCACAACTCAGTTCACTCTGAAGCACATCTAAGGATCAATCCCATGAGAGAAGTAAAACTATTTGTTAATGGTGAATTTTTAACGACCAATAACTCAGTCCCCTCTCTCAATCCGGCCACCGGTGAAAAAATCGCGACAGTCTATCTTCCTGACTCTCATCTGGTGGATACCGCCTTTGATGCTGCTCATGAGGCTTTTTACAATGGCCCATGGAAAAACTTTGATAAGATGCAAAGAGCTGAGATTCTAGAGAAGATTTCTGAAAAGATTAAAGAAAGAAAAAATGAACTGATCGAATGGGAAATGAAAGACTCCGGCTCAGTGATGAGAAAAGCAAAGTCCGATATTCATAATGCTGCTTCATACTTTAAAGTTCTTGCCCTTCAATTAAAGAATTTTAATTTTGAAGAAAAAGATGAGTCTGCTTCTAAAGTCGGTTTCTCTCACAACTATCGCAACTTCCTTCCTGTAGGAGTTTGTGCTCAGATCATCCCTTGGAACTTTCCTTTGGTAATGGCCGCTTGGAAAATTGGTCCAATCATTGCTTCAGGATGTACCACGGTATTAAAAACGGCTCTTGAAACTCCTATCACTGCTTCTATTCTTGCTGAAATTCTCCACGATGCAGGTCTTCCGAAAGGTGTTGTCAATATCATCACCGGAGATGCAGACATTGGAGAAATGCTCACGAATCATTCCAAAGTTAAAAAAGTTGCTTTCACTGGCTCAACAGCAGTTGGAAGAAAAATTATGGAGAAAGCATCGAAGAGACTTCAGAATATCTCGCTGGAACTTGGTGGAAAATCTGCAAATATCATTTTGAAAGATGCTGATCTTGATATTGCTGTTGATGGTGCTCTGTATGCCTTTCTTTATCACCAAGGTCAGGCCTGTGATTCAGGTACGAGACTTCTCATTGATCAATCAATCTATAAAGAATTTACTACTCGCCTAGTGGCGCGAATTAAAGATATTAAAATTGGTCTTCCAGAAGATGCCAATGTCGGTTTTGGCCCTGTGATTAATGCCAAACAATCACAGACAATTATGGGCTATATCAAAAAAGCTCAGGATGAGGGCGGCAAAATTCTTTATGGTGGAAAGAAACTAGACTTTGCTCCCTTTGATAAGGGTGAGTTCATTGAACCGACTCTTATTGAAGTTAATAAAGACAATATTATTTTTAAAGAAGAAATTTTCGGACCTGTACTGGCCATCACTCCCTTTGCGACAGAAGAAGAAGCTGTTGCTCTTGCCAATGACTCTATCTATGGATTGGCAGGGGCCGTATGGTCAAAAGATACAAATCACGCTCGCAAAGTGGCTTCACTTCTTGAAGCTGGGACCGTTTGGATTAATGAGTATCACTTACTTAATCCAGGAATGCCTTTTGGTGGTTTCAAACAATCTGGAATTGGCAGAGAGATGGGAGTTGAAGGGATTCGAGCTTACTTAGAAGTTCAGCATCTTTGGATTTCTGATTGCACTGATAGAGGTAAGAAAGTTTGGTTTGATGCTTTATTTTAAGCGGCATCTTCTTTTTCAACTTTTTTAATAAATACTAACTCTTCTTCAATCTTTTTTTTGATCATTTCAGCATTAAGCTGCTGACCTTCTTCAAGATCAAAAATCATGTTTGAAAAAAAAGTTGTTAAATACTTTCGGGCCTTGCTAGCACCAATTTTCTTAGTAGCTTCATCATAAATTTCTTTCAAAGACTCTTCTGTTGTCATAATGAATTCTCCTAAATACATATCGGCTTAGTTAATCTTATCCCTTAGTAATACTAAATCATCTTTCAACCAACGCAACTCAGACAATTTATACAAATCCAAACTTTTCTTAGCTAATTCTATTTCTCTATTTAGTTCTTGAATCCATTTAGTGATTAATAAATGTCTCATCATGTCACTCTTATTTCATATATTGGAGTTCTATATCCCTAAATTTTAATGGAGCGACTGGAAATAATGTATTAATTAAAAATCTTTGCAGAAGCGAAATAATTTAAAACAAAAAAAAGGGACCCTTTCGGGTCCCTTCACTTTAAGTAGGAGAGAGAGAAATTAACCAATGAGTTTTAGAGCATTTTGTCCAGACATGTTCGCCTGAGCAAGAACCGAAGTACCAGCTGAGTTAAGAATATCATTCTTAGCTTTTGTAGCAGTTGCATCAGCATAGTCAACGTCACGGATACGAGAGTTAGCAGCTGATAAGTTCTCAACACTAACTTGTAAGTTGTTAGATGTTGATACTAGTCTGTTTTGGATCGCACCTAGGAACGCTCTTTGACCAGACACAGTTTCAATCGCTTTATCAAGAGATGCTAATGATTCTTGTGATCCAGTTTTAGTAGATACATCAAGCTCAGAAACATTTAGTCCTTCTAGACCAGCATTTACGCGGCCAGCATCGTATGTAATTCTATCTTGGAAAGCATCATTGTTGATACCAACCTGGAAATCATATTGACCGCCAGAACCATCAAGAAGCTTTTTACCGTTAAACTCTGTCACTTGAGAGATACGATCTAGCTCAAGTTTAAGGTTTTGGTACTCCATATTTGTCATATCTCTTTCAACGTCACCAACAGTATCAGAAGCAGTTTGGATAGCAAGCTCTCTCATACGAGTTAGGATTGAAGAAACTTCGTTTAGACCACCTTCAGCGATTTGTACCATCGAGATACCATCGTTAGCGTTACGGTCTGCTTGTTTCATTGAACGAATACCAGATTTCATTTTTTCAGAGATTGCTAATCCAGCAGCATCGTCTGCAGCTTTAGTGATACGAGTACCACTTGATAGTTTTGCTAGATTGCCTTCTGATTCGCGAGCATTCACCGAAAGTGAACGTTGAGCAGCTAGTGAAGAAACGTTTGTGTTAATACGGAAACCCATTAAAATCCTCCTTGGTTAATTCTCTCATCACATCCTTGATGATCAGTTCCCAACCTTGAGAGACTTGATAAGCTTCCTGCTTAAAGTGTTTTTTTCTCTTTGTTTGGCTTAAGTGCCAGACAAACAGCTTTTCGGTGAAGCTTTTGGAAACTTAAGGGGGCATTGCGTTTTTTTTTCAACTTTTCACTGGAGCAATTTCATCCACTTTTCTATCTTATTGATTCCCCTCGAATAATTCATTAAAATGAGTGCATGAAACAACTCCCTTCAATCCTTATTTTTCACTCCAATGATCAATTTCGCTCCATGCTTAAGGACATGTTGATCAAGCATGGATACTTTTATTTGCTAGATACTAGTGATGAGTCTGTGTTTTGGAGATTAAAAGAAAATAATAATGAACAATTTATTCTCATAGAGAGTGATTTAGTTAGTCGTCGAGTGATTGAAGAATTCAAAAATAGAAAAAAATCTTTTCTCATTCTAGGACAAGTCGAAGAAAAGAAAACTCATGACCTAAGCACTCTCTTTGGAGTGGAATCGCTGATGAGCTTTCCTTTTCCTTCAGTTAAACTAAGTGAAAAGATATTGCAAAGATCTTAGTGGTATTCAGAGTAAGGAAGGCTGTTAATTCCCATCCAATGCTTTAAGTCCACTTCTACATTCTGATCAAACTCTTCCATCTCATACTCAGCTTTACGTACAACAATCTTAGCAAACGTAAGAAGAGAACCTTGGTTCCACTGACCTAGATCAAGGTTAATCATTCTAGTCCATGTACCAGTGTTAATGAAAGTAGTTCCATCGCTATAGAGTCTTAAAGTAGGAGCATGAGTGTGGCCAACGATTAAAACTTTGGCATCAGTGTTTTTTTCAAAGAAGTGACGAGTAAGAGACTCATAGTCTTGAAACAATTCCAACTCTCGAAAGATATCTTCAAATACTTCAGACAATGATTTCTTCTGCATATAAAAATGCCAGAAGCGAACCATGATGAAGTAGTAGAAGTTTGAAAGCATGAAACGCAGAGTAAAGAAAGTATCAAAAATAATTCCATGAATGAGGAACTGCTTGATAGGACGAACTTCATTGATATAGCTGCGCTCTTGCTTATATTTATTAATGACATTGGTTACATAGTATGAACCCCAAGGCGGGATAAAATACTTCTCACCTGAGAGTGTTTCAATGATTGAGTTTTTAGGATCAAACTCATGTGCTCTCTCATATTGGTGACCATGCTGAATACAGACACCCTTGGCAGGAACATAGGTCGTAATATCATTGGACATTGTGATCTTGTCTTTATCGTCACCAAAATAACGGCAGAATTCTTCTTTCAAGGAATCAAAAACAAATTCTGCATCATGGTTACCAATAATATAAACAATCGTCTTCCCTTCTGCTTGCAGGAATCTCTTCATAGCACGCAAGACACCCTGATGAGCGCTCATGATCATACGAAGCTTCTCTAGAGCAGCTTTCTCACTCCAGAATTCATCGTCATAGAACTCCACATATGGCACGGCCAAGAAATCAAGAAAATCACCATTGATGACCAGTTCAACTTTAGTCTGAGCATAGTGGCCAGTTGAGAAGTAGGTCAGGAAATCAATCAGCTCATTATCATAATGAAAATCTTCAAGAAGATTTCTCTTCCCTTTGTACATCTTACCAGCACCTAAATGCAGGTCAGAAATCACAAGAATGAGTTTTTCAATATTATCTTTGTGCTGGGATTTCATACTGCTTCTTACCAAACTTTAATTCTACTTCTTGAAATGAGGGACTAACGGGAACAAAGAAAATAGGTTTTGATGTCTTATTTTCAATTTCAACAGTTTCAGATCGACCTGAGTTTATCCGAACAAACTTAACAACGTCATCCCCTACTACTAATTTTGCTACTTGATCAGTTAAAGACTGGTTCTCAATAATGACTGAAAAGATCTTTAAGACTTTATCAGGAGACTGAACACTGATTCCCTTATCTGTTAATTTCAAAATGAACGCAGGTGTCCCTGCGGCAAATGACCACATGGTGCAAAAGAGCGAAACAATAAGGAAGGTCAATTTCACAGCATAAACCTTAAATCTGTAAGCTTCTTAATCTCATCCCGAATACGAGCGGCTTCCTCGAACTCAAGAGCACTTGAGGCCTGCTTCATCTCAAGTTTTAATTCTTTAATCTTATCATCAATTGCTTGGGCAGACAGCACTTGATCAACTTTTCCACTCTTTTTCTTCTTTTCTGTTTTCTTCGTACCACGAAGAACTTCAATAACCCCTGCGGAGACTTTTTTATTGATGGTCACGGGTGTAATGCCATTTAGTTGATTAAATTGATCCTGTTTCTTTCTACGCTCGATGGTCGTCTCCATCGCAACTTTCATAGAAGGAGTCTCTTTAAACCCGTACAGAATGGCCCTTCCCTCATCATTTCGGGCTGCCCGACCAATAATCTGGATAAGAGATCTAGTTGATCGCAAAAATCCTTCTTTATCAGCATCTAAAATCCCTACTAGTCCGACCTCTGGAATATCCAACCCTTCTCTTAAGAGATTGATCCCCACCAGAATATCAAATTCACCGAGACGAAGATCACGAATGATTTCAATTCTCTCAATGGTATCAATTTCAGAGTGAAGATAACGAATTCTCATACCGATTCCTCGATAAAAAGAAGTCAATTCTTCGGCAAGTTTTTTAGTCAGCGTGGTAATGAGAACTCGTTGTCCTTTAGCAATCACCTTTCGGGCCTCAACCAACATATCATCAACTTGGTTTTTAGCATCTCTGAACTCAACAATAGGATCAAGAAGTCCAGTCGGTCGAATCACTTGTTCAACATACTCTCCACCCGTCTGCTCTAACTCATAATTTGCAGGAGTCGCAGAAACAAAAAGTACCTGATCAAGCTTGCCTTCAAATTCATTAAATTTAAGAGGTCTGTTATCCAGAGCGCTGGGCAGTCTGAAGCCGTAGTTCACAAGATTTTCTTTTCTTGCTCGGTCTCCCTTGTACATTCCCCCTACTTGAGGAATGGTGACGTGAGACTCATCAACGATCATGAGGAAATCATTTTTAAAATAATCGATCAAAGTATAAGGAGGCTCACCAGGAGCTGCCCCAATCATATGCCTTGAGTAGTTCTCAATTCCTGAACAAAATCCCATCTCTTCCATCATTTCCAGATCTAAGAGTGTCCGCTGACTAAGTCGTTGTTCTTCTACTAACTTATTTTGTTCATGAAGTTCAGCAATTCGCTCTCGTAATTCGAGTTTAATCCCTTCTATGGCCGATTTCATTTTATCCTTACCAACCACATAGTGACTCTTAGGATAAATATCAACTCGTCCAATAGTTTGCAGAACCTTTCCGCGAAGAGGATCAACGATAGAGATGGTATCGATCACATCATCAAAAAACTCAATGCGCACCACCTGACTTTCCTCGTAGGCCGGAAAGACTTCTACCACGTCCCCTCTGACTCTGAATGTTCCTCGGTGAAAATCAATATCGTTTCTCATGTATTGAATTTCAATCAGACGCTTCAATAGATCATCACGCTCAATCTGATCCCCAGTAAACAACATCACCCTCTGATTAAAATACTCTTCGGGTGAACCAATCCCATAAATACAGCTGACTGATGAGACAACAATCACATCATCTCGTGACATCAAGGAACGAGTAGCAGAATGCCTTAGTTTCTCAATCTCATCATTAATTGCTGAATCTTTTTCGATATAAGTATCACTTCCAGGAACATAAGCTTCCGGCTGATAGTAGTCGTAATAAGAAACAAAATATTCGACAGCATTCTCAGGAAAAAATTCTTTGAACTCACTAAAAAGCTGGGCCGCCAGCGTTTTGTTGTGGGCAAGAATAAGAGTTTTCTTACCTAGCTTTTGAATAATATTGGCCATGGTAAAGGTCTTCCCTGAACCAGTGACTCCTAAAAGTGTTTGGAATTTTTCCTGATTTTTAAAATGGTTGAATATAGTATCAATAGCTTGCGGCTGATCTCCCATCGGCTTAAAAGCAGAGTGAAGTTTAAATAAGCTGCTCATCTAAAATCTCCTTGCCAACTAATGCTATCATGAAGCACAGTTATAGAAACCACCCCTTGAGGTCTTTTGTCATGAAGATGCCTGTTCGCATCAATTCATCTTTTAGCGCTTTATTATCTCACACCTCTTCTATTCCTAAAATTCATTCTTTTTTAAACATTCTTTTGGAGGACAATGATCAAGCATTTTTTGGCCTTAGCTAATTTTTCCCCCTCAGAGATAAGCACCTTTCTTGATCGTGCCTATTCGTTTTCTCTTTTCAAAAAATCTCCAGACAAAATAAATCACCTTTTAAAAAATAAAATTTTCTCCAATGCTTTCTTTGAAGCATCAACGAGAACACGTTCATCTTTTGAGATTGCAGCGAAGAGATTAGGTGCGGAGATTGTGAACTTCTCCCCTGAGAACTCCAGTACTAAAAAGGGAGAGACGGTTTACGACACCCTCAAGTGTCTTGAAAGTCTGGGGGTGAACGGCATCATTTTACGCCATTCTGATGATCGCTTAATTGAGCTGGTTGCCCCTAAACTTCATGTGCCGTTAATCAATGCTGGTGCAGGAAAATATGAGCATCCTTCTCAGGGACTTCTTGATCTTCTGACTCTAAAAAAAGAATTCGGAGAACTCAAAGGGCTTCGTGTAGGAATCTGTGGGGATATTCTTCACTCACGAGTGGCCGGTTCGATGATGGTAGCTGCTAAGAAGCTGGGATTTGAAGTTGTGCTGATGGGTCCTGAGAACCTCATCCCTAAAAACGAGTTTTCTTATGAGAACTTTGACAAATCTCTTTCAACTCTTGATGCGATAATGATGCTGCGGATTCAGCATGAACGTCATGATGGTATTTTCATGAATCAAACAGATTATCGCCAAAGCTTTGGTTTGACTGTTGATCGCCTTACTAAACTTCAAAAACACACCATCATCATGCACCCTGGTCCCTTTAATCGCGGAGTAGAACTTGATGATGAAGCGATCGAACATCCTCAGTCCCGTATTTGGGCACAGATGGAGAACGGCGTTTACGCCAGAATGAGTATTTTAGAATGGGCAGCGGAGGAATAAATGAAAGTTCAACTTGTTCTTGAAAATGGAGAACGCTTTATTGGAGATTCCTTCGGGTTTGAATTAAAAAATAATTTTGAATTCGCTGAAGTGGTTTTTAATACCGCTATGACTGGTTATCAAGAGATCATTACTGATCCATCCTACTGTGATCAGTTCATCACTCTCACCTATCCATTGATTGGCAATTATGGAATCAATAAGGATGATTTTGAAAGTCTTACTCCCTATCTTAAAGGAGTGATCGTTCATGAGATTTGCGAAACTCCGAGTAACTATCGAAGCGAAGTGAGTCTGAGTGATTATTTAAAAAAGCATAAGGTTCCTGGAATTTCCGGAGTTGATACCAGAAGGCTTACTCAGATCATTAGACAATCTGGAGTACTGAAGGCCATTCTTGCTCCCGTTGATTATCCAGAACATAACTTTCCCATTATCTTTAAATCGAAGCTTCCTGAGAATCAAATTCAACGTACATCAGTGAATCGACCGATTCATTTTCCTGGCAAAGGAAAAAGAATTGTCCTGCTTGATTTTGGACATAAGAAAAACATTCTCAAATCTCTTCTAGATAAAGGTTGTGATGTGATTGTTCTTCCTTGGAACAGTTCATTTGAAGTCATTCGTCAGTACTCTCCTGATGGAGTACTTCTCTCCAATGGGCCGGGGGATCCCATGAGTGTGGCCCCTGTTGTAGAAAGTACTATTTTAGAAATTCAAAAAAATTATCCGATGTTCTGCATCTGCATGGGTCATCAACTTTTTGCTCTGGCCAATGGGGCTAAAACTGAAAAAATGAAGTTTGGTCACCGCGGAGGCAATCACCCTGTAAAAGATTTTAAACTTGATCGTGTCTTTATTACTTCGCAAAACCATGGTTATCACGTGGTCACAAAATCGGTGGAGAATACAGATATTGAAATCACACAGGTCAATCTTAATGATGAATCCGTTGAAGGACTTCGCCACAAGAAGTTTAAATCCTTCTCTGTTCAGTATCATCCTGAAGCAGCTCCAGGTCCTGAGGATACCCATTATCTCTTTGATGAATTTTTAAACTCTATTGAGGAATCAAGACATGCCAAAAAGAATTGATATCAAAAAAGTTCTCGTCATCGGCTCGGGGCCAATTGTTATCGGACAGGCCGCAGAGTTTGATTACTCAGGTACTCAAGCAGTAAAGTCACTGATTGAAGAAGGAATCGAAGTTGTTCTTATCAACTCCAATCCTGCAACAATCATGACCGATAAAGAAACTGCTCATAAGGTTTATATCGAACCTTTAACGGAAGAGTTTATTCTCAAAATCATCTCTCTCGAAAAACCAGACGCTTTGCTACCGACCCTTGGCGGTCAGACGGCCCTGAACTTGGCAGTATCACTTAAAACGAAAGGTCATCTTGATCGTCTAGGAGTTGAACTTCTTGGCTGTAAGGTTGATACCATCCAAAAAGCTGAAGATAGAAAGCTCTTTAAAGAGCTGATGCATAAACTTGAGGAACCAATACCAGCAAGTGAAATCGTCAATACGGTAGATGAGGCCATTAATTTTTCAAAAATTGTGGACTTCCCTCTTATCGTTCGTCCTGCCTACACTCTAGGAGGAACAGGTGGTGGAGTCGTTAACAATCATCAAGAACTGGTGGAAGTTATCACCCAAGGTCTAAATGCTTCACCTATTCATCAATGTTTACTTGAGAAATCAATCGCAGGCTTCAAAGAGATTGAATACGAAGTTGTCAGAGATAGTAAAGATAACTGTATCATTATCTGTAATATGGAGAACATTGATCCTGTGGGAATTCACACAGGAGATTCCATCGTTGTTGCTCCTTCACAGACTTTAAGTGATAAAGATCACCAGATGCTTCGCTCTTCCGCTCTTCGAATCATTAGAGCTCTGAGAATTGAAGGCGGATGTAACGTTCAATACGCTCTTGATCCTTATTCTTCTCAATATTATGTGATCGAAGTGAATCCTCGTGTTTCTCGCTCTTCGGCCCTTGCCTCAAAAGCAACAGGCTACCCTATTGCCAAAGTTGCCGCCAAGATCGCTATCGGCCTGGGCCTTGATGAGATCATCAATCCAGTGACTAAGAAAACCTATGCCTGCTTTGAACCGGCCCTTGATTATGTGGTAACGAAACTCCCACGCTTCCCATTTGATAAATTCACGACTGCTAACAGAAGACTTGGTACGCAGATGAAAGCCACTGGTGAGGTGATGGGAATTGGCAGAAACTTTGAAGAATCATTTCTTAAAGCTGTCAGATCCATGGAACTAAAAATGGATCACCCTCAACTTAAAGATAAAAAACAGGATCTTCATAAAAAAATTCGCAAACAAGATGATGAGAGAGTTTGGGCCATTTTTGAGGCCATCAGACAGGGAGTCAATCTGCAAGAGATTCAAGAGATCACTGCTATTGATTTCTTTTTCTTACATAAATTTAAAAGAATTGTTGAACTTGAAAACAAACTAAAAAGTTCTCCTCTTGATATCAATACGCTTCAAGAAGCAAAAACTCGCGGTTTTGCTGATTCATTTATTGCCACTCTTTGGAATAAGACAGAAATTGAAATAAGAGATCTGAGAAAGAAACAAGGTATCCTCCCTCGTTTTAAAATGGTGGATACTTGTGCTGCTGAATTTGAATCAAGCACTCCTTACTTCTACTCAACTTACGATTCCTTTGATGAGGCAACCCCATCTTCAAAAGAGAAAGTGATTGTTCTGGGTTCAGGCCCCATTCGCATCGGACAAGGTATTGAATTCGACTATGCGACTGTTCACGCCATAAGAGCGATTAAAGATGCAGGCCTTGAGGCCATCATCATTAATAACAATCCCGAAACCGTTTCAACTGATTTTGATATCTCTGACAGACTTTATTTTGAACCTCTCACAGTTGAGAACGTTCTTGATATCGTAGAGAAAGAAAAGCCCAAAGGTGTGATTGTCCAGTTTGGTGGTCAGACGGCGATTAATCTTGCAAGTTTACTGCATGAGCGCGGAGTAACTATTCTAGGCACGAGTGTTGAGAATATTGACCGCGCTGAAGATAGAAAGCTATTTGAATCCCTCTTAAGAGAAATCAATATCGCCCAACCACTGGGCTTTAGTGTTGAAACAACAGATGAAGCCCTCAATCGCGCCAATGAGATCGGCTACCCCGTCATGGTACGCCCATCTTACGTTCTCGGTGGTCAGGCGATGCAGATTGTTTATAACGAATCAGAGCTGCAAGATTATTTAAAACAGAACTTTGAAAACGGTCAAAAACTTCTGGTTGACCGCTACCTCATTGGTCAGGAGATTGAAGTTGATGCCATCTGTGATGGCAAAGAAGTCTTCATTCCAGGAATCATGGAGCATATTGAAAAAGCAGGTGTGCACTCAGGTGACTCCATTGCTGTTTACCCTCCACAAAATTTAAATAAAGAGACGATTGATAAACTAGTGAGCATGACTAATACCATCGCCCTTGCTCTTAATATCAAAGGTCTTATTAACTTCCAGTTTGTTCTCTCTAAAGGAGAGCTGTTTGTTCTTGAAGTGAATCCACGGGCATCTCGCACAGTCCCTTTCTTATCAAAAGTCACTAATGTGGCGATGGCACAGATTGCAACAAAAATTCATCTAGGCCTTGACCTCAAAGCTCAAAATATCAAAGCTGGCCTTCTCCCTTTCAAAGACATCGTCGCCATCAAGGCTCCCGTTTTCTCATTCGCTAAACTCAGTGATGTGGAAATTGCTCTGGGACCTGAGATGAAATCAACTGGTGAAGTTATGGGTAAAGATAAGATTTTTGAGAAGGCCCTTCATAAGGCCTTTATGGCAACAGGAATTAAAATTCCACACTCAGGGCACCTACTAGTCACTCTTCGTGATCAAGATAAGTCTGAAGCCCTCCCACTCTTGCAGCGTTTTGAAGCCTTAGGCTTTCATATTATGGCAACTCCAGGTACTGCCAAGTACTTGAGAGAGCAAAATCTTCGTGCCAGCAGTGTAGAAAAGATTGGTCGAGCAGAGCACGATCTTTTAACTGAACTTCAATCCGGAAGAATTTCTTTGGTCATCAATACCATTTCTAAAGGAAAGAATGTTGAATCAGATGGATTTAAAATGAGAAGAAGTGCCGTAGAGCGCGGGATTCCGTGTCTTACATCTCTTGATACTTGTGAAGCCCTCTTAAAAATTATTGAAAGAAACAGTTTTGCAACGGAGTCTTTGACATGAATGAAAAAGTAATTCTGGCCATTGATAGTTCTACGAATGAAGAAGTAAGTGCTGTCATTAAAAACTTTAAAGGAAAAGTGAAGTGGGTCAAAGTGGGTATGGAGCTTTTCTATTCCCTCGGTCCCTCAATCATTTCTCAACTTAAAGATGAGGGCTTCTCGGTCTTTCTTGATTTAAAACTGCATGACATCCCTAACACAGTTGAAAGCGCTCTAAAGCGTTTATGCAAATACCCTATCGATATGATTAATGTTCATGCTTTAGGTGGCAAAGACATGATGATTAGAGCAGGTCTTGTTGTTAAAAATAGTGCGAACTCTCCTTACCTGATTGCTGTCACTCAACTCACCAGCACCTCTGAGCACCAGTTTCACCAAATAGGCTTTGGCGGTCACTTAGTAGATAACGTCATTAAACTTGCAGCTCTTACCCAAGAAGCACATCTTGATGGAGTTGTCTGTTCGGCCCATGAAGTTTCCCATATCAAAAAAATGTGCGGCCAAGATTTTCTTTGTGTCACCCCAGGGATTCGTTTCTCAGATCAGTCCTACGATGATCAAAAAAGAGTGATCACACCTGCTGAAGCCCTCGCTCTTGGCAGTGATTTTCTGGTTATGGGTCGCTCTCTGATTCATGCCCCTCACCTGCTTGATACTATTCCCGGAGGTCACCTATGAGCCATGAGATTGCTAGAATTCTTCTTGATGAAAAGGCCGTTTTCTTTCAAATTGAAAATCCATTTACTTGGACCTCGGGAATCAAATCCCCTATCTATTGCGATAATCGCCTGCTGATCTCTAACCCCGAGGCCCGCCGAACCATCACGCGTGAGTTTGTAAAACACATCACAGACTCAAATGTGGCCATCGTAGGAACTGCCACTGCAGGAATTCCCTGGGGTGCTTGGATTGCTTGGGAGATGAATCTTCCTTACGCCTATATTCGCGGCTCAGAGAAAAAACACGGACGTCAAAATGCCCTAGAAGGAAGACTGGCCAATGGGCAGGATGTGATCCTGATTGAAGACCTCATTTCAACGGGGAAAAGCTCATTAGAGGCCGCAATGAAACTTATTGAGCTTGGCCATAAGGTAAAAAAAGTCATCAGCATCTTTACTTATAATTTCCCGGGGGTGCGTGAGCGCTTCCAAGAACTGGGTATAGAGCAAATCTCTCTGACCTCCTTTGAAGTGCTTGCCGAGGAGGCCACAAGATGTGGTAGTCTTGATAAACAAAAATTTAATTATGTTATCAACTGGAAAAATGAGCAAAAAGTCATATGAGTCTAGAATATAAGAAAAATACCCTGCACTTCTCTGGCGTCTCAATCGCAGAAGTTGCTAAAAAACACAAAACTCCTTTCTACCTTTATTCAGAAGAAGTTCTCAGTGAGAACTATATGGAATTCTTCCATGGCGCTCTTGAAGCAGGCCTTCACCACCCTCTCGTTTGTTTTGCAGTTAAATCAAATTCAAACAAAGAGTTTTTAAAGGTCCTAGCAGGTATGGGCTCTGGAGCAGATATTGTTTCAGGCGGAGAATTACTACGCGCTCTTGAGGCAGGAATACCTGCCAGCAAAATCGTTTTCTCAGGTGTGGGTAAAACAACAGAAGAAATTGAACTAGGTCTTAAAAAAGGCGTTTATTCATTTAACGTGGAATCTGTTGAAGAGCTAGAACTCATCAACTTCTTAGCTGGGAAAATGAAGAAAACAGCTCGTATCTGCTTTCGCTTTAACCCAGAAGTTGTTTCAAAAACTCATAAGTATATTTCAACAGGAAACAAAACTCATAAGTTCGGGATTCTTAAAAAAGATATTCTTGCCACTGTAAAAAACAAGAAGCTTTGGACTAACTCAAAACTAGTAGGTCTATCGATTCATATTGGAAGCCAGCTCCTTGATCTTAAAGCAACAAAAACTGCTATTGAGAGAATGTGTGATGTGGCGATCGCTTCAAAAGTTGATCTTGAGTTCTTAGATGTGGGCGGTGGACTTGGAATTGATTATCAGGCAAGTGAGACGGCCAAGGTTCCCAAGATCGCAGATTACATGAAGATGATTCACGACACGCTTGAGAAGCACTATTACTCAAAGACTGCCAATATCGCACGTGTGGTATTTGAACCAGGAAGAAGAATTTCTGGAAAGACGGGAATTCTTGTGATGAGTGTTCTTCGCAATAAAGTGAGCGATGGTAACAACTTCATGATTCTTGATGGTGGAATGAATGACATGATGAGACCGTCTCTTTATGAGGCCTATCATGAGATCTCTCCAGTTGCGAAATCTTCTAAGAAAGAAGTGCTCACACATATCGTAGGTCCAATCTGTGAAACATCAGATCTTTTTGGAACAAGAAAAATGGCTCCACTTAAATCTGGTGAACTAGTGATCCTAAGAGACGCTGGTGCTTATGGATATAGCATGGGTTCAACTTATAACCTTCGTGCTCGTCCGGAAGAGCTTATGATTAATCTAGCGCGAAAGCTTCAGGTGATTAATCCCCGTGGGACTTACGAGGAATTAAAATAAAAACAAAGGGCCAAAAGGTATGCCGCTGGATTCAAGTTACTAACGCAACTTTCGTATTAAAAAAGACCTCGTAAGGTGTTCTATAACCTAAACACCTACGAGGTCTTAAATTAAGCGCATCTTCTATTTTCTTCAACCCATTTTTAGTC
>CALHBF010000004.1 GCA_937931205.1 uncultured Bacteriovoracaceae bacterium
GAACAGACTTCTCTCAGGTTAGTCGTAGAGAAATTAAAAGAGTTCAAAATCTCTTAAATGAGCGTCCTAGGAAAACCTTAGGTTTTAGGACGCCCTTTGAAGCTATGTCAGAATTGTTGCATTAAAAACTGGACTTTGCCGGCATACCTTTTGGCTTCTAGTCAGCAAAACTCACCTGATGCCACTGACACAGCTTCTGAATTCCCTCTTCAAAAGAAACCTGTGGTTCCCATCCCAGCAGAGATTTTGCCTTGGAAATATCGGCCCAAGTGATGTCCATATCAGCACCAATTTTCTCACCAAATTCTAACTGAGCTTTCTTGCCCAGATTTTTTTCAAGCAGTGCAATCATCTCTAAAAGTGTTTTAGGATTATTCCCACCACCGAGATTAATCACTTCATATCCAAGAGGTTTTGCAGCAAGGATTGTTCCGCGGGCAATATCATCAACGTAAGTAAAATCTCGCGATTGAGTTCCATCTCCAAAAACAGGAAGAGGCTCATCCATTAGAATTTTCTCAGCAAAAATAAAGGGAGACATATCCGGTCTTCCTGCAGGTCCGTATACGGTGAAATAACGAACAATGCTCACATCGATTTTATAGAGATGGTGGTAAGTGTAACTCATCACCTCAGCAGATTTTTTAGAAGCAGCATAAGGAGAGATCGGAGTATTAACGGCCAGATCTTCTTTGAAAGGCATCGCCTGACCAGCATATAATGATGAAGTAGAGGCCAGTACCATTTTAGGCACATTGTACTTTCTCATGCACTCTAGGATATTGAGTGTCCCTTGAGCGTTGGTGGACATATAAATATCAGGATTCTCCATCGAGTAACGAACACCTGCACGAGCTGCGAGATTAAACACAACATCGAACTGATGTTTTTTGAAAAGTTCATCGAGAGCTTTTTTATTCTCAATATCCATTTCAATGAAATCCATTTTAAATAAAGGAAAAAGTCGCTCACGTTTTAATTTTACCGAATAGTAGTCATTCATATTATCAATACCGATGACTTCTACACCGTCGTTGATGAGAAACTCACAAACTTTTGATCCGATAAATCCAGCAGCCCCGGTCACTAATACTTTTCTCATTATTCTTATCCTCTGAAGTGCTAATGCTTAGAGATTACATGATTTTCGCCATATTATTAAATAGTTAGTTCATCTCTAGTGTTTTAAGTTTTTTATAATTTAATAAGTTTTTCTAAATATTCTCCTCAAATATAACGATAAGAATGAAGAAACAAGGACCAAACTATGAAAAACACAATCCTCACTTTGTTCTTAGTGCCCTTATTCTTAATCTCATGCGACGGACTTAAGGATCTTAAAGATAAGTTCCAAGATGAAAAAACACCTACCAATGAAACAACAGACAGCAATCCACCTGCCCCTCCCCAAATTCAGTGGCAAGTCTCAGATATTTACGCAAATTGGGTAAGTGATTGCATAGAGATAAATAACAATGGAATGAATACTATTCGTTACCTTATGACATTTTCATCCAACAACTATAACTTCTCTATTTGCGATTACCCTCTAGCTATAGATTGCCAATCAAACGCAAACGGCACAAGGATCGCAGATGGTAGTGCTCCAGCGAATTTTTATCCTCATGAGCTAAAAACAGAAAGCGCTTCCTTAGGAAAGGATATTACAACAGAAGATGGAAGTTACTTTATGGGAGAAATAAATAGTATAAGTGAAGCTTTCTTCTGGGGGTCACCAACTTCAAAAAATAGCTTGTTTCTACGAGATATAGGGAATGCAGGACTATATACTGCTGGTGTCGTTGATTATGATTTGATCAATTCTCAAAATCTAAGCTTTCTTTCAACTGATCTGTCTCAAGTCGGCCAATCAGATATGACAAATAATATGGTGCTCTTCTCTCGAATAAATGGAGCTATGAACTTAGCTAATTATGGTTGCTCCGTACCTTAAACTTTTTTTACACTGAGGATAGTAACTCTATCCTCAGTTACTTTAAAACGAACATTGACCTCATTAAAAAAAGCACCAAATTCATTCTCGGCCTCTTTCTTTGACAAAGGTCTGTGATCAATAGACAGGCACTCTTCAAGAAAAGAATAATTATCAGGCTTCTCACATTCCCATACGACTTTCAGTTTTTGAGGCACATCTATTTTTTCTGCTATAGCTTCCTGAATAGAATCCACATAAGGTAGATAAGGTTTGATATCTAAAATAGGAGTTCCATCCAAAAGGTCTACACCTCTTACAGTGAGAATCACTTCAGCATGAGTTATTTCTAATTTTTCGAATTTCACCACACTCATTCCAATGCGATTAGGTCTATGAGGAGAACGAGTAGCAAAGACTCCTCTCTTCTCTCCTTCAAAACGCGGAGGTCGAACGAGGGCCTTGATATTCTCTTCGCTCACTTCATGAAACTGAAAAATGAGCCACACATGCGAGTAGGCTTCAATCCCACGAAAGGCTTCCACAAAAAAATCATTTTTTGGAAAACGCATCACACCAATTGCTTCCATGACAAGGAGCGACTGGCGAGGGATACCAAACTTCTGCTTAAACGGAGTATTAATAAAACTTAAGATATTCATAAGTTAACTCAGTGTCCAATCTAACACTTTCTCACACCTAAATCTGCACGTTGAAAGAATGAAAGTGATCTGATTTTATGCCTCTCTATTTAATTTTAAAACCTTGAATTTATACAACTCCTGAAGAGTTTACCCGGGGACAAATTGCACCTTCGACATGGGCAATTTAACCATTTATAATGGACCTAGGATCACGACTCATGAGGAGTCTGACATCTAAACTTTCAAGGAATGAAGGTGAACCTTATGACAAACTTAAACGCTTTATCAAATACTCTTGATTGGTCAAATTTTAATGCCACATTAGTTCTTGAAGTTACTCGTCCTGAAGGTGTTTTCACTTCTACTGCAGTTGCAATTTCTCCAGATACTATTATTACTGCTGCTCATAGTCTTGATGGGAAAGTACTTAAAATTCGTCTTTCTCAAGATGCTGAATATAACAGTAAGGGCAAGTTCTTGAGCGTTGAGTCTTTTGAGATTCACCCAGACTACGATCCAAAAGTTTCAAACTTCCAAAATGATATCGCTAAAATCAAATTGAAAAAGCCACTTCCAGCTTCAACGATGATTTATCCTCTTATTAAAGGCCCATTTGCCCTTGATGGTGACTTTATCCGCCTAGGGTATGGAGCTCGCGAAGGGAAGAATATCAGAACGCTTATTACCCCTAGTTTTAGAGGAATGAGAAACTTTGATAACACTCTTGAACTCAACGATACCTTCTCATTCTCAGGTGATTCAGGTGGCCCAGTGTACCTAATGCGCAATGGTCAAATGTATCTAGTGGCGATTCATTCGACTTATTCATTCGGTCCTGAAGGTAAATTCTCTTATAATCCAATGCTTACAACACACCGCCAATGGCTTCTTAAGTAGGCCAAAAGGTACGCCGTACCTTTTGGACAATGCTGCTGGCGTCTTGGATAAATCAGGAGTAGTTTAGCAAAGTGAGATTTTTTCTACTCCTTTGGATACTACTTATGAATGATGTCTTCGCTCTTGATCAACAGTGGGAACTGTTTAACTCCTCTGTGCTCTTAGAAGTCAAAAGACCTAACGGGGTTTTTACCTGCTCAGGTGTTGCTATCTCACCAACAACAATTCTCACCGCAGCTCATTGCCTTGATGGTGAAGTTTTGGAGGTCAAAGTCTTTAATACCACGGTCTATGATCCCAAAGCTCCCTTCTATGAAGTAAAGTCCAGTCAAATTCATCCTGACTACAAACCTAAATATTCTGCATACGAAAATGACATTGCTAAAATTCAGTTGAAAAAGAAGTTACCTGCTTCAATTGTTTTTCATCCCATTTATCCCAAGGATGATATAACAGGAGATTTTATTCGTTTTGGTTTTGGTGAAAGAAATCATACGAATAATAGAACAGCTATTACTCCCAAATTTCGTTTTGTTAATATTCTTCACAAAGTTATTGAGCTAGATGATCATTTTTCAATGTCGGGAGATTCTGGAGGGCCTATTTTCTTAATTAAGAAAAATAAAATTTATCTTTTGGCCATTCACTCTACTTTTTCAACTGGCCCACAAGGAGAATTCAGTTACAACCCCCTTGTGAGCAAGTATCTAGATTGGATAAATTCTAAAACTCGTAAAAATACTCGCGATCAATAGCATCTTTCGCATTAATGGTATTGAGAATTTTCAGCTGCCCATTATTCAGATCATACACCCAACCGTGAATAATAGGATACTCCCCTCTCTCCTTCCAAGCTTTTTGGATAATAGATGAGTGAGCAATATTTTTTGTCTGCTGGATAACATTCAACTCGACCAGACGATTCACTCGATCTTCAGATTTATCAATCGCAGCTAGTTCAGAGCGATGTTGAAAGGCAACATCTTTGATATTACGAATCCAGTTATCGATGAGACCCAAACTTTGTTGGCTAAGAGCTGCTTTCACTCCTCCACAGTTGTAGTGTCCGCAAACAATAATATGAGGGATCTTCAATGCTTCTACCGCGTATTGCATAACACTCAAAAGATTTGAGTCAGTGTGAACTGCAAGATTGGCAATGTTTCTATGAACGAACATATCACCAGGATGAGTATTGGTAATTTCAGAAGGTGGAACACGAGAATCAGCGCAACCAATCCAGAGGAAGGTTGGATTTTGGTCTTTTGCCATCGTTGTAAAATAATCTGGATTCACATCTATTTTAGATCTGGCCCAGGCCTTATTTTCAAGAAGAACTTTTTTAATGATTTCCATATTAAATGTCCTTAAACAATCGATTTACGGATAGATTTGATTTCTCAAGCTGAACCGTAATATTTCTTTTTGAACTCATTTGAATAAAATCTTCTAATAATTCAATGATGTCTTCATCGAGAAAAACTTTTTCTCCATCGATGACCACTTCTGAATTATCAGGAATTCGATTTAGCGCCTTTATTAAAAAGGCTTTATGTAGGAATGAAGTATCCTTGTGAAAACGAATTAAGAATGATTCTCCATCCTTAACAACCACAATTGAACGATGCATGTTATTGCGAAGAATGAAAAAGAGGCCAACGATTAAACCAATTCCAATACCAGTAAGAAGATCAGTAAAAAGAATAGAAAGAATGGTAACGATAAATGGAATAAACTGATTCCATCCTTTTTTAAACATACTCTTAATCAATGCCGGCTTAGTGAGCTTGTAGCCAACAATAATGAGAATAGCTGCAAGTGCCGCAAGAGGAATTTTATTAAGAACATTAGGAATCAAGACAACACATAGAAGCAACCAGGCTCCATGTAAAATGGTAGATAACTTAGATTTTGCTCCCGCATTGACATTGGCCGAAGTCCTGACAATAACGGCCGTGATGGGAAGTGCTCCCACAATACCTGAAAGAGTATTAGCAATCCCTTGAGCAAACATCTCGCGGTTCTTATTAGTAGGTTTTATAGGCCCTGCTAACTTATCAGCAGCATCAATCGATAAAAGACTTTCAAGTGAACCTACTAAAGCGAGGGTGAAGGCAACCTTGTAAACCAAAGGATTACTGAGATGGCCCCAATCAGGAAATTTAGCATTCGCAATTAAATCATTAAATCCACCTGAGAAAGGAAGAGTCACCAGGTGTTCTGTGGTTAAGGCAAAAGGAAAGTTTGTCGCAAGAAATATTTCATTTAATAGAACTCCTGAAATAACCGCCATTAGGGCTCCAGGAATTATTTTAAAAAGGCCATAACCTTGGGCCGACATTTTCTCCCAAACCAACAGAATCAGAATACTAACGGAACTGATAATGACAGCTCCCCAATGAAGCCAATCGAAGGCCACAAAAATTTCGGTGAATGTATTATGCCCATCTTTTTGCATGAACTTCAAATCACCCATGAAGTCGATGTCATATCCAATGGCATGAGGAAATTGTTTAAGAATAAGGATGAGACCAATTGCCGCCAACATTCCCTTAATAACAGAGTTTGGAAAATAATTACCGATGACTCCGCCACGAATGAATCCAAAAAAGATTTGAATCAAACCAGAAATAAAAACAGCAACACTGAAAGATTCAAAAGCTCCAAGTTCAGCAATCGCATTAACGACAATAACAGTGAGACCAGCAGCGGGACCTGATACAGAAATATTGGAACCACTGAATGTTCCGACAACAATACCGCCGATGATACCGGCAAAAAGTCCTGCAGCAAGAGGTGCATTAGAAGCAAGAGCAATTCCTAGGCAAAGAGGAAGCGCAACTAGAAAAACAACAAGGGATGATCTCGCATCCTGACGCCATGTTTGGAATAAATTCATTGTCATCCTCGGTCGAATCATCAAAATGCAGAGATTAAACTAAGTGAAGAGGTTTTTTCAAAACAAAAACACTCAATGAGGAATAAAAAACAGGGTTCAAGCAATGCGTTATTTGTAGTTTTTAAACGATAAGGTAAGGGCCTCAAGCTCTAGCTGAGCAATTTGCAAAGAAGCAAGGGTCTCTACTAATTTTAGTTTAGCTTCTGCCAGATCTTCTTCACGAATATTGACGTAAAAGATATCACTCTGACCTTGGCGTAACTTAACTGACTCTGCCTTGGCCATTTTATCGGTGCTATCAACCTCAATTTTCTGATTCCCTAGCAAATCCACTAATATTCTTAAGCGAGTTAAAAATTGTTTCGCCTGACGATTCCATTCAAGGTCAAGCCACTCTTTTTCTTTGATGACGGCCAATTGCTTGGCTTTGACTTCAGAACGCTTACCTCTGGCCTGATTGTTCATCAGCGGAAATTCAAAATTCATTCCCATTCGCAACTCATCTTGATCTTTTCCAAAACGCACTCTGCCTACATCACGGATTCCTTCCATAAAAACATCTACTTTAGGAAGAACCTTGTTCTCCGCTAGAGATGCCTCTTGCTTAAGGATTTCGATTTTAAGATCAAGAATTTTGAAAACAGGAAGCTCTTTCTTTTTATTTTCAAGCGTCAGATAATCTGCCTTGAGAGGATTCATATTCTCTTCAATCTTTTTTGGGACATCATCAAGGGTAAGAGATTGTGAAGAGCGATAATACAGATTGAGATCTTCTAATGCCATCTCCCATTCAATCTGAGCTCTTTGCAGGTCGACTTTTCTTTTAGAAAGCGTTCTTAAGTTATCGGTCAATTTCAGTCGATGAATATCTCCGGCCTGAAATTTTTTTTCAAGAAATTCTTGTCTGTCCTCAGCTACCTTCACTAAGGTCTGATAGATCTCGTATTTTTGTCCAGTGGCCACCCACTTCCAATAGGCCTGACTCGACTTCAAAAGAACATCGATTACCTTCTGTAGTCTTAATTGTTCTTCAATAAAAACTTCTCTCTGAGCATTGGACTTAGCAGTTCGAAATTCATCAGTGAGTAAACCTCGCAGAAGCGGAAGTGAAAATCCGGCGAAAGCCTCACCTACTGAGCTGGTCTGATAGTCGCCATAGTAGGCAGGCCATGTTCCAAGTCCTGCTCTATGTCCTACATAAAGTTTTGAACCTAAAATTGAAGTTTGTTTTTCAAGCTTGGCTTCCCAAAAATTGTAATCATACTTATCTGCATTCTGTCCTGATGTTTTACCCTTCAATGTTGTATCGAAGGCTCCATCAGCTTGTTGCATGCGAGATTTGGCTGCGCTAATTTTTGCCTCTTGCTCTTCGATAAGAGGCAGATTCTCAATGGCACGTCTTTGAACTGTTTCTAAATCAAGAACAGCATGGGCAGGTATGGCAAAGGCAATGAAAAGCCCTGCTAACCATCTCATGCATCCCCCTTAGTTCCATTGAGGATTTCATCAATTTCATCTTTAATGTTCATGATTTGAGCAGGGAAACCATTAAGAGTACGCCACAATTCCCAGCCAACTGAAACTCGTCCAATATGGATATACCCAGATGCAATTGTTCCTTGTCTCACAAATAAAGTAGAAGGCCATTTTTGATCAGGAACAATCAGAACTCGAAACTTTCCTTGATTAGAAGCTGCTGCATCTACTAACTGAACCTTTCCTCTAAAAGTTCCAATCGCAAGCGATGGCCATCCAGGCAGTTGTAAAGCGGGCCAACCTGCAAATTGTAATCGGGCTGGCATACCTGTATGAAGAAGAGCGATATCATTTCCAGAAACCCATACCTCTGCTGCAATAGATAAAGTTGCAGGTGCCAGTACAAGTAGGGCATCTCCAGCTTTAACAACTTGCGCTCCTTCTCCGGCTCGTACTCTCACTACAGTTCCATTAATTGGTGAAACTATTTTCTGAGTAAGTTGGCGGGCCAAATCTCTTTGAGTTTTAATAAAGACACTTTGTGCTTTGGCCATTTCCATTTCATATTTTGAAACTTCGATTCTGGCCTTCTCAAAATCTTTTCTAGCTGCAAGTCCTTGCTTAAAGAGATTTTCCTGACGATGTAAATTGATTTTGGATGTTTGTAGAGCAAGATCGGCAGCCTCTTGAGATCTGAGGGCCGCTATTTTTTCACTTTCAAGTCTTTTGATGATTTGTGGATCTGTATCAGAGAGCTCAACAAGGACATCACCCTTTTTCACCTGGCTCCCCTCACGCACATGCCAGGTGCTGATAATCCCGGTAATTGGAGCATGAATCTCTTGTATCCTTTCATTTGGATCAAGAGCGATAACTCTTCCAGTCCCGCTAGAGAACTGTTGCCATGGTAAAAATAAAAATAAGATAAATAAAGCCATCGCAATGGCAAAATATTTTGCAGGGCGGATCACCCATTTTGGCATTAGTTCTAAACTATACATCGATATCCTTTTTCACAAGTTCTAGCTTCAGCAGTGAGACAATGATCGAGTAATGGTTTTCAAGAAATTTATTAAGTTTTGAGAGAGAGTAAACAATCCCGGAAGCAACAATCTCAGCCGAAACAAATTGACCAAGACTCATCTGATGCCCCATAACCAGCAGAACTCCAATAATAATAATTCCTACAATAATGAAAACCTGAAGCCCCATAATGAGTTTTGTTTGAAACTTCAGAGTATCGAAGTGGTTATTTTTAGCATCTAACCACTCTCCATAAGACTCTTTCAAGGGAGCTGTTTTAGAAATTTTATCGAAGAGATTATATTTGGCATGTGAAAGAGTATAGGCCGTATCAATCGCTTCTCTCCCAATCCAGAATACCCAGGCAAGTCCGGCAATAACGACTGCGCAGAAAAGTAAGAAAAGAGGATGATAAAAGATCAATAGGAGAAAACCGAAAAATGTTGTGAGAAAAATGTCGAAACCATCATTTGCCCATCCAGCAATACTCTTTAGAATATTGGGAAGTTCAAAAAAATATCTTTTTTTCTGCTCACTGATTCTATTCTCGTAATCAAAATATCTGAGAAAAAAACCTTGAATTTTTCTCTCCGTGTATTCCAGCAAAACGTACTTAGCATAATTGGCGAACATGGCCGTGCAAATAACAAGGGCTATGAAAGCAATAAGACTAAAAACGCTGATACGTAGATTGGCCATAGTGAGATCGTTCACTAGATATTGAACTGCAATAGGAACAATCAACATGAGAAAAGAGTAGGCAATTCCGTAAGTTATAAAAGGCCGCCATTCAAGTTGCAATGTATTAACCCATCGCAACAGCAATTTGTTTGAGCTGGTTTTTTCCATGGAAGTGATTCTCTACAATTCACATTTATGTGTCTAGTTTTTCCGAAATGTATGGGACAATTTATTTGCCAATAATTCTCAAACCTTATACAAAATTTGTATGGATAAAATAATTTGTATTGGTAAAAACTATTCTGATCATATTAAAGAAATGAAAGAGCCAACGACTTTCCCTCTCCTCTTTCTTAAACCGGCCTCTAGTTTCAAAGAGTTAAAACAAAACGACACTGTCACCCTGCCTTGGAATCGAGGGGTGATTCATTATGAATGTGAAATTGTTTTAAAACTTTATAAAAAGATGGTTATTGGAATTGGCCTGGGCCTTGACCTCGTTTTAAGAGATCTACAAAAAGAACTCAAAGAAAAGGGTCACCCTTGGGAGCGTTCAAAGGTATTTAAGAACTCTGCCATCGCCACACCTATCAGAGGCGCCAAAGAATTTACCGATTGGCAAAATGAGACATTCACTTTCAAAGTAAATGGAGAAATCAGACAACAGGCCAAAATGAGCGATGCTATTCTGACGCCAGATCAGATGATTCACTATATTGATGAAAACTTCCCTTTAATGGATGGAGATCTTATTTTCACAGGCACTCCCAGCGGAGTTGGCCAAATTCACCCAGGTGATGAATGTGAAATGAGCTTTGGCCCTATTCAATACAAATTTAGGTTTGTTGATAATGGATAGAGAGACAAGTCACTCTATCCTTAACGAACTTGAGCGCTTAAAAATCATGCATGATCTACTCAGAGATCAAAAGTTTGGAAGCATCCCTAAGGAAGAAATTCTCAAGGATGCTCTATTGAGTTTAGAGAAACTAAAAACTCTGTTTAGTAACGATCAATAAATTCTTCTGGGATTTTGAATTTAAAGACTGGCGTATCAATCTTAAATTCAATTCCTGAATCCCCTCTCATTATGAAATGTCCCCACATCTCACCAGTGATCGTATCGATTGGACAAAAACTCTGATACTCAAAATCCTCATTAGGACGGAATATCGGTGTGTGCCCTACGACTCCTGGTCCCTCAACAGTGCGCACTTCTTGTTTACTATTTTTAATAAACCATTTGCGTGAAATCAATTGAGCCGTTTTATTGCCAAGATTGGTGATATGAATTTTATAAGAGAATAAAAACTGACCCTGAATCGGATTTGATTGATCAAAATCAAATTCTGTTTTCACTTCAATGCGAAAATCATGATCAGTTGAAACAAAGGGATAATTCATTTTTTCTTAAATTCCAGTGATAAAGAATTAATACAATATCTTTGATGAGTCGGTGCTGGACCATCATTAAAGACGTGACCTAAGTGAGAGTGACATTTTTTACACTTCACTTCTATTCGATGCATGTTATAGGAGAAATCTTCCAAGTATTCAATGGCCTCAGGCACAGATGTATGAAAACTTGGCCAACCACATCCTGAACGAAACTTATTAGCACTCTGAAAAAGAAGTGAGCCGCAGGCAGCACAATGATAAGTGCCCTCTTCAAAAAAATCATTATACTTACCTGAGAATGGAGCCTCTGTTCCACCAAGTCGGCAAACATAATATTGTTCTGGAGACAGTTTATCTTTAAACTCATCACTCATGAGAGCTCCTTTGAAATTCTCTATTCAGAATACCCCAAAATATTTAAGATAAGTAGATGTTAAAAAGCTGACCTTTAAAGTTACTAGGGTGAAATTATGAAAACATTATTGCTCGATGGAGCCCTGGGAACTGTTCTCATGCAAAAAGGTTTTTCTGCACCTTTTGAAGATCTAAACATTACTCATCCCGAACTCATTCAAAGTGTTCATCAAAGTTATTTTGATGCAGGTTCTGAGATTCTTCTTACCCATACATTTAATGCAAAAACAATTGAGCAATGTGAGGCGGCCTGGAGAAATATCAAAAATTTTGATGTTTTGAAATTTGCCAGTATTGGGCCAGAAGCCAACGCGGAACTTATTGTAAATTTTTTTAGTGATAAAGTTGAAAACTTTGTTTTTGAAACGATCTATCAGCTAGAAACTGCTAAAAAACTTATTGAGCAATTTCACCACCTAGATCCTATCTTTTCTTTTTCACTTAAACCTGATGATTTCCAATATATTCTCAACTTTATGAGTCATTTTAAATTATCTACTATTGGCCTTAATTGCTTAGATGGCTTTAACCAAGCGCAGGAATTATTAAAGCTGATTCCCTCCAAGTATCAAATTTATTTCAAGCCTAATGCTGGTTTAACTCCACTCACAGCAGCAGATTTTGCTCAGCATATGCTTATTATTTCAAAAGACTACTCTTTATCCTTTGTCGGAGGCTGCTGCGGCACAGATCCAAGCTATATTTGTCAGGTATCTCGCATTTTTTCTTAAGTAACATCTTACCCATCTTTTGAAATATGATCCTTTGACTAAAATAGAATCAAAGGATCAACTATGAAAATTCTAAGCATTTTATTTTTTCTCCCTCTCATGAGTTTTGCTCAGTTTCACCGAGATGAACCAAGAGTTGCAGAGTACGACTTTGTGATGTCCCGACAGAATGATGATCACCTCATCTGGAGATTCGGAGGAGATAAGCAGAGAAACCTCTATCACCGAGGATTTGCTATCACAAACTTTGGACCGAATCATATTATTACTGAGCCACCTACTGACTTTCTGAATACTCCTTCACGTGAGTATTTTTTTATTTCTGATGATTTTTCTAAAAGAGATACCTACCTTTGGATTACGGATTACAATGGCTCAGGTCGCGTATCTGACTTCATGGAAACCATCATGGTTTTCATTCCTAGAATCAATCCAGTAAGTGTTGTTGAAATGGAGGAAACTTTGGATGTGGCCTTGCCAACGGGAGAACTCGTTTCCTTCTTTAAGAAGTATAAAACACTTGATTCTCACATCATGACAGAAGAGCCAGTCGATCTTAATCCTGATCGCACTCGTCGCCAGAATCCGCCCGTTTCTTATCATGGAGATGGTCTGGTTATTCGCTCAGATGCTAAGGGAAGTGATCCTAGACTTGTTAAATCAGTCAAAGTGATGAGGGTCGGTCAAAAATCGTGCACAATGGACGCTCGTCTCTTCTGGACACAAGAAGGACATCCTAAATTTCGCTTCGTAGAAGATCAGGATGTTATCAAGCTTATTGTTAAACATTGCGGAAAAAATTTCGAAATCTAATCTGACTAGGCCAAAAGGTATGCCGTACCTTTTGGCCTAATGACCTTGACGACAGCTTGGGCAGCTTTGCTTTTCTTTAACGATCGTTCTTAATTCTTCGACCTTGTCATAAAAGTATGATTTTACCTTATCCCCTGCCGGGTTATCCAATAGCCAAGCAAGCTTTGAGACCATCGGAGTTGATTCCAACAGATAATCCACGACTTCCTTCCCTTTGATCACCTGCGTTTCATTAACTAATAAGTGGATCTCATTAGCGCATTCAGTGCGGTTCAGATGAGGAAAAGTTGTGAAAAGAAATTCATCACTGAGGGGAACAAATGAAATATTCCTATTCATCAACTCCAGGCCTTGCTTGAAACGCAGACAAAGTGGACATTCCGGGTCAAATATAACGAGTGGGAATTGGTATTTCATGAGAGTCATTATATCATGAGTTCAAAAGATAAAAGGCGTTTTATGAAAAGAAGAGAATTTCTGCAATTTCTGGGGCTCGCGACTGTGGGCGGACAACTTATTAACCTTAGCTCATGCTCAAGTACAACTCCCGCAACTTTAAAATCTCTCCCAGTAAGCTATCAGGATAAATTAGAATTTCTTCCAGGCCTTGATTTTAATTTTCTGATCAAAGAACGTGAAAAGATAACATCAAATCTCGAGTTCGGTTTTAATAACGACTATATCGCTTTTCTTCCTCTTGAAAAAGATCGCGCTATTCTTTGGGTTAACCACGAATATGTTGATCCTTATATGATTAAGGGATGGGAACGCACTAAAGAAAATGTTGATACCGAAATGACTTTAGTTGGTGGCTCTCTTCTTGAAATTAAACGTGAGAATGGACAGTGGAATTTTGTTAAAAACTCTCATCTTAATCGAAGACTCGATGCCTTCACTCCTATCCCGTTTGCTTGGCCTCATAAGATAAAAAATTCATCTACTGCAATTGGAACAATGGCCAACTGTGCCGGCTCTATTACTCCATGGGGTACTGTTCTTACATGTGAAGAGAATTACGACAACTTTTGGGGAGATCGTAACTTTGCAGGAGCTACCATTGAAAAAAGTTGGGTGAAGTGGGAGAAGTTTTATAATCATCCTCCCGAGCACTATGGATGGGTAGTAGAAGTTAATCCTCATACAGGAGAGGCAAAAAAACTTGTTTCTCTTGGAAGGATTGCGCACGAATGTGCAGCTACGATCATTTCTAAAAAAGGACATGCCGTCAGTTATACTGGAGATGATAAAAAAGATGAGCATCTCTACAAATTCATCTCTAAATCAAAAGATTCTTTAGTTGAGGGTGAATTATTTGTTGCTGATATCACCAATGGGAAATGGTTAAGTCTTGATGTTGAAAAACAACCAAAACTAAAGAAACATTTCAAGAATCAGACGAATGTACAAACTTATGTTCGTGAAGCAGCAAAAATGCTTGGAGCAACTCCCCTTGCCCGCCCTGAAGATATTGAATTCGATCCCATCAGTGGAAATATCTTTGTTGCTCTCACCAATAACAAAGACAGAAAAAACTTTCACGGCTCTATTCTCAAAATCACTGAAGACAATGGAGATTATGAATCTCTAACTTTCAAGTCAGAAGAGTTCTTAGTTGGCGGCAGCCAAACTGGCTTTAGCTCACCTGACAATATGGTCTTTGATAAGGTGGGTAACCTTTGGTTTACAACAGACGTCGCAGGCTGGGATAAGAATCGTCCAGAGTACAAAGATTTTGGGAACAACTCTCTTTTTGTTTTCCTACGTAACTCTGGTGAAATTATTCGTGTGGCCAATGCCCCAATTGACGCTGAAATAACAGGACCCATGTTTGATGCTGATTACAGCACACTTTTCTTATCAATCCAGCATCCTGGAGAGACATCTACAACTGAAAAGAGATTTACGAGTAACTGGCCAACAGGCGGACAACCACAGAATGCCGTCATCACAGTTACAGGCCCTCTTCTTGAAAAAATCGTGAATGGGAAATTATGAAGAAAGAAGAACTGAATTCAAAACTTGAAGTATTTATTTGTAACCACAAACGTGACAATCAAGATGATTGTTTTCACAAAGGCGGCAAAGAGCTTACGGACAATCTAAAAAAATGGTCACGAGAAAAATTTGGCCAGGAAGTAAAAATCTTTCGTAGCGGCTGTATTGGCAAATGCGAAGAAGGTATTGCAGCACTCTGTTATCCCTCTAAGGAGTTTCTCGTTAATTTAACAAAAATGGATGAGGAAGAAATGAAAAGATATATTGAAGAGCAGAATCAACGATTTATGAAAGAGTCTTAAGTTTATCTTCGATATCTTCAATTGTCTCAGAGCTGTATCCCTTCTCTTTCATCAACTCAATCAAAGTTGTGAAAAGATACTTATCCTTAAATCCTAAATTATAGATTTCAAGACCAAGTTTTATAATTTGGTCTTTATCTTTAATTTGATTACTCGTAATCATGAATGAAGAAACCCTGAAATCTTCTGAATCCATAGTTCCTGATGGGAAACGACGTAGAAACTTATGAGCTTCATCCACCATCTGGTATTCAACTAGAATAGTAATAATGCTTCTGATATACTGAGGAAACTCAAAACATGAAACCGCGACTTTTTCAAAGTGGGTTAAAGCTTTATCAGGATGGCCAGAAGTTAAATAGTACTTTCCAGCAACAAAAAGTCCTGCACCTAAAACTTTGGTCAGCTCCGAATCCCTTTCCTCTAATTCTTTATAAACATCATAGAATTTTGAGAAATCCTCGAAGTGTCGAGTCAGAATAGCAAGTCTAATAATTTGCGAAAATCTTTCTGTGTTGGTAGGGAAATATTCCAAAATTTTTCTAACGATAAAGTAAGCTTCTTCAAACTTCTTCTCGTCTCGATAAAGATCATAAAGCCCCATTAAACATTTAAAATGGAGGTCATTATAATTTAATCCAGCTTCATATGAGCTTTCTGCCCCAACATAGATCTTTTTAAAATAATTCGCCTGTCCTAGATAAAACATCGCAAGACTCGGCTTTTCGTTTAAATCGCGGGCCTCTTTTAAAACTCTTATGGCATCATCAAACTTGGCATCGATGATAAATCTTTTTCCTTCATCAACTTTTTTGATGTACTCAGGAGGATTATGCTTAAAAGCAATTGTTGCGATAAGATTTTCGTGAATACTCTGGATGGTGTACGGCTTTATAATAAAACTATCCACATCTTCTTCAGCGGCCTTAGCAACCACCGTCTGTGACATATTAGAAGTTACCAAAATAAGACAAGGTAGCTTTTCAAAATCTTTCTGAGCACGAATCATCTTAAACAGATCAAAGCCAGAACCACCGCCAATCACATATTCTGAAAGAACAATCCCAACCGGTCTCGTATTAAAGATCTCGACAGCTTCTTCCAAGTGGCCAGCTGTATGAATCATATTTCTCTTAGCACCTAGATCAAAGATGATTTTTAATAGTCTATTGCGAGAAGAAGTATTGCGATCAATGATCAGAACTTCATTTTCCTCCAAAAACTTTTTAAAAATTTCTTTTCTCTCAGTTGCTGTCATTAGATTCCTCTCACCTTCTTCAAGAAGTTTCTAATGTTCTGTTCGCGCTTCTGAAATACCTTTAACATCAATTCAAGTTCTTTAAGATGACTGTTCACTTTTAAGGTAACTTGATATTCCTCATTATCGATTACTTCGATATTGATAACTTCTGCTGATAACCTGAGCCCTTTTTTTTCTCCAAGGTAACTTATTTTAAATTCAAGGATAAGTTGATTATCTTCAGGAAGAACTTTGGTTTTAAGGATCACTTCTCGATCAAAATAGTCCTCAAGAGTTGATTCAATGGCCTTCTCTCCCTCATACAAAGTAAGTTTTGCAACAGGAGTTTCTGTCATTACTTCAAGTTCATTTTTTTTAGTCTCGCCAGCAAGCTCAGTAAATTCTTCAATAGGATAAAGCCTTCTCTTCGTATTACTTTTAATCACTAACTTATTACTGGAAGAAAAAAGATCCTCATAGGTTTGGTTTGCTTTATTGGTCTGATGGTTATCCTCAAACTCCTGCACTAACTTGAGAACAATCTCTTCCTCATCAGCAAAATACTGCTTGGATGAAATGATTTTATGCAAAGAAAGACGAGAAGCTGCTTCTGTCAGTTTTTCATTGTTTTGGTGATCAACGAGAATAACGATATGATTCTTATCTTTTAGCGCTAGCTTTTTCTTTTGGTAAAAACTCACTAGCTGAAGCAGATCTTCTTTACTGGCAAGGGAGCAGATAATGATTGAGTTCTCACTCTCACTCAATTGCTCTAAGAGTTCATTCGCACTCGAAGAGTAATGAATAACATCCCCCTCCCAATAATCGAGAGTAGGCGCTTGAAAGCAGAATTTATAAATAGAGACGTTTGCCATCCGAAAGCTCTTCATGTATTTCTTGTAACTCTTTAGTTATTCTAGGTTATTAGGTTTTCTAACTCTATGAGGAAAAAATGCCCTAATTCCACCATCCTAGGATTTTATAAGGTTTTAAGTACAATAGGTCTAAGAGCTTAAAATATGGAAGAAAACGAAAATCTTGAACCAGAGAATCAGGAAATACTTGAGGAACTATCCGAACAGGGAAAGACGGAAGAACTCGTCGAAATGTTCGAAGAACTTCCTACGATGGATGTTGCCAAATTCATGGAGCAGCGTCCTGTTGAGGAAGTTATCGAGTATCTCGATAAACTTGACCCTGAAGATCAGGGACGTATTTTCTCGGATTTCACCTACGATCTACAGTTGGAGCTTTTCCATAAGCTTCCTCGTCGTATTTTTGCTCAAATTTTCGGACAAATGTATTCGGATATTCGAGCAGACTTTTACCAAGAACTTACTAAAGAAGAGCAAATTGAGCTCCTCCCCTATCTCGATAAAAAAACTCGCGAAGACGTAATTATTCTATCGGCCTATCCTCCAGAAACGGCCGGTGGTATTATGACCACCGACTTTGCCACTATCTTTGCTGATATGACTGCCAATGAGGCTTTAGGAAAAATCAGAAAAGATGCTCCTTCTAAGGACATGGTTTATTACATCTATGTAGTAGATCATTCGATGGTGATTAAAGGTTTTGTTACTTTGAAAGATCTTGTTCTTTCTGATCCAAAAACTAAGGTTTTTGAATTCATTAATGAACACTATGTTAGTGCTGAAGTTAATGAAGACCGAGAGTCAGTGGCCCAAAAAATTGACCGCTATGACCTCGCGGCCATTCCCGTTCTTAACTCCCTAGACCAACTAGTGGGTATCGTATCAAACGTTGAGGCGATTGATATTATCCAAAAAGAGGCCACAGAGGATATTGAAAGGATCATGGGTATCATTCCATCTGAGGATGGAGAGGAATATCTCACGACTCCTAGTTTTGCTCATTTTAAACGTCGTGTGGTTTGGCTCGTTTCGCTGGCCGCAGTTGGTATTCTTTCAGGAATGATTATTAATGAGTACCAAGGAGTACTTGAAAGCTTCATTATTCTAGCTATGTATATGCCAATGATGGCAGCAACTGGCGGTAACACTGGTTCACAAGCAGCAACAGTTGTTATTCGTGCGCTTTCACTCGGTGAAATGACTATCAAAGACTGGCCAAAAATTATCTACAAAGAAACTAAGATTTCATTGATGCTCTCTATCTGTGTGGCAGTTCTTACTTTTGCAAAGATTGCTTTTCTTTCTTTTCACACAACACTACCAGATAATATTTCTCTGAAACTTATTGCTCTTGTTATCTCGGTAGCTATTGCTGTTCAGGTTATTACTTCAGCAGTCATCGGAGCATCCCTCCCCTTGATTGTGAGAAAGTTCGGCGGTGACCCTGCTGTGGTTGCCAGTCCTGCCATTACGACAATTGTCGATATTACAGGACTTCTCATTTACTTCAGTGTTGCTTCTGCGACACTTGGAATTTAATTACTTTTTAGTGAGGAAAATATGAAAGTCGTTATTCTTTGTGGTGGTTCAGGAACAAGATTATGGCCGATCTCACGAACTCTTTTTCCAAAGCAGTTTGTAAAACTTTTTGATTCAAAATCTCTTTTTCAACATACTCTTCTTAGAAATAATTTCAAAGATGCAGAGTTCTCTATTGTTATCAACCAAGAACAGTACTTTCTTGGATTAGATCAACTAGAAGAATTAAAACTCAAATCAAAATCACATTTTATTCTTGAACCGATCGGCAGAAATACAGCTCCTGCGATTGCTATTTCCGCATTGGAAAGCAAGCCAGATGATATTCTCCTTGTTGTACCAAGTGATCACACTATCGCTAACGAAGCCGCCTATGCAGAAGTTGTAAAAAAAGCTTCTGAGTTAGCTGCAACTGATAAACTAGTTACCTTTGGAATTAAGCCTAACTACCCAGAGATCGGTTATGGCTATATTGAAGCGAGTGGCCTTGATGTTCTCTCGTTTAAAGAAAAACCGGATCTAGCGACAGCTAAAAAATATGTTGATGCAGGCAACTACTACTGGAACAGCGGTATGTTCTGCTTTAAAGCAAAAACATATCTGGAAGAGCTTAAAAAGCATTCTCCTGATATCTACCAAGCTTGTCTTGAAGCTCATCAAAATGCACGCAAAGATAGCGTTCTTCGTCTTAACCTTGAAGAGATGAAGGCCATCAGATCAGATTCTATCGATTACGCTGTAATGGAAAAATCAAAAGTTGTTCAAGTTGTTCCAAGTGATATTGGCTGGAGTGATCTAGGCTCATTTGATTCTCTCTATGAAGCTCTTCCTAAAGATGAGAATGGCAATACGAAGGCCAATTCTACGATTCACCTTGGTTCAAAAAATAACTTGGTGATCTCGCACAAACGCCTGATTTCTACTATCGATGTAGAAGACTTAATGATTGTTGATACCCAAGACGCACTGGTGATTTCTAAAAAGGGCTCTACTCAAAAAGTAAAAGATCTCGTGGGTGAAGTTAAAAAGATCAACACAGAGATGACTAATGTTCACTTAACGGCCCACAGACCTTGGGGAACATATACAGTTCTGGAAGATAATCCTGGTTATAAAGTAAAACAGATCACTGTTTATCCTGGAGCAAAACTCTCCCTACAATATCACCATCACCGCTCTGAGCACTGGATTGTTGTAAAAGGGATTGCGACTGTGACAGTGGGCGAAGAAACATTTGATCTGAAAACAAATGAATCAACCTATATTCCTAAGGAAGCGAAGCACCGCTTAGTAAACAATCAAAAAGAAGAGCTTGTTTTGATCGAGGCACAAGTCGGAACTTACCTTGGAGAAGATGATATTATCCGACTACAAGACGACTACAAACGTAACTAATTAATTTCATTCAACAGCAGCGTCTAGATGTCGTTTTTTTGGCATCTAGACGACCTGATCTCTTCATTGCTAGATTCATAAGTATCACATTGAAAAATTCTCGAGGAATTTATGATTAGATCAGTTTTGGTCCTTATCGCTTTTTGTTACGTTCTAACAACTCTCACTCGTCTCTAATCACATGAACTCTTGTGCCCTAGAGTTTACTAAATTTTATTCGCAGTTTTTTTCAATCGGGCACACAACGCTTAAAGCTCCCAGAAAAATTAATGTTCTCATTCTTGCTCCTCATCCTGATGATGAGTGCTTGATGGCACCTTATGCTCTAAGACTTCTTTTGGAGAATAAAGCGAATGTTCATGCGGCTTCGGTCACTTTAGGATCTAACTCTGCTAGACAGGGCGAGCGCCAGATTGAATTTCACAACGCTTGTCAGGTGATGAACTTCACTTCTCATATCTTGTCACTTGAGTGGGATAAAAAAGCAGAGGAAGTAAAAGACATCATAAAGAGAGAAGAAATTAATTTCATCGTTTCTCCACATCTCCATGATCATCACCCGGCTCACATCAAAACAGGTGAGCTTGCACGAAAAGTAATGAAAGAAATCTCTTTTGAGGGGATTTATCTAGAAAGTGAATTCTGGGGAGAACTCACAACGCCTAATCTTCTGATTGAAGTGACTAAGGAAGCTTTTGAACTTTCTTTTGATGCTTTAACTAAACACACAGGGGAAGTAAGTCGAAACCCTTATCACCTACGTCTTGCTGCCAATTTAGTGAATAGTGTCCGCAGAGGAGCAGAGAAAGTAGCCACTCTGGGTTCTTCTGCTCCGAACTTTGCCTTTGGAGTTCTCTATCAAGCTCATCAGGTTCAAAATGGATCGCTAAAAGCTCTCCCTAATCAAACTCTCGACTCAACTGCTGATCTCGGCGCCATCTTTGAAGCGGCCAATTGATCAAGAACGACATCTAAATTTTTATGTTTTTGTAAGATGCTGGCTGGGCAATCAATATCAATTGAACCTTGCAGAGCACGTTTCATAATTTCTGCTTTACTCTCCCCTAGTGCAAGAAGAACGATGGATTTTGCGTCCATAATATTCTTAATTCCCATCGTGATTGCATGAGTCGGATTGGCCCCCATGAAATCTTTCGCATTCGCAAGGATAGTAGACTCAGTTAATTCGATGACGTGAGTAGTTTGAGAAAAAGGAGTTTGAGGTTCATTAAAGCCAATATGGCCATTAAGTCCAATTCCCAATAATTGCAAATCGATCCCACCAGCGGCTTCGATACTTTTATTGTAATGCTCAGTGGCCTCTTCTTCTTTCAAATCAGTGCGATGAAAATGAAATTGCGATGGAGAGATATTGAGACCTGCCAGTGCATTCAATAAATAGCTCTTAAAGCTTGCAGGATGATCAATAGAGATTTCCCAGTACTCATCCAGCATAAAGAACTGAACATTGCTTAAATCCGTTTTATGCTCTTTTACCAGTACCTTAAAGGCGTCATAAACCCCTACCATGGTATTTCCGGTGGCAAGACCGATAGTTGAATTCTTTTTCTTAAGAATTTGCTGATGAAGGAGAGATGCTACCTTAATAGATGCTAAATTTTTATTTTCGACAATTTCAACCTTCATGGGCCTATCATTCCTGTAAAAAATTCGGATTCCGAATACGAATATTGGAAATATTCTAGTTCCGAATTAAATGCTCGTCATGACAAAAAGAATACTAATTATTGAAGATGATAAATATCTACGTCTTGCCCTGCTGGAGATTCTCTCGCAATTCGGTCTTTTAGAGGAAGCTTCCTCTTTTAAAGATGCGCAAAACCTCCTGCTCAAGAATCACTATAACATTGTTGTCACAGACATTGAGCTAGGCGACGGGCTCTCTTTTGAGTTGCTACCTCTTATTCGCAGAAAAGGGTCACAATGTATTGTTTTAAGTTCTCACCAAGAAGTTGATTTCATTGAAAAGGCTTATTCCGCAGGGGCCCAATACTTTCTTGCTAAAAATCAAATGCGCCTTCAGCTTCCTCATTACATGAACCTCCTTTGTCATACTCATAAAAAGGATCTCGATCTTTTCTTTGAAAATGATTTTGTCACAGTGGACGAAAATCTAAAGAAGGAAATTTCAAAGCTGGCCGAAGTAAATCTCACCAATCGAAATATCTTAATTACAGGTCCTTCAGGAGTCGGAAAATCCCATCTCGGGAAACTGATTCACAAGCTCTCCCGCTCTCAAGGAAATCTTGTTCATATTAACTGTTCAGAGATTCCAGAAAACCTGCTGGAAGCAGAACTTTTTGGGCATACCAAAGGGGCCTTTACAGGAGCAGAGAAAGCACGAACAGGAAAGCTCACTTCCGCGAGCAAGGGAATACTATTTCTTGATGAAGTTGGAACTATGCCGATGTCGATGCAACAGAAGCTTCTCAAGGCCTTAGATGAAAAAACTTTTTACCCAGTAGGAAGTGATGTACCTCAAAAGATTGATTTCACTCTCATCACCGCGACTTGTGAAGATTTAGAGGAGAAAATCCAGAATAAGACTTTTAGGGAAGATTTCTTCTATCGAATCAATGGAATATCAATAAAAATTCCTTCCCTAAGCGAAAGGAAGAAAGACATTGAATTACTGGTCTCTAAGTTTATCCAGAATAGTCCTCGCAAGTTTATTATGAAGGAAGAGGCCATTGAACTCTTACAGCAGAAACCTTGGCCCGGAAATATCCGCGAACTGAATAAATTCCTAGAACGAATTCATGATTCCGAAATCGGAATCGTAAGAAAGGAAGATATTGATACTTCTTTAAACAATAAAGAAAGAGAAGTTTCCCTGCCTGATCCGAATGATATTCTTCATTTAGGACTTAAAAGTTATATTGCTCAACTTGAAAAAATGGCGGTAGAAGCTTCGATGAAAAGAAATCAAGGAAAAGTTACAGAATGTATCAAAGAACTAAGAATTTCTGTTTCTGCGTTTTATCGCATACTTAATAGTCACTAAGAGCATTTTCTTTTTTGGCATCGACTTTGCCTATTCATTTTCAAACAACTTTATTTACAGGAGTTTGAAAATGAATACTAGAGAAAGAGAAACTATTCAGCGCTATCGTAAAACTTTTCCCAATGACACTTTAAAGACTATTTCTTTTAAAACAGGCATTCAACTGACTCGAGTCTTCCGTATCATGAACGGGAAGCCAATGAAAGTGAGTGAACTTGAAGTTTTTGAAAATATCTTAGGACAGCGCCTCGGTCAGAATAAAAGAATCATGGAGTTTGAGAATATCGTCAAGCTGGCCGCACTTGATCTGACTGTCAGAGATATTGAAACCATCATCTCCTACATCGAAAGAAAGCTTGAAAACAATAAGATTATCAAGCAGGTCGTAACAAATCACATCAGTGAAAATTTAATCGCTTAATTTAGAAGAGAGAGAGAGATTTATGAAAATTACATCTATTGAACGCTTTGTTCTAGAAACAATTGAAAATGAAGCTAAAACTTTCAAAGAGATCCTCACTGAGAGTGGTCTACAAGAAAACGTTTGCTTTAATACCCTTCAGGCATTGGTCATTAAAAATATTATCGCCACCAACGGACTTCATTACTTTATCAATAAAAATTTGCCACGAGAGATGGTTGAAAAGATTAACTCAAATCGATTCAAGAAGCAGGAATCGATGGAGCTGATCGAAAACTTCCTCAATACATCAGCAGATGATTTTGTTATCACTAAAGTTGCTTTAAACGATAAAGATCAAAAAATCTTCAGAGCAATGCTCAAGAATCTCGATTCCTTTGTCAAAGACTGTCATTTGAAAACAAAAAAAGAAGTTTTCTATAAAGACCGAACTCTGGTTTTCTGGGGAATGGCCAAAACAGAAAATATCATTAAAGAGATGGTGGGCTGATATGAAAATGATTATTGCTCTGCTTTTTATTATCTCATGTGGAAAAGATATCAACTCCTCCAAAAAAGATTATAGAGATGAGGACTTTGATTCTATTCCTAATTTCTTAGAACAGGGTGATGAGCGCAACTACGCACTCTATCGCCTTCCAGAAACGATTGATGTCGGTCAAATGAGATTGATTCTCTCGCAGGAAGATATCCCTCATGATTTTTATGAAAATACGAAGATTCTCGCTCGCTATGAATGGGTCTCTCATACAAGTCATCAGAAAGAGATCGAAGCAGTTTCTTTGCTTCCTCACTATTTAGAACTCGTACTAAGAGACCAAGGTAAAAATCTGCCTTTGAAAGGTCTTGTATTGAATGAACAGCTTCAAGAACGTTTATCGACGAAGTCCGCCTACTTTGAATTAAAGCTTAAAACCCATTCTCCACTTCAGCAGTTTAAAGTGATTAAAGACTACAGCAATCGTGAACTTTACTTCATTAATCAGGATGCGAATCAATTCCTTTTAAATCTAAAAAGAGAAGTGCAGGAAATGAATCTCATTTCAATGATTCAAAACCCCAACCCTCTTAACGAAAATAAATGGATACTCAAAAAAGAATCTCCCACATTCTTCAAGATGGTTTTCAGTAGTGAGGAAAATCTTCAAAATGATTTTGAAAGAAAATATCATTATAAAAAACTTAGTCTCAAAAGAATGAATGGCAAATCAGATGCTCTAAGTATCAACTCCCCGCTCTTGTTAAAAATTTCAGGTCAAAAGACTATGCAAATGAAAATGAGCAAAAAAGAATACATTGATCCGGGATATCTCCCTAATGAACGTCAGCGTGGTGGTTGTAGCTTCTATCGTCATTATGCCCAAATTCGTGGGAAAACAAATTTAGCTTCGATAGAAATTTATAAAGAACTAAAACATTATGCGGAATTTGCCCAAATGAATCTTGTGCAATGGAATTATCTGTCGGGAGAAAAATTAACACTACGAATGAATCAGCTTGCAACTGGTTATTTCGATGTCGGTATACTCGATGCGCGCTGTCCCCAAGGTATTGGCCCTAAACTGAGCCGTGCGCAAGTGAATGAAGAACTTGAACTTGAGTTAATCATTGAAACCTACACCCGAAGGCCTTAAAATAAACAAATGAATCTTACGCTTATTTCGGCCAATATTCGTTTTAATAATCCTGCTGATGGGGTCAATGCATGGCCTCATCGCAAGCAGTATCTGGCCGATTTATTACACGGACATACTCCTGATATCATTGCTACTCAAGAAGGTCGCTCTGATCAATTGCAGGAGCTTCTAAGTCTTCTTCCAGATTTTGAAATGATCGCCCAGCACCGTAGCTGGATTGCCGAGCGCATGTATCCTACACTCTTTGTTAGAAAAAACACTTTTGAATTAAAATATTCATTTGATAAATGGTTATCTGAAACTCCCGATGTGGCAGGGTCAAAATCATTTGATAGTGCCTTCCCTCGTTTAATGACAGGAGCTGTCTTAAAGCATAAAGCCATTTTAAATCCTCTTCTGGTGGTGAATACTCACTTCGACCATATAAAGCCTTCTACCCGTGTTGAACAGGCCCGCGTGCTTACTTCCGAAGTTAAGAAAATTATTAAACCAAATGATCATCTTATTCTGATGGGAGATTATAACGACTCTCCTGAAAGCGAGACTCGCAAGGTTATTGAAACACACTTTCCTCATCTGCAAGATGCTTGGAGACTTTTCAATACGAGAGAAGAAACCAGTCATCATGGTTTTAATTCTGAGATCAATGCCGGTTCAAGAATAGATTGGATTTTAGTAGATCAGGAAGCGAAGGTACTTGATTCTTTCCTAGATAAATCTCACCGGGGTGACGTTTACCCCAGTGATCATTATCCAGTTATAGCAAAAATTAAACTCGAGTAGCAACCTCATCACCTAAGTGAAGATAAGTCTCAGTTCCATTTTGTGTATTATTAATCATATCCTGTGAAGGTTTCCATTTCCCCTTCTGTCCCAGAAGAATCACTGTTGAGCCACCGAAAAGGAAGTACCCTTTCTCCTCTCCACGACGGAAATCGTCACTCCACTGATGAGATTGAACAATCTTACCAACACAAGTAGCCCCCACTTCAATATAAGCGAGCTTTCCAAAATTTTGAGTTTCAAGAATTGAACAGTATCTCTCATTCTTGATGAAAATTTCACCCTTGGCCTTCAACGCAAGAGGATTTACCGAATCATAAATTCCCTTAATCGGAAAATGCTGAAGAACTTTTCCTGCATCAGGATAATGATAACGGTGATAATCAACAGGACAAAGTCTGGCGATCATTAAAGGGCCACCTTCAAAATCCTTATATACTTCATCATTGGCAATAAGATCACGAGCTTTTAAAAAGTGACCTTTTACTGGATAGACTGATGAATCATTCATCGATTCAAAACCTACATAGCGGGCCTCAGCAAAAGCGCCCATTTGATCTGGTCCTTGAACCCAATTGCGCTTACCTTTTTTAAACTGTCTGATAAAGAACTCGTTAAAGCTTCTATAAGAATCTCTGATATCAAGGGCCGGGCGCGTGCCTGGCTCATAATCATCAATTTCGATATTAAATTTTTCAATGAAAGGTCTGACCTTCTTAGAAGATGACGGCAAATCCTGAAAATAGCCGTAACATTGAGAAAAAAGGCGTGAAGTAACTACTGGAGAAAGCGTCTTTCCAATCGGACTCTCATAAAGAAAGCGGATAAATTCATCCCCGTAAACCTTCTCTATTTCGACTCGATTCGTTACCCTATTGAAATACTTAATTTCATTCATACTAAAGCCTCTTGGGAGATTTGAATAAGCATAGTATAATTCTTTCGCAAACACGTCAAAAAAAGGAGCTAATATGAAGCTTATCCTACTCATCTGTATGGGCCTTTTTTTCCATACACAAACCTTCGCTCAACTACTTTCGATTGAGGAAAAAACTATTGAGATTTATCGAACAGCACTGCCTAGTACTGTGAACGTTGCCAATATTAAATTGGCACAAAATCTCTTCCACGGTGATGTGGAAATTCCTCAAGGAGCGGGGTCAGGTTTTGTTTGGGACAAAGATGGGCACATCGTTACTAATTTCCATGTGGTCCAAGGTGGAAATAATTTTGTTGTTACTTTTCATAACGACACCAAACAATACAAGGCCAAATTAGTTGGTTCGGCCCCTCATAAGGACATCGCCGTTCTCAAGCTATCTGAACTGCCGAAAAATCTTACTCCGATAAAAATAGGTGCCTCAAAAAATCTATCTGTAGGTCAATCGTCATTTGCGATCGGCTCACCTTTTGGTCTTGATTACACCCTCACCACAGGAGTTGTTTCGGCCTTAGGAAGAAAGATTGATGGTATTGGAGGAGTTAAAATTAACGATATGATCCAAACAGATGCGGCCATCAATATGGGTAACTCTGGTGGACCACTCCTTAACTCTTCGGCCCAACTTATTGGTATGAACACTGTGATTTTTTCAACCAGCGGCTCAAGTGCTGGTCTAGGATTTGCCGTTCCTTCTGATACCATTCAAGTGGTTGTTCCACAGCTGATCAAAGATGGAAAACTTACTCGTCCAGGTCTAGGAATTGGTCTTGTTCCTGAGAATATGAAAGTTCGTCTCATGGGCGAGAGTAAGGGAATTATTATCAGTCATATTGATGAGCAAGGTGGAGCTGCCAAAGCAGGTCTCAAAGGTCTGACTCATGATCGTTATGGACGAATGTACTTAGGTGACATCATTCTTAAAGTTGAAGGTCAGACAGTGAATAGCCTCGATGATATTTATCAAATTCTTGAAACCAAAAAAGTGGGTGATCAAGTTGAAGTTGAATATCGAAGAGAGGGAAAAATTCAAAAAGCTAAAGTAACTCTACAGGCCCTGTAAGTTCTTAACTGCTTCATTGAGAGTTTCTTCTTTTTTAGCAAAACAGAAACGTAAGTAACCTGCCCCTTCAGTAGACTTTAAATAGAAAGCTGAAGGTGGCACCGTTGCTACACGATAGTCTTTAATTAACTTCATCGCAAAATCAACGTCATTTAGTTCTGTCTTATCTTTGATTGGAACCATCATGAAATAAGTTCCCAGAGGCTTAGGAAAATTAAATCCAAGTTTGATCATCTCTTCATAGAAGAAATCTCTCTTGGCCTTATAGGTTGCCTGGAATTCAGGAATATAAGTCTCAAGACTCTTTAATCCTTCGGCCACAGCTTCTTGAATAGGTGTCGAAACAGCAAACGTCACATACTGATGAACTAAACGAACGGCACGTGAAACTTCTTTATTGGCACAAATCCAGCCAATCTTCCAACCTGTCAGACCAAAAGTCTTACCAGCGCTGGAGATAGTAATCGTGCGCTCTTTCATGTCATTGAGAGTTGCCGTAGGAATATGGCGAGCACCATCAAAAACAAGAAATTCGTAAACCTCATCGCTCATAACATAAAGATCATTTGCAAGTGCTAGATCTGCCACTTCTTGCAGTTCTTCTTTTAACCAAACTTTACCAGTTGGGTTATGAGGATTGTTCACAATAATCATTTTTGTTTTAGGAGTAATGGCACGTTTTAATTCGGCCATATTCACTGAAAACATAGGTGCATGCATCGTCACTGGAACAACTACACCACCGGCCATTTTGATGGAAGCAATGTAGGAGTCATAGAATGGCTCTAAAACAATCACTTCATCGCCCGGGCCTATCATTGCCATCATAGTAACAAAAATAGCTTCTGTAGCACCGACAGTTACTGAGACTTCAGCGTCAGGATCATATTTTAATTGGTAAAAGCGCTGATAATAAGAAGAGATCTCTTCACGAAGATTTTGTGTTCCGTGAAAAGGAGCATACTGATTATGTCCTTCATGAATCTTTTGACCTGCAATTTTCTTTAAAAATTCTGGGCCATCAAAATCGGGAAACCCTTGTCCCAAGTTTACTGCTCCATTCTCACGCGCCAGACGTGAAATCACGCCGAAAATTGAGTCTTGGAATTCATTAATTCTTGGGGCAACTGGTTTCATTTTTTACTCTTTTGGATCCATCGCATCTCTTACACCCTCACCAATCAATGTTAACATTGTGAGAGTAAGGAAGAGAACGAGTGAAGGATAAACGGCAAGCCACCATCCTTCTGTGAAATATTTTTGGGCCTGGTTAAGAAGCTCTCCCCAACTAGGTGTCGGAGGAGTTAAACCAAATCCAAGATAATCTAAACTTGCGAGGGCTACAATATTCGCTGCAATTACAAACGGCGAAAATGTGATAATCGGCGAAAGCGAGTTTGGTAGAAGATGCTTAAAGAAGATAGACATATTCCCTGCACCAAGAGCTCTTGCTGCTTCTACATACTCTTTTTTTCTATTCTTAAGAAACTCTCCACGCACATAGTAACTGATATTAATCCATCCAAAAATTGATGAAATAAAAATCAGAAGCATGAGAGAAGGTTTGAACATCGAGATAATGATGATCAAAAGAAAGAACTGAGGAACAGTTGAAAGAATTTCAACAATTCTTTGTCCCCAGAAATCTGCTCGTCCACCAAGGAATCCCATGATCCCACCCAGTAAAGTCCCCACTGTAAAAGTGATCACCCAAACCAAGAATGAATAAGTTACAGAATAACGAAGCCCATAAAGAATACGTGTAAAGATATCACGGCCTCTATCATCAGTTCCCATCCAGTTTGTTCCTGTTGGCTCACTTGGATAGAAATCAACTTCTGTATTTGATTCGTAAGGATTCCATCTAACCACTGGCCAAATGGCCCAACCATCCTCACCTAGATCAAAATCTTTGTAATTCATGATTAGTGCATTATCGATTCCAAAGGCACTTGGGTGATACTGCTTAACAACTGGAAAGTAGATCTGGTTGTTATAGCTCATGATAAGTGGTTTGTTGTTTGCCCAAAACTCAGCAGTGAAGCTGAAAAGACAGGCAATCCCAATTAACCAGCAAGAAATAACAGCGAGACGTCTTGCTTTAAAACGTCTCCACTTCTTAATGGTCTCTTCATTTTTTAAATACTTTTCAATCATTGGAAATCAATCCTTGGATCAACGAGAATGTAAGCAAAGTCAGAAAGAACGTTACCAATGAGGAACATTAAACTTTGAATAAAAACCAGACCCATAATTACGTTGTAATCACGAGATAAAATGCTCTTATAACTCAACAGTCCGATACCATCTAACTGGAAAATCGTCTCAAGAAGAAGAGATCCAGCAAAGAACACCATCAAGAAGCCGCCAAGACCAGTTACGATTGGGATAAGGGCATTACGAAGAGCATGCTTCATATAAACCGTTTTCTCATCGACTCCCTTAGCACGAGCAGTACGAACATAGTCCTTCTTGATTTCTTCAATCAAAGAGTTCTTCATGAGTACAGTAAGAGTTGTGAATGAACCGATCGTGTAACAAGTCACAGGAAGAATAAAGTGGTGAACGCGATCTACGATTTTTTCAAAGAATCCAAGCTCTGAATACATTTCAGAGTGAATTCCTCCCACTGGGAACCATTCAAAGAATGAGCCACCCGAGAAGAATACAATGAGTAGGATCGCGAGCATGAAAGGAGGAATCGAGTAGAACACAAACAGCATAATACTTGAGACCACATCAAAACGAGTACCGTTCTTCACGGCCTTCACAATTCCCAAAGGAATTGAGATCAAGTAACTCAGAATAAGAGAAACAACTCCGAATTGAAGACTGACGGGAAACTTCGAAGTAATCACGTCCACTACCGGCTCTTCATAGGTAAAGCTATTACCGAGGTTAAGTGTCGCAATATTTTTTAGCCATAAAAGATATCTTTCATGAACAGGTTTATCGAAACCATATTGTTTTTTAAGGGCCTCAAGAACTTCATTAGATACACCGTGAGTTCCCCCACGAGTTCCAGAATCCCCTGAAGGACCTGCTCCACCGCCAAAACGCATCTGCTGAAGCTTCTGCTCAATAGGGCTTCCCGGAGCAAGATTGATGATCCCGAACACAATCACGGTTACACCAAGAAGTGTCGGGATCAAAATAGCTAGTCTTCGTAAAAAATACTTAAGCATAATTACTTCTCAATCGTCCAAAACTGCTGACCGATACCATACTGGAAAGTATCTTTAGGTTTTTGCATTCTTTTTGAATGACCATACATTGTATATTTTGGATTGAAGAAGAAAATATAAGGAGCATCTTCAGCGATGATCTTATGAACTTCTTTTAGGATTTTGATACGCTCAGCACGGTTGTAGTTCTTACGAGCATCATCAATCATCTTATCTACTTTAGGGTTTTTATAACCGATAAAGTTTGATCCTGTTCCGTTAGCTGAACTTGAGTGCCAAATTTGTTTTGGATCCCAGTCAACACCACCACCTGACCATGCCAGGCGAACAGCTTCGAAATTTCTTTCATCAAGAAGTTTAATGAATGAGTTCCACTCAATATTCTTCATGTTTACATCAACACCTACTTTACGAGCATCTTCTTTGAACACTGTAAGGTATTTCATCATCTCAGGAGCTGGCTCCATGATTGTGAATGAAAGTGCCGTTTTCTTTCCATTGATTACTTTATCAAGGATTCCATCTGAATCAGAATCCGACCAACCAGCAGCACGAAGTGTTTCAAGTGCTTTTTGTGGATCAAAGGCAATCGCTTTTACATCATGGTTAGCGTAATCAGACTGAACGTAGATAGGACCTGTCGCAGGCTCAGAAAGAGAATATTCAAACTTCTCATTCATCATCTGGCGATTGAATAGCTGAGAAAGAGCAACACGAACGTTCTTATCTTTGAAGATAGGATTTTCCATGTTGAAGCCGATGAAGCTGTAACCTTTTGGAGTTTTGTTCTCAGCTTGAACTTTTACAATTCTCTTCTCCCAGATAGCTCCCACAGTCTTCTTAGCATAACCTTCTGGACGAAGAGCTAGGAAATCAAGGTCACCTTTTTTAAGAAGCTCTAATGAAACGTTTTCTTCAGATACAAAACGAAGAACGATTTTAGGAATAACACTTTCTGTTGGATAAACAGAGTTTCCCCACCACTTGTCATTTTTCTCTAGAGTAAGACGCTGACCTTTATCATAAGAAACTAATTTATACGGACCAGTACCGATAAAAGTGCGGTTGAAGTTTTCTTTATTAGCTGGGTTTGTATAAAAATGCTTTGGAAGAATTTTTAAATTTACAGCCGCAATATCGAAGTTTTGGAAATAATCATCTCCGACAGTGAAACGAACTTTATTAGGAGCAAGGATTTTTACTTCTTTGATCGCTTCATAAAATGGACGGTACTGAACAGATTTCCAGTCATCAGTCCAAATCACATCAAAAGAATATTTCACATCCTCAGCTGTCAGTGGAACTCCATCATGCCAAGTAACTCCATCACGAAGAGTGAAGTCAAAATGTTTTTTATCTTTAGAGATTTCCCAAGCGGAGGCAAGATTCGGCTCCCACTCATAGGTATCAAGATTCTGGCGCAAGAGGTACTCTAAAGAGTAATCATGAACTGCTTGAGTATAAGCATCACTTCCAGCAAGTGGGCTTAGTGTAGTCGGCTCACCACCAAGATTGTAGTAAGCAGTTGTCGGGCTCTTGTTTGATTTCTCTGAACACGAGACAAGCGAGAGCGACATCATCGCTAGGATAAGGCCAATTTTCTTCATATATTTCTCCTTAAATACCTTTAATTTTCGATATAGAGAGCGGGATCGAGTGACCACCTGTCTAATTTCAAGTTATGGTCCTCTATTCTATACAGTTCGAGCTTTGTGTCTATTTCATTCATCATGGCCTCGGACTGTTTGAACTCTGTGAATGCAGATGCTTTATCTTCTTCTAGCAATGCTAGTTCTTTTTGCCACTCAAGTTCCAGTTTTTGCCTTAGAATTTCATAGCGCTTATTAACCGCATCAACCTTTTCAACGTAACGCTCTAATTCTTTTCTATTTCGTTCTTTTTTAGCCTCTGTAGCTAATCTTTTTTTCTGCAGAATTTCAACTAATTCCCGAGCTAAATCTATAGAGTTTTTAAGATCTTCGCTTTCAAATTTTAGATAGCTTCCCGTCGTAAAATGTACGTTTCGAATACAATCTTCAAAACGCGGAATTTTCACCAGTAGATACTCATTAGTTCTCCCCTCAACTGTCGCTAAACATCTCTGCTGAGGATAAGATTCATTCCAAAAAATAAGACGATCACTGGAGTTTAAAAATTTGATATTAGCGTAATTAGTTTTGATTCTTGCCAGTTTAGCAGGTGCATTAAGTCGAGATATTCTTCCGGAGAACTCATGTGACTGTGTGTTTTTGAGTACTTGTCCCCAAACTAAGAAGGGAATCAAGCAAAAGAGTAGTATTGGCATTAAGTAAATTATGCCAGAAGCCTACCAATTTTAAAGAGGTTAATCTTTCCGCAGAATAATACCTGAGCGATACTCTTTTGAATGCGGAGGGTCTTCAAATTTAAGTAGCGTGTAACCTTTCCCAGTCAATTGCAACAACTCTTGGGATTTGGCGAATTCAGTTGGATTCAGCTTTGCGTCAGGGTGGCGCATATTGGGAGCTTGATAAACTAATACCCCGCCTGGCTTCAACCAGCTTTTAACTTTTTCCAGTTCTCGAGGCTTGAGATGCTCAAAACAAGTAATGATGTCATAAGAAAGATTGGTTGAACGCTGTTCTTCCAAAGTGGTCCATACCCAATTTACGTTGTGATTGGGATCATGACTCCAGTTTCTTCTCTGACTCACAGGCTGAATACTTGTGACCTTAAATCCTTTGGAGGCCAGAAACAAGGCACTTCTCCCCTCTTTAGAATTAATATCAAGAACGTCACCCTGAAGAGGAAGGTAAGAAGAATTTTCAACCAAAAAAGTATCCGGCCCTTTGGAGTGAGTGCGATTTCCTAATTCGGCCAAGGGATTTTTTTTAATTCCTGTAAGCTGCTGATAGCGGTTGGCACCGATCGGTGTTCGGGCCAGCGTGTGAGTACTCACCAGTAGAAGGAAAAGCCATTTCATTCTTGGAACTCTTCTGCTGTATTTTCTTCAAATGCTACTTCTTCTGAAAATTCAGGAAGAGTTGATTTAAGAGATTCTGTTTCAAAACCTAGTTCAGCATCAAGAAAGAGATTCAGCGTCGCAAGAACTTTCTCAAGGCGAATGATCTTACGATCAATAAAATCTTCAACAGTGTTTGGCATATCCTGAGTCTGGTAAAGATACCAGCTCATCTCTTCCACATGTGTGTAGAATTGATCAAGTGAAGTAATGAGATCTGTTCCACAGTGAGATAAATCTTCAATAGTGGTGGTCTCATACCTATTATCAAAAATTTTGGGAAAATGATCTCTGGTACGTCTTAGTGCAAAGATTTCCAGATATTCAGACTTTCTATTTTTAACTCTTTTAAAAAGATTATTAGCATCAAGTTTTAAAAGAAGAAGCACTCTTTGAGTGGCCTCATCATTGCGGCTTTTCACTTTAAACTCCTAAAGAAGCAAGTCCTGCTCTCTTACCACCTGGCCAAGCAACTTTGTCTTTTTGCTTTAAGGTATAATAACGAGCAATCTTTTTAGACATTAGTTTAGCATCAATCGGGAGTTTGAGGAAAAAGTAATTCTTGCTATGAAAATGCACTCTTGAATCGTCTGTTGAATCAAAGGAAGAAAGATTAAAAAAAGTAATTCGCTTTGATTTTAAAATATAACGAAGAAGATGACGAACGCCCTTATTAAAAGACATCAGCTCTTGAGAATTTCTAATTACATTGAGCACGATGATATGCTCTTGCTCGGTCATCGTTGCCAGGTTCTGCAACTGATCAACCCTAACAGGCACCAGCACACAACCAGCATCATTAAAAATTTGATTTAAAGAAAAGAACTCATAGGTCAGTTCTAATTTTGTGGTGAGGTAAAAAATAATCGTTTTATTTTCATTCATGACCTCCTTATCGGAAGATTCGAAACTTTCTCAATTGAGACTTTATCTTCCTGACAAAACTAATCAGGATTCCCGAAAGAAGAGATAAGAATCCATGTAGGGCAGCACTTTGAGTGGTAGTGACTGTCCCGCAACTCAATCCTTGGGCGCTCTTTGTTTCTTCATAGGCCAGTGGTGAAACATAACGAGTTAGCTGACGCTCAACCATCGTATCGTGTGCTGCCGTTATACCCTGCACATCATCTGTATCAATCCCTACTCCGTAACCCTGAAGCTCAGGCCACATGATTGAAGACCTCACATCGGAGTGATCTAGGCCCATCGTGTGACCCAATTCATGCTTAATCGTGGTAAACAAATAAGACAAATTGGAATTCATGGGATGACTACCGTTGATAACAATCTCAGTTTTAGCAAAATAGGGACCTTCGGTATAACGGATGGCCACCGCTAGTACTGCAATTTCATCCATATTTGTTTCAGCTTTAAAATTTCGACTCCAGCGAATGATATTGCTGGTTCTGGCATCTTTTTGAAAATTCCAAAAATTAAGCCCTGTCCTATCATGCCACTCTTCAATAGCGTTCCCCGATAAAATCTCCAGACGCTCTTTTAAATTAGCATCACTGCTTTCAAGCACTGTGATCGGTATTGGTAATTGCTGCCAGTAGAAACCATTTTGAAAGTCTTTAGTGAACCTGTAAGCAAGAGCTGACTGAGAAAAGAGGAAAAGAACAAGAATTGATTTCCACATAAATTCATCCCTGAATTAAGTTAATGACTAACCGGCTCGATAAAACAAAGCACTCCTTCTCTCAGACTGATGGTGTAGGTTTCACCAACGATGAAATCTTCAAACCCATTTTTTAGGATATCCACAAAAACACGGTCATCGACTCTTCCTGAGATCGTTTTGATTTTTGTGAAAATAATTTTATTAACAGCAAATGGTGAATCAACTGCGGGTGGAATAATCGAAGCGACTTTTCCAATAAATTTATCAGGGCAATTAGCTTGCGGAGAAACCACTACGGCGGGAACTGCTGAGGCAAAAAATAATAAGAGAAAAACGATGACGATATTTTTCATGACCTTCTCCCTGGTAACAATCCCTCACTATCCTTGCGAGGTTCCGCGACACGAACCCATTCGTGCGAAACCAATGCCATAGATAAACTATCGAATTTAAAGATTTTGGAAAGACACCAGGGACAAAAGGAAACCGGGAGTTAAAAGACAAAGGGCACCACTTGGGTGCCCTTTGAGCAAGATTTTAGTAAATTATGCCAGGAGGCATTGATTACATCATGCCGCCCATTCCACCCATTCCGCCCATTCCTGGAGCGCCATGGCCGTGACCGTCATCTTTCTTAGGAAGTTCAGCGATCATTGTTTCAGTTGTAAGCATTAGACCTGCAACAGAAGCAGCGTTCTGAAGAGCAGAACGTGTTACTTTAGTTGGATCAATGATTCCAGCTTTTACTAGATCTTCGTACTTATCTTCACGAGCGTTATAACCGAAGCTAGCGTTGCTAGATTCAATAATTTTGTTAACAACAACCGCTCCATCTACGCCTGCGTTGTAAACGATCTGACGAAGTGGCTCTTGAATAGCACGTTGAATAATTTTAATACCAGCATTTTGCTCTTCGTTTTCACCTTTAAGGTTATTAAGAACAGTTGAAGCATGAAGAAGTGCTGCTCCTCCACCAACGATGATACCTTCTTCAACAGCAGCGCGTGTTGCATTTAATGCATCTTCTACACGATCTTTCTTCTCTTTCATTTCAGCTTCAGTTGGAGCTCCTACGCGAATAACAGCTACACCACCAGCAAGCTTAGCAAGACGCTCTTGTAGTTTTTCTTTATCGTAATCAGAAGTTGTTTCAGCAATTTGTCCACGGATAGCAGCAACGCGAGCATCAACATCAGCTTTATTACCAGCACCATCAACGATTACTGTGTTTTCTTTATCGATTGTAATGCGTTTACAAGTTCCAAGATCGTGGATTGTAGCAGTTTCTAGGCTCATTCCAAGTTCTTCAGAGATAACTTGTCCACCAGTAAGGATAGCGATGTCTTTTAACATTTCTTTACGACGGTCACCGAAACCTGGAGCTTTAACAGCGGCCACGTTTAGAGTTCCACGAAGTTTGTTAACAACTAGAGTTGTTAGAGCTTCACCTTCGATATCTTCAGAAATGATCACGATACCTTTTCCAGATTGAACAACTTTCTCAAGAGTAGGAAGAAGTTCTTTCATTGAAGTGATTTTTTTATCCGTGATAAGAATGAATGGATTTTCGAAAGTTGCTTCCATTCTTTCTGGATTTGTTACGAAATATGGAGAAACGTAACCACGGTCAAATTGCATACCTTCAACAACATCAAGCATTGTTTCAGCAGTTTTTGATTCTTCGATCGTGATAACACCTTCTTTACCAACTTTAGTCATTGCTTCAGAAATAAGTGTACCAATCTCTTTATCGTTATTAGCTGAAATTGTTCCAACGTTAGCGATATCTTGAGCAGTATCAATTTTCTTAGACATGCTTCTTAGTTTTTCGATGATTGCATTTGTAGCAAGATCAATTCCGCGCTTAAGATCCATAGGGTTGTGACCAGCAGCGACTAGTTTAACACCTTCGCGGTAAACAGCTTGAGCAAGAACTGTAGCAGTTGTTGTACCGTCTCCTGCATCTTCGTTTGTTTTTTGAGCAACTTCTTTTACAAGTTGAGCGCCCATATTTTCGAAAGCATTTTCTAGTTCGATTTCTTTAGCAACAGAAACACCATCTTTTGTGATGTGAGGAGCGCCAAAAGATTTTTGAATAACTACGTTACGACCTTTAGGTCCTAAAGTTACTTTAACAGCGTTAGCAAGAGCGTTCACACCATTTAGAATTGAGTTACGAGCATTTTCAGAATATTTAAGTTCTTTAGCTGACATATGATTTCTCCTTAAAGAGTAAATTTAATTATTGAAGGATTCCTAGGATTTCGTCTTCTTTCATGATGATGTAGTTCTCACCAGCAACTTTTACTTCCTGGCCAGAATACTTTCCGAAAAGAACCTTATCGCCCTTTTTAACTTCTAAAGCTTTTACGCTTCCGTCTTGTAGGCGGTAACCAGATCCAACAGCTACAACTTCACCTTGAGCTGGCTTTTCTTTGTGGTTATCAGGGATGATAATCCCGCCGGCCGTTTTTGTTTCTTCTTCAAGTCTTTTAATCAAAACGCGGTCTTGAAGTGGTTTAACAGTCATAGTTCCTCCTAAAAGTTATGTTGTGCATTAGTTCAGTCACTTATCTTAGATGTGACTCAAAAGATGGGGTCACTCTCACAGGTGTCAAGGTTGGCCCTCAAAAAAATTAAATCACGACTAAATCAGTTAAGAATAGAAGTTTTTGCCCCATATGGTCCAGAAAAATTAAGGATTTGGTGGAGTTTAGGTTAAGAGGCTACCACTCCGATAAAAATGCCAGATATAATAATTAAAGGACCAAGGATGGTTTTATGAGAAAGTGCTCATTAAATTTTGTTTTTATCTGCCTTACCCTAGCACTTGGTGCCTGCGGTAAAAAGATAGACGATGTGAAAAGTCACCAGGCCAATATTGGTCAAGAAGAGAACTCCAAGGTTTTTTCAATCAAGTATCAACATTCTGCTCTAACTTCTCAAACTGTTATTCCTAGAAATGCCAATTTTAAAATCCCAGATCATTTCATCTTTTTCTCGGATAAGACTCTCTCGCAAGAATTAGAAATCATTTATAACTTCAATGCTGATAATTTTACCTTTGAATTTAGATGTTTCTATCGCCCAGATAATCAGATGGATGAATTTCAACTAGATCGTTGTTTGGACTTTGCAGGCAATAATCTCGGCAACGTTGCTGGAGTAGATTTTATGCTGGATGCAGGCAAGGCCATTTTACTTCGCTCTCAGGAAGCTCAGCCTTTTCATTTTACTGTTGATTATCAAGTTGAGTGGAAGTAGCGGAAGCCGGCAATCGTTCAACTTTCTTTTCTGCTTTTAGCCACTTCTGAAATTTTGGAGAGGCTGAAAGCGAAGCCATCATTTCTTCAGTGTTTTGATGTCCCTTTAAGCTACTTAAAGCCTTCTCAATTGTCCCTTCAGAAATCTTGTCAGAAAGAACAAGTAGATAATGAGCAGTGAGTTTAGGGTCATCTATTAAAGATAAGTAATACATCACCTTCTCAACATCAGCACCTTTTGACAGGAAGTGGTCAATGATCTTGGGATTTTTTCTATTCATTACGTAATAAAGATTAGAGTGGCCTACAACAGGTCTTCCATTCACGTTAGCGTTCAAATAATCATTCAGGATGAGCTCCTCATCCGTGAGAGTGCTAAAAACAAATCTTTTTTGAGAATAATTCTGAACATCATTAATACAAAAATAACTTACAAGACTTAATATAAGCGCCAACGGAGCAAAGTATCTGATTTGAAAAAAAGGCATGAAGGATACGCCTACTCTCCGGAACAAAGAAACCTTATGATCAAAAGGTAAACCTTCAGTCACTTTCTTATTAAGCATTTCGATACGTTCTTCCAGAGTAGGATGAGTTGAAAAGAATTTTGCAAAGACGGTCGTCTTTTTTGGTTTTGCATAAGGATTATCAGAAACCATAAGCTTTTTAATTCCTGATTCCAGCATCTCAATTCGGCAACCAAAATCAAGCACAGCAATCGCGTCAGCTTCATACTCTTGAGATCGGATAGCATCAAAAAATAGAAAGTAGCTTGATAAGAAACTTAAAAAAACGGCTCCTACTATATATGGGGTATAGGTCACCGCATAGAACTTACCTTCTACTCCAAAGACCATCATCGCAAGGAAGAGGGCCATAAATATGGTCGCAATACTTCCAATCGCACATCTTAAAATATGCCAAAAAATAGAAATCAATCTCTTGGCCATATGACCCTGACGGATATGTGCTATCTCGTGGCAAATGACCGCATCGAATTCTTCAGCATTAAGAATTGTACGAAGAGGACGTCCGATAAACATCGTTTGATGCTTGAAGAATGGAAAATTAATTCCTACCACAAATGCATTTTTAAATTCAGCCTCAATCCAGCGAATACGAATGTAGCTGAGATTTGCCTCTTGCAATCTTCGTTGGATGATCTCCTGGAATTCAGGCTCCGTAACTTCGCAATTAGGAATGAGTTTCATCATCAAAGTAACGGTACAGATGATTGAGAGAACTGAAACAAAAAGAATGTGACCAAAAAGGTCTAAGCCCATTCTCGACATTTCACTTTCATCCAAAAAGGTTCTGGTCATTAATGAATAAAGAAGAATAGGAAGAAAGAAAAGAGCAAATGAAATTCGAAATTCTTTAATGAGATAAGGATTAAAACTTTTTTTGATATCTGGATCGATTTTTTTACAAACCCAATTCAAGAAAATTTGATAGATAAAAAAACTGATCACAGAAACAGATAATGCCATACCGATAAAAAAGGCATAGATCATATCTTCAACGGAAAAATCCCCATTATTAGATAACCAATCTGCCACCATGAAACCCAAAAAAAGCTCGACTACGAAAACCCAATAAAAATGACTGAGGATTGAATTTCGACGAACCTCATTGGACTCTTTTAAATCAATGAGTATGCGATCTTTCATCTTGTGAAATTTACGAATGTTATAAACAACGGCAATAATGAGAAACAAAAGATAAGTCATACTTCTCCACTACTGACCTTATCGGCTTTAAGAAGACTTTTCTTTATTCAAATATCGGGAGCATTTCTTGAGGGCTTCACTCTGATTTAGAAGCAGGCTTCCTCATGTGTAACAACCTCTAACGATTGATAAACATTGCCTAAACTGACAAGACCTAAGCTGGCCTTAAGAACGACAGGGTATTGAAATGTGGTAAGGCCAGTGCAGTTATACCCCACTAATCTTTGATCAATTAATCGCTGCGAATAGACCAATAGTAATGCTTTTAATCTATCGACGCTCATATCGCTCTGAAACTCTTTTAAGCATGAGTTTCGACATTTATCTCTCGAATTCACTGAAATGGATGCGTAATTTTCAAGCTGATAATTTTTTAAAGTGGCAGGGGCCATTCGGTGTGACCCAGTCATTGGAGAGAGGACCATTAACTCACAATCACAACTAGCTGCGAATGCCTGCAAGGAAGCCATGAATGAAAGTAAGAAAAAAAGAAACCTCATATTGCCCCTATCGGTAATTTCGCAGAGAGGCTTTAGAAACTTAATAAAAACAATGACATTTTCAGGATGTCTTGTTGAAATAACTAAGTCTTAAAATCTTATCGATAAAAAGGTCAAACTATGAAAAGTATTATTCTCCTCTCATTTTTATTCTTAAGTCTTCAAGCTATGGCAGCAAACAAAGTCACATTATTTGTAAATCTTAACCCTGCTGGATCTTTCCAAGGTGTAAGTCAGAAGCTAAAAGGTAATCTTGTAAAAAATGGAGAGACTATTACTTCTAATGGCAACATTAGCGTTTCGATTGAATCATTCAAAACAGGTATCGAGTTAAGAGATGAGCACATGTGGAAACATATGAATTCAAGCAAACATGCAAAAGCGACTCTTACTGACCTTAAAGCTCAGAACGGCAAAGCGACAGCAACACTTGAAGTTAATGGTGTAAAAAAACCTGTTCAGATTTCTTATAAGATTGCTAACAATGAAGTTATTGCAACTTTCACAGTGAAGGCATCAGAGTTTAATCTGAAAAAAGCTGAGTATCTAGGTGTAGGTGTAGACGACAACATTAAAGTTGAAGCAACACTTCCTCTGAAATAAGTATGATTTACACAATACTTCTCACTCTTCTTATTCCTGCTTTAAGTTGGGGACAAAATCTGGTCTCGGTAAGAGCAACGATGATCCCCAACACAGGATCTTTCACGGCTAAAAGTATCAAGCTTAAGGGAAGACTCCTCAAACAAGAAAATGTTTTCACAGCAGATCGTCTTAGTGTTTTTGTTAATTCATTTGAAACTGAGAATAATCTTCGTGATAAGCACTTTGCCGAATATGTTGGTGGTGGAAGTAAGTTACCTCATCGACGAATTGATCTCACTGAACTCAAAGCTCAGGACGGCAAAGGGACAGGAAACCTCATTGTTAATGGAGTTTCTAAACCTATCGAAATTAATTATGAAGAGAAAGAAAACTTCATTGAAGCAAGTTTTGAAGTGAGAGCTTCAGACTTCAAACTCCCTCGTGCCAACTACCTTGGCATTGGCCTTGAAGATTTAGTGAAAATACAAGTTCAGTATCCTTACGAGAAAAAATGAAAAATTTAATTTTATTAATCAGCTTATTTTCAGTGTTTTCCTGCCAGGATTATAACTCTAATTCTGCCGACAGAATCAAATATGGGCCAATTGTTCTTGATGAGAATGATCCCAATTTTGCTCGTGCTTATACCATTATTTCAAAACAATGTATCAGCTGTCACTCTAGTAACATCCATGATCAATGGGCCAATTATACGAATAATGCTGCTTGGTTAGACTCGTTAATGATTCAACGAGGCGATCCGGACAACTCAATTTTCTTGCAAAGAATTATTAACTACGGCGGAACAAGCTCAAACATGCCTCAAGGAGGCAGTCCCCTTTCAAATTCCGATTACCAGCATCTTGTTAAGTGGATTGAAGAAATACCATGAAGTTTATTTTATTTTTTATTCTATTAGTGACCTCGATAAAGTCTTTCGCTTACCCAAACTTTATCGGACACAGCTATACATCATGTCTTAACTGTCATTACAACCCTTTTGGTGGTGGACCGCTTACTGATTATGGTCGTGCTGTTTCGGCAACAACCATTTCTTCTAAGGCCCTTTTCCCAGCGAGAGTTGATGATGAGAAACTCGCCTATATGTCAGGGTTTCTTTTCAGAAAGCCAAAACAGAATTGGTTAAGAACTCAGGTTAACTATCGTGGATTTAATCTAGTTCGAAATCCTGGATCAACAAAAGCGGAAACCAAACAATGGATCAATATGCAGGCCGATGCCCGCTTGATTCTAAAGTTTGGAGAGAATGATAGATTTGTTGCTGTCACTAACTTTGGTTATTCACCTGAGCCTGCCAATCCTATTGCTGGTGATAAGCAAAGCGAATGGCGAAGCCGCGAATACTACCTTGGTTACCGTATTACTCCTCGTCTAGGAATCTACGCCGGACTGATGGATAAGGTTTATGGATTAAGAGTTATTGAGCACATTGCCTTTTCGAGAACTACTCCACAGGTGACTCAAAATGATCAGACACACGGAGCAATGGTCCACTACTTGAGTGAAACTTGGGAAACAGGACTTCACTTTTTCCAAGGGAATATGTCTCAAGATAAAGACCTTCGTATGCGTGGAATGAGTGGAACTTTTGAAAAAACAGTTTTTGAACACCATCGACTTGGATTTTCGTTCCTTAACTCGAAGAATGATTATCTTGAACTGACTTCCCTTGCTCTTCACGGAAGATTCAATCTTAAAGAAGGTTCTTCCCTACTTTTTGAAGCTGGGCAGACTGGACAAAAGCCGGCAAATGGAGAGGAAATTAAAGCACGCTATGGTTTATTACAGACATCTCTCAGACCTACTCGTGGGGTCTATGTTCTCACCAATGTTGAATATCTAAAACGTGATATCGAGCAAGAGACTTATACTGTCAGATGGGGACCTGCACTTCAGTACTTCCCAATGCAACGTCTCGAACTTCGTCTTGATGTTTATAATACAAGAAACTTTACGCCTGACGCTTCTACAAAAGATAGTTGGATGTATCTGGTACAAACACACGTATGGCTATGATTAAATTTATTCTATTCTTTTTTGTTTCATTCTCAGCTCTGGCCCAACATGCGCCGGTGGAGCGACTCTTTAAAAATAAAGAGTACGGGAAAATTGTAAATACTTATATGAGTAAGCAATACCTTGCTCAAATGTCTAAAAGAGAGCTTTTGCTAGTATCTCACTCGCTTAAAGAATTAAAGCAATACAAGAAAAACAATGTTCTCATTCAGTACATTCTCAAAAAATATCACTTAAAAGAGCATAAAGAAATTTTGAGAAAAATCAGGAAAAAAGAAACGATTGATTCTGATGACTACAGTAAATCGATCAATATTCTTTACTGGCAGCTTTATGAGAACTTTGCCTACATCATCTTGAAGGTTGATAAGATCGATAAGCTCAAAAAGAAAGATGTTGCTGACTTTAAAAGACTTCACGGCCTACTTAGTGAGCTTGAATTCAGAGAAGGTTCTGTTGAAAAAACCAATAACCGAGTTCAAACTCACATTCAGTATTTAGAAGATAAAGTTTATCACTTTACCTGGAGCTTAAGTCTTCAATATGTGAGCTGGCAGTATGATGCGACTATGCACAGAACCAGTACTGGAAAAAACACAGGACTCATTCTTACCAACAAAGGTTACTGCGTGGGAGGAGATGCTGGAATTCAGAACGGCTTTTATCACTTTATGGTTGATGGGTGTGCTCTCATCGGCTCTGGTGGTGTAAGTGCTTATGGAGACCCAAATGTCGTTTATGAACAGAATCTTCCTGCTAAGGGATTCAAAATCGGGCCATCAGCTTCAATGATCGTTTCAAGTTCAAAATCAAGAATCGGAATTGGGCTTCCTATCATCTATACTTCGCAAAAACTCACTCAGCCTGGGGATACGGATTATAAGGTAGAAGAAAAAAGCCCCATCTCTGCTCTTGCTACCATCTATTCTCGATGGCAATTTGGAGACTGGTATCTTCGAACAGAATTCGGTCAATATTTCGGCTCACAAGAGAGTTTCTGGGGCTTTGGTTTCGGTAAACAGTTTAATTAAAGGGCCTGCCAATCTGGGGAAATACACATTGTTAAAATGATATTTCTCCAGGCATCCTCTTCACCTGAGCTGGCTTCGGCTACATCAAGCAAAGCTTCAACAACCATAGGCTCCGCACGATGGACCTGATAAAAAAGCCCCCAAGCCGTTTGGATACTTCCTGGAGTTGGTTTCTTCCACTTGTTATCTGAAAAGATTTTCTTTCTAACGGCTCCAAGACTATCTGAATCTTTCACTAGTTTTTCACAAACCTTGGTCGTAAGCGAGTATCTCATAGGGTTATTGTTCGACCCTTGAACAACACCAATACCATTAAAACATTGCTCACGAGAAAACTCTACAGCGGCAGCCCCCACATCAGATGGAGCATAAATATCACAAGGACCACCAAATTCAATTTTCTGAAAAACCTCAGTTTGAATTGTTGTTGCCATAGCTTTTCCAGCAGCATCAAAAACCTGTAACAGCACTGATTCCACATAAGCTCGATCAGACATCTGCTGTTCATAGGTATAACTTAATTTAGCTTCTCTTTCTTCCACAGCATTGGGAGCGCGAAAATTAAGCTTGGTTGCCTCTGGACCTACAATGTCTTGGCAAGAAGCTAAAAAAAGTGTTGAAACCAATAACAAAAATAATTTCATAAAGAGTTCCTGTCTTAAGCAACGTTCTTCAAAGACTTAATACTCAATTTAGCTTTGCCACCTTCTTTATAAACGAATGACTGGTCATTCGGAGTCGGTGTCTTGATTTCAAGTAAAGTGGCCACAGTTGAAGCAGCGTTACCAATAATTGCTTCACGTCCGCCAAGTTCAGTTAATGGAGCTCCATGTCCCCAAGTTCCTCTGCCATCACCGTTAGTATGAACGTTTCCGGCAATTGTCAGCTCAGGAACCATACCTGAAAAAAGAGTGAAGTTTGAACCTCTCCAGCCATGGTCAGCACCACTTCCGTCATTTCTCGGAAGGCGGTTAAATTCAGAGTTCACAGCAATTACTGTTTTATCAAATAGAGTTCTGCCGCCACCAATGCCTTTTGAATTAAGCTGAGCAATCAGCTCATAAAGACAAGCGGAGAGAGCGCGATAATAACGAGAGAAAAGAATCGTTGCCATGAAGTTACCAGTAAAATGCACATCCATTGGATGAGTCACTCGGGCATCAATTCGAGAAGTTTTTGAAACTGTATTGTAGGTCGATTTATAAAGAGTATTTGTGATATTTGAACACACCACATTCACAGAAGAAGACAATCCTTCCATGATCATAAATTCTGCGACGGCCATACTTTCTGCTAACTCTGTAATTCCTGTTCGACTGTCCGTGAAAGCTCGAATATCCGGGCCGTTAAAAAACTCACTTTCTTGAACTCTAAATCCTGCTGTTCCATTTGCTGCAATAATCTGATCATCCACACCCATCAGACTTAAGCTTCCCTCTGCCGCAAAGGCACGAGAAATAAGCAATGCATACTTGTCTCTTAAAATAGTAAAGCTTGATGCAAGATTACCAAATTTCTTCATCATCATTTTTTTAGCATTAAAACGAGTGGCAAAAGTACTTGGTAGAAATTTACCTCTATCGGCCGAAGCCTGAGACATTTTTTTAAGAGCAGCATCAATTGATTGCTCAATCTGACCATTATTAAGAGAGATCATCTCTCCTTCGGGAGTGAAAGGATTAAGAGCGGTGGTAAAAGGGTTGTTACCAACAAGGTTTACATAAGCAATCCCCTTCTCCCCTTTATAATATCCGCCGCCACCACCTCTTCCTACAGCAGGAATCGGCGATTGGGCCTGATCTGCCACCAGTCCAGTTAAAGAAATTCCTCCTGGAACTGGAGCGACTTGTCTTTCACGATCAATTTCATGACTATCAATTTGTAAGTCAAGGCCTCTGAGAATCATCATATTTTGAGCAAGGTTTTTCATGGGAGTAATACCCACAGAAGTTGGGATATTCCCCGCCCATGTATGAGGCAAATGATAATTACCAACAGGTGTTGAAGCATAGTAAGGTGAAAATGTTCCATTACTATTTTTCTTAAAACGATTTGTTACCATGGGGTTATCCATGATCTTATCTGTTGAACCATTTGGATTAATCGGAAGATCCCAATAGTAGCGAGGAGCTCCCCCGGCAAGGATTAAACTGATCAGTTTGAAATCCTGAAAAGCAGCCTCTTCGCCTGCAGCATGTGCCGTAGATGATTGGAGAATATTGGCCATCATATTGGTCAAGAAAACATTGAGTAAACCGCTTGACCCGATGCTTGTCCCAACTAAAAGCTGCTTTAAAAAATCGCGACGATCTAGCTCAAACTTTTTGTGAGACATCCTATACTCCCTGATCCGGATAAATAAACGTTCTAGATTGGATAATTGATTGGATAAGTGTTCTTAGTGATTGATGCTCTTTTAGTTTAAGGCCTAGATCAATCACTCTTTCACGTTGCTCTTGCTCACCTGTACTCATGGTTGGAGTATTGATATCACCGATATCAGCAAGACTAACGTTTACACCTGTTAAAAATTGGTAATAGCGTTTAGCTGCACAAACATAAAGATCGTTTGTTTCGGCCATTGAAGCACCAAGCTCGTTTAGTCCTTCCATTTCCTTATGAACGAGAGATCCGTCATAAGATCTATAGAAAAGTCTTGATTCAGCCGGACGACGGTGGAATGAACCATCAGCAACTTTAGACGGGAACGGCATTGATCCTAAATCAGGAGTACGTTCACCGATAAATTTGATTCTTTGACCAGTGTTCCCTGTATTGTGTGTCCAGTTAGCTCTCATATTACGAACCGCACCTGCAAGTGGGTCCATTGCTGAGTGACAGGCCATACAAGAAATACCAGTTCTATAAGCAATTGTTGATTCAGGATCAACTTCTGGAATAACGTCTTTTGAACGAAGTGCTGGCAATTCACGACATAAAAAATCTGAAAGAAGATTTTTTCCCCAACGGCGTTGAAGGTTAGTTCCGCCGTTAGCAAATCCATCTCGACCTAAGTTGGCCATTAAATATGATTGTGTACCAAGAACTCCACCACCTAAATGCTGAGTGACGTTTAACGAAGTAAATCCAAAACCTGAGTTAATAAATGTTTCGTGTGCAGTTGAAATACTGTTATCAACATCATCAGGAACAAGTCCTACTAAAATACCAGTTTCAACTAAAGTGGGAGTAAAGGCCGAAACACCACTTCTTGCTGGATTGGGAACAGGAACGTTCACACCATTAGCATTAAGCTGGTTCATATAAACACCTTGCTGTAATGCTGGCATCGCCACACCTAGTACACTTCTATTTCTATCTGAGTTCTTGGTATAACGAACGGCGCGAAAAGTATGATCTTTAGTGAAGACATCAGAGTACTTTGCATCTTTAGCAAAAAGAGAATAAAGAAAATGATAAGAAACAGCGTTTGAATCTGTTATATCACGAGTAAATCTTTGGTTATTCACACCAATTACAGGACCATAATCAGGAATAGATAATTGAGAAGTATGAAAGCGAAGGAAAGTATTTAAAACCTGCATTCCTTCGTAGTCATAACTGCCGTTACTTAATTTTTTGATCTCGCCATTAGCACTTAACTTAGCTCGATCAAAAATCTCCATACAGGCAGCAGTTCCAGTTTTAGTCTTATTTTGAACTTGAATCCAAAGAGGATCTTTAGCTGAAATTCTTTCTCTTACAAAAAGCGCATAACACTTTTGCAGCCTCATCAACTCATCTGTTGGTGCATCAACCTGAGCCGAAGACTTAACAGGATAAAGAGCGCTAGCAAGGATGAAGAATAGTGCTGTTTTCATATGTATCTTATCGTAATACCGATCAGAAAGTTTAGTGAGCAAATCAGTCGGTTATAAATAAATTGTAATCAATTTTCAGCACCTTATAATGTTAAGAACAAACGTTTATGGGCTTCATGGGTGGCAATTTTCTATGGCAAAAAATCAAAGAAATCTGAAAAATATACTACTAAACCCTCAATTTCAGCTGAAACTAATTGGGTACTTTCTAGGGCTTTTTGTACTCACTACTCTTTCCCTCTACTCCACAAGCTTCCTTTTCTTTTGGCGCCTTAAACAAAAGGCCTTAAGCGTAGGGATTCCGAAGCAACACGTTTTTTTCACCTTCCTCGAAGGACAGAAACTTGAGCTAGATCTGCTTTTCATCGTTCTAGCAGTTATCAATCTCATTCTTCTTGTTGGTACAGGTTTTATTGTTTCTCACAGAATTGCAGGTCCGATTTATAAACTTAAAAAACACATGAGCGAGATGAATAAAAACTCGCAAGATTTTAAGCTAAGAAAGAAAGACTTCTTTAAAGAACTAGAACCGATGGTTGATGAATTAAGAGAGAAAATGAAATGAGACTTTTAGCCCTCTTCACTCTCTTTATTTGTTTTTCATGTTCTCCATCAAAGCAAATAGTTCATGATGAAGATTATGTTTTAGTTGAATTTGCTTCGAAGCTAGAAGAGGACTATCACAAGATTCAGAATATTCCTTATGAACCTGATTTTCACATTGAGAAGACAGAAGATAACTTTGATGATGGCCAATTAGATGACCACCATCACAGTCATCATAAATAATTTACTTTAGATCAAACCAGTTTTCACCTGTTCCCATCTCGACTTTTAATGGGACAGATAGATTGACAGCATTCTCCATGTAAAAACGAACGAGCGTTTTCATTTCTTCCAATTCACTTGGATCAACATCAAAAATCAATTCATCGTGAACCTGAAGAATCATTTTTGATTTTAAATTCTTCTCTTTCATCGCTTTTTGAATATTGATCATCGCAAGCTTAATAATATCAGCCGCTGTTCCCTGGATAGGTGAATTGATGGCAATTCGCTCTGCCATGGCCTTTACTTGACGATTTGTTGAGTGAATATTTGGCAATGTTCTTTTTCGTCCAAAAAGAGTTTCTGCAAATCCTGTCTGCTCAGCTGATTCTTTTAATGAATCCAGATAAGATTTCACGCGGCTAAATTTTTTGAAATAGTTTGTGATATATTTCTTCGCTTCACCTTGTGAAATACGAAGTGCTTGTGAAAGACCAAAACTTGTCTGTCCATACATCAGTCCAAAGTTAATGGCTTTAGCACCATTTCTCATGTCTTTGCTTACTTCACTAAGCGGTATATCAAAAACTTCTGCGGCAGTTTGTTTGTGAATATCTAAATCCTTCTTAAAGGCATCCAACATCACTTCATCAGCAGAGAAGTGAGCAAGAAGTCTTAATTCCACTTGCGAGTAATCCGCTGAAAGTAGAGTTCGTCCTTGAGATGGAATAAAACCTTTACGAAGTTTTCGACCATTTTCAGAGCGCACAGGGATGTTCTGCAAATTAGGATTATCACTCGATAATCTTCCTGTGGCCGCATTCGATGGCTGGAAGTGGGTGTGAATTTTACCTGTTTTCGGATGAATCATTGTCGGGAGTGACTTCACATAAGTACTCTGCAGTTTCTCCAACTCTCTGTATTTGAGAAGCATTTCAGGAATAGGACTCAAATTCATTGATACCAATTCTGCTAAAACTTCAGCATCTGTAGAATAACCAGTTTTAGTTTTTCTAATAACAGGAAGACCTAGTTTTTCAAACAATAACTCTCCTACTTGCTTAGGAGAGCGAAGATTGATTTTATCTCCACAAATTTTTACTACTTCTGCTTCGATGTAATCTAACTCTTTCGCAAATTCTGTTTCTAACTGCTTGTAGAAAGGAACATTAAGGAAAACTCCTTCACGCTCCATTTCCGCTAGTACCGAAATGAGCGGAATATCTAAATCAAAATATGGTTTTGTTAATTGAAATTCATCGAGCTTGAAAGTAAGGACCGGATAAGCATCATTAAGAAGTGCAGCCACTTCTCCATAATATCCCATTTCTTCCTCTGAAATACCGAATAGATCACCTTGAGATTCATTTAAAGCAGGAACAGGTATTTCCAAAGTACTTTCAATTACAGTTGCCAGATCATGTCTTAAATCTGGATTTAACAAAAAGTGGGCCTGAGACAAATCAAAAATATGTCCACCAACTTTAAGGCCAAACTCTTCCATTTCTAAATGAATAGCCTTGGATTGGAAGGTAACAAGGTTCCCTTTAAACTGGGCCAATAAATCGAAAAATTGACGGCGATCAATTTGTGAGAAATCAAAATAATATGATTTCTCATCTGCAGCAACTCCTACTCCTTTCCACAATTCAAACTGATCTAAGGCATCAGTTAGATGTGGATAAATCGCAAGCTGCTCCCCCTTAACAAGAATGCCCAGAAGTTCAAGAGTTCCTTTTTCAGATTTCTCTTTTTTCTTCTGCTCTACTTTTTCTTCTGTAATTTTTTCATCAACTCTAAATGCAGAAAGTTTAGTAATCCAGCTCTTAAATCCAAGTTCCGCAAGGTACTGCTCACACTCTTGGCTCATCTGTAACTGATAACGACAATCAGCAGGTGTTTTACCTAATTCGAGATCGGTAACAATCGTTGCAAGCTTGTATGAGATATGAGCGAGTTCTACATTCTCTTTTAATGCTGTTTGAGTTCTTTTATTTCGAACATTATCAGTATTCTGTAAAATGCTCTCTAAATGACCAAACTCTTCAATAAGTCCTGATGCTCCCTTCGGTCCAATTCCCGGCACTCCAGGGATGTTATCTGAGGAGTCTCCGATAAGAGCAAGATAATCAACGATAAACTCTGGATAAACACCCATCTTATCTTTAACATCTTCCCTCTCGTAAATTTTCTCTTTCATAGTATCGAGAATTTTCACAGGGCCATCTACAAACTGCATAAGGTCTTTATCGCCAGAAGCAATCAGAATTTCTTCAAACTTATTGCCCCACTGCTTAGCAATTGAGCCAATAATGTCATCAGCTTCAAAGCCCGGCATTTTAATTTGGGCCAGACCCAGCTTATCAACCAAATCATCAATGAGATCAAACTGAGGTTTTAAATCATCAGGTGGTTCAGTTCTGTTGGCCTTATAATCAACATACAAATCTTTTCGAAAAGATCCTTCTTTCGTATCACGGGCCACAAGTATATGAGTTGGATTGTGCTTCAAAATCATATTGTGAAGCATGGAAAGAACGCCATAAACAGCATTGACTGGAGTTCCATTGGGAGCGTTGAGCGGACGAATAGCGTAAAACGCCCGAAAGATAAAATTCGAGATATCAATAACAATTAATTTCATACATCACCTATTGCATGGGAACGGGAGGACTATCAAACCATGGCCCTTTAGTCTTTCGCAAATCTAATCTCGTGCCATCATTAGCGATCACCGTAGTGTCGGCCATGATGTCACCAATTCGATGCGGAGATTTTGACCAGAGAATGTAATACAACTCCATGAAGCTCATGGGAAGAGCAAAAACGCCGGAAAAGATCCATCCCCAGAAAGGGAAAATGAGGAAAAAGATAGGAACGGTAAAAGGTAAGTTCCTAATGAAAGATTGCCAAAGAGAGCAAGGAGAACCGTCAATCAAGGAAACGACTCCAAATCCCATAATTCTCTTTCCGATAGACTGGCCATCATAGAGAGAATCCGAGACACAAAGATAGATAGTTCCTAAAATTAGCCCCATAGGATAGTAAAAATATCCGCCAGCAAGCACCAGACCTAAGTCTATGGACTTTGCTATAACTCTAAACATTCTGGCCCGGTTCATGGGACCTTGCATAAGGGACTTCAATTTCATCCCCATATTGTAGCCCAAAAAATATATGCCGAAAGGACTTTTACATTAATCCAGACTTTCCTAATCGGGCTTTTCCCCCTAAACTTGTTGAAGTCTTGAGTTTGAGCTAAAATGAAAATCTATTTTAAGGAGCTATTATGGGCAATATCACAAATGTAACAAACGCAAATTGGAATCAAGAAGTAGATCAGGCAGATAAGCTGGTTGTGGTTGATTTTTGGGCCGAGTGGTGTGGACCATGTAAAGCTCTAGCCCCTGTGCTAGATGAAGTTGCTACAGAAGTAAGCGGTAAAGCAAATATCGTAAAAGTTAACGTTGATCAGGCAAGTGATCTCGCTGCAAAATTCGGTATCCGTGGTATCCCTACTCTTCTTTTCTTCAAAAATGGTGAAGTTAAGAACACATTAGTTGGAAACCAATCTAAAGCTGAAATTCTTAAACACATCAACTCTCTAGCTTAAATTTTGAAAGGAAAGGGCCTCACATGAGGCCCTTTTTATATATGAACTACATTCAAAACTCTCTCAATCTCGCTCAAGAAACACTTAATCAATTTGTGGCCGATGAAAAAAACGTAAAACTCATCGAGCAGGCCATCACCACTTTTGTTGAAAGCTATAAACAAAACGGTCGAGTATTTAGCTGCGGTAACGGAGGATCGATGTGCGATTCTCTTCACTTCGCTGAAGAACTTACGGGCCGTTATCGCAAGGATAGAAAACCACTTCCTGCGACGGGGATTTCAGAAGCAGGACACATTACTTGTATTGCTAATGATTTTGGCTTCGATCATATTTTTTCTCGTTTTATCGATGCTTGGGGACAAAAAGGCGATGTTCTTTTGGCCATTTCTACTAGTGGAAATTCTGCCAACGTTATCAAAGCAGTAGAAGTAGCTCGAGAGAGAGGGATGAAAGTAGTCGGTCTTTTAGGTAAAGACGGCGGAAAACTTAAATCAATGGTGGATGTTCCCATTATCGTTGATTGCCCAATCACTGATAGAATCCAAGAGATTCATATCAAATGCATTCACATCTTTATTGAAGGAATTGAGCGCGCTCTTTTTCCAGAAAACTATCTCTAGTAATTCGTTAGGGGCATTCTTTGCCCCTTTCACCTCTTCCCTCTATCTTCCCTTGAAAAATTGTTTTAACAAATAAAAATTGGGCTATAATAATCTAAAGCTTTATATTTCCATGGAAGGGGATGTTTATGACATTTGTTCAAGATCTAATTCGTTTTATTGTTGAGGGTGGTATTTTCATGTACGTCATCCTTGCAGTATGGGCCTTCTCAGTTGCTGTTGCCCTAGAACGTTTCAAAAAATTATCATTCACGTTTGATGTTGATGGTCCTTCATTTATGAATGAACTTCAGCGCTATATTCTTTCAAACGATATTCAAGGTGCGATCAGAATCTGTTCTGGTTCAAATGCGGCACTTCCAAAAGTTTTAAAGAGTGGTCTTAAGAGAGCTAATCAGTCTCCTGAGCAGATCCAAAACGCAATCGATGCAACTGCACTTGAAGTGATTCCTAAGGTTGAAAACAGACTTCCTTATCTTTCACTTGCAGCAAACCTTTCTACTCTTTTCGGTCTACTAGGAACGATTCAGGGTCTTATTCAGTCATTCTCGGCCGTATCTGCTGCTGACCCTGCTCAAAAAGCAGAAGTTCTAGCAAAAGGTATTGCAGTTGCGATGAACACAACTGCTCTTGGTCTTTTCTCAGCGATCACTATTATGATGGTTCACGCTTTCCTAGTAGCGAAGTCTGAAAAGATCATCAACGAAGTAGATGAATTCTCAGTTAAGCTAATTGACCTTCTAGGAACAAAAAAAGCTTCTGACGAATAAGGGTGACTTATGATCCGCATTCCAAGCACGAAAAAGCGTGCGAAGGCCGAAGAGAAATTGAACCTTACTCCTATTATGGATGCGGTTTTCATTTTCATTTTCTTCCTTCTCATGTCTGCATCGTTTTTAAAAATTTATGAGATTGCGAGTGATATTCCTATTATCTCTGATCAGGAACCTCCTAAGGATAAGAAGGACCCTCTCGCTCTAACTCTTACTGCTGAAACGAATAAACTCGTTTTCTCTCGTGGAGTTCCTTCGCGCGCTTTTAAAACTTTTAATCGCGCTCAAGGCGGAGAATTTAACTTTGAAGAGATTCACCAGTTTCTCGTTGATGTTAAGAAGGGCCATGTTGATGAAGACACCATTATTTTCGAACCTTCAGGGGACCTAACCTACGAAGAGATCGTTAATATTATGGATGCAGTGAGAATGTTAAATAGAACAGATGATGCGATCTATAAGAAGAACAAAGATGGCATCGATGAGAAAGTAAAAGATCTTTTCTCGAAGATCATTTTCTCGAACCTCATGAGTTAAGGGATTATTATGTCTAGAGCTAGATCAATGAGAGTTCGTAGAGGTAAAGGTAAGAAGAATGCCTTTGATGTGGATATCACATCCCTTCTCGACATTCTAACTATTCTTCTCGTATTCCTTCTTCAAAGTTACAACTCTTCAGGAGTTGTTATTAATGTTCCCAAAGAGATCAGTCTACCTATCTCTAGATCGGAATCATTAAATAACTTCGGTGTGAACGTACAAGTATCAAAATCTCAAATTTGGGTGAATGATACTGAGATTATTAATACTGATGATCCTGAAAAAGCTCAGAAGTTTGATGAAGGTGGAAGAAGAATTGTTCCTCTCTTCAACGAAATGGTAAAATTAAAAGAAACTGTAAAACAGGCAGAAAAGCTATCTCCTGACGTTAAAAAATTCTCAGGGGTAGTTAACCTAGTTTTCGATAAAACGCTCAAATACAACTATCTGAAGCGTGTGATGTACACATGTGCAGCTGCCGGCTACAAAGAATTCAAATTCGTAGTAATGAGCGAAGGCAACTAACCTCCCCTCTTCCAAAAAATCCAAGGCCAAAAGGTATGCCGTACCTTTTGGCCTTTTTTTATGGTGGACAAGTTCCCCAGATCGGTTGCGGAAGGGTCCATCCCGGAGTAAAGGATCTAAAATTTGTGGGTTCAGTGGCCATGGAGGAAACGCACCATGAACTTAAATTTTGGTTAAAGGCTTCAGCTCGATAAAACATCATTGTCATATCAGTAGCACTAGTGGTCCTCCAAGAACTGATATTCTGGTTAAAAGATCTCGCATAATTGAATGTGTATTTCATATCAATCACTTTAGATACATCCCAAGAACTAATATTCTGATTAAAATTGACAGCATCTTGAAACATCCAAGTCATCAGGGTTACTTTGGAAGTATTCCAAGAACTGATATCTTGGTTAAAGGCCGCAGCACCATTAAACATACCTGCCATGTTTGTTACATTAGAGGTTATCCAATTATTCAATGGTTTATTAAATGACGAAGCCCCACTAAACGCTGAACTCATATTCGTTACATTAGAAGTAACCCAAGAGTTGATATCCCCATTAAAGGCAGTAGCACCATAAAAAATGACGCTCATATTGGTTACATTAGTCGTATTCCAGTTCAGCGGTTGATTAAAAGAGGTTGCTCCAAAAAACATGTAGCTGATATTGGTGGCACTCGTAGTATCCCAATTCAACGGTTGATTGAAAGAGGTTGCATACTGGAATGCTCCCGTCATATTTACTACTTTCGAAGTATTCCAATTGAGAGTCACATTTAAAGCATAAGCCCTGTTGAAAACAAGACTTATATCAGTAACATTATTTAAATCAGGGCTATCTGAAGCTGAGATATTTAAGTTTTCACAACCTGAAAAAGCATTCGCCATCGATGTATATTTATTGCTTCCCCATTGAGAAATATCTAAAATTTTTAACCGATCACCTGAATTGTTAAAATAAATTCTTTGAAAACTTCCAAGAAATTGAACTGTCTTAACACCATCGGTTGCATAAGTGTGAGTTGCATCCGTATCATTCCATGAAGTGATTAGTGATTGAGTTCCATCTCCCCAATCAACTCGAAAATTGTAATTTGATCCAGCGACTAAAGGCAATCTAATCTGATTTGCGGCAGATGAGCTACCATCAGTATTTCGAGTATCCCAAGTCATAATCATCGGAATATGTTTTTGCCTGACGAAACCATTCGCAGCGTGAGCGAGACCAGAGATCGAAAATAAAAACAAAAGAAAAACAGAATTAAAACTCAACATGGGAGATCCATACATTGGAGCCATCATTCGTTAATGTATACACAACTCCAGCAGCTGCATTTCCTCCCACATAACCTTGAGGAGTTTTGACAGGAAGGGAATCAATCGTTGCTGGCAAAGTACAGGTTGTTGTAATAAGCGGCATGGTCAGAGTATGAGTTTTTCCAACAACTGTTCCAGAGATCGTTACTGAAGGACAGGCTCCAGCAAGAGTAGAACGGGCCATGGTCATAGACATCAACATAATCATTGTTCCCGAGAGATTGCCTACGGCCGATGATCCACTTGGAGTCTGCCAGGTAGCTAACCCTGCACCATCAGAAGTTAAAACTTTCCCTGCCCCCGGCGAACCTCCGGTAATTTTAATCTGACCGGCCACATGCAGATTGGTATCTGGACTTGTAGTTCCAATACCCACGTTCCCTGTTCCGGAAATCGTCATTTTAGTTGTGGGCGTAACCAGTGTTCCTAGCGTTCCTCCACCAGCTGTTTTAAAATAAATGTTGGATAATGCACTACCTCCATAGGTTTGACCTCCGGAGATCGTAACGTTACCACCGCTCCAGTGAGAAGAGTTAGAGCCTGCTCCACCCGCTAAAATTTCCAAAGAAACCCCATAACCTGAGCCATTAGGCACACCCATCAGATAATTATATGAGTTTCCATTAGTGGTAAGAGTTAAATCATAAGGGACACTATTAGAAGCTGCTGCTCCAAGAGAAACTTTTCCTCGGTTGGCACTCGTTCCATCCCATCCTGTGCGAAGGATGATATCCCCTCCCCCAGCTCCCGTAGCTCGTGATCCAGCATCGACATGAAGTATGGCATTAGGAGCTGATCCCACCCCAATTCCCACCTTCCCAGTAGACCGGATAATGTCACTTCCTATTTCTGTCCACTTGCTCCCTGCTCCCGAAACCGCAGTATCAACATACTGCTTAGTCGCGGCGTGAAGATTTGCCGTCGGGGCTCCTGCAAGAGTAATAGCCCCCGTCATCGTCCCTCCTGCAAGAGGAAGCTTGGTTGAATCTGTCGAATTAACACAACGATAACCAACAAAAGCATCACTCGTTAGCACTTGGCCAGCAGAGCAATTGAGGCGAGCTAACTTCGCAATCGGAAGTATTTCATCCGCTAAGTTAAGTTTGCCATAGGTGATAATTCCGTTAGCGATATCTTCATTGACGATTGTTCCATCAACAATCTTAGCCGATGTAATAGCATTATTAGCGATCGTCGCTGCTACTGAACCTGAGCCAGAAGCGGTCACGTCTCCTGTGAGTGCAGTTATACCACCCGCACTCGGAGTTTGCCATGAAGCTAAACCAGTAGCATCGGAAGTTAATACCTTCCCTGCACCAGGTGATCCGCCGGTAACTCTCACTTGTCCTACCACATGCAACTTGGCAGTAGGAGCATTGGTTCCAATTCCCACATCCCCTGTAGCTGAAATGCGCATTCTTTCATTACCATCAATTCCAAATAAGATAGGATTAGCTTCACCATACCAGATATCAAATGAAGCTGAGGTCGGACCAAACCAGCTGGTGTCAGAAGCTCTTCTAAATTCAATCTGGGCAGAGTTAGCAGCGTTCGTTGTCGATACAACCATATTGATATTGCCAGAACTCTCTATATGCAGTTTATCAGCAGGTGAAGTAGTCCCGATACCAACATTACCTGTAGCCCCTATACGCATTCTCTCAGTAGCAGTAGTCGAGAAGGTCATCGCCGCAGCTTCTCTTTGATTTAAAAAAGCGACGGAGCCAGCCTCTGCCATTCCTATATCAAATCCATCTCCGATTCCCTGACCTGTTGATGTTGTTGTGAAACGTGCCACTGCATCGTATCCAGCACCACCATAAGAGTTGTGAATAACAATTCCTCGATCGTTTGCATCTAAGTTTGTATTTGTTGAAGGAGCATGAAAAGAGACCTTACCAGGGTCAATATACATCGTTCCTACACTTGATGGATAAAAACCGATGTCACCTTCGCGATTAATTAATTGAGCTTGGGTTCCCTGAAGATCAATATGAAATCCGTCCCCTAAAGTTCTGCCAGATGTGGCATTGATAAATCTTAAATACCTTAAAACTTCCACTGAATTTGTGGAAGTGTTGTAGTTTAAACCATCAGCACCGGCCATAACTCCATTGTTATTAAATTGAACATTCATATTATCCCCGGCAGGTGTAGCCAATATTCCTGTCAGGCCAGAGCCATCGCCTTGAAAAGCGGTAGCTCTCACAGTCCCATTTACGTCTAACTTTACTCCTGGAGTTGCTGTTCCTATTCCTACGTTACCCGTATTACTGGAATAAATATTATTGCCTGATGTTGTCCATTGAGTAGCTCTGGCATCTACGTACTGCTTGGTTGCTGAATGAAGATTTGCTGTAGGGTCCCCTGATAAAGTAAGCAGGCCAGTCATCGTCCCACCAGCTAAAGGAATTTTTGTTGAGTCCGTGCTGTTATCGGTGACACAACGATATCCAAGAGCCGCATCACTGGTGATAACTTCACCGGGCAAACAAGTCATGCGGATCAATTTTGCAATTGGGATTGATCCATCAGCTAAATTTAGTTTTCCATAAGTAATACTTGAATTGGCGATATCAGCAGCAACAATTGTTCCATCCAAAATCTTAGCAGAAGTAATAGCATTATTGGCAATAGTCGCCGCTACCGATCCTGAACCAGAGGCAGTCACATCTCCCGTGAGAGCGGAAATCCCACCTGCTGCCGGTGATTCCCATGTCGCTAATCCGGTGGCATCACTCGTTAAAATTTTACCCGCTCCAGGAGCACCGCCAGAAATTCTCACCTGTCCTGCTACTTCAAATTTGGCGGTAGGATTATTTAATCCAATTCCCACATTACCATTTCGAATGACAAGATTATTTGAGTAGGTTGTTCCAGCAACAATCGTATTAAAAGTTAAGATGTTTAAAATATCATTCCATACCATCTCTCCATGATTATTATCATCTTCACCCAAAGCAACTGTACTAAACGAAGTTGGGTTAACGATATGGATCTGATTGGCAGTATTGGTATAAAAACTTCCACCAATGGCCAGTGGAACATTGGGAGTTGTAGTATTGATTCCCACATTCCCAGTATCAAAATAAATATCAGTTCCACTATCCTTCCACTGACTTTCACTCACCCCTGCAAGTTCACTTGTCACATATGTATGAACATAATTTCTAGTCGCCGCATCTTGAGGATTGGTAGGGTCCACTAGGTTGGTAATGGCAAAGCCACCCATATTAATTGCACCTAACATCGTTCCACCAAGAAGTGGAAGTTTAGTTGCATCTGCTGAATCATTATCATTGGCACATGAGAAAATATAAGGTGCAACGGCAGTCTTCTGAATTTTTTGATGAGAAAGACAACTTGGCACTTCATCAGCAAGAAGAACGTTACCAGAATTGAGACCAACATCTCTTGTGGCAACATTTCCCAAACCTAGATTTGTGCGAGCATCGGTAGCATTACTTGCGCCAGTTCCTCCCATTGTTAATGGCAATTGAGCAACTGAAGCGAGAGCTCCTGAAGCATTATTGATCACGACATGATTTATTGCTCCTGTCGCTATTTTCGATCGGTCGATTGCTGCTGATCCATTGATGTCGGCATTGGTAATGGTTCCATCTAAAATGTGAGTGCTAGTAACTCCATTTGTAGCGATTGAAATAGTTCCAGTGCTTGTGATTGGGCCACCAGAGAGCCCTGAACCTGTTTGAATTTCTGTGACAGATCCAGCTCCCCCACTATCGTTGGCAGGCGCCCATCTTCCTAAAGTGTCGTCCCATTTTAATACTTGGTTAGCAGTTGCTCCCATACGAGCTATCGTTTTGGCGATATTGGCCTGAATACTATAAGGAACAGATTTAAGCGCTTGATGAGGATAGGTTCTCGAGTTCGTCACATCAGAAATTTGAACGAGTACAGATTCTAAGGCCGGTAAATCATTCAGGATTTCCATGAACGGCTTTACCGGCGAACAATCACTTGGATCGAAATCTATACTGACATGAAAGACTCCGTGTGTGAGTGGAACAGAAGTTACATCCTTAGTACAGAGAACGGTCGTGGGGCTACCCGAATACGAAATATGAAATCGTAAATCAACTGGCCCTGTGACGGGAGAACTGTCGGTATTCACTAAGCGTCCGGAGTAACTTAAGTCATCAGCATCGGCACTCGATAGAGTAATAACAAGGATAAGAGCTATTAAGCTTATTTTAGTCATCCCTATATTATAGGGGTGCACCATATTATTCTTTGCCAATTTACACTCGACCTCGAGATAAATTTTTCTTGAGTTAAGACAAACTTAAGTTTAAAGATTTAAAATCCTGAATCTGCAATCAGACTTCTCATTCACTCCATTCAGCATTTCTTCTCATTTGGTCGATACATATAAAGAATGAAAGAAATAAGTAATCGTAAAAAAATTTCGATTCTCACCATTATCCTTCTCCTTATCACTCTGGGGTTTAATCTTTCTGCGAATAAAGATAAAAAGGAAGTCAGTCGTTTAAGAGCGGCCATTGAGTCAGTTCCAAAGCTTTCCAGAAGGCCCGCTTCTATTCATTTAAAACATAAAAGAAGAGCACAAAAAAATGTCACTAAGGTTTATAGGCCTGAAATCAAAGAGGAAGCCTTAACGAGATTACACGATGCTACGCCGGAAGAATCTTCTGAAACGCAAGAAAACGAAAATGCCAGTGATCAGAATACACGCAATAATCAATCGGACGACAGTCATCATAATACCAGTATGCCTACCATGGTGGCAGATACCAATCCGAGTACATGGTCACCTTCTAAAAATCAGACACCAGGATCAGCTAATTCAGGGAGTACAATCCTTTTAACGAATACATCGCAATCAACTCCTACTCCAGCAGAACCTTCAACATGGACAAATAATCCAACGTCTTCCTCTCTTTCATGTACAGCTTCTGTTCCTGAAGGAAATTATGCCTATCCTGTATCAATAGTCCTCTCATGCTCTACTCGTTCACTCATTAAATATTGTATTAGTACCAATGGTTGTTGTGACCCCAACTCAAGTGAAGGAGCAACTTTTCTCAACACACAAAACATTCTGATTGGTCAAACTGATGGCGATTACTGTTTAAGTTTTTATGGAAAAGATTCAAGACAAAATTCAACATCTGTTTCATATCGTCGATATCAAATTAACAGAAGCATTCCTGATCTTTACGTAGAAATGAATTCGAGATGGATGCAAACAACGGAAGTCCCACTAAGATCTCAAATTAGCTCTTACAACTTTTCTCAACCTAATTTCCATCTGGGACAAATTAATTACCGAACACACAACATTAGTGAAACAGGCGATCAACTAAGCTGTGAAGAAATTGTTTCAAAAATGAGTGATTATACTCTTCCTGGGCCGACACAAATTTTTGCCATGAATGACATCTCTCACCTCTTCAACAATCAGCACTTAGAAGTTCCTTTGGCCCCAAGCTCATTATCTTACGGGCCCAATTATCTGGCGACTTACTTAATCAATTACAATCATGCCATTCCAAGTTATGCCTGCAGTACTTCTATCATTACCTTGTCCGACTTTGAGTACTTTGAAAACTCGTCGATAAGTCACACTGGTGACCTAATCGGTGGATTTACTCATTACGGATTTTATGAAAATAGTTTTACCCTACCAAGAACTCCGGCCGGAGAATCGAGTCATACCGAAATTGATAAAAAAATGGAGAATGGCTTGATTAGTATCTTCTATTAAATCCAAAAGGTATGCCGCTGGATTCAAGTTACTAACGCAACTTTCGTATTAAAAAAGACCTCGTAAGGTGTTCTATAACCTAAACACCTACGAGGTCTTAAATTAAGCGCATCTTCTATTTTCTTCAACCCATTTTTAGTC
>CALHBF010000005.1 GCA_937931205.1 uncultured Bacteriovoracaceae bacterium
GCGTAAGACACTCTTGAGTACTGCTTCAAAGTACAACTCCTTAGTTTTTTGTTTGGCGACTTGAATTTAGGACAAGAGTGTCCCTTTTTCAAATCGCCGGAGTTGCATTAGGAAGTTGAATCCAGCGCCGTACCTTTTGGCCGAATGATTTTTTAATTAAAAGTTACGACAAGAAAAAGCTGATCTTTCGATCTTCTCTAAAGCATAAGCAATTGCGACTGTTGATGAATAGTTAAGGCCTGATGTTGAGTAAGCAAAGTTGTAAAATCTACGAAATTCTTCTTCTAATTTGTAATCAGAACAAAAGTTTGGAGCTTTTTCGATGGCAAAATTACGTGCCTCTGAGTACATATAATTAAGGCCAATTCCTGAATAAGCAAAAATCACAATTCTTTTTGTATCTCTTTCATATTTATCTGCAAGGCTACATGGATATTTATTAGTCCAGTCATTCGCAAACTGAGTTGCTGCTTGTGAACTAAGGTTTAAACCAGTTCCTGAGTAAGCGAAGCTTTTAATCTTAGTAAATGTTGATTGAAAAATTGTAGAAGTATCATTAGCACAAACTTTTACTCTTGGGAGGCGTTGACCGCCGCGACCTTGACCTTCTGCCAGGTTTCTCAATTCAAGTAAGAGCTCAGAAGCTTCGCGAAGATCTCTCTCACTCATCTTTTGGATATTATGTTCTAGGCTTCTTGAAGTAAGATTCAATTGTCTTAAAACATCTGTCTCAGAACGGTCACGAGGAGCGGCCATTGTAGAGAGAGGTAATGCTAAGATAAGACCTAGAATGAATTTCATAAATCTCCTGAAGTTATGTGGGTGAAAAAGCTAAGCAAATTTAGCAGAGATTTTATTTAATAGAGCTAAGTATGTAAAAATAACAGATGGCCTTAATGTGGGAATGACACGTTAAGCCTTTTCTGGCCCTTAGGGTCTTTGCTTTAATTTATCCCATGAAAAAACTTACTCTATTATTCTTACTCTTAATTTCTTTCTCTACTTTTGCCCGGGTCGTTGTTGTCAGTGATCTCGATGACACCATTAAAATCATTAATTCTGGCAATGAGATTGAAGCTGCAAGAAACGCTTTAACAACGAACATTGTTTTCACGGCAATTCCAAGTTTTTATCAGGAATTGGAGCGCTATACAGATGAGCTTCACATTCTTTCGGCTGGTCCATCAGTATTAAGAACAAAGATCATTAAAGATCTGAAAGTTCACGGTATTACCTTTAAAGAATTAGAGTTAAGAAAGCTTACCCGCTGGGAAGATAAGCTCACTCATAAAGTGAATTATCTGGTGAAGCTTATGAAGGCCAATCCTGATGATCAGTTTCTTTTAATCGGAGATGATGTCGGTAAGGACCCTGAAGCGTATGATGAAATCATGAGACATTATCCTGGGCGAGTTCTGGCTAGCTACATCCATGTCATCAATAATCGTGATATTCCCAGCACACAAACGAAGTACTGGCTTACCTCTGATATTTTTCTTCGTGAATATCAGGCCGGAAGAATGCCTATGGCAGCAGTAACATACGGTTTTGAACAGTTATTAAATGAGGAAAAGCTTGAGATGATTATTCCAAATTTTGCTCATTGTCCGAAGACGCCGATTGTTTGGTCATGGCAAGTGCTGACACCGATGGCCTTTGAGGCCAATAAACTGGTGAAGAAAGTAAATCGTTACTGCACTGATCGTCTGATTCAAACACTTCCTCTCTAATACTTTAATATTCTTGATTCTTTCTTTCCTTGAGTTCTGCTAACATAGAGCAAGAACTCCAAGGAAAGGAAAGTTATGGATCTCACTCACTTAATTTCGCAAGAACAATTAATTGCTCGTGCTCACGAGTTTAAAAAAATATTTTTTTACCGTATCTGTGGAGCGGGGATGGGACCTGCTGCTTGTTTGATGAAACAAGCAGGTTATGAAGTTCATGGTGCTGACTCAGCTTTTTATCCTCCGATGTCTACATTCTTGGAGACAACAGGTATCCCTCTTAAAAAATTAGATGAAGTGACCCCTGAGTATCTGAAGCAGTTTGATCTATTAGTGATCGGAAACTCAGTTGGTGGAAAATCAGATGCGGCCAGGATGTTGGAACAAGTGGGTGTACCATTTACTTCATTCCCATCGGCGATTGGCTCTCTTGTTTTAAAAAATAAAAACGTAGTAGGTATTGCGGGAACTCACGGAAAAACTACAACGACTTATTTTCTTACTCAGATGCTTGAATTTCTAAAGCAAGATCCTGGATGCCTTATTGGTGGAATCATTGAAGGACGCCAGCCAGCGTATCTAGGTAACAAATATTTTGTGATTGAGGCCGATGAATACGACTCTGCTTACTTCCATAAAATTTCAAAATTCAGACTTTATGAAATGAAAAATATGATTCTTACTTCTCTTGAGTTTGATCATGCTGATATTTTTGCTTCAGTTGAAAAAATTGAAGATGAGTTCCGTGATGTGATGCCGAAGATGAAAGGTTCAATCATTATGAACCAAGAGTATCCATCAATCATGAAACTCTCTCAAGAGTATAGTGATAAAACAGATCGTTGGATGCTTTATGGTCCAGGTTCTGTTCACGGCCCGAAAAATATTATGACAAGCCAGACTGGCTCAACATTCCAAATTAACTGGAATGGCGAAGATGTTACTTTCACTACCAACGTTGTAGGTGAACACAATATCTTGAACATTACTTCTTGTGCCCTTTATCTTTTGAAAGAAGGTTTTAAAGTGAGCGATGTCGTTGCTTCTGTTAAGAATCTTGAAATGGTGAAGAGAAGACAAGAAGTGAGAGGAAAGTATAAAGGCATGGTTGTGATTGATGACTTTGCTCACCATCCTCGTGCGATTAAAGTAACTCTTGATGCTATTCGTGCTCGTTTTAAAAATAAAAAAGTTTTGACGATTTTTGAACCTATTTCAGCAACTGCCAGAAGTAATGTTTTTCAAAATGAGTTCCGTGATGCTTTAGCTCTTTCAGATAAAGTGATTATTGCGAGATCAAATATTAAAACAACGGCCATTGGAAAAGATGATCTGGATAGTGATAAGCTATCTCGTGAGATTAATGAAATGGGTGTTCCTTCAGCGAGTGTTGATCAGTTGGAAGTCTTGAGATCACAAATTGATCAGTTTGCTGAAGATAATGCTGTTCTTTTGGTGCTAAGTAATCGTACTTGCTTGGGGCTCTGGGAATCTTCATTTCCTAAAGAACTTGAGAAATAGGTGTCTAATTTTTAGACACTATTAAATAAAATTCAATCTAAGTAGAGCAGTGAATACTTTCTAAGTTAATATCCTCGAAAAAGGATGTGATTATGAAAAAGTGGTTACTGCTCTTGCTCATTTCAAGCAATGCTTTTGCTCAATATCAAATTATCACTGATTTAGATGACACTGTTAAAATCACAAGATCTCATCATATAGATTCTCTTTTTTATGGAGTCTTCAGAACAAAAGTGTATGCGGGTATGCCTCACTTTGTTAATGCTTCTCGTGACTATGTATCGTCAGTGCATTTAGTTTCTGCTTCTCCTAAAGTTTTACAATCAAGAGTGGAAGCACTCTTAAATAAGCATGAAATTGACTATCAATCACTAACATTAAATTCAAATTTTAAGAGACCAGGGCATCATGATTTTAAATTAGGTGTTATTGGCAAAATTATTGAAGCAAGTAGCGAAAAAGTGATCCTCTTAGGGGATGATATGGGAGCGGATCCTGAGATCTTCGAAATTTTAGAAGGTAGATATCCAGGACGTATAGCTGCTTCATATATCCGAATCGTGAAAAATAGAGAAATTCCTGCCACTGTTTCAACTTATTTTTCAGCTTTTGATCTTGCTCTTAAAGAATATGAGGCAGGACGTTTTGGCCTTTCAAACCTGCATAGTGTGATGCAAGCAGTGCTCAATGCTAATGAGCCAGAGCAGGTATTCCCTGATTTTGCTTATTGCCCGACTAACTCAGAAGCCTATAGCTGGTATGATTCAACCAAGCTTCAGAAAGAAGCGGTCATCATGAAAGAATATTTCCTAAACATTTGTAATAACCCGCGCTGATTAATCATAGCTTTGCAACGCTTCTCTCTGTTAAAATAGATTGAATCTTTTAACTTGGAGAAGTTGTTGTTTAGATTTTCTATTCATTCACTTATTTTGATTTCTATTTTTACCGTATTCCCTTCATGTGCAAGTGGCGTGAAGTGGGATGGTAAAATTGAAAGACATGTCTACAACTACGAAAAAGCATTTACTACCTTTCGTACGGCCGTATGTCGTCCTAATACTGAGAACGTGTTTCAAAACAAGTTGAAAGCTTATCGAGGACAAGGCTATTGGATTCCTGAATATAATGATGATGTGGATGTCGCAACAATCAACGAACTTCTGCCATTGATGGAAAAGAAGCTTGAGTGGATTCAAAACGAGAAGAAGAAACTTGAGGCGAACAAGAAATTTCCTCATGGAAATGTTACCAAAGAAATTCGTAAGTCTTTTAATGAACTGATGGATTTAAAGAAAGCTGAACTAATTGATGAGTACAATCTCAAGCAATTGAACCGTCAGAAAGCGATTAGTTTGGTAAAAACAATTCAGCAACAATTTGCTGCCCTGATGACTGATTTGTCTTTTTTCTCCAATTTTAATTTTCCTAACGATCATCTTAAAAATCGTAGAATGTATGATCAGCATAAAGAAGTCGAGAATCCGGCCAATCAGAAGATTGCAAACTTCACCTTCCTTTATCGTAAAATTGTTGAAGATGGTGCTTACGATAAAAATCATAAATCAAGTGATATGTTCTTTAGAACAACTCTGGACACACTTCATTTTGAACTTAAAGAGGGCGATAACTATCTTTCGGAAAATGCCCGTTACGACCTCGAGTTTGTTTTAGATCGTGTTGACTCTGAACTTAAAAAAGGAAGAGACTTTGCGATTGAGAGATTCACAGAATGGGAAGAGCGAGTCAGCAAGTCTGTCACTTTTTATCGTACACTGACATTACCTGAACATAATAAAGTCACTCTGATTAATGGTAAGAAGACAACCTTGAATCGGGAGCTAATTAAAGAACACAATGAGGCAACCACTAATCTTAAAGATTTTGTTTATAAGAAACAGGCACAAGTTTATGAGTTTTGGTTAAAGCAATCCGAGCTTGATCGTGCTGTCTTTACTTTAGAAACAATTCTCATGAATGAAGTCGGTGGAGTTGATGGAAAAGATGCACTGGAGCGGATGGATGTGGCACGAGTGGTGCTCAATCGTCTGGATAAACCCAAGTACTTAACCATTAATAAGAAAGATTCAATCTATCCTCATTTAATGGAGCATGTCTCTTTGGCCCGGGTGGAAAAAGAGAATTGGTTGAATGCCCTCTTCAAACAAGGTGAGTTTTCTTTTACTTATCACTATATGAGCGGATCTCTTCACATCTTCTGTCCTGATATGGCACCAGCGGCGAAAAAACTGCGTGCTCAGAATATTAAACTTGCTCTTAATGCTCTTAAAGAAACTAATAATGAGTTCAAGGCTACCCGCTACTTCTCTCGTGCCAGTATGACGGGGAGAATTGCTATGGATTCTATTTGGAATGACTATGTTCCAGTTCCTGAAAGGCCAGGTAAGTTGGTTGCCAAACCAGAAGGCCTGCAGAAGAGTTTAAAGAAAGGCGATTTTAATTACTTATATTCTTTTATTGGTCTTGATGGCCGAGATTATCAGGTAGTTCAAATAGACAAATCCACCTATGTTCTGACGAAAGTGAATGGTATAGATATTTTTTATTTTTACCGTAACCCACATTACTTTCGATATTTCATCAAAGCACACAAGTAAGCTGTAACATTTTTACTTAGACCTTAAAATTCCTTTTGATTAAGTAAGTTGGGGGGTGTATAAACCCCCAACCTCAAATTTAGATTATTATTTGTTTAGTTTTAGGAGTTCCTATGTTGAAAAATTATATGTTTACCTCTGAATCTGTAACTGAAGGTCACCCAGATAAAATCGCTGACCAAGTTTCGGATGCTATTCTTGATGCAATGCTAGCCCAAGATCCAAAGTCTCGCGTTGCTTGTGAAACTCTTGTAACAACTGGTCTAGTTGTTGTTGCTGGTGAGGTAACGACTGGTGCTAATGTTGATATCAATACAATCGTAAGAAATACTATTCGTAACATTGGTTACGATCACTCTGATAAAGGCTTTGATGCTAACACTTGTGGTGTAACTGTAGCTCTTGGAAAACAATCTCAAGATATCGCTCAAGGTGTAAACGAAGGTGAAGGTAAGTTCCTAGACCTAGGAGCTGGTGACCAAGGGTTAATGTTTGGTTACGCTGATACTGAAACTGAGTCATTCATGCCAATGACAATTGATCTTTCTCACCGTCTAGCTCGTCGTCTTTCTGAAGTTCGTAAGAATGGAACTCTTCCTCTTCTTCGCGCTGATGGTAAAACTCAAGTTACTGCTCAGTACGTTGACGGAAAAATTGCTCGTCTTGATGCAATCGTAGTTTCTACTCAGCACGCTGAAGAAATGACTCAGAAACAAATCGAAGAAGCAATCATGGAAGAAGTTATTAAGAAAACTGTTCCAATGAACCTTATCGATAAAAATACTCACTTCTACATCAACCCAACTGGCCGCTTTGTTATCGGTGGACCAATGGGAGATTGCGGTCTTACAGGTCGTAAAATCATCGTAGATACTTACGGTGGTCACGGTGCTCACGGTGGTGGAGCATTCTCTGGTAAAGATCCTACAAAAGTAGACCGCTCTGCTGCCTATGCTGCTCGTCACATCGCTAAGCATATCGTAGCTGCTGGTCTTGCTGAGAAAGCTCTTGTTCAAGTTGCTTACGCAATTGGTGTTGCTCGTCCAATGTCACTTCTTGTGAACACATTTGGTACAGCTAAAGTTGATGAGACAAAACTAAATGGTGCGATCAATGAGCTATTTGATATGAGACCAAAAGCAATCATTCAGCGTCTTGACCTTCTTCGTCCAATTTACTCGCAAACTGCGGCTTACGGACACTTCGGAAGAACAAGTGCTGACGGTTTCACTTGGGAGCGTCTAGATAAGCTTGAAGCATTAAAGTCTATGTTCTAATTTTTCCAAGCTTGGATATAATAAAAGGGTCGCTGATAGCGGCCCTTTTTTATTTCAAGGAAGATGATGCAGGAATCGCTTTTTTTGGCCCGCCATATCCCGTTTTGGGCCATTCCCTTAATGCTTATTAGTGCAGAGATGACCTATCTCTTCTGGCTACGTCGTAAAAAGAAACTGGCCATTCTCAGCGTTTGCCTGTGCCTGATCGCCATTGGTTGTAATGTCTTCTATATCTATGCAGGTGGTCCGGAAAAATCAGCCAAGATATTAAAAACACTTCATCGTGATATGAAGCCATAGTCTCTATTTTGACACCATATTTCTCAAGCATTTGTATTTACGAAAATAGGGGAGTCTATAATTTGACACCTTTACTCAAGCTTTAGTAGAGTGAGGGCTTCTTTCGGAGGCCCCGCGAATGGATGATTTAAAGTTTCTGCACCAAAGTTTGGAAGGCAGTAGTCGAAGCTCATTTCCACCCGTTGTGATCGTTGAAGATGATAAGCTCTTGGGCTTAAGTCTCAAGAAGTATCTCGAACAAAGTTTAAAACTGAAGGTCGAGCTGTTTAATAGTTCAGAAGATTGCCTGATGAACTTTGCTCGTCATCACCCAAAGCATCTTCCGTTCTGTCTCATCTCTGATATCAGTCTTGAGCAGGGAAGCGATGGCCTTCTTCTTATTGATATTCTTCGTGAGAAGGGTTTTGAGTTTGTTGCCATTGTGATGACTGGGTTCGCTTCTATTGAAACTGCCATTGCTGCGACTAAAAAAGGTGTTTATCACTATCTGACAAAACCTTTTGAGCTGGATGTTTTAAAACATCTTGTGATCGAAGCGATTAAGACAAAACTTTCTTCAAAGCTACCTGAAATTTCTGCAAGCGATTTCTTCTCAGAAGTTCCTAAGCCTAAGCCGCTTGGGAAACATCGTCTGGAGAAGCCGAGTATTGAGGATATATTCGAGGGGATGGTCGGCCGAAGCCGTGCCATGAAAGATGTATTTGAGAGAATTAAAAAAGTATCTGCCAGTGATTCCACTGTTCTTATTATGGGCCCAAGTGGAACAGGAAAAGAACTTGTGGCACGTGCTATTCATAAAAAATCTCATCGCTCAAACAAAAATAGAGTATCAGTAAATTGTGGAGCTATCCCAAGTGAGCTGCTTGAGAGCGAGCTATTCGGTCACATTAAAGGCGCATTCACAGGTGCGATTTCTTCTCGTAAAGGCCGTTTTGAATTAGCTGATGGTGGGACGATATTCTTAGATGAAATCGGCGATATGCCGTTTCACTTACAAGTAAAACTTCTGCGTGTGCTGCAAGAAAGACAAATTGAAATCGTTGGATCTTCGGAAACAATGGACGTTGATGTTCGTGTGATTGCGGCAACTCATAAAGATTTAGAGAAGGCCGTCATTGATGGAAAATTCCGAGAAGATCTTTTCTATCGTTTGAATGTTATCCCTATTCGTATCCCAGCTCTTAAAGAGCGCAGAGAAGATGTGCCGCTTCTTATTTCTCATTTCCTTGATCGTTTTGTTTCTGCCGATAAATCAAATGATATCAGCTTCTCTCCACTGGCGATGGATCTGATGATCGGATATGACTGGCCAGGTAACGTGCGCGAACTTGAAAATGTGATTGAGAGACTGGTTATTCTTCGTGGTGGAAATGAAATTCTTCCTGAAGACCTTCCTGCTAAAATCTTCAAGTCCAATCCTCTGGCCACTAAGCAATATAAAACATTGTTTGAGCTTCCGAAGGATGGAGTAGATTTAAAGCAAATCCTTTCAGATATTGAAGACTCACTTATTATGCAGGCGATGAATCGCACTAATGGCAATAAGAACCAAGCTTCAAAACTTCTTACTCTCAATAGAACAACTCTGATTGAGAAAATGAAGAAGAAGAATCTCGAACTTTAAACCCAAAGGCCAAAAGGTACGGCATACCTTTTGGCCTTTGTTTCTTAGTTTTTCTCTGACTCTTGAATTGATTGTCTAATAAAGTATTTTAAGACCTTATTTCTCTGGGCTCCGCCTAAAAGGGAGCGGAGATCTTCATGAAGTGAATCATCATAAATCATTGAATGTAGCGTGCCCGGTCCTTTTTCAATACGACTCATAACCTTATCCAGTTTATTAGATGAGGTATTAAGAGAATTGATGGCCTTCCCTAACTGCGCCTGATTAAGTTCTGCTGTTAATTTTTCTAAGTTGCTTGAAGTCTTGTGAAGAGAGGAAACAAACTGTTCAAACTTATTGGAAGAAACAATAGCTTCCAGACGAGAAAGAATTTTTTCGGTACTGCTCGCGATTGATCCGCCTTTGCTGACGATTTCGTTGAAGATCTCTTCTTTCTTCACCGTCAAAACATCTTTGTCTGGATCAAGAACTTCAGACTCTGCTGTCCCTGGAATAATTTCTAAAAACTTATCTCCGACCAGACCGGCAGTCGAGATGGCAATTTGAGAATCTTTTCTAATCCATTTAAGTTTTGAACTCAAAACTCGCATTTGAATTTCGACTTCTGAATCTGAAACAATGTCAATATTTTCAACTGTTCCGATCTTAATCCCACGCAGATCAACGTAAGATCCTGGCTGAAGGTTACTTACGTTATTAACACGAGCTCTTAGAATAGTTTTCGATTCAAAGATTGAATTCTGTTTGCCAATACTAATCACCATAATCATGAGCACAAGACAGAGAAAGCTTAAGAATACTCCCGCCTTGAAAAGTTTTTTTTGATCTTGTTTACGGAACATCATGTCGACTCCTATGAGTTGAACCGAAGGTGAGAACAAATGGATCATTTGAATGATTAAATTCTTCTAATGTTCCATTGAAATATATTTTTCCATCCCGAAGCAGGAGGAAACGATCACAAACTCTTTTGGCCGCAGGGATGTCATGAGTAACAAAAATCCCTGAGAAGCCACGAGCTTTAAACTCATTCATAATATCAATAACCATATCAGTATTGACCGGATCAAGACCTGCTGTCGGTTCGTCATAGAGAAGAATCTCTGGATTTAAGATCATGGATCTGGCGAGACCAACACGTTTTTGCATTCCTCCGGAAAGATCTGAAGGCATCAAAAACTTTGCTTGAGACATATTTACAATCTTTAAGACATCCTCAACCTTTTGATTGATCTGTGTTTCATTTAGTTTCGTATGTTCAAAAAGAGGGTAGGCGATATTCTCAAAAACACTAAGTGAATCGAAGAGTGCGGCATTTTGAAAGGAGTAAGAAATTTTAGTTCTAAGCGGGTAATATGATTCTTCATCTAGCTGATCAATTCGCTGTTGTCTGAATATAACTTCACCTTGATCTATTTGTTCAAGGCCAATGATCGAACGGAGTAAAACTGATTTTCCTGTTCCTGAGTGACCTAACAGAGCAATGGTTTCTCCTTGTTCCAGATAAAAATTCACACCCTGATGAATTTTTTTTTCACCAAAGGACTTATGAATATTTTTAAGTTCAAGGATTTTCATTGATAAAACCCTACGAGGATAATCTTACTCAGAAAAAAATCAGAGATGAGAATAATGATAGAAGAGCGAACAACAACCCATGTGGTGGCATTACCGACACCTCTTGTTCCTTCTTTGGTATGAAAACCGCGGTAACAAGCAAGAATAGAGATTACCAGTCCAAAAAAGGCACATTTAAAGATACTTCCGAAAATATCGGCGAAGACAATTGTTGAGAGTACCTTGTTAGCATAAAAACCGGCAGGCATGCCAAATTCAATATAAGAAATAAGCATTCCACCAATAATACCAGTGAAGCTTGCTAGCGTTGCTAATAGGGGTAAGGTAAGAACGGTAGCAAGAACTCTAGGGATGACCAGAACTCGAACAGGAGAGGTTCCTAGGGCGCGAATCGCATCGATTTGTCCGGTGACGTTCATCGCACCAATTTCAGCACTAATTCCTGAACCAACTCGTCCAGCGATAAGCAGTGAGGTGAAAATGGGGGCGAGCTCTCTTAATAGAGAGACGGATACGATGGCAGGAACGTAGAGTGTTCCACCGAACTTGGCCAGGCCATAACCAAATTGTAGTGTCATCACGAGACCAGTAATAAAACCAATCACAATACTAATACTTAAAGAGCCAAGACCTAGTTGAATAATTTGATCAAAGAGGCGTCCCCAATAAAAGGGTTTAGAAAAGAGTCGGGTGAAAACATCTTTTGTGAAATCAAGAATATCACCAGTGAGTATTAGCCCAGCTTTGAGATCTTTCATTTAAACTCCACGCCCGAAATAAATTCACCAATATTTGATTTTTGTTTGTGCGGGAGAATTTCAAAGAAATCATAATAGCAGTTATTCCTGCGTGTATTAATAAGGGTAAGATTAACTTTCACACCATCCATCGAGGCTTCACCTCTTGTTTCCAGAGCATCTCGATTTTTGAGAGTGAAAGGTTTTTGTTGTGTGATGGTTGAGCTATCGAGGGAGCGAAAAGTAGTCGTCGCTAATTTCTTGAGATCATCATTTTGAAATTCGTTACAAAAACTTTGAACGATAAGACTTGCACCTTGTGGCCCTTGGAAATAATAATCGGCCTGATCAGTTTTATGTTCACTCCAGCCATTGGGAACGAATCTCATCTGATAAGATGTCTTTGCATTTTTCGTTTTAGTGGAAGGTAAAAAGAAACTGCAAGAGGAGAGTATTAAGAGGATTGCAATTGACTGCATAAGTCTACCATTCATTCCTGATTTATTAACCTATTGTAATCAAGTGAAGCAATATCAAGCATGTCAAAAATCAGAGGTATATTTTGCCCATGGGTAAAATTTATCTTTTCCAAAAACCGATTCGGGTTACAATGGTGCTTATAGTTAAGTTCACAGGTAGTGAACAATTAATTAAAAAGACAGGAAGTCTTTAATAATGAATAAGGTATTAAGAGCTATCGTGTACATGATGTTGGCAAGCTTACTTGCTGCGTCGTCTCTTTATGCTAATGTCATTAATCAAGAAAATTTCTCGACACATCTGCGTCTCAACCTTTTCGGTCCAAAAAATCAATTTGAAATAACGAAACGCGGTGACTCTCTTTTTATTGAAACACACAATCAAAATATCTTCGCTCAGCTAAAAAAAGAAATCGAAAGTATCAAATTTGATACTAATTATTTGGCCAAGTATGAAGTCTCGGAAGCAGGCTACCCTGCGAAGCCTTTAAGTATCAAGCTTGATTTAAAAGACCAGTCGATTGAACTTTTCTCTTTTTATAGAGATGCAGAGAAGAAATACATTTTGGATTTTTGGATCAATAAGGATCTTGTAGTTGCCAATAGGCCTGTTCAGACTCAGGTTCCTGTTCTACCGCTTCCAGTGAAGGCAGCTGCTAAAGCTGCTCCGGCAAATAAAAATCATCTCTTATTAGCAAAACGAGACACTCTACCTACTGTTGAAGCAACTCTTTCAGGTATGAGTAAGCAAAATCCTGGATTTCGTGATTTCCGTTATGGCGCGAGCTTCATGTGGGATTATTCAGCAATGATTCCAAGTCTTGAGCGTGATATTCAAATCTCGGCCAAAGCACCTGATGCTCTTTATCCTATTAAAGATAGAGATCTTTTAGATGATGAAAAAGAAGCTCATATGCAGCTTTCAATCAACTTCTATAAAGAAGCTAAATGGGGATTAATGAACAAGTCCATTACTCTTTATGAGAAGAAGTATGGACGTGATTCAAACCATGTGATTAATGAATTTTTGAAAGTGAATGCTCTAATTAAAGATAATATCGTAAAACCGAACAAGAGCATCACTCAATCTGCCATGGTTACCATGGGGAATCTTAAAGATTTAACGACTGATTATCAGTTAAAATCTTCTCTTCTCAGATATCTCATTCAGTTTAATGTTGATCAGAAAGATTATTTAAAAAGTCTTGAGCTGGCCAAGGAACTTTTTGTTGAGTCTCGTGGCGAGTTTGATCATGATCTTGTGATTTACAGCTCTAATGTGATTCTTCATTCTCTTGCAGTCTTAAAGCAGATTGATAAAATCGAAGATTTCTTGGCCGATAAGAAATTGATGAGTATCCTTCCACCGCAGATTGGAATGGCCTACCTTTCTTTTTCTCTATTATCAAAAAATCAAACTGGTGAGTTAATCAAGAAGTTTAAAGAAGTAGAGAAGTCCCTGGCAAAACCAATTCATGGGGCGATTATTTTCAATATTGCTGAAAGTCTCTATCGTCACTCTGAGTATGAGCTTGCTTCTCAGTACTTTAAAGAATTTGTTAAAGATAATTCTCATCTATCTCAAGCTCCTGAAGCAAGACTTCGCATTGCTCTTTGTTCTGATCTCATTGATCGTCCGGTAACAGAAACGCTTGATCAGTATCGTTCTGCGATTGATCGCTCGACTAGTCCTGAAGTTCGTTATGAGGCGAAGTTGAGATTTGTTGGTCTTCAGTTAGTGAGAAAAGTTTCTTTGACTGAAAAAGATCAGGAAATGGATATTTTCCTTGAGCAGTCACCTGATGAGACTCGTGTTCTTACTGCTGATCTAAAAAAACTTTTATGGCTAGTTCGTCTTAGACTTTTCATCAATGAAGAAGAATATGATAAGGCCCTGGCTTACTTAACAACAATCCCTCTTGATTCAATGAAGCCTGCTGATAGAAGAGTGTTTGAAGGTGACGGATCAGAAGTTGTATTCGGATTATTACAGCAATCATACCTTGCAGAAGATTATGCTAAAACTGTGAAGATTTGGGATGTTTATCGTCATAAGTATGAAAAGCAAGTGGCACAGAATCCTTACATGAACTTCATTGCTGCTGACTCATTCTTAAAGTTAGGACTGACTTCAAGTTTTGAACGTTCAATGACTGAATTGACTGCAATGGGGGATGCCCCAGAGAGAACTTTTCCTATCTGGGTTCCGAGATCAAAAAATGTTAAAATGAAGGAGATGGTAGCTGAGCTAGAGCTCAATCGTCTATTCATCGATAAAAAATGGAAAGAAGCTAGTGACAAGCTGGCCTCTTATCCAGTGTCATTACGAGACTCCATTAACTATCCGTTTTATCTTGGAGTGGTGTCATTTGAACTTAAAAAGTATCCGGAAGCTGTTACTGAGTTCGAAAAAATTCTAGTCCGTCAAAACCCTGAAAATAGGTTGACCCCAGCTCAGACTGCCCAGACTTTAATGAGCTATACAGAGTCTCTCTATCACCTAAATGATCAGAATCGCTTCAAAAAAGTAGTTAAGGCCCTGCTGAAAGATGTTGATTCATCAAAGTCGGCATCAATCTTGAATATCTCTGAACGCATCAGCTACCTTCTCATAGAGACCTATGTGGGGGAGAGCAAACCTAACTGGACGGAGATTGAAAAGATGACTTCAAAGTTTAAAGAAAAATTTCCAAAATCTCCTTACACTTCACGTATGAGATACCTTTATGGAGTATCATTGATTAAGAACTCTAAGGTGTCTGATGGTGTGAAAGAGTTGAGTCTTCTCACGGAAGAGAAGGGAACTCCGGCACACATCAAAGAGATGAGTAGAAGCGAATTAACGACATTGAAATTAGAGAATATTGATATTTAGTTTATTGAAAATTTGAAACCACAAATCTAACAACGGACAGGAGGTCTAATGTTAACCCAAGGTTTAGTTCTAGTAGGAAATCACCCTAAATTTAACTACACTCTAGAAACAGCTCGTAATATTGCTGTTACTAAAACACCAGTTCTTATTTGTGGTGAAACAGGTTCTGGTAAGAAAAGCCTAGGAATGTACATCCATCAGAATTCTGCTAGAAAAAATGGCCAGGTTCAGATGGTTGACTGCTCTGAAGATATCGAAGAAGTAGAAAAGTCGATTCTTGGTTTTAGAGATGAAACAGGACGTTTCAATCGTGGTGTTCTAGAACTAGCTAATGGTGGAACAGTTATTTTCGCAAATATCGACTGCCTTGAAGAATCATTCCAGAAAAGACTCTTCACAATTCTTCAAGAACTTCCTGATTACGAGTTAGATGTTCGTGTTATTGGAACAACTTCTAAGAATCTCTCGAAACTTGTTGGTGCTGGGAAATTCTTAAGATCTCTTTATACATATTTCAATGGAATTCAGATTGATACTCCATCTCTTAAAGAAAGAGGGACTGATGTTGAGCTGATTGCTAAGCACTTCATTACTAGCCTTGCTATTGAAAATGAAATGGGCAGCATCGAAATCACAAATGAAGCAACTCAGAAGCTTAATGATTACAGCTGGAATCAAAACGTTTCTGAACTTAAAAACTTCATCAGCAAAACGCTTAACAATGTAGAAGACAATGTCTTTAATCTTGAAGCAATCGAGAGAGGAGAGCGTAAAGTTGAAGTGAAACTTGGTGATATTGATGAAGAGGGCTTCAAATTGATGTCTCTTAAAGATGCTGAAAAACTTCTTATCAAAAAAGCTCTTGTTCACACATGTGAAAACAGAACTCAAGCAGCAAAAATTCTTGGTGTTTCAATCAGAACTCTAAGAAACAAGATTAATGAATACCGTTCTGAAGGAACTAGCTACTTTGTAAACCTTCGCTAGGATTGATTTATGGACGTTAACGATAAAACGCTTAAGGCGCTTACCACAGCATTAAATTTTAGAGAGATGAGACAAGAACTCATCTCTTCTAACGTTGCCAATGCTAATACTCCTGGTTTTAAGGCCAAAAAGTTGGATTTTGAAGAAGCACTTGCACGTGCTTTGGATGTTGATGGCCAGATGAATATGAATGCTTCGGATGATCGTCATTTCAATATTGGGAATGGCGGTTTTAATAATCTTGAGCCAGAAATCTATGATGATCCTAATGGTGTTGTATCAGAGAATGGCAATACGGTTGACGTGGAATCCGAGATGGCACGTATGAATGAGAATAAGATTATGTATGATACTCTCGTTCAACTGATTAATAAAAAAATGGGATTGATGAAATATGCAATCACTAACGAAAAGTAGGTCGTAAATGGATCTTTTATCTAGCTTACGTATCAGTTCCTCAGGTCTTTCTGCTCAAAGAAAGAGAATGGAAGCCCATTCTTCGAATATTGCTAATGCTCAGACAACGAGAACGGCAGAAGGTGGACCATACAGGAAGAAAGAAGTTGTTTTTGGTTCAGAGCCTGCTCGTGAAAAGTTCTCAGAAATTCTTGAAGGCGAGCTTGCGGAAAATGCTCATACCGTTCACGCCACAGAAGTCGTTCATTCGGACAAGGTTGTATTCAAGTATGACCCGAATCATCCGGATGCTAACACTGAGGGATATGTGGCCATGCCGGATATCAACCCAATGGTTGAAATGGCAAACATGATTGAAGCTCAAAGAGCATACGAAGCCAACGTGACGGCGATTAATACGACCAAACAGATGGCAATAAAAACTCTTGAGATCGGTCGATAATAAGGAATTAGTTTATGGCGATTTCAGACATCAGTAGTTTCCAGAAAGTTTTAGACTCGGGCAATTCTCGTGGCTGGACTCGTGAAATTAATAATGATTTTGGTTCGAAATTTGCAATTGAGACGCCAGGAGTTGCAGGTGGTGGAGATTTAGCTCCAGCAACCACTAAGACATTTGGAGAGTTTTTACAGGATTCAATTTCTCAGGTGAATAACCTGCAAGTTGAAGCGAATACGGCCATGGAGAAAATTGCGAGTGGAGAGAGTCAAAATCTTCATGAAACACTTCTGGCAGTAGAGAAAGCTGATATTGCTTTTAAAACAATGAACCAGGTTCGTTCGAAAGTAATTGATGCTTATAAAGAAATTATGAGAATGCAGATCTAATCAAGGGATTGATTAGAAAGTAGAATCAGGAGGATTCTTTGAATAATTTTATTCAGCACACTATCCAGAACTTTCTTGATTTTTTCAGGGCACTGGATACGACAAGAAAATTAGGATTAATTGCCGCGACTGGTATTTTAGTTGCTGCGATGATGTCCATGATTATCTGGTCAAGTAAAACTGATTATAAAGTCCTCTATACGGATCTTTCAAAAGATGATTCTGCGACCATCTCAAGAATGCTTGAAGAAGGAAAAATTTCTTATCAGGTAAAAGATGATGGAAAAACACTCATGGTTCCAGAGGATATGGTCGAAATCTGGAGACTTGAAATTGCTAAGAAAGGCGTAAATTTCACCAGCACTGTTGGTTATGAAGTTTTTGATAAACAGGCATTCGGCACAACTTCATTTGTTCAAAAAATCAATAAGCAGCGTGCCCTTGAAGGCGAGCTGGTAAAAACAATCATGCATATCAAAGGAATTACTCGTGCACGTGTGCACTTATCAATTCCTGAATCTTCTCCATTTGTATCAGAAAGGAAACCGCCTAGTGCTTCAGTAGTTCTTGATGTTGAGAGAGGATTAACGATGACCCCTGAAGAAATCAAGGGGATTCAGTCGTTAGTAAGTTCTTCAGTAGATGGGATGAGACTTCATAACGTTGTTGTGATTGATTCTCGTGGTAAAAAACTATCAGAGAATGCAGGAGATCAGATGTCATCTGAGACTGCTTCAATGATGGCCCTAGAAAATAAGCTTAATGCTAAATACGAAGAGAAAGTCCAAGAAATCCTTTCACGTGTAATTGGTGAAGGCAAGGTTATCGCTAAAGTTTCAGTTAAGCTTGATTACACAGAAAAAATTGAAACTCAGACAACTTATGATTCAGAGAATACGGCCGTTCATTCAGAAGTTCGTAATGAACAAAAGATGGTGGGAGTTCGTCCTTCTCCTCAAGGTATTCCTGGAGCAAGATCAAATCTTCCTGGGGAGAACCCACAGCCAGGCATTCCTGAAACTCGTAATGACGTAGATAAATCATTGGTGACAAGGAACTATAATGTACCAATGACAGTAACGAAGTCGAAGAAGCCGAGTGCAGATATCCAGAATATCTCAGTAGCCGTAATGGTTGATGGTAAGAAAGTTCGCGTACTAGGAGAGAATGGTGCTCCAGTATTAAATGAAGATGGTATTGCTGAAACGAAATATCAAGCATGGAACGAAGAAGAACTTCAGAATTTCCAACAAATCGTCTCAAGTGCTCTTGGTATCAACAATAACCGCGGTGATAAAGTTGTGATCAAGAATATGGAGTTTGCAAAAGAAGATCTTTCTGAAATGGAAGCTTTGATGCGTGCTCGTGAGAATAGAGAGTTGGTAAAAAATATCACTAAGTATTTAACTATTGGTGTTATACTAACATTGTTCATCTTTATGGTGGTAAGACCGTTCATCCTTTGGTTAACGGAGAACTCAGTAGAAAATATCGAAGATTTCCTACCGAGAACAATTGAGGAGCTTGAAAAAATTCAAGCTAATCAACGTCTACCTGGCCTTGAAGATGTGATCCCTTCATTTGAAGACAGGTTGAATCCTGAAAAGATTGAAGGAAATATGTTGAGAGAAAAAATTATTCAGCTAATTGAAGCAAATCCTGCAAAGGCCGCTCAAGTAGTTCATGAAATGATCCACTCAGCGGATACAAACAAAGAAATTGCTTAGTACTTAAGGGAGTAGAACGTGGCAGAGGAAAAAACCTTAGAACCTGATGTGCAATATGCGCTTCTTTCCGGTCAGGAAAAAGCAGCTATTTTGCTTTCTGCTCTAGGTCCGACTGTTACGAAGACTGTCTTCAAGCATATGAAGGACAATGATGTTAAACGTATGATTAACTCAATGTCTTCAATTACTAAATCTCCAATTTGGATGGTGAAAAAAGTTCTAGAAGAATTTTATTCTGCCATTAATGAAGATAGTGATCTTCTCTTCTCTGAAAATCGAGGTCGTGACTTTATCTTGGGAACGCTAGGTGAAGATCGCGCCAAACAACTTCTGGGTCAGATTGTTGAAGTTGGTAATTCTAATACTCTCGAATCACTTGAACTGGTGGATACCAGAACATTGGCCAACTTCCTTATTAACGAACACCCTCAGACAATCGCTCTTATCTGTGCTCACTTGCCAGTAGAGAAGAAAGTAGATGTCTTAAGAAAACTTCCAGAAGGACTTCAGGCAGAAGTGGTTCTTCGTGTGGCCAATCTTGATTTCGTGTCTCCTGAACTTATTGCTCAGCTTGATGATGTTCTTAAAACAGAACTTTCAACTCTTGGATCAATTGATACCCAACAGCTTGGTGGTATTGAACCAATCGCAGATATGCTTAACCTTATGGATAAGAACTCTGAGAAAAATATCATGGCGCGAGTTGAGGAGAAAGATCCTGAGCTTGCTGAAGAAATTAGAAAACTTATGTTCGTCTTCGAAGATCTTATCTATGTGGACGACAAAGGTATTCAAGAGCTTCTTAAAATTGTGGATAACCAAAAACTTGTTATCTCTCTTAAGACTGCTCCCGATGAAGTTAAAGCGAAGCTATTTAGAAATATGTCTAACCGTGCGGCAACTCTTCTTCGCGAAGATCTTGAAGCATCTGCTCCTACTAAAGTGTCTGATGTTGAAAAAGCTCAGCAGGATATCGTACAGCAGCTTAAAGAGCTTGAATCTCAAGGTAAGGCGATTATTTCTCGTGGTGGAGAAGGCGATACGTTCGTTTAGAAGGTTTAAAGAATGGATAAGTTCAAGGGTTCAGAAATTAAGCCTTTCGTATTTTCAGACCTTAAAGGTTCACACGTTGTTGAACAATCTCAGACCAAGGATTTCGTCTTTCAGGACCTTGATGGTCGAGTTGTAAAAAAAACAGTTCCCACTGAAGAAGTTATTCGCCAAGAAAGAACATTCGAAAAAAAATCTTCATTTAAAATAGATAGTGCTGTTCGTGAACATCGTGGTCTTTCTGCTCAGGAAGACAGTGATTTTGAAAGAAGAGTACAGGCCGAAGTTGAAGCTCGTGTTCAGCAAATTCAACAAAAAGCGTATGAAGCTGGATTTGAGAAAGGCCAGCAAGATGGAGCTGAGCAAGTTCATCATGAGAGTTCAAATCAGTTTGAAGCTCTTTCTGAACAAATGAAAGAGATGTTTGTCTCTGCCACTACTCAGGTTGATCAATTTACCTTGAATCATAAGAATGAGATGATGAAGTTTGTGAAGAACTTTGCCAAATGGGTTCTTTATAAAGAAATTAATGAAAAAGATTATCTGGCCCATTTACTGGAAAAGCTTCTTCATGAATTAAACGCCAGAAGAAACTTGGTCATTCGTGTGAATGAATCAAGTTATGAATTCATGCCGGATATCATTTCAGCTCTTGATAAAAAGTTGGGAGGCTTTTCGAATCTGCGTTTAGAAATTTCCAACGAAATCCATTATCCTGGAATTGTTGTTGAATCAGAGAACGGGATTATGGATGGAACCCTAGAAAATATCTTCTTAAAATTAGATCATTTCTTTGAACAGGCAGGACACGGTGAATGAACTTGGCCTGCAGCAGATTGCTAAACAGTTCTCATTAACCCAGCCTTATGAAAAAATTGGAAAAATCATTGCCTCAAGAGGGATGGTTTACGAAGCCTCTGTGCCTCGTGCAGTACTTGGTTCAAATGTTGAGTTTGTCACACAGACTGGTGAGACTAGCTTAGGCGAAGTGGTGGCCATTCAGGGATCTCACTGTATGGTAATGCCATATAATGAAATTTCTGGAATTAATTCCGAAACAAAAATTTACTTAAAAGATGTAGTTACTGAAATCAATATTGGCCCAGAGCTATTGGGGCGAGTTGTTGATTTTCAGGGGAATCCTATTGATGGCAAGGGCCCTATTCATGGAAGGGTAGAACGCCGTTCTATTTTTGGCACTCCCATTAATCCCCTTGATCGACCTCCTATCAGAGAGCCACTTGATACTGGAATCAACTCAATTAATACTTTTATGACGGCAGGTCGCGGTCAGCGTTTAGCAATTATGGCAGGTTCGGGAGTTGGTAAGTCAGTACTTATGGGAATGATTGCTAAAAACACAGATGCTGATATCAGTGTAATTGCCCTCATTGGTGAGCGTGGACGTGAGGTACTGGAGTTTATTCAATCTGACCTTGGAGAAGAGGGATTAAAGCGCGCAGTCGTGGTGGTTGCCACTTCTGATACTTCTGCTTTAATCCGTATGAAAGCTGCTTATACAGCAACAACAATTGCTGAATACTTTAGAGATCAAAAAAAAGATGTTCTTTTGATGATGGACTCGATTACCCGTTTTGCCATGGCAGGGCGAGAGATTGCTCTTTCTACTGGTGAACCTCCAGGCCAGAAAGGTTATACGCCAAGTATTTTTGCTAAACTTCCAAAACTGATGGAGCGTGCTGGAACTAAAGCAGGTGCCGGATCGATTACTGGTATTTATACAGTACTTGTTGAAGGTGGAGATATGGATGAGCCGATCGCAGATGCCGTCCGTGGTATCTCTGACGGACATATTGTTCTATCCCGTGAACTAGCGGCTAAAAACCACTTTCCTGCGATTGATGTTCTTTCTTCTATTTCAAGGGTTATGACCAAGGTTGCAACCCGCGAGCACAAAATTATAGCAAGTCATTTACGTGATCTTCTTTCGGCCTATAAGCAATCAGAGGATCTTATCTCTGTAGGAGCTTATGCTAGAGGATCAAATCCTAAAGTTGATAAGGCCATTGCTGTCTATGACGATATAATCGCTCTTCTCCGTCAGCAGATGGATGAGAAATCGACCATAAATGAACTCTTCGAGAGGATGCTAGAGATCGCTCGCAAGGCTGAGTCTGCAGTTGATCCTAGTTTTAGATAATGAAGAAATATCAGTTTCGATTAGAGCCAGTTCTTAAAGTACGAAAGTTTAAAGAAGAAACTTGTCGTATGGAATTAGGGGAACTCTTGAATGAGCTTAAGCGAATTGATGATCAGCTCACACACGATCAAGAGCAAATTGATAATTATTATAAGATTCAGGAAGGTGCTTTAAAAACGGGCATGAGTGCAGGCCAGCTTCAGGCATTTCCGATGCTTGTTGCAGGTAAGGCAAGAAATATTGAACTCTTGCAAAATGCAAAGATCCGACAAGAAGGTCTGGTCGAAGAAAAGAAGAAAGAGTTGGCGATAGTTAGAGGCGAGCTGAAGCTTATTGAGTCGATGAAAGAAAAAGATTTCGCCAAATATAGAAAAGAAGTGAATAAAGAAATTGATCAGAAAGTTGAAGAGCAGACTCAAAACTGGCTGATGCATAAAAATAAAGGTTAGTATGAAAGTTTTATTGCTGTTTTTAATTTTTTCTTCGAGTGCTTTTTCAAAGGACGAAAAAGTTTATACAGAGAAAGAATTTATTAAAAAAGTAAGTGAAGAAGTCTCAACTCACGTCGATAAAATAAAAAAACAATCAGTAACTGATTTGACAAAAGAAATTGTGAAGAAGCATGAAGAATTATCTCTGCGAGAGCTGGAATTAAAGAAAAGAGAGCAGGCCCTGACTGCATCTGAGAATGAACTTGCTTCGAAATATATTGATGTAGATAAAAAACAGAAACAAATTATTGGCTGTGTGGATAAGAATGCTGATGAAGAGAAACAACGTGTTTCTCAGGTCGTTGATATGATTTCTAATATGCGTCCTCAAAAAGCTGCTGAAATTCTTTCAGTTCAAGACAGCAGCATTGCAGTCCAGATTCTACAGAAGATTGATCCTAAAAAGGCTTCTAAGATCTTCAATTTTATGGATAAAGATATTTCAGCAAAGTTACAAAAACAGTATTTGCTGATGAAAAAATAGGTTGAGTGGAAGAATCTGCCCGGATTTATTTTTCTGCCCCTATTGTGGCAAAATGGTCATAGGACCAAAAAAAGGATAGAAATGTTATTTGGCCTTCAACAATTATTCACAGCTCCTAAGACCCAAGGGTCGGCGGAAGTAGGTGCACAGGAGTCTAATGCTCTTGTGAATCTAAATGGTGAAAAAAGTGAGTTTGGAGCCGAGATGCTGGAGCTTCTTAAAGGGATGAATCCTGAAGAAGTGAAGTCATTTATTGCAGATCTTCCTCGTGAAATGCAGGCACAAATAAAAATGGCGCTGAACCCAGAGGTTTCTTCTGGTACAACTTTCTCTCCTCAGAAACCTGCTGACCTTGACGTAACAACACTTCAAATTCCTAAATCAGTTACTTCTCTTGAAGGGAAGTTATCTCAAAACCAAGATCTTGAATCTGTATCAATGGATCCATTAGCAGCTCAAGAACTTGGTTTTGAGAATAATGGAAAAGTAAAAGCAGAGTCTAAAATTTCAAATCTATTGAGTAAGTTTCTTCCAAAAGAAGAATCAACGACTCTTGCTTCCGCTCAGAGAAGTCCGGCCATTGATTTTGCTCCAGAGAATGTCGATGCAAAATTGATGAACTTCGAAGATTTCACATTGCAGAAAAATTCGATTAAAAAACAGCAGATAGTTCCTACTTATGAAGGAATGAATTCTAAGAAAGAACTTGAGTTGAAATCAACTGAAGTCGTTCATGCAGTTAATCCTTCGGCTGAAGGGCAAACTCAAGGATCGGCCCAGTTTATTTTAAATATGATGAATGAGTCTGCGACTCCAATGAAGATTGATGTCGCTCAGATTGATAAGATTATGGCCCCTCAGTTCAATATGAACAATGTTCAGACTTCTGATGTGCAAACAATCATGAATCAGATCAGTGATTATATCGTTCAGGCCAAAGCCGCCAAAGAGCCGACTGTTAATTTCAAGATGAACCATCAGGATCTTGGGTTAGTGGATATTACAGTTTCTAAAGCTCAACACGGGGCTGAAGCTGTTTCAATTAATATTGGAACGGCAGCTCTTGAAGGTAAGCAATTCTTTACACAGAACTTAAAAGAACTAACTAGCCACTTAGCAAGTGCTGGTATTCAAGTTACAGATATCAAAGTTGATTCAACTCAAAACTCAAAACAAGGTTTTGATTTTAACCAGCAACAAAGAAATGCTGACTCTGGACAGAGACAATTTGGATCTGAGCAGAATCAAAGAAATCACGATCAGGAAAAACGCCAGTCTCTTTGGGACTTGTTAAATAACAAGGAAGCTGCGTAATGGCCGAAATGGGACGTCCAATTTCTCAACAAGAAGTGCGTTACCGCCAAGTAGAAATGGGGCCTAAAGCTCTAAACACGAAAGGTAAGTCAGAAGCCCAGATTCGTGAAGAAATCATCAATAAGGCTGCCGGTCAAAAGAATACAAAAAGTATCTATAAAGATGGCCCACATAATGAAATGGGTAAGGATGAATTCCTTAAACTTTTAACTTATCAGCTTCAGAATCAGGATCCGATGAATCCGATGGAGCAGAGCAAATTTACAGGTGAGCTTGCTCAGTTTTCTCAATTAGAGCAACTTTCAAACTTAAATAAAAAGTTTGATCAGGCCAATAAAACGCAAACGATGCAGGATAAGTTCTACGCCGCTTCGTTTGTTGGTAAAAAAATTGTTACTCAAGGTTCTAGCTTAGATTTAAAGCAAGCTGGAGCTGCGCAAGATGTTCTTTTTAAGCTGGATCACAATGCTTCTAAAGTCGTCATTCGTGTTCTTGATGATAAAAATAATATCGCCGGAGAAATCTGGAGAGATGGAATGTCACATGGATCACACCAAGTGACTTGGGATGGAATGCAGCTTGATGGTGCTCCAGCTCCTAAAGGTATTTATAAAGTTCAAGTTAAGGCCTGGGATGATAGAGGACAAAATATTGTTGCTCGTACTGAGGCGACTGGTGTAGTTGAAAGCGTGACATTTGATGAAGGTGAGCCTGTTCTAACTGTTAATGGTCAGAAAGTTTATCTTCGTGATGTGAGAAGTTTTCATACTGAAAATAGCCAAACGCATACGTCGGCAATTAATTCCGATCTTTCTGGTGTAAATAATCCTATGGTACAATCTAGAGTAGGTGTACCAACTCAACAAGCGATGAATGCTTATGAGGATAATGCAGGGATTTACGACTAATGGCCAAGATTAACAACTTTCTTATTCCTAATGTAAATACTCTTTCAAACGATAAAAAGTCGATTGATCAGGGGAATGCACTTAAACAGGGTGAGAAGAGTGAGTTTAAAGGTCTTGTAGATAAGTTCTCGCAGAACGATCTACGTCAACCTCAGGTTCAAAACCTGGATGTTGGTCAGCAAATTAACGTTTCAACTCATGCAGCAAAAAGACTGCAAGAGAGAAATATCGAGCTTGATGGAAATGAGTACATGAAGCTTAAGGAAGCAATCAGTAAATTACGTACCAAAGGGGGACATGATTCGCTGGTGATTACTCAAAAAGCTGCTTACGTTGTTGACGTAGACAGAAATACAGTAGTGACGGCCGTTGATAAAAACAACATGAACGAGAACGTATTTACGAAAATTGATTCAACTATTTTTATGATGTAGGTTTTTAGAAAATATAAATGATTTCGAGGTGGCTGGTCCTTTCCGGAAGCCATGGAGTAAGAGCCTGTAGTGCTTTTCTCCCCTCGCCAAATGGAGTCTAGGAGGGACAACATGAGTATTCTTTCATCTTTCAACATTGGTGTTACAGGTCTAAATGCAGCCGGTTCAAGCATGGGTGTTATCGGGGATAACATTGCAAACGCTGGAACATTCGGTTTCAAATCTTCTCGTGCAGAATTTCAAGACATGATTGCCAACTCTCTGAAAGGTATCGATGGCGGAGACCAAATCGGTTCTGGTACTAAACTAGCACATGTAACTCCACAATTTACTCAAGGTACAGTAGCTCGTACAGAAAACATCACAGACCTTGCAATCAATGGTAACGGTTTCTTCGTAGTAGATGCACCATTTGGTAAAGGTTATACACGTGATGGTGCTTTCCACTTCGATAAAGATGGTTACATGATCAATGGTGATGGGTACCGTGTTCAAGGTTTCCTATCTGATGATAAAGGTAAAGAGATCACAAATAAGCAAGGTTCAATTAAGCTAGGAAATACAACAATTCCTGCTACAGCAACAACTGAAGTAGGCGTTTCAATGAACCTAGATTCACGTGAGAACGTGAAGAGATTTGATCCAGCGAACCCTGATAAAACTTCTAACTTCAACACTTCAATGACTGTTTACGACAACGTAGGTACAGCTCGATTGGTGAGTGTTTACTTCAATAAGCTACAAGACGGTAACTGGGAATACCATGCAATGGTTGACGGCGCTGACGCAACAGGTGGCGTTCCAGGAAAAATGATGGAGATGGCAAATGGTACACTTCGCTTCAATGCTAAAGGTCAGCTTGATGAAGAAATTCCAGGACTAAATTCATTTAACTTCAATAAAGGTGCAGCTCAAGGTCAGAAAATTGCTTTCAACTTTGGTGAATCTCTTAAAGAAGGTGGAACTGGTCTAGATGCAGCTACTCAGTATGGTTCTAAATCTTCAGTAGCTCGCCATACTCAAGATGGTTCATCTGCTGCAACTCTAGCTTCTATGTCATTCAACGATGAAGGTATCCTGACAGCTGTTTATGATAACGGTGAGCAAAGAAACCTTGGTCAAGTAGCAGTAGCTAAATTTGAAAATAACGAAGCACTATTTAAGACTGGTAAGAACCTATTCAAGCAAACGCTTAAATCTGGTCAAGCTGCTCTTGGTAAGCCGGGTGCTGATGGACGCGGTGAAGTTCTTTCAAAATCAATTGAGCAGTCAAACGTTGATATTGCTCAAGAGTTTATCGCTCTTATGGGTGCTCAAAGAAACTTCCAAGCAAATACGAAGACAATCACTACAAGTGATCAAATGCTTCAAGAAGTTCTTAACATTAAACGTTAATTATGATTCTCTCTCCTAGATCTTAACACGTTGGAAGGCCCCATTTAGGGGCCTTCTTTAATTAAATATGAATGACTACCTTAAACAGCTTCACCAGAAAATTCTCGGGCATCAGCAAAGAGTAGAGGGCAATTACCCTCAAGGAATGCAGTGTAAAAATGGCTGTTCTCAATGCTGTTATGTAAGTCTTTCTGTATTTAATATTGAAGCTCAATTGATTAAAGATTGGTTCACAGCTCTTGAGATTAGTGAAAAAGAAGTCCTCAAAGAAAAATGGCTCGCTCCAGTTCAAGTTAAAGAAAATTTTTTTGGAGAAGCTAAAGAGTCATGTCCCTTTTTACTCAATGAATCCTGCTCAATTTATGAAGTGAGACCCATCATCTGTCGGACTCAAGGCCTTCCTCTAAAGTTTGTTTTAGAGGAAGAAGTAGCTGTAGATGCTTGTCCTCTAAATTTTGATGATACTGAATTGGAACTCGGAGATTGTCTTGATCTGGATAAACTAAATCTCATTTTAAGCTCATTACAAATTCAAGATGGATCAAGTGAACGGATCAGCTTAAAAGAACTTAAAGAACATTTAAAAAAGATTTAAAACTCAAAAATAAAACGGCTAAATCCCTCTATATCTTTGTTATTGTGCCAATTGAAGCCGACTCCTGTCTGAATTTTTAAATTTTTATTTATCTTCCAAGAAACTTGCGGAATTGTGAGAGCTTTGAGCTTCTGCTTTCCATAGTAAATATTTCGATCATTTTCTAGGCCCAAGCTCAATCGGTCAGAGTGCTGGTAGAACAGACTGATATTCATGATGAAAGCGTAGTGGTCATGATGACCTACCATAGTGGCATCCCGCAATCCAACAAGAGATACGAGGCTAACTCTTTCGGACAATCTTAAATTGATAATTCCCGAGAGGGAGAAGTCTTCTCTGCCTTGTTCAAAAAAGTGCTCATAGATTGCCTGCATACCTATCATGAATTTTGTTGATGGCGGTGTAAGAGAGTATTGCAGCCCTAGTTTTGATGAGATGGGTTTTTGATCAATAGGGATCTCGAGTTCAACGGCTACACCATCTGCGATGGCATATTCAAATTCTGGGTTTAAAAGGAGGTGCTGATCATGAGAGGTAAAGTTACTTGAGGTGAGGAGGTTAAACTCTGTTTCTCCCTTCTTGGCATCGAGGCCTCGCATAAGGTCAAATACCATCGGTTCCGGAAAACTAGAGGCCGGGCTTAAAAGGGGAAGAAGCAGAAGAGTAAGTAGAAAGAACAACTTATTCATAGGGATAAGTTAGCTCAATTCTAAATTTGATTGGATTACATCTGTGTAATTTAAAAGAAGGGCAGGAGATTAAGGGGGATAAATAAAAAAGGCGAGGATTTTTAGTCCTCGCCTGAGTTTTGAAAAGCCTTAACTAGCCATTATTTCCAATGGCCTCAACCGGACAAGCAGCAAGCGCATTCTCAGCTTCCTCAACCTCTTGGGGAGTTTGGGGCTGTTTTGTAACGTAGGCATGTCCTTCATCATCATTCATCGCAAAGAAATTCGGTGCTTCAACACAACAGGCATCACAAGCGATGCATGAATCGTCAACGTAGTAACGACCTTCAGCATTTTGTTTAAATTTGGCATTTTTATCGGCCATTGAAGACTCCTAGTAAAGAATGCCGCTAATCTACAATAAAGCAGGGTTTGTGACAACCTTCGCTTTATTATTCATAAAACGAAGAAGCTCAGCTCTGCTTTTGCGTGAAAGAACCTGCTCTTGAGCAAGTTTTTCAGTCTTACTTAATTCAGGGTTGATCGCTTTATTTTCACGAGATAGCACTTTTACCAGATAAATAGTTCCAGGATTTCCAAGATCTACAATCTCTCCAGGGGCCGCTCCGAAAAGTTTTGAGGTCTCTTGGGCCGAAAGGGCCGTTTGCTCAATGCTTTGGTCGAACTGGTTTACCTCAGTGTTGATAACTTGAGTTTTTAAAGTCTTAGCGATTTTTTCCAGTTCAGCTGTACTGTTTTTAGCAAGTGCAGACTGGATAATGTCATGCTGAGATTTGAAAAGTGTCTCAAGGTCAGTCGATTTTGTTTTTTGAAGGGCAGCTCTCGCCAGCTCAGGTTTAACCTGCTCAAGAGTTTTTGTTTGTGCCGCTTTTTTATCCTCAACTAGGATAAGGTGGTAACCAAAAGGAGTTTTAACAGGTTCAGAAATCTGGCCCTTCTTGAGTGTAAAAGCAACTTTCTCAAATTCTGGAACCATACGACCTTGGGCAAACCACCCTAGATCTCCGCCATTGTCTTTACCTGTTTCATCTTCACTTTGTTTTGAAGCAACAGAGGCAAAGTTCGCAGGAGTCAGGGTTGCTCTAAGTTTATTGGCCTTAGCAAGTACCGCTTCACCTTCACCGCGGAAAAGAATGTGACGAGCTTTTACTTCTTCCGGCTGGTTATAGTTGGCATAGTCTTCGTTATAAAGATTTTCAAGCTGAGCTTGGTTTTCTTTATTGGCAATGAATGCCTTGATCTCAGCATCAGTTACCGAAACAAGGGGAGTCAAAGATTGACGAGGAATACGGACACCTTGAACTTTGATGATCGAGTTTTTGAATTTTACGATATCTGCTACTTCTTTATCTGAAACGATTAGGTTAGAGAATAGAGCTTCAAGTTTTTGTTGTTTAACATCGTCAGCAATTAGCTCTTCAAAACGTGCCGGAACATAGCCGTTACTTTGAAGCATATTTCTGTAGAGAGAAACGTCAAACTGTCCATTTGTCTGGAAGTAAGGAAGCTTTTTAATCGTATCCTTAACTTCATCTAATGAAATGGCCATCCCGATCTTACCAGCGGCATTAAGCATTAACTTTTGCTGGATCAGAGTATCGAGAACTGTTTTTTTGATACCCATTTGTTCAAGCTGCTGTTGAGTAAGATTACCCCCCATCATTTGATTGAAGAATTCCACCTGACGATTCAGGGCCGTCTGATATTCTCTAGCTGTGATCGGTGTACCATCAACGCTGGCAACCTCATTGGAGCCGCCCATTCCCAGTTTATCAAAGCCGCTGAAAAGGAAGCTGGCGATGATGATAAGGAAAAGGAAACTCAAGATAAAGTAAGACATTTTGTTCGCGAGGGCGTTTCTCATATTCATCCTTTTAAATAATGCAACTCATTTTATCGGGAAGGGTGGTCTGAGGTCAAAGACTTTATCTTCTAAACTTCGTTGGCAGACCCTTAAGTTTAGATTTACTCTTATTAGACAAATTGATTCACACTGAAGGTGCCACTTGAAACTGATTAACGAGTCTTCAAAGACCAAAATCGTCAATAATTTCCTGGTCGGATTTTTGGCGATCTATGGTATTTCGCAAAAAAATTTCCAGCTCGATGAACCCACGCTCTTTGAAAAAATTGTGACTGAAATTATCTCTCCCGTACAAGAGGGAATTACCTCTTCTAAGCAGAATTTAAGTTCTCTTTGGGATAACTACTTAATGATCGTCGATACAGCTAAAGAAAATGAAGCTCTTCACAAACAAATCTCTGTTCTTGAGAGTGATTTATTCAGTGTAGAAGAAATTAGAAAAGAAAACTTAAGACTAAAGCAGCTTCTTAATTACTCTGACGAGCTGACTCACCAAAAAATTCTGGCCCAAGTAGTGGGTTGGGATTCGGCCAACGAGTTTAAGGTGATTCGAATTAACAAAGGAACTCAGCAAGGCATTCGTGTAATGAGCCCAGTGATCACCAATCAAGGGCTAGTGGGGTATGTTTATCGCGCAACTCCAAAATATGCAGATATCCTGACGATTCTTGACCAAAACAATCGGGTAGATGTCTTAGTTGAAAGAACAAGAACTCACGGAATTGTGGAAGGGGTCTTTAATTTTAAATGTGCCCTGAAATATGTCATGCGAAATGAATCGGTGGAAGTAGGGGATAAGCTGCTTACGGCCGGTGTTGGTGGGGTATATCCAAAAGGCATTAAGGTGGGAATGATTACTGAAATTGCACAAGAAGATTTTGGAATGACTTTAAATATTGATGTGGTGCCAAGTGTGGATTTTGACAAGCTGGAAGAGGTGATTGTTCTCGTTGATCAGACAGCTCCAGTAGAAGGAGAACAAAAATGAGAATGAGACTTTCAGACATCATTATTGCTTTTCTTATGACTCTGGCCCTGTTGTTAGGCTTTGAAGTCGTGACTGCGACATTATTGCCGGCCATTGGTTGGAATGAGTATCGTCTTACTTTTCATGTGCTGATTATTATTTTCCTCGCGATCAGACTTGAATCGCCACTAACTCCATGGATGATTCTAATTCTCCAGTTTGTTCACTCTGCTTTCTCAATTGAAGGTTGGGCGATCGGCACGCTCTCAGGACTTGCGATTCTTGTTTCTGCCAATTACTTGAAAGATCTATTGCAGTTAACTTCGGCATTAATGACCATGATTACCGTTCAGTTGTTCCAAATCATTTGGTTCCTTACTGTGACTTGTATCATCTGTCTTAAAATCAGTGACTTCTCTAAATTTATGATGATTTTGTGGAGCTTCGTTCCTGGAAGTATTCTGCTTTCAATCATTTCACCTTTAATTTTTTGGCTCTTAGGAAGAATCTGGCGTTCTTCTGAAAGTTCTTCAAGCGTTGGGATCTAAATATGTTCGGTGAAGAAGAACTGGTCAAAATACATAAGGAGAGAGCAACACTGCTCTCATATATCGTGATGGCCGCTTTCGGGTTGGTTCTTTCGCGTTTATGGTACTTACAGGTTTATAAAGGAGAAATCCTTCATAATTACTCTATTCAGAACCGTTTGAGAAAAGAGGTTGTGTGGGCGCCACGTGGACACATCTATTCACGAGATGATCAGCTTCTGGTTGATAACATTCCTCGTTTTGATGCGATTCTGACTCCTCAGTTTCTGTTGGATAAAGATGATACGCTCAAAAAACTGGCGGGAATATTAGAGACAGATGTTGAATCGATTGATGCTATTCTGAAGAAGAATTCCAACCAAGCAAAGTATCGTCCCATTATCATTAAGAAGAATATTACCTTTAAGGAACTTGCCCAGATTGAATCTCTGAACGCGGATTTACCTGGGGTAAGTGTGGATACCTTCATTTCTCGTGAGTATCGCGATAAAGAAGTTGGTGCCCATCTTCTTGGATACATTTCTGAAATTTCTCAAACTCAGCTTCCTAAACTACGTGCTCGTGATGGTGCTGATTATCGTCTTGGAGATTTCATTGGTCAGTTCGGTATTGAAGAACAATTAGACCGATATCTGCGAGGGGAAAATGGACATGAGTTTGTTGAAGTAGATGCTCGAGGAAGAAAGAAAAGATACATCAATACAGATAACCTCTTCAAAGGTATCGAAGATGAAAAACCGCTTTCTGGTAAGAATGTAAAACTAACTATTGACCGAGATATGCAGCTTGCGGGCTATAAGGCATTGGAAGGAAGAGTGGGAGGCGTTGTTGCCTTAGACGTTAATACCGGTGAAGTTTTAGCGATGGTATCACGTCCTTCATTTGATCCATCTCAATTCTCTCGAGGACTGACTCCTGAATATTGGAGAAGTCTTATTACCAATAAAGACCACCCACTGAGAGATAGAAATATTCAAGAACACTTTTCTCCTGGTTCCACTTTCAAACCTTTCACTGCTATTGCAGCATTTGAAGAAGGGGAAATTGATGAGAAGACTGAAGTCTTTTGTTCTGGTTCATTTAAAGTAGGACGCAAGGCCTACCACTGCTGGAAAAAAGGCGGTCACGGGCCAGTTAATTTAGTAAAGGCGATGAGAGAGTCTTGTAACGTTTATTTCCAGCGTGCAGCTTTCAGAATGGATATTGATGTCATTGCTAAACACGCTAAAGATTTTGGACTTGGTTCAAGAACAGGAATTGCTCTTCCAAGAGAAGCAAATGGTTTAATTCCGACTCAAGACTGGAAACGTAAACGTTATGGTCAAGAGTGGCAGCCAGGTGAAACGCTTTCATGTTCGATTGGTCAGTCATATGTATTAACTTCGACGATGCAATTAGCAGTCGCCTTCTCAGCGATTGCTAACAACGGTAAAATTTTTCGTCCGTATGTTATCAAGGAAGTTCTTAATGCTGATGGAACTATTGCGAAAGAATCTAAGCCGGAAGTGCTTAATGAGATAAAATTAAAAAACTCTAAAACTCTGAAGTTTATTAAAGAAGGGCTTTATCAAGTGGTGAACAACCCTAAAGGTACTGCCTTTTATCGAAGAGGAGAAGGGATTCAGATGGCCGGTAAATCTGGAACCTCTCAGGTAAAAAGCGCCTCGGCCGATAAAATTTATCAGAAGTGTGACAGTATGCCTTACGAAGATCGACATCATGGAGTATTCGTAGGTTTCGCTCCTTATGATAATCCTAAAATTGCTGCCGCTGTTATCATTGAACACGGTTGTGGTGGATCTTCAGCAGCTGCTCCGGTCGCTGTTGCAGTTATTCAGGAGTATATGAAAAAGTATGAGCCAGAAGAATACGCTCAGAATTTAGAGAAAGATAAGCTCGTTCGTCAGGGTTGGATTGATTCACTTAAAAAAGCAAAAGAAGCTGAAGTGGTGAAGCCAGTGACTGAAGAAAGTGAAGAGTAGGAGCCAACTTTGAATCACACAATTTTACAATTTTTTAAAAGATATGATTTCAGTTTTATCCTCTGTATGAGTTCAATCTTCCTAGTAGGGATTTTGAACTTGTATTCAGCAACACATACTCAGTCATCTGATCATTTGAACACTCTTTATCAGTCTCAGTTGATTTGGTTTTTGATTTCAGTAGTTGTTGCGATCTTAGTCAGTTTCCTGAACCCCAAGTCATTTGAGAGGATGTCTTGGTTTGGTTATGGTTTTACTGTATTTCTCGTTGTTCTCGTTTTACTTATGGGTAAGGTGGGGATGGGAGCGCAACGCTGGCTAGTTCTCGGTCCAATTCGTATGCAGCCTTCTGAATTCATGAAGCTCGGTCTAGTACTAGGTCTAGCCAGATACTTCACGAGAGTAAATCCAGAAATTCAATTGAGCTTTAAAGATCTGATTATCCCGGGAATCATCACATTGATTCCAACAGTGATGGTTATGATTCAGCCCGATTTAGGGACTTCGATGCTCTTGCTTTTCATTTTCTCTTTCTTGATTTTCTACAAAAGACTTCGTTGGAAGACAATTTGGACTTTAGGGATCATTGCCGTTGTTTCTGGTGTCTTGATGTACAACTTCGGTTTACGTGAATACCAAAGAAAAAGAATTCATACTTTCATTGATCCTTATCAGGATGCCAAAGGATCAGGGTACAATGCCATTCAATCTGAAATTGCCATTGGTTCAGGAAGGTTATTAGGTAAGGGTTTCAAAAACTCTTCTCAAGCTTCTTTGCAATACTTACCGGAGAATCACACTGACTTCGTATTCGCTATCTTTAATGAAGAACATGGTTTTTTCGGTTCGGTATTTCTGATTGTTCTCTACTTAGTTCTGTTCTTGAGACTCTTGTGGTTAGCGTCCTCTGTACAAAGGTTCTATGACTCCGTTTTAGTAGTTGGGGTCATGTCGATTTTCTTCTGGCACACCTTTATTAATATGGCGATGGTATCAGGGCTATTGCCGATCGTAGGGATTCCCTTACCACTGATGAGTTATGGTGGTTCGAGTATGCTTACTTTCGGAGTAGGGATTGGTATGGCCACTTCGATTTCTAATTCTAAAAACTTCTTCAACTAATGTTCTAACTCTTGGTACTTGTCTATTTTCTAGACAGGTACCAAGGGATAACTTCTCAATATTTCGAATTTTTTTTTGGCCTTTATTTTGAATAAAGAGGGGAAAAGGATCTTTATGAAATCATTTCTCATCTTAGGCTTTATGTTATTCTCTTACTGCTCATGGGCATCTCCTTTGATGAGTACGAGAGAGCAAGTTCGCATGGAGCTCTGGTTTGTAGGAGTGGAAAAAGAAATGCCAAAGAAAGAGCAGGCCAAAAATGTTCAGCCAGCTCGCCTGCCAGTTGAACTAGAGCAATCTCTTCTTAAATTCTAATTGCGTAATATTTGGGTTATAGTATGATGTTCATACTATATGAAAAGAATTGCCAATATTGGAAGCCTATTAAAGAAAATCTACCGCCTCTATTCTGTAGAACTTATTAAAGAACTACAGGCCAGAGGCTTTAATGATTTACGGGCCAGCTTTCTCGAGATTCTGCAATTTTTGGCCGAAAATGATGGCCCTTCTATTAAGACCATTGGTCTTTCTTGCGGACTTAAAAAACAGACAATGACCTCTCATTTAAATGAACTTGAGAAGCGAGGCTACATTCGTCGTGTGAACTCTGAAGCTGATAAACGCGAACAATTGGTTTTTCTCACTGAATATGGTGAAAAATTCAAATTTAATCTTCTGCAAGTAACTCAAGATCTGGAGAGACACTACACTCAAAAAGTGGGTGAGGTTGAGTTAGATCGTGTGGAGCTGATGCTGGATAATCTCTATACTGAGCTGGCAGAAAGTCAGAATAGAGGAACTCTTATCTAGTTTTCTTTCGTCTTCCAGTAACGATAGCCACCAGAGATGTTATTGGTGTTATAAAAGCCTCGTTGAATCAAAAAATGGCAGGCCAGAATCGAATTAGTTCCATCTTCAGAAATAACCAAAATAGGTGTTGTTTTACTTTGAATCTCCAGAGAGCGGTACTGGAAATCACTCCATGGAATTTTAATGGCCTCAGGAAGTTGAACTGGTGCTTGAAAATCTTTTTCCGAAACATCAATCAAGATAAAGTTAAATTCAGGAGAGTGGTAGAGCTCGTTGGCCTTTTGAGGTGAGAGATCCAGGTACCTCTTTCCAGAAAGTATGAAATCATCCGGCAGTTCCTGGTTATTTTTTACTCGCAGTAAGAGATGGCGCTGTTCTTGGAGGCTTTGATCTAGCTTGATTTCTAGCTGATAGATATACTTCTCTAAGCGTTCAATGTGCTTTTCAAAGATATTAAGCTGCTCAAAAATGTTCCGTGCTTTTTTCATGAGGCCTCCAAGCTAGTATTTTAGCATGAGGCCTTTAACTTTAAAAAAATGGGTAAATTGTACCAAATTGGATTCTGTTCACTAGCATCGAAGTAAGGATCGCCCCAGTGAGAAAGAGGCAACCTTCCCAAATACCATATCCAATTTGTTGCATTTCAACGTCTGTCTGCCCTGGAGTAAGCTTGGTTGGGAAAATGCGGGTAAGCCCCTTTTTGAATAGAGGGAAGATCAGCAGGGCCATAATTGATTTAAGAAGAACCTGAATCAGATAAACGGTAATGTCATAATGTTCTTGATCAAAACATGACCCAATCAAGATCCCGGCCCCGATAATAAAGCCGCCATAAGAGAAGCTTAATGAAAGACTTTTTTGAACCATCAGGCGATTGAAGCTTAACTTAGAAATGAGCCCATAGAATTTAACAGCAAAGCCGACAATCACTAAAACATAAAGCCAGAGGATCGTTAGAATCACCAGAGAGTTCTCGGCTTCAATCATCACAACTCGAGTGAGGTAGGCAATAACTAAGGCATTACACATAGAGATGAAACTATAAGAGAGATTTTTTCTTTTAAGGATCTCATCCGTGTAATCGAAGTGATAAAAAACAACAGATTCAAGAATAAATAATGAAAGAAGGTATAGGGCAATTGCAATGAGTCCCCAGACGGAAAAATGGAAAATCGAAAGAAAAAAACCTGAAGATTCGTTAAGAGTAATGGATGAAAAAATAATTCCGATTCCTACCATACGAGCAAAGAGATGCATGGTGTCAGCTGGATTTTCAGATGGATTGATTGTTTTTAAGACCTGTTTTTTCACACTAGGATAAAAGATAACGTGAAGGTATCGATAAAGATAAATCATCAAGCAGATAAAACCTGCAAGAAGAATTCGAATAATGAGTCTATCAAAAATTTCGGCCATATCTTTCTCTTTTTAAAAGTTCTCTTTAAAGTAGTCGATGAGTAAGGTTTTAAGTTCTATTTTTTTTCTACGTTCTTCACTAAAAAAATGGGGGAAAGCTTTTTTAGTAAGAGTTCCTTCCGGCCCAAATTCTGAATGATTTCCGTAAAAACTCTCACCTAATCTTAGTTTTAATTGAGCATCATTATAAAATTGTTCATCAGGTCTAAAATCTCCCCAACCGAGGTACTTAGGGAAGTTTTGATAGGATTTATTAAATCTCCATTCTGTCACACCATCAGCATTTTTTTTCCAGTCCCCGAACTCAGGATCATTGAGATAAAGAGTACCGGGCGGCATAGGAACAAATGACTCTTCTCCGTCATTTCTGCGATAGATAGAGAGCCCGATGTTATCTAAGTTCTTTTGAGTGAATTCTTTGGATGAGCGGACAATTAAGTCTTCGACTTCTTCGTAGTCTGAAATAACTCGATATTTTTGATAAAAGGTTTTGATTAAAAAACCTGTTACATGCGTATCAATCAGAATAAATGTTACTTTAGGTTTATCCGTCAGTTTGGAGAACCCTTTCTCATTTTGAAGATAAGTAATTCCTAACTCGGAAGGAGAGAGCGTTTTAGCAAGACCGAGATAGAGAACTACCAGCATGGAGTAGATAAAAAACTTATACATATTTTAATTCTGAACGATTTTAAATATTTCTTCTTGTTGTTTTTTAGTCAAAGTTTCAAAGTCGCAGTGGATTCTATTCACGGCGTGAGATTCACTGTATTTCTCAAACAAATCTGTAGCCTCTTGAATATTTTTAATTGATCCAATACCTTTGAGTGAAGATTCACGCATCACTTTCATTGGATAGCGCTGACTTGAGCCTTCACTATAGTATTTTGAAAGACGTCCAGTCGAAGAGCATTTGATGTAATCAATGCTTTCACTCTTCAAGTATTTCTCTAAAAGGTTCATTTGGTCGAGATAGTTGCTACCAAATGTTTCCAGGATTTTTTTAGGAATAGAATTCATCACAATTCTTTGGGCCCAAGGGTTAGAAGAATTACGTAAGAATTTTGTAAGATATGTATCATCATGTTCCAGATAAGCTTCAATATCTGCTGGAATTGAATACTCATTTGAAGTTGCAAAATAGCGGGACAACATTTGCTCTAGGCAAACTGCGCGATAATGGAAGTACACCATCATAAACATATGAAAGCGTGAGATAAGAAAGTCATCGAAAGTGCTGATTGCTCGCTCTGATATTCCCAGATAGGCTTCATTATCAACTTTACACACTTTGAGATTATCAATGATCCAATCCAGATCAAATTTTCCATAGCTAACTCCACAGAAGTAGGAGTCTCTTAAGAGGTAGTCCATTCTGTCACAATCCATTTCACTGGAAACGAGTTGATGAAGAAGAGGGAAATAATTGATTCCGTTTACCGTAAAGTAAGATGGATCAGTTGTCTCACCAATAACAAGTTCAGCGATAGCATTAGGATCAATCCCAAACTGAGCTTTTACAGATTTAAAGGACTCGGTAAATGATGAGTCAGTAATTGATTTGATTGTGTAATCTTCGTGAGTTGCTTGACGATTTTTTTTAATTTCAAAGCGCTTAGGAAGTTTTAACTCTTGTACCATCGGCATTACAGATTCAGTGGAGTGGCTCAAGGGAGCATGTCCAATATCATGTAGTAGGCATCCCAGTCTCAGAGTTTCTCTTAGGCGTAGAATATCTTTATTTTGTTCTTTAAAAAGAAAGTCAAAAACCAGAGTCGAGACATTCATAACTCCAATTGAATGGAGGTAGCGAGTATGAGTGGCCCCTGGAAAAACATACTCGGAAAAACCGAGTTGCTTAATACTTCTTAAGCGTTGAAAGAAAGGATGTTCTAAAATTTCTCTTTCAGCATCTAGAATAGGGATCGAACCATGTACCGGGTCTCTGATTTCCACAAAATACCTTTTTAAATTTCTTTAGCATATTGATGAAGCCAGTTCGCAATATCTCTGGATTCATGCATTGGTTTACCATCGATATAAAGACAGGGAACAGTTCCGCGTCCTGTATCGTTGACTAGCTTATCTCTTCGACTTGAATCTTGTCTGATATTATAATACGAAACTTTATCTTTGAGACGAGTTTCCTCAAGTGCATTCAGCACAATTTGACAGTAGGGACATTCAGGATAGTAGTAGAGTTCTAATTTTTTCATTTTTATTGCCTCATAACAAAAATGGCCCCGTATGGGGCCATTTTTTACTAGAAATCTTCTTCGTCTTCAAAATCTTCATCGTCTTCTAAGTCTTCTTCATCTTCGTCTTCGTCGACTTTTTTTACAGGCTTGGCCTTAGGGCCTTTAGCATATTCGAAGTCCTCATCATCTTCTTCTTCGTCTTCGAAGTCTTCTGGTGAATCTAGACCTTCTTCATATCCCCAACCGTAACCGTAACCACCTTCCTCATCTTCTTCATCAAGATCTGAAGCCGGTTTAGCATCTGTTGATTCTTCATCATCTGCATCAAACTCCTCATCGAAGTCATCAGCAACGGTGTCATTTGTGTAATCATCTGCGAAAGCAGCTGTTGAAGCGTGAGCAGGAACTGCTTTAACCACTTCGCTTGCCTTGGGAGAAACCTTGGTTTCTTTTTTAGCTGGAGTTTTCTTTGTTTCAGCTTTAGCAGCTGGAGCTTTTTTAGCTGCTGCTTTTTTTGCAGCAGGAGCTTTCTTAGCCGCTACTTTCTTTGCAGCAGGAGCTTTCTTAGCAACTACTTTCTTTGCAGCAGGAGCTTTTTTAGCTGCTACTTTCTTTGCAGCAGGAGCTTTCTTAGCAACTACTTTTTTAGCAGCAGGAGCTTTTTTAGCTGCTACTTTTTTTGCAGCAGGAGCTTTTTTAGCAGGAGCTTTCTTCGCTGGTGCTTTCTTAGCAACAGGAGCTTTCTTCGCTGGTGCTTTCTTAGCAGGCGCTTTTTTTGCGGGTGCTTTTTTAGCTGGTGCTTTTTTTGTAGCAGAAGCTTTCTTTGTTGATTTTTTTGCCACGGAAAAATCCTTTTTTAGAGTGTCTATTCACAAAAACTAAATTGATTATACGGAAGGGATTAGCCCAATTCAAGTCTCTAATGCTTAATGGAGTTTAAGTCGTCTCCGCCAATTAGACTAGGCTGAAGTTGGTTCAAATATCCTCTTTGTCGAACTTCAAGGTTAGTCGAGTTACTATCGCCTTCAGAGAAAATTAAGAAATTATTGCTGGCCTCATTGTAGCCACTTTTGAGGGAATCAATTGAGACAAACTTAGTTGAATAAAAATTCCGACGCATTGTTTCTGATAGACTAGAGCCGGGAATTGGGGAGTTAAAAACCCCGTCCTGACCAATTCCTGTGAAGGCTCCTGGTGAATAGCCCGAAAATACGGTTTTTTTGCCTTGTGGGCTTGCCGCAAAGTTATTCTCGTACCAAGAGTATTCTAAGTAATAGTGAGATGGTGAAAAAGTCGCCCCAGTATTGGCAAAATACTTTACTAGGAGGTCATCGATTGGCTCAAAAGTACAGCTGGATTTATCCATTGAATTGGTTCCAAGCAGGCCAAGCTGTCCGCCGTAGTAAAAATGTAAGAATTTTCCATTAAGAGATTTGCATGAAGCGGGGGAGCTTCCCTTCGCAGGACTAGTGAAGTTGTAGTCAGAAATTCCCTCGGCGGCTTTTTTATACTGATCTTGAGAGCCAGTTGCTGAGGCATGAACGTTTAGTCTTTGTTCAAAAACGGCCTTGGCGGCCATGTTCATAGCATCTCGATATTTCTCCATACCTGAAACCTGGGCTCTCATGTAGTCCCTAATGGTAGTTACTACGTCATCAGCAGAGTTCCAGTGCACATCAACCATTGAACTGTCATAAAGAGGTGCAAAAAGATTGGCAGTGTATTGTTCAACCCCATTTCCCAGAGGACCTTTTTTATTGGCAATAACGCCAAAAGAATCAAGTTTCGGATTAAAACTTTGATTCACTTCATCTGGCGTAGGGATAAGGTAGTTGGCCGCTTCATAGCTGGTAGGAGCTTTAATTCTTGCTAACTCATCTTCCATGATCTGCACTGAAACATTATTGGCCATGGCAGAGCCTTTGAATTTACCAAATTGAGATTTGGCGAATAAACCAACGGTCTTGTCTGCTGCCAGTCCAAGTCTTGTTTGGACAATATGAACGGGAACATCGGCCGGGTTATAAGAAGATGGGTCAAAAGGAGTATCGTAATCATAAACAAGATTAGGAATACCAAATTGCACGCCATCACCTTGATTGAGTAGTCCACCAACGGGTTTGCCTTCTCCATCAAGCCAGAAATTATTCCCTGTTGAATTCACTGGTAGCGGAACCCCCGGCCAGTAAGTATCACCCGCCGCAAACGTTCCCATCGAATTTCCCTTTCTCACGGCCGTTCCAACAACATCAAAAGATGAGATATAGGGAACAGATCTTCTTTTCAGGGAATCAGTTCTAGTGACTGAAGTATTTGTTGCTGGGTCTTGGAAAAATAACATCGGCCCGATTCTGCCACCCATCGGCTTAGCAGCGGCATAGGCAGTTAGCTTAATAGGAGCATTAAAGGGATTAAACATTCCTTCGAACATGGCTTCACCTTTAACTGCATAATAGGTGACCAGTTGCGGATTTTTATAGAAGCCTAATGGATAACCAGGAACGGGAATGGCCGTTTTAGATACGTCACAAGCTCCCGATGCGGAAGTCGTCGCACGAGGAATCATCGCCGAAAAAAAGGTAGCGTAATTAACAAGCTGAAGTTTTAAATCAAGATATTGCTTAGAGTACTCTTTCGATAAAATGTAGCTTGCCGATTCTCTTCCACCAAGAGTGGTGGCTTCCACTGTTTGAGGAGGAATTTCAGTCATGGTGTAAGAGTTCTTCATTTCATCACTCTCAAAACTTCCACCAATATTTCGATATCCAGAATAGAAGGCCTTTACTAATCTTTCATTTCCAGCGTACCCAAGACTAGATAGAGAATCAACTTGGGTAGAACAGTTAATGTCGCCAGTTCCCCCCTGATTAATACAAATACTTTCTCCGGGTTTTGATTCGCGATTGACCATCTTTTCAAGATTTCGAATTCTCATTGCCAGCTCTACAGCTCGCGGCCAAGCACCTTGACGATTAGTAAGAATAGCAGGCCCTTGTCCAGTAAGGGGATCAGCTCCTCCACCTGTAGGGAGAATATTATAGGCCCACGTCAGAGCAACCAGCATATTGAGATCTGTTCGCACAATACAGTCGTTAATCTTGCTTCCGATCATCACATCTTGGAATGCTCTTGATGCTTCTTCAGCTCCAGGAAGACTGCTTGAACCGAATTCCGGTAAACCGGGAATGGCGTAACGACGGCAAATATTGGTTGATGAACCGCTCAAGTGAATACAAACAGAAGGAAAGTTATAAGGATCTTGTACCATGGCACCTGGTGTTCCCGGTGCTTTCAGTACATCAACATCTGGCTGCATTCTGAAGCTCATTTGCCCAGAAGCACTCGGGTTGGCATTCATGACATCATTGATGTTTAGGTTTCCAATAACGTAATACTTGAACATCCATTCTTTGAAGACGTTTCTCATCTCCCAGTTCAAGTAAGCGATGTTCGTTAGCTGTCTCGATTGAACCGCGGCGCCTGCAAAAGCAGAAGCATCAGTTGCATTCTGGAGATTAATTTTAGCTTTTACAAAGAGACCGACGTTGATGACAAAAGCGATGATAGAGATCAGTACCACTAATGAAGCGGAAAAAAAGATACTGATTTGTCCTTCTTGGTAGGTGCGTTTTGTCACTGGACTCATTTTGTAAGTTATAAGGTCATAATTTTATATGTTCTATTTTGGTATGGGTTTTGCCTAGTGTAAAGCATCCAGAGGGTGCCGATCTCTGGTTAGCGGAACGTTTGGAGAATTCGGTAATCCCACCTAGCAGTCCCACCAAATTTCGCCCACCAAAAAAATTCCACACCCTAGGCATCGCGGGATGCCTAGAGGCACTTTTTTCTGGGGATAGGGAAAAATATGACGGGACTCAACGGCGGCACGGGAGTGTGATCTAATAGAGGGAGGAGTGAATTGAGAATGAAAGAATATTTTTGCGCTTGTTGTAGACACCCACGAAAGCTGAAGTATCAGCGCCATCTGCGTAGTGCCCACTTTTTTCAAATTCTCATTCTTTCTTCCCTTGTCTCTCTGATGCTCTACCCATGGTTTGGATTGAAGTCATTCTCATCGGTGATTCTGGTTTGGGCGGTTTTTGAAGGTGTTTATAAATCTCTTTATCGCAAAGACTTAGTTTGTCCTTACTGCGGTTTTGATCCTAAATGGTATAAAAAAGACGTGAAGTTCGCCCGCCAGAAAGTGGAAGAGTTCCTTAAACAAAATCCGAATAGTCCTATTCTTAAAAGGGCCAAAAAAATGGAAGAGTACCAACATCTCCAGTAATTTGATGCCCTGATAAATCCATTAATAAATTTAAGCAGTTAAGGCCCTCATCTGAGGGCTTTTTTTTGCACTTTTCGCTAGCAAGAAAAGGACAGTAAATATCCTTTTCCAACTTAAGCCTATCTTTGGTAAGAAGTAGGTATAGGAAACACATTATTAATTGATCGCAACCTATGCGAAAGGAGAAATCATGAGCGTTAACAAGGTAATCCTACTAGGCCGTCTTGGACAAGATCCAGAACTTAAATACACTCCAGGTGGTGCTGCTGTTTGTAACTTCTCACTAGCTACAACTGAGAGCTGGACTGACAAGGGTGGACAGAAGCAAGAGAAAACTGAATGGCACAGAGTTGTTGTTTGGGGAAAACTTGCTGAACTTTGTAATCAATATCTAAGCAAAGGTCGTCAGGCATTTGTTGAAGGTCGCCTTCAAACTCGTGCTTGGGATGATAAAGACGGTAACAAACGTTACACAACTGAAATTATGGCAGCGACTGTTCAATTCATCGGTGGAGCAACTACTGGTGCAGGTAACACAACGAATGTTGATAACTCTTATGCTCAACAACCATCAGCTCAAGATTATCAGATTTCAAATGATGCTCACTTTGCTGCTGATGATATTCCATTTTAGTTTTTAGTTAAGAAATTTAGAATAGAGAAGGAGGCCGATTGGCCTCCTTTTTTTTAATGTGAAAGCATTTTCAGTCCAGCAACACATCCAATTAAACCCGCTAAAAGAAGCAGTCGTGGTAAATTCGCTGGTTCTCCAAAATACATAATCCCAATGATGGCCGTTCCGAAGGCGCCAATTCCTGTCCAGACTGCATAGGCCGTTCCTAGTGGGATAGTCGCAAGGGATTTATTAAGTGAATAAAAGCTGATGATCCCGCAGATGAAGAAACCAATGACGTAAGGAACTTTGGTAAAATTATTGGCCAACTTTAAGCAAGTGGTAAAACCGAGTTCAAACACTCCGGCAGTCAGTAAGTATATCCAAGCTGTCGTCATACAAATTCCTTTTCTTCAGTCTCATTTTTTTTAGGCTACTCTTCTTGTTAAATTGAAGAAACAAAAATGTAAAATCGTCTTCTTTTATTCCTAATAGGTTGAGATGGGTAACTTGAGAACAGGCTGAGGCAAGGAGGGTTAGGTTTGCCTACAAAAATGGTCAGTCACAGCTCCAGCCCCTTGAGATGTTAGTGAATTAATGAACTTACTCCCACAAAATTTTAGAAAGGTGTTAAAATCGACAAATGGATTACAGTAGTTACTTCTCCGTTCGACATGATCTTATTCCCGTAGAGCAGATCCTAAGTTACGATCTCTATATCAATTCCTCTGCCATTAAAGACAAAGAAAAGTTTATAAGAATTTTTCCACAAGGTGAGTATTTAACAAAAACGGATCTGGAATCTTTTCAAAAAAAATACTATCAACTCTATGTTGCTGAATCTCAGAGGAAAAAGTTTTTTAAATCGTTAGTGAAAGCAACTAGTATTAATGAAGTAGAAAAAGTCACAGTCATCAAAGATTCTGCTCTCAACTATTTGCAGAATATCTTTGAAGGTAATAAAGAATTTTCAACAGAACTTCTTTCTCAGAATATCGAAGGCTGTCGTGATGTTGTTGAATCAATGGTTGATATGCTGGAAGGCAAAGACATTGATGGATTAAGAAGCCTTATCACCAATCTCAGTTTTCATGACTTTTATACCTACGATCACTCGATTAACGTGTGCATGTATTGCATAAGTATTTATCGAGCGATTCATCCCAAGGCCACTCGGGTAGAACTGATGCATGCAGGTCTTGGCGGTCTTCTTCATGATTTAGGTAAAATCAAAATCCCTACTCATATTTTGAATAATCCTGGCGGTCTCTCTAACGAAGATTATCAAACAATTAAAAAACATCCTGACTTTGGTCTTGAATTACTTTTAAGTGGTCACTGTGAAATTGATAAGGATCTAGACTTAAAAGTCATTGGGCGAGTGATTCATGAACATCATGAAAATTTTGATGGAACAGGATATCCTAATAAATTAAAAGGTCGCGAAGAGATTCATCTTCTTGCAAGAATTTGTACCATCGCTGACTTCTTTGATGCCATCACGACCAAACGATCTTACAACGAAGTTCTTCCGATTACTGAAGCTATGAATACGATGAGAAAGTTTAGAGGGATAAAGTTAGACCCTGATCTTTTTGATATCTTTGATCATCATGTGGGCTATGTTCGTCATGATATTCACCGTGATCTCAAGCTGCTTGATAGCTTTGACCCAACTTTGCCTTACGCTAAACTTCCTTTGGAGGATGTGGGCAAATTTAAAAAAGACTTGGATTTTGGGAAAATCAAGGTGGTTACTGATAAAGATCGCAAGAAATCTAGCTAAGATTTCAATACTTTAGTCATTTGTCTTATTTGACTAATGTTGTTCGGTATTTCGTTCGATAAGTAGAACGATGAAAACTCACAGCTATGTTCTTCTGGCCGTTCTTGCTTTCTCCTCCTCAATTCAGGCGGATGTTTTTTCTATTCGACCAGATTGGCAGCAGCTAACTCTTCAACTGATCAGTGATAAGAAGATTCAAGAAATCATCCAAGATAAAAAGCTCATTGCTGACATCACTAAGAAAGTTGAAGAGGCAGAGAAGAAAGCTGGTCCTGCTAAAATCGAAGATCTTCAAAAAATTCTAAAATCTCCGGAAGGTCAAAAACTTATCTCCGAAGTTCAAAAGCAGAAAGATGTTTTCTTACGAGAAGTTCAGGACCAGCTCAATAAACACATTGATAAAATTGCTGGGATTAATTGTTCTTCTTCGACTTGCTCAATCTCTCCTTTCACTATGCAAATTGGTGATAAGACTCTGAAGGCCGATCGTTTTGACGTTCCTTATAAGAATGGCAAAATCAATATGCTGGAAGGAACTGGTACTAATACTGTCTTGATTGATCCCAAGCTCGGAGACATTAATCTAGGGCAAAGCCAGATTAAAATTCAGGATAATAAATCGGATATTGACCTAAATATTCAATCGAGCACCTTAAATTACAATCAAGATGGTAAGAAGATTCTCGATGTTCCTGGTGGAGTAAAGTTAAATACTAAAATCAGTAATAATTCTAACTCACAGATTTATCATCTCGACCTTAAAAGCAATTCAGGTTTCACTTACCAAGAGATGTCAGGGCCGAACAATTTAGTTTCAGTGAATTCTACAACACCAATTTCCCTGTCTTTGCAGGAAAATAAAGATACAGGCTCACGTAGAATCTTCGCTGGAACTGATGATCCTAATGGAGTGGTTTCTTATTCTCAAGTTAAAGGCAATTCGAAAGTGGTGGCCACAGCAACTGGAGAAACTTATTTCTTGTCTGATGGAGGACAGGGATTATTAAGTGCAAAAAATGTAGTAGTACAGAAAGATCAAACTCAAGGAAATATCCAAAATCTTGAGATCCGCAATAACGGACAACTTATTTCAGGGAATGCTAATAAGGTCAATATTCAGCAAGGGAGCAATCAGCTTCAGCTAAATGATTTTAAATTTGCTTATGATAAGCAGAATCAAAGTACGAATCTTCGTGTTCAAGAGTTAAGTGGCCGCTCAGGTAACAGCAATGTGAGCGGAACAAATATGAACTTGAATTCCAAGAACGGTGTGCAAACAGTTACTTGGGACCAAATCAATATCAAGCAAGGTAATCAGCAATTAAGTAATACTAGTACATTCTTAGAGTTCGAGAAAAAGGACAAAGTTGTTTCAGGACGAATTATTTCTGAGGAAACTCTCTTTTCCAATGGTAACAGCAGAGTCGTTTTAAAAGGTCTTGAAGGAGTCTTTAATGTTGGTGATGAAAAGAACTTTCGGGGAAGTTTACAGAATTTAACTGTCAAGAGTGGGGCGATCAATCTTAATCTTGAAGCCATTAACTCCAACGGCATGAAAGAGAAATTTCAGCTAAGAATTCTGGAGAAAGACGGAGAGAGACTCTATCAAGTCTTTGGTGAAAATGGGAATCTTGTTAAAATTGATGCTTCGACAGACAAGTATATGCTTTCGGCCATTACTGAATCGATTAGCTATTTTGAATCTCCTCAAGGAAAGCAACTTCTTGTTAAGAACTTTTCAGGTAAATTGAAAGATTCAGAGAATAAATACTTAGGAGATTTCAGTTTTAAAAGTGGGCAGTATTTCCAAAGTAATGGCCAAGAGGTCTTACTTGCTCATGCTGGAAATGTTCAAAAAGATGGATTAAAACTTTCTTTTGATGATTTAGAAATTAAAAGAGATAAAAATACTGAGTTTTATAAAATTGCAAACTCCAATCTCACTTATTCTTGGAATAAGAACATCGCCAATATGACAGGCATCTCAGGAGAGCTTGTTCGTCAAAAAGACAGTGTTAATGGTTCTTTGAAATTTAGTGATTTCAATGGTTCTTATCAGAATACAGATTTTCAGGCCAAAAATGGGCAAGCTCAATTTTTTAGCAGTGGAAATGAAAAACTGGGTATGGGAACTCTAGATCAGTTAAATGTGAAGAGAGATAACCAGTACTTTGCTGTTACAGGAGCAGAAGTTCTTTATAAGCAGGACAATCAAGGGAAAGTTATTCTTGGTAAAGCACAAAATCTAAGTGCTGATATTCAAGGCTACAAGGTAGATGTTGTTATTAAGGATAACAAACTTAACGATCAGAAGATTCAAGTTCAAGTAGTGGAATCGGGGTCTGAGCGCTATTACAAAATCTTCAACGAGAAGGGACAAGAGATCGCGGTCAATGCCTCTAAGGATAAGAATACTTATCAGGCCCTATTTAAGAATATCGAGTATCTCTCCACTCCAGAATTTAAAAGTTTTGTTGCCGATAATTTGTCCGTTTCTGGAAAGCACGATGATATTCAAGGAAGTTTAAAAACTCAGAAAATTGAGTTTCATGAAACGCCGCTGATTAAATCAGGTAAAATTGATGCTCTGGAATTTAATATTTCAAAGAATAATCTGAGTGCGCAAGGGACTCTTGGACAGGCGATCTTTAACCAAAGTGCTGCTAAAGATGAAGCTGCTCTTGCAAAGGGAAAGATCAATCTTGTTGATAAGAACCTCAGCGGAGGAATTAGTTTTGAAAATGCTCTCTACCAAAAGTTAAAAGAGCCGGGTAACGAAGTAACACTCGTGCGTTTTGATAATACTCAGTTGGTGGCCATTGAAGACAAGGTCTTCAAGGCCTCGGCCAATATTGGGAATGCCAATTACCTTCAAAATAAAGAGATGACGGTCATTGAACTCAATTCAATTAAAGACCTTAAAATTGATGATCTAAAGAATAAAATTTCTGCTAACGCCGGAATGAACCGCCTGATCCAGATTAAGACTAAAGATCAAAATGGAAAACCAGTGAGCTACTACCTGCTTGAGGGTGGAAAGCTAGATATCACTTCTCCTGAATCTTCAACTCTTGGACAAATCTCACTGAAGATGGACGGTCTTTTTGGTGAGTTCACTCAATCAGGTAAAGACTTTAATGGGGCGGGTAAAGTAGGGACTGCTTCAGGAAACTATCAGGGAACAAGCTTTCAGGCGAGTAATGGGCAAGTTCAAATTAACAGCAGTAATAATCAGCAATCAGGTAAAGTGACTCTGGATCAGCTGAATCTGCAAAGAGATGCACAGACGTTAAAAATCACGGGAGCTGAAGTTCTTTATAAGGGAGATAATCAAGGGAAAGTGATTCTTGGTGGTGCTCAATCGGTCAATGCGATGGTTGAGGGCTATAAGGTAGATGTTTTACTGAAAGATAAGTCACAGAAAGATCAGAAGATTCAAGTTCAGGTTATTGAATCAGGTAATCAGAAGTTTTATAAAATCTTCAATGAGAAGGGACAAGAAATTGCGATCAATGCTTCTAAGGATAAAAATACTTATCAGGCGTTATTTAAAAATATTGAGTATCTAACGACTCCTGAGTTTAAAAGCTTTGTAGCAGATAATTTATCGGTAACAGGAAAACATCAGGATATTCAAGGAACTCTTAAAACCCAAAGAATTGAGTTCGTTGAGACTCCGCTTATCAAGTCCGGTAAAATTGATGGATTAGAGTTTAAGGTTTCGCAAAATACATTGCAGGGACAGGGAACAATTGGGCAGGCCATCTTTAATCAAACAGCACAAAAAGATGAAGCTTCTATCACTCAAGGTAAGATCAATTTAGTTGATAAGAAACTCAAAGGAGATTTGAGTTTCGAGAATGCTCTTTATCAAAAAATAAAAGAGCCAAATAATGAAATTACCCTTATCCGTTTTGATAACAACCAGCTGGTTGCAGTTGAAGAAAATGTGTTTAAAGCTTCACTGAAATTTGGGAATGCTAGTTATCTTCAAAATAAAGATATGACTGTCATTCAGGTGAACTCTCTTAAAGATATTAAGCTTGATGACCTTAAGAATAAGATTTCTGCTTCGGGGAACGTTAGTAAACTAGTTCAAATTAAAACGAAAGATGCTAATGGACAGCCTGTTAGCTACTACCTGATGGAAGGTGCTGAGATTGATATTTCTTCACCTAAAATGTCGGTGCTCGGACAAATCTCTGCAAAATTTTTAGAAGTCACTCAAGTTGGCGGCAAGACAGTTTTTGGTGGAGATATTAAAGGTTCTGTTCAGTATCAAGGTCCGATTAATATTAATGGAACAGGAACATTGCAAGGTAAGGATCTGACGTTCAACTCTCAAAAAGTCAGTACTCCTAAACTCGTTTCTCATTATTACTCTATTGAGTCAGTAACAGACACTGGCGGAATCAATCTTGCTAAACTGCAGGCCGGCCCTGATTTCTTAAAAGATATGATTTCATTTGAGGCAAAGGGTAATGCTGGTAAAAAATTAGATTTTACTTTCGTACAAGACAAAGCACAGGGGACTTATTACTTAAAAGCAGAATTTAAAGAAGGGGATAAGATTAAGGTGAAGTTGTTCCCGTTCACATTAGAGAGTAAGAAGTCAGGTGATAGTGCCAAAATTGAATTGAATATCACACCGAAAGGTCAGAATTTCATGAATCATCTCGATATTATTACCAGTATCGTTGATTCTCACGAGATTACTAATTTCTTAGAAATCTCTTCTGGTGGAATGCTTACTGTAAAATCACCAACGATGGCCGGATTTGGACTTGAAGTGATGTACCAAGATCACACTGTCTTTAATCCAGGCATCACTCCTAGTCATGGAGCCGAGAAGGCCGCAACTTATGGAGCAGGTGTCTTCTATCGAGGAGAGAAAGGAAGTGAGACTTCTGCTGGTTTAATGTTATCAGGTGATAGTGAGTTTAATTATCAAACCAATGGCCGTGGAGTTTTAAAAGTGATGGGCATGAATATGCCTGAGCAAGGATCAATTCCCGCGACCATGAATTTTTACTTTAAGCATAGAACTGCTGCAGGGAATACTGCATTTGCAAGTATCTTTTACGATCTCACAAGCCCTACAGTCGATCCGAAGGTGTTATCTAAAGATTCTCAGTATTATCAAGGTGGGCGTGGACAAGGTGGAGCAGGTTTCTCTGTAGGATATTCTCACCAGATTAATGATCGCACTCGTCTGACAGTTGCGGGGGGGATGAACAATAATTTTCAAGATCCTGCCATTTGCGCCACTTTAGAAATGCAGATTGGTGGCGGTCGTATCAGAACTCTCGCTCGTGATGTAGGTGAGATTAATGACTTCCTCCAGATACCAGCTAACCCTTATGGTGGTAGATCGGTGGCAATGGTAAAAGGTCCAACAGCTGAGGGGGCAAGAGAACTTCATTGGGATCGATTAAGTTTCTTGAGCTGGGAAATTGAGAAGAGTGAAGCGGCCCAGGAGTTAGTGGCCCTCTTTGATAAGTTGATTATTAAACACGATGAAGAAGTGTTGAGAAAAATCCGTCAGTGGGAGAATCGTAATTTACTTTCTAAGCAGGATGAAAAACTTGTTAAGCTTGCCTTTGGCGATATGAAAGCTGGATCGCATTCAGCTCATATTCCAAATCTAGAGCACTGGAGAAAGATTGCTGCTAAGTCGATTGATTTGAAGAAATATGGGGAATATAAAAAAGAGTACGAAGAATTAAGTAAAAAGCGGATATAAAAAAAGGGAGCTTGAAGCTCCCTTTTTGATTCTTAGTTTTGAGCTGGTGCTGCTTCAGGAGCTGTTGGAGCTGCAGGAGCTTTTGATTCAACTGCATCCGAGTTAAGAGGAGCTGCAATTGGAGCTTCATCATCAAAAAGAGATGATTTTGATTCACGAGATTTAATTGTTGTTAGAACAATTGAATTCACGAAGAAGGCTATTGCTAAGAACGTTGTAAGCTTAGTCATGAAGTTACCCTTAGCAGAGCTAGAGAAAACAGCTTGAGAAGCGCCTCCGCCCATAATGGCACCCATTTCAGCACCTTTACCGAACTGAAGAAGAACTGTGACTACAAGAAGTACACAGATGAAAACGTGAAGTACGATAAGGAATGTTGTCATATTCTAAAATCTCCCAATTAGGGTGTTATTTTTATCAAAAAAGGTCAGTCTTGCAAATGAAAAGACTAATTATCAGCGCAAAGGGCCAAAAAGTCAGCCGCTTTTAAGCTTGCCCCACCAACTAAGGCCCCATCAATGTCTTTCTGGCCTAGTAATTTCTCAACGTTATCAGGTTTCACACTTCCACCGTAAAGAATAGGAGTTCCAGGAACAATTGAACGAATGAAGGCATGAACTTCCTGGGCCTCATCCGGAGTCGCTGTTTTCCCAGTTCCAATGGCCCAAACGGGTTCGTAGGCAAGGATCACTTCACTCATCTTCACATCTTTAAGACCAAGTTCAAGTTGAGTGCGAATAACATCAAAAGTGTTGTTCGATTCGCGCTCGGCCAGGGTTTCACCGATGCAGAAAATAACTTTAAGACCATTTTCGATGGCCTTAAGTGTTTTCTTATTGAGCACCTGATTCGTTTCAGCAAACAAGGTTCTACGCTCAGAGTGACCAATGATAGTGAAATGAGCACCAAGGTCTTTAAGAGACTTAGGCGAAATTTCTCCAGTAAATGCACCAGCATCTTCTGTTGCTGTATTCTGTGCTCCCCACTTAACTTTTGTGGAAAGACTCATACCTAGCGGAAGATGGATCGCTTGAGGAGCAATCCATGCCTGATGTTTTCCAGAATACTTTTCATTAAAGGCAGCAAGAAATTCTTTAACTTCTTTAACGGTTTGATTCATTTTCCAGTTGGCCACTAAAAGCTTAGTCATGTTTTAAACTCCGATTTTAAGAGCAAGAACACCTGGAAGATCACCTTTCTCGATGAATTCAAGAGAAGCACCACCACCAGTTGAAACGTGTGTGAATTTATCTGCCATGCCAGACTGTTGAACAGCTGCTACAGAGTCACCACCGCCAACAACACTGAAAGCGTCGCGATTTTTAGCAATGGCCTCACAAACTTTCATTGTTCCAAGAGCAAAGTGCGCAGATTCAAAAAGACCCATTGGACCATTCCAGAAAATTGTTTTGGCCGTTCCAAGGAATTCTGAATAGACACGTACTGTTTCAGGTCCGATATCTAGTCCCATTTTGCCATCAGGAATGCTTGTGTTTTCACAAACTTCACCTTGGCCTTCAAGAGAATCTGAGATGACATGATCACGAGGAAGAATGATTTTTCCGCCTTTATCTTGAGCAAGCAGGTGACGTGCTAAAGCAATATCCTCTTCTCCGCATAGAGAGTTACCAACAGTCGCACCCTTTGCTTTTAAGAATGGATACGCCATTGCTCCACCGATAAGAAGGTTATCAACAGAAACAAGCATCTTCTCAATTGTTTTAATCTTATCAGTTACCTTAGCTCCGCCAATAACAGCAATGAATGGCTTTTTAGGCTTCTCTAGAAGGTAGCTTAAAGATTCAATTTCTTTTTTCATCAATAAACCGGCATAAGCGCGATTCTTGAAGAAAGCATTGATCTCATGAACAGAGGCATGTTTTCTGTGAGCGGCACCAAAAGCATCATTCACATAAACATCCCCAAAACTTGCAAGCTTCTCAGCGAATTCAGCATCATTCTTTTCTTCACGTGGATCAAAACGAAGATTCTCAAGAAGAACAATTTTCGCTTCTGGAAGAGAAAGAAGATCTTTAACGCCATTATCAACTGGAGACTCAGAAAGGATGACATCCATTCCAAGTTGTTTTGCCAGATAAGCAGCTACTGGTTCAAGAGAGTATTTAGGATTCGCTTCCCCATGAGGACGACCCAAGTGGCTCATAAGAACAATCTTAGAAGCACCTTTCTCAAGCATGAGACGGATCGTTGGGAGAGCAAGATCGATACGTGAAGAGTCTGTGATTTGTCTCGGTTCATCTTTTGAGAGAGGAACGTTGAAGTCGAAACGAGCAAGAACTCGTTTTCCTTTCAAATCTGCTTCTTCAATAAATTTTAACTGCATAAAAAATCCTTAGAGTTTAGAACCTACGAAGCCAGCAAGGTCAATCACACGATTTGAGAATCCAACTTCGTTATCGTACCAAGAAACAACCTTGGCCGTATTACCAATAACGTTTGTAAGTTTAGCATCAAAGAATGAAGACTCTGGGCATCCCATGAAATCTTGAGAAACAAGTTCTTCTTCAGTGTAGCCAAGATAGTTTTTAAGATATGTCTGGCTTGCTTCTTTCATAGCAGCGTTGATATCTGCTTTAGTAACAGTTTTGTTAAGAACAACTGTAAGGTCTACCATTGAAACATCTGGAGTTGGAACGCGAACTGCGTAACCATCAAGTTTTCCTTTCATGCTTGGAAGAACTTCGCCAAGAGCTTTCGCAGCACCAGTTGAAGTAGGGATCATGCTCATTGCCGCTGCACGTGCACGACGAAGGTCAGAGTGAGAGTTATCAAGAAGGTTCTGATCTGAAGTGTATGAGTGAACAGTTGTCATAAGACCGTTAACGATACCGAACTTCTCATCAAGAACTTTTGCAATTGGAGCAAGGCAGTTTGTTGTACAAGATGCATTTGAGATGATGTGGTGTTTTGAAGAATCAAAAAGCTCGTGGTTAATTCCCATTACGAAAGTTCCATCAAGATCTTTTCCTGGAGCACACATGATAACTTTTTTAACTGTATCATTCATGTGCTGGCCTAGACCCTGCTTGTCTTTGAAGATACCAGTGGCGTCAATCACGATCTGAATATTGTGTGAGCTCCAAGGAATTTTGCTTGGCTCTTTTTCGGCATAGAATTTAATTTTATGACCTTCATAACTAATTTCTGCAGTTTCTGCGTTGAATGAAAACTCACCTTTTAATTTTCCGTGAAGTGAATCGTAACGAAGAAGGTGGATATAGGCCTCTGGTGAGCCAGGGTTATTGATAGCAGCAATTTCGATTCCAGGGTTTTTGCCAGAAAGGATTTTATCAAAGTAGGCGCGTAGAATTGTTCTTCCAATGCGGCCAACACCATTAATACCAACTTTTACATTTTTCATAGGGACTCCCTTAGGGTGAATATTGAGACGAAATTTTAAGACAATTTGTAGGAGATAACTTACTCTAGTTAAGTAGTTTTGGGTAGCGGATTCAAGTTATTCCCACAGGCTTAATAATAACATTCTCACTAGTTAATGCGCGGTGTAATACATGACTAAATTGTTCATCTCTGATTTGGGCGGAAAACAAGAAATCGAGTCGATTTTTCTCGTTAAAATTATCAATGTTATGGAAGGTAAAGACGGGAGAAAATACTTCAATATTATCCTCTCAGATGCCTCTGGAGATTTGGAATCAAGGCTGTGGCAATACTCAACGGAAGTTGAGGGCCAAATCCTTAAAGGCTCTTTTGTGAAGGCCTCAGGAAAGCTCAATTTCTACCAAGGTAAAAAACAATTTATTATCTCACGTATTACTAAGCTCTCTTCAGAAGAAGTGAATATGGATGATTTTGTCATGAAGGCCAAGGTTGATCCGGAAGTCATGTTCTCTGAGCTAATGGTGATCGTGAACGGACTTGATGATGTTTACATCAGAGAACTGTTAAAAAATATTCTGGCCGATCAGGAAGTCGTAAGACGTTTGAAAACGTGGCAAGCGGGAAAATCAATTCATCATGCTTATCGTTCAGGTTTATTAGAGCACGTCTTATCATGTTCAAAACTCGCCCTCATTCTTTCTGCTCATTACCAAGTGAATAAGAACTATGTGGTAGCCGGCTGTATTCTTCATGATCTGTGTAAAATTTATGAACTTACTGATGGTGTAAATGTTGAATACACAGAGGAAGGAAAACTTGTCGGCCACTTGGTAAAAGGGTTAGAGATTGTTGACCGCTACTCTTATAAAATTAAGAATTTTCCTTATCAGTTAAAACTTCATTTAAAACATATTCTTCTTTCTCATCATGGAGAGTATGAATATGGATCACCAAAAATTCCTCAAACTTCTGAAGCCTATCTCGTGCATTTGATCGATCTGATGGATTCTAAAATGGGAAGTTTTGACATCATCAAAAAAACTGATTCTTCAACAGGCACATGGTCAGGTTATGTGAAGCATCTTGATCGAATTATCTATAAAGCTGAGCTTCCTTATTACCCTGACTTTATAGAAGATGAAGATCCAATCGCTCCTAAAGGTAATGTAAAGATTAAGAGTGAAAGTGCTCCAAAAACCAGTCTGGGTAAGATGTTGTCAGGTTTTAAAGTAGAAGACTAATAACTACACTTTTTTTTGTTTAAGAGGGACTTTTAGCTCTGTAAACTTAACCGCATCTAAAGTTTCACTAGCTTTAAAAATTGCTGTTTTACATTATCAGAGAATTCCTACATTCTGAGCCAACTCGGAGTGATTTGACCTATGAATTCTCAAGCAATGCAGTCTCTTTTTAGATATCAAGAAGTGAACGAGATCTTGTTGCAATACGAGCGCTCTAAAATCTTAGAAGTCTATTTTTCACGACTAGATGGACGTAAAAAATGTAAGGATGAAGAGAGAGAGCTCTACGAACTCTCTCTGGAAGATTTAAAATTATTCCTGGCAGGAAAGTTTAAAGAAGATCCAATTATGCAGCAACTTTCTAACCTTCATTCACAAGTTTTGGAAAACACGAGAAAGAGTTCTTAAAAGCAGCATCAAGCACTGTATTGAGTTCTATTCCTTTTAGCTCAGCGATTTTCTGTGCAATAAAAGGAAGATAAAAAGGCGCATTCTCTTTTCCTCGATGAGGGACAGGTGTGAGAAAAGGAGAATCAGTTTCAAGAAGAATTTGTTCAAGAGGAGTCATTCCCACAACATCCTGAACATTCTGTGCATTCTTAAAAGTAATAATCCCGTTAAACCCCAAGTAATAACCATCATTCAGTGCCCATTCTGCAAGAGCTCTGCCCGATGTAAAACTGTGGAGCACACCTTTTCTTTTCAGGTGATTTGAAAAGTTACTCAACATACTTTTAGTATCTTCATCCGCTTCACGAGTGTGAATAACAACGGGGAGGTCATGATCAACTGCTAGTTGCAGTTGTTCCTCAAATACTCTTAGTTGAATGTCTTTAGGGGAATTATTATAGTGATAATCGAGCCCTATTTCTCCGACAGCAACCATCTTCGGAAATTGGGCCCGTTCAATAATTTTATTCTTTTCGATTTCAGTAAAATCTTTCGCATCATGTGGATGAATCCCTTGAGTGAAGTAAATTCTTTTCTCAAGTTTCGATAGTTTTAAGACCTCATCCATATTGTTCGGGTCAACTGAGATCGTAATAAATTTTTGAACTCCTGCCTCCTCGGCACGGTAAAGTATTTCATCCAGAGTGAGAGACTTTAAGTAATCGAGGTGGCAGTGAGTTTCAATAATCATTTTTATTTTTGACCTTTTAGCAATTCTTCGAAGATCGCAAAGAATTGGTAATTAGGAATTGTTCCTTCAATTTTCTTACCATTAAGAATGATTGTTGGAGTCGACTTAATGTTGAATTTACCTGATAGGTTAATGTTTTCAATAACCTTATTCATTGCTTCTTGATTATTAAGACAGCTAGCAACTCCGTTATTTTCAGCAATTGATTTAAGGTCACTCGCAAGGCTTGCCTGACTAGCAAAGATTTCATCGTGAACCTTATGGAATTTTGCCGGATCACATGCCGCAACAGCAGCCGCATCACAGGCATTCACATGGCCTCGCTGTTTCATCTGAGGATTACATTTTGAATCAAGCGGGTAGAACATATATTGAATATTGATCTGCTTCCCGTAAATTCTCACGATCTCAGACATTTGGTCAGAGACGAACTTACAAAATGGACACTCAAAATCAGAGAAGATAGTCATTCTAATGGGAGCATCAGCAAATTTTTCAGTCGCAGAATGAATTCGGTAAGGAGAGTCTTGATCTGGCTCACCGATCAAGGCCAAAGAGTTATATTGCTTAACAATGGCTTCAGCAACCTTAGTTTTCTTTTCTTCTTTTCCAGCAGTGTGCTGACCCATCATTACGGCACCTACAAGAAGAATTGATCCAAAAATTCCACTCCATTTCAAATCAGGAGTCCAGGTGTTGATACCTTTGTTCCATAAAAGAAACCAGGCCAGAATAGAAAGAACGTAATAAAGAGTACAGAAAGGACAAAGACTTCCAAGAGCGCCAACAGAGAAAAAGAATAGTAATACGCAACCAATGGCATTGTACTTTGAAAGAGCTGAGCTTGTTCTTTCTAGCTGCTCTGAAGGCATAAGAGCTGTGAGCAGGAAAATAGCTCCTACGATAATTCCAAAGAAGGAAATAGGAACGCCTGCGATGTTAGAAAGAATAGAGTAGGTCGCTGCATCACAGTTAAAGAAGTTGGAGACATTACAAAGTGTAGCAGAGCCACCAAGTTGAGTCGGATAAAGAGTTTCATAGAAGTGCGATGTCAGATACGCACTGGTAGCAATCATGGCAATCGCGTTGAGAATGAAAAGGAAGTTTAATCCTGTCATCCCATTGAGGGTAAGTGATTTTTTTGAATCCATTCAAATGTCCTTTGAAAAATAAAGGTTATAGTTTCTCTTAAGTGTTTTATCCCGACGATAGCTGTGGAAAAGATGATTGCACATGGTGCAGATTCCAGATTCTTCGACTGAAATGTTGGGAAATATTGTTTTTATTTTACTTATACTAAAGCCGATGAGATCGGCATAACTTTTTTCATCCTTCAATGAAACACTAATTTCTGGAAAAAGATTATTGAAATCAGCGCCGACTTCAAAACAGCACTGGTGAATGGCCGGACCAATAAAAGCTTTTACAGGTTTAATGTTTCTAATCTGTTCAATAGCAAGGATTCCTAAGGCGAGTCCTCTCCATCCTGCATGAAGAAAAACAACTTCTTTTTCTCCTTCAAATACAATTGGCAAACAATCTGCCGTTTTGATGGCCAGTGGAGTTGAATCTGCATAGCTACTGATAAGTGCATCAGCTTCAGTAATTTTCTCAGTAGGGTAAGAACAAGCAATGCCATGAACTTGTTTAACCTCATGAAATGAAAACTCAGGCCTATCGGGATAGACTCGAAATTCTCCATGAGTAAGTTTTTGGGAATAAATGAAGTTATTCATGTGGGTATTTTAACCCTTAAATGCTAGGGAAGAAAGCCTCGAGAGCATCTTTAAATATCTGTGGCGGTTCAGTTTTAAAGTGAAGCCTTTCACCGGTAATAGGATGAATAAAACCTAGTTCTTTGGCATGAAGTAGCTGATAAGGATAATCAATTAGCAGTTCTTTTAAAGCTACTGGTAGTTTATTGATGTGACTGCTCCCAGCTCCGTAAACCGGATCACAGAAAATCGGAGTTTGTAGCATTTGAGAGGCGTGAACACGGATCTGATGTGTTCTTCCTGTCTCAAGTTTAAATTCCATATGAGTAGCGCGCTCATGACCTTGAAGTGTTTTATAATGAGTGACGGCCTTCTTTCCATTTTTTACGTTCGCGGCCATTTTAAGGCGATTAGTTGGATGTCTGCCCAAGGTTGTCGTAATGGTTCCGGAAAGTATTCTTGGCCTGCCAACAATAAGTGCTTCATAACGTCTTTCGATATCATGAACTGAGAATAGATTTACCAGTCCTTCATGAGTTTTTTGATCTTTGGCCACTACCATCACACCAGAAGTTCCTCGATCTAGACGATGAACAATTCCTGGCCTTTTTTCAGAGCCGATACCTTTGAGATCAGGACAGTGGTAGAGAATGGCGTTAACCAGTGTTCCCGTATAATGACCTGGGGCCGGATGTACGACCAGTCCTGCTGGTTTATTGATGATAATAAGATGTTGATCTTCAAAAAGAATTTCAAGAGGGATATTCTCAGCAATTAAGTCAGAGGGGATAGGTGGCGGAACTTCGATTTCAATAATCGTTCCGGCGGGTGGCATCTTATTGAGGCTTAATTTTATGTCACTTGAAATTTCTTCGTCTTCGAAAAGCTTTTTGATCGTTGATCGTGAAAACTGTGGTAGTTTTGCCACCAGATAGACATCTAGACGTTTGAAAACTTCTTTATCTTCACTAGAGACACAAAGTTCAAAGTTTTCGCTTGTCTCTTGTTCGCTCATTACTTACCAGATTTAAGTTTCTTGAAATGAAGCAACCAGCTAGAAGCAACAGCATCAGGATTAAGTTTTAATACTTTTGCGTATTGATAAACATAACCACGAACGTAAACATCAGCTGGAAGTTTAGGAATATCTTCATCTTCAATAGCTCTGATATGAGTTTTTGATACTCTTGTCAGATCGGCCATTCTTTCAACAGAAACATTTTTATATTCACGAATTTCTTTAAGGAATGGTCCAGTGAAAATACTGCAATCCTTAATCTTATCTTCCATCTGAGCATTTGTGGCGAATTCAAGTTCAAATTTTTTAATGGCAGAAATTTTTGAAACCTTCGCTTCTCCATGAATGGAGCCGAAGTTTTCATATTGCATAGAACCTGATTGTTTACTTGCTGTTTGAGCCTGTTGAGGAATATTGAACCCACGAATACGATCATATTCTCTGCGTTTTTCAGGAAAACCGAGAACCGAATAGGCTTCTTCGATTTGACCTAGAAACTCATTGCACTCATCTTTTGAGATCAGTGAATAAAGAGCAACACTGTCACCAGTATAAGCATTTTTAGCTCTGATATAAGCTTGCTCAATCTGTGCAGGAGTAGCATCAGTTTGAACCTCAAGAATTTCGTAGTAGTTGTTTTTTTCTGAGTTCATATTTTAATTCCTAAGATTCAATGAGTCTGTGAACAATGCGGTCAAAGTTTGTGACCAGTTTCGAGTTAGGGAATTCTACCAGAAGTGGCTTTCTCTTACGAACACTCTGCCAAACAGATTGATCATAGTCGAGGTATCCAGGAAACGGCATTTCAATACCAAAATATTTACGACAGATACTCTGAATGGAATAACCGATATCGATATCTGCTTGTGATCTGACTTGGTTCATAATGAGGTTCGGTTTAAACGAGGCAAGTTCGTGACGAATCTTGGCACCTAATTCAGGATGATCTTGAGAAATCTTACGAATAAGATCAGACGGTGATAACTGTCCAGTCGTAATTTTAGCATTAAGAGCTTCATCAATTAATGGCTCAACAACTTCGATACCCTCGATCATTTTCAAACGACGGTAAAAGACAGTTTTGATAAAGCGATAAGTGTTTTCAATAGAGGTCGGTTCAGGCAATACAACTAAAATTCCTTTATCAGCAGTGATAAAAAAATCAATCGTGTTGAAAGCCGTTCCTGCTCCTAAATCAAAAAGAATATAGTCCGCTTCCAGCTCGTGAAGTTTTTGAATAAGCTGGTGCTTGTGCAAGTTTTTTAAATTGGCCATTCCCAATTCATCTTGAGCACCACTAATAATCTTTAGATTAGTAATGGGTGTTGCAACGAGGAGATCCTCAAAGTTAGTTACTTTCCCCGAAATATAATCGGATAGAGTAGTCTTAGGAATAGGTAATCCTAAGCAAGTGTGAAGGTTTGCTCCACCGAGATCAAGGTCAATGGTAATCACTTTGTGACCCATCAATGCAAGGCAGATTGAAACGTTGGCCGAAACAAGGCTTTTTCCAACTCCACCCTTACCACCACCGACGGCCCAGATCTTTTTATTGCTATATCCGCTATGCGTTTTTTCCATCATAAATTTTTTTCCTGTGGCTAAATTATATGAACCTCGCTATTGGTTTGGAAAGGTTAAATCTTGTGTGATTTCTGTATGATATGCTCTTTTTTCAGGTGACATGTAGACGAGTACAATCAAATCCTTTAAGGTATTTGAATAGTTTTTGCTGAAGTAAGCACTTTTTATTTACCCTTACTAGGGAGATTAGTTTGTCTAGTTCACATAGCCCAGTTGATAAAATCCAGCATAAGCGCTCGGATTTACATATCGCTCGAAAGCTTTGGCACATGAGTACAGGCGTACTCGGTCTTATTTTATTTTTCAGATCTGAACAAGATTCCACTCTTTGGGGATATGGTGTTCTCAGTATTGCTCTCTTAGGATTTGCCGCTGATTACTTTCGCCAAAAATACCCGCTCTTTAATAAATGGATTATCAGGCTCATGGGCCCATTGATGAGAAAGTCAGAAAGAGAGGGTGTAAGCGGTCTTCCTTTCTATGCTCTAGGAATCGCTCTTTCTCTTCTTTTCTACGATAAGAATCTTGCTCTTATCTCTATTATGTTCCTTATTTTCTCAGATCCTGTTTCTTCCTTTTTTGGCGTTCTTTATGGAAAAGATAAAATTCTCCCTAATAAGTCGCTCCAGGGATTTGTGGCCGGTTTTTTTACCTGCTACCTTGTGGCGCTTTTTTATCTTTTAAATGCCAATGTTGGTGGAGTGAATGTTCTGATCTTCTCACTTGTCGGTGGAATTATTGGGGCGGGCTCTGAATTGATTTCTGCTTTTAATATTGATGATAATCTTACGATCCCTGTTATTTCGGGATTAGGTCTGACGATTCTGAATTACTTCCTTCCTGTTTTCTAATTTTGCAAAAAAAGCCCCTCTTATCGAGGGGCTTTTTGTTTTAGTTCGGTTTCACTACAAAGTTACAGATTTTTCCAGGCACATAGATTTCTTTAACAATTGTCCCTTCAAGGAATTTTGCTAATTTCGCATCGGCCTTAGCGATGGCGAAGAAATCTTCTTTTGTGATATCTGCAGGAACATCAAAAGTTGCACGAGTTTTACCATTAACTTGAACGGCCATAGTGATCGTATCATCTTTTGCTAGATCAGCATTAAAGACTGGCCAAGTCTCGTAGGCCAAAGATTTTGCGTGTCCAGTAATGTGCCAAAGCTCTTCAGCAATGTGAGGAGCAAAGGGAGAGAGAAGAAGAGCAAAAGTTGCAGCTGTTTCCTTGGTAACTTTGCCTGTTTTATAAACGCTGTTTACAAAAATCATCATGGCAGAGATAGCAGTATTAAAGTGCATACCTTCAATGTCTTCAGTTACTTTTTTAATGAGCTTATGAAGCTCTTTTACATTCGATTGATCTTCATTCGCCGCATAATTATTTGTATCAAAGAAGAAGCGGTGTACGCGAGAAAGGAAGTTATAAACACCTTTCGTTCCAGATACTGACCATGGCTTAACTTTTTCAAGTGGACCCATGAACATCTCATATATACGAAGAGTATCTGCACCCATTTCATTGACTACAGAATCCGGGTTAATCACGTTTCCACGCGACTTACTCATCTTTTCACCATCTTCACCAAGAATCATTCCTTGGTTTACCAGTTTTTGGAATGGCTCTTTAGTAGAAACAAGTCCTAGATCAAAAAGCACTTTGTGCCAGAAACGAGAATAAAGAAGGTGAAGTACTGCATGCTCAGTTCCACCAACATAAAGATCTACTGGCATCCAATAATTTTCAATTTTTGAATTCCAAGGTTCTTTCTTATTTTGCGGATCACAGAAACGAAGGTAATACCAACAAGATCCGGCCCATTGAGGCATGGTGTTTGTTTCTCGACGTGCTTTCTTACCAGTCTTAGGATCCATTACCCATAGCCACTCATCAACAGTTGCAAGTGGAGACTCACCTGTTCCAGATGGCTCATACTTTTCAATTTCAGGAAGAACTACAGGTAACTCGTCAGCATCAAGACAACGAACAGTTCCATCTTCAAATTTTAAAAGAGGGAATGGTTCACCCCAATATCTTTGACGAGAGAATAACCAGTCGCGAAGTTTGTAATTAACTTTCTTCGTTCCAATCTTCTTATCTTCAAGCCATGAAATCATCTTAGTGATGGCATCATTTTTATTCATGCCATTTAAGAAATCAGAATTGATATGTTCACCATCACCTGAATAAGCTTCTTTTTGTACATCAACATCAGATTTTACGACTGCGATGATTGGGAGATTGTACTTTGTTGCAAATTCATGATCACGCTCATCATGAGCAGGTACTGACATGATGGCACCTGTTCCGTAAGTATTAAGAACGTAATCTGCGATATAAACAGGAAGCTTTGCTCCGTTGGCAGGGTTGATGGCATAAGCACCTGTGAAGGCACCAGTTTTATCTTTGTTCAGCTCTGTACGTTCAAGATCTGATTTAAGGGCCGTTGTTTCGCGATACTTACTAATCTCAGATTTCTGAGCATCCGTGGTGATAATATCAACAAGTTTATGTTCAGGGGCAAGCACCATGTAAGTTGCACCAAAAAGTGTATCAGGGCGAGAAGTGAAAACTTCGATCGCTTCGTTTGAACCATCAACTTTAAAGCTGATGCTGGCCCCTTCCGATTTTCCGATCCACATACGCTGCATTTCTTTAACTGACTCAGGCCAGTCAAGAAGATCAAGATCTTCAATCAAGCGCTCAGCGTATTCTGTGATTCTTAACATCCATTGCTTCATCGGCTTTCTGATAACAGGATGTCCTCCTACCTCAGACTTACCATTGATGACTTCTTCGTTAGCAAGAACCGTTTTAAGATTTGGACACCAGTTCACCATCATTTGTGATTCGTAAGCGAGACCCTTGTTATAGAGCTGAACAAAAATCCATTGAGTCCATTTGTAATAATCCACGCTCGAAGTCGCGATTTCGCGAGTCCAGTCGTAAGAGAATCCCAACATTTTCAACTGACGTTTGAAGGTGGCAATGTTTTGTTCTGTGGTGATGTTGGGGTGAATCCCCGTTTTCATCGCATAGTTTTCAGCAGGAAGACCGAATGAGTCCCATCCCATAGGGTGAAGGACATTAAATCCTTTCATACGCTTGTAGCGGGCCATGATATCAGTAGCTGTGTATCCTTCAGGGTGGCCTACGTGAAGTCCTGCTCCAGATGGATAAGGAAACATATCGAGTACGTAATATTTCGGTTTCGAATAATCTTCGAGGGTTTTAAATGTTTGAAAATCGTCCCAATACTTCTGCCACTTAGCTTCAATCTCTGAAAAATTGTAATCCATTAAACTCATCCTTAGCTGGTGAAATTGCCAAGAAGTAGCTTAATCGAAAAAGTGTTATTTTCCTAGTATGTGAGTCGCGTTAATTTTGAATTAAAACCAGGCACTACATCCACGTACCTGGTTTTAAAAAAAGGGGGGGATTAAGCCTGGTGACAGTTAAGAGGGTAAGTCATCTCATGGCCTTTAGGAGACGTAATTGAAAGGTAATCATTTGCCTCAGAAAAATCATTAACATCTTTGATGTTGATTTTGTGTTTCAGGCCATCAATGTACATAGTCTTAGTAAATCCCATGTGTTTTTTGTGAGTGACTACTTTCTTTACAGAAGCAATCCCTCTATCTTGATCATACTTTTTAACGAAATCAATTTTACCTTCTGAGATAGTGAATTCTTTTTCGGAGAAAGTCGTTGAGCAACTGATACCTTTCACGGCTGCATGACTGTTAAAAGAATGAACTAGTAGGACTAATCCTAAAAATCCTAAAATTGAAGTGAGTGAAAGTGTTCTCGTTCTCATAGACCCCCCGATCTTTGTTTGTAATACTTAATACAAGTGATATGCCAATATTGGGGGGTGTAAAATCATGGTGTTAGCAGGAGTTGCTGTTAAGCCCAGTAGACAGCTGTCAATTTACTAGTCAGTTTTCGCTAGTTATACTGCCTAAATATGAATCACCTCAATTATCACCAGCTCTATTACTTCTATAAAATCGCAGATGCAGGCTCGCTTGCCCAGGCCTCAAAACTAGTCCTTATTTCGGCACCCGCCTTGAGTATGCAATTAAAAGAACTGGAAGATCAGGTCGGTACTCCGCTGTTTTCTCGATCTGGCAAAGGTCTGGAACTGACGGAGACGGGTCATCTTGTTTACGACTATGCCAAAGATATTTTCAAACTTGGCCAGGAACTGAAAGATACCTTGAGTGATCAAGGAGGACCTGGCAGAAGATCTAAAATTGAAATTGGTTTTGAAGATTCGATCCCTAAATCGATGATTGAAAAGCTGGTCGAATTTATGTTTGATAAAGGGGCGAAGGTCATTGTTCGCGAAGCAAGTATTGAGCAACTTCGCCAAATGCAAGAGAGCTTTGAACTTGATTTGATTCTTACACATTCGCGCCCTAATAATCATTATGATGATACTCAGATTAAAAGGATTTTCAGAGAGCAGCTGATATTAGTTGGAACATCACCATGGAAGAAAATTATTGAAAGTAAAAAAATGGCGGACGTTCATTTGATTCTTAATTTATCAAGAACAATGTCGAGTTTGTTAATTGATAAGTTCTGGAAGTCGATGAATAAAAAACCAGTCGTCATTGCAGAGATTGAGGATCATCAGATGGAAGTTGATCTGGCCCGCAAAGGACATGGAGTCATCATCTCTCAACCTTCAACAGTTGAGCGTTATATCAAAGAAAAAAAGTTAGTTAAGATTTACGATTTACCAGTAACTGATGAAGTCTGGCTGGTTCTTGGTCGTAGAAAAAAAGTAAATCAATTAGCTCTGCAAGCACTCGAGAATTTCACTATTAAGTAAAACTTATGGATGTCTAAGCTTTTTCTGAATGGGATGCCGCACTTTAATTTGTTATTGTATATGTATCAAAGGAGATGACTATGCAAATGCAAGTTTACTACCAAGGTATGGATGTTTCACCAGCTCTAGATGATTTTATGATGGAGAAGTTAGGAAAAATAAAAAGATTCCTGGCAGTATCAAGTCCTGTTCAGGTTTACATTAAACAGGATTCAAAGGATATCTTCTCAGTTTCTTTAGTCGCCCACGCTTTCCATAAGGATTTTTCTTTCCACGCCAAGGGTGTGAATATTTATGAGGTTTTTGCCAATGCCCTCGATAAAGCTCAAAGAGTGCTGGGAGAAGAAAAAAGACAATTGAAAGATAAGATCAATAGAAAATTTCAGCCTCTGAAAAATGCGGAACTGGCCTCTTAAGGGGCCAGCTCCGAGAGAGCTTTTTGCAGATTTAAGACATCTTGAAGCATATTCTTTTCCAGCGCATTTTGTTTAATGCTTCCTTCTGGAAAAACAATCATTTTCATATAAACCACCAGAGTTTTGGATTCATCGAGACTGATGAATCCAAAAAACTCTGAGTCTTCTTTTACTTTACCTTTATGGCCATAGGTACTTTTAAAAACAACGGCATTGGCCGATTGTAGTAGGGGATCACTGATTCTTAGCTCGGCAATTTTTCCGGCAATCTTTGAATCAGGGATAGAAGTTAAATCATCTGAATCAAAATGATACTTGGAGAAGGCCGTATTAGAATAAAGATCATGGGAAATTGAGTAATAAGTATGCTCTTTAACTTTTCGTAGCTGGTCTTTACCAACAATCTTTTTAACAAAAGCGAGATCATTGAACTTTTCTGAATCAATACTCCCCACTGCTTTTTTTATAGGGAAAACACTGCGGATTAAGGCGTACTGGGATTTCTCTTCAGGATGAGCGATTGTTAAAAGGGCCGCAAAAGGTCCTGCTTCTTTTAAGAATTTTTCTTTATCAACAGCAACGAAAGCATAGTGAAGATCACCGGCCTTCATTTTATTAGTACTGATTTGGAAGTTAAATTGAGGATGCATGACCGGTCTTCCCCAAGCAGAGAAAGAGGAAATTAAGGCCAGCAATAATAAAGGTTTTGTTATTTTCATATAAAATTCCTGAGTTCATTAATCTGTTCGGTATTAACAGTGTTCTCCTTAAGAAGATTTGCTATGATGGCACTCATAAAACTCGAGGTGGTAATGATTAAACCAATTTGTCGATTAGGTAACCCAGTTCTTCGAAAGATTTGTAAAGAATTAACCAAACAAGAAGTGTTGTCCGATAGTTTTACTCAACTTAAGCAGGATTTGAAAGATTCCATGAAGCATTATGGTGGAATTGGAATTGCTGCTCCTCAGATTGGTATTGAACTCAATGTCGCGTTAATCGAACTCGGCCCGACGAATCGCTATGGTGCTGAAATTAGTCTTCCAGCGACATACTTTATTAACCCCAAAATTAAAGTGCTTTCAGATTCCTCAGAGGGTAATTGGGAAGGCTGTCTTTCCGTTCCAGGTCTGAGGGGATATGTTGAGCGTCCTAATCATATTGAAGTCACTTACTTTGATGAATTGTTTATTGAGAGAATCTTGGAAGTGAAGGGGTTTCTTGCTGTTGTTATTCAGCATGAACTTGATCATTTGTACGGGAAACTCTACATTGATCACATCAAAGATCTGTCACTTCTTAGTTTTCAAGAGGAATTTGAGGCATTTGTTTTGTCCCAAAAGTAATTTATGATTTCATCCCTTACCGCCTTTAAACAGCTTCTCATTTTTGCTTTACCGATTATTGTAGGACACTTAGGAATTGTTCTTGTGGGAACTGGAGACATGATGATTGCCGGCAGATATTCTAGCGAATGTTTAGCTGCTATCGGATTGGCCGTTGCCGTTGCAAATCCCATTATGATTTCTCTTTTAGGACTACAGTTCTCATTATCTCCGCTGCTTGCTCAAAAAAGAGGTAGAGGGGAATCGACTGAGAAATATTTTATGAGTGTGATTGTTTATTCACTCTTAGTTTCTGTTGCTTCCTGCATCCTGACTTATTTGAGTTCGTACTTCATCCACTATTTTGGTTACCCAGAAAAGATAACGAGCATTATTATTGGTTATCTTAAAATTGGGAGCTTCTCTGCTTTCTCACTTTGTCTCTATCAGGGAATCAAAGAGTATTTGCAGTCTAATGAAAAAACGATTGCCGCCAATTTGACTGCATTAATTGCAGTACTGGTGAATCTTATTTTCAATTATGGATTAGTATTCGGAGAATTTGGTCTGCCAGAACTTCATGAAATAGGGCTTGCTTGGGCAAGTTTGGGCGTTCGTGTTTTCATGGGATTTGTCTTAATGGCAATGACTTGGAAATTATTTAAAGGCCCATGGCACGTAGACTGGTCTTTTATCAAAGAAGCTTTTCGTTTGGGTCTTCCGATTTCATTTACTTTATTTTTTGAAATCATGGCCTTTTGTTCAGTGACCCTTTTTGTTGGTAAATTTGGTGAAGTACAAAGTGCTGCCAATAATATTGCTCTCAATATCGGATCTCTGGCCTTCATGATCCCGATGTCAATTGGTGCAGCTGTTTCGGTTAAAATCGGCCACGCTTTTGGTAAGAAGAATTTCCAGTCCCTCAAAACATTTGCGAAAGTTGCTCTTTCTGTTTCAATTGCTTTTAACATTATTACGGGTGCTATTTTTTATCTTTTCCCGAATTTCTTTATTTCACTTTTTAGTACTGAAGCTGAGGTCATTTCATGGGGAAGTAAATTGCTTTTCTACGTAGCATGCTTCCAACTCTTCGATGGAGCACAGGTGACTCAAGCCGGGGTTCTGAGAGGTTTAAGTATTACCCGTTCAGCTTCTTTAGCAGTGTTCTTTGGTTATTGGATTGTGGGAATTCCTATCGGTTACTATTTAGGGTTTCACAAACAAATGGAGGCCGTTGGCTTCTGGCAGGGATTAACCATTTCACTTGCTGTTGTAGCGGTGATGCTTTCTGTGATATTAAAACGTGCATTAAACAAAATCAAAGAAGAGGGGACATATGTGTCCACTATGTGATCGAGTAAAGGCAACACAAGAAGGTTCTTATCCGTATTTGGTAAAAGAATTTAAAAATAGCTATCTTTACCTTGGAGAGCATCAGTTCTATGAAGGATATTGTGTAATGGTGAGTAAACATCATTATCGTGAAATGTCTGATATTCCGTCACCAATCAGAGAAGAACTGTTCAGTGAAATGATGATGGCCTCTGATGCTATTATTAAAACTTTTAATCCTAAAAAAATGAATCTTGCCAGTTATGGGAATGTGGTTGAACACCTTCATTGGCATTTTTTTCCACGCTATCAAGATGATCCCCAGTTTTTAAATCCGCCATGGCTGCAAATGAAAGAGTTTGATACGAAGAAGCCTACGGTTGATCAAAGAGATCAGTTGATTCAGAGGTTACAAGCACAGTTAGTGTGAGGAAATTTTGTTCGCTCACCAATATTGGCAAATTAAACTATAATTATCCCTAAGATCTAATTTATAAGGAATTGTACTAATATGAAACTTTCGCAAAAAGTTGAACGTCTTGCTGAATCTGAAACACTGGCCATGTCTCGTCTGGCCAATGAGCTTAAAGACAAAGGTGTTGATGTTATCAACATGAGTTTAGGTGAGCCGGATTTTAATACTCCAGAGTTTATTAAGGAAGCAGCCAAAAAAGCTATTGATGAAAACTTTTCTTTTTATACACCGGTTCCAGGTTATAAAGAATTGTTAGAAACAATTGCGATGAAATTAAAGCGCGATAACAACCTTGATTATAAACCGTCGCAGATAATCGTTTCAACTGGTGCAAAACAATCGATTATGAATGCTCTGATGGCAATTATTAATCCAGGGGACGAAGTCATTGTTCCGACTCCATTTTGGGTTAGCTACGGTGAAATGATTGCTCTTAATGATGGGAAAATGGTTCCTATTGAAACAGATCTTAATTCTGATTTTAAAATCACTGCTGCCCAACTTGAAAAGGCCATTACATCTAAAACCAAGGCATTCCTTTTCTCCAATCCTTGTAACCCTTCTGGGACAATGTATTCGGAGAGTGAATTAAGAGCTCTTGGTGAAGTATTTAAAAAACACCCAGAGGTTATCATCATTTCTGATGAAATTTATGAGCATATTGCATTTGATTTTAAACTTTTCTCTATCGGCTCAATTCCTGAATTGAAAGATAGAACTGTGACAGTAAATGGATTGTCGAAAGGTTTTGCCATGACAGGGTGGAGGCTTGGATTTCTTGCTGCGCCTGAGCCTATTGCTAAAGCATGTGTGAAAATTCAGGGGCAATTTACTTCAGGAACTTGCTCTATTGCTCAACGTGCAGCAATCGCAGCACTGAAGGCAGAGCCAACTGTGATCGAACCGATGAGACTGGCATTTTTAAAGAGAAGAAATCTTCTCATGGAATTAATGAGTGGAGTACCACATATTCAAATCAACAAGCCAGGTGGTGCTTTCTATCTACTGCCGGAAGTTTCCTATTATTTTGGAAAATCGTACCAGGGTCAGGTGATTAAAGACTCTCGTGATTTATGTATGTTCCTACTTAATGTTGGTCATGTTGCTATGACTCCTGGAGCAGCTTTTGGAGCGCCAAATTACATTCGACTTTCTTATGCTACAAGTGAAGCAAAAATCTCAGAAGCAGTGAAGCGAATTAAAGCGACTCTCGCTCTGCTTTCTTAAGACAAAATTCAGCGTTATATGTCCCCCTGTCTCAAGACGGTGATGATCTATTGATGATAATCATTACTTCTTGAAATACTAAAGGGGGACTATCTTGAAATCTCTATTTCTTTTTTCTCTACTCATTTCACAATTTTCAATGGCGGCTTCTTCATGGAATCCTGTCGCCAAGACCACTGATTGTCCAGTTGATGTAACTGTGCAAGCTAAACAGGGTGAGAAACATCTCATTGTGGAGATGGAAGGAAAAACCTATCAGCTTGAATCAGAAAAAAATGAAACGTACTCGCCTGATGCGCTAGTGAGCCATGAATTTAAAACTTCAGATAAAACAATGAAGCTAACAATGCCAGGCTATGTTGAAAGAAATCCACCTAAGTTTGATATGGTAGAGAATGGTAAAAAGATTCATTGTCGTATGAACCTTCTTTAAGAAGATTCCCTTCACTCAAAATGAGTGAAGGGATTTTTTTAGATTTTTTCCGCCCAATACTGGCAGCGTTTACGATCTTTTCTAAAGAGTTTTCTGTCACTTGCTTCGAAGCAGGCATCGATAATGTCATTAATTAAATAATCTCTAGGTAATGAAGTAGGATAGATTTCTAATTGCTGCCAAAAGTAGCCTGGAGTAATGACGTAATAACAATTCTCTCCGGGATTAAAACGGTTAATTTGCATTTTGAGTGTGGTTTCCTCAGATGGATTTGCTAATTCATAACATCTCTTATTATCTGAATATTTTGAAATCCAATAATAGAAGGGGTGAAAGACTTTTTCCTGATGATCAAAAACAAAAATTTCTCGATCATCATTAATAAAAGTGGCCACATTTGATTTTGCGTAATCAGTGAAGAGAAAAATCTTTCCACTCGTCACATTGAATTTCTTAAAAATCTGATAAGAATAAAGATGGGCCAGGTCTTGATCAAGTGCCTCTCGATCCCAATTTGTTCTAAGTGATTTAATGATATCTTCTTGGGTGAATCCAAAACTGTTGATATCGCTTAAGGCCCATGAGTGATTTTTAATAAAAACGGTATCTGCATAAGCAAAAAGATTACTAAAGAAGACTAGGCCCAAGAATAGGTATGTTCTGCTTTGACTCATTGGTGTCATCCCTCCCGGTAGATTTAAAAAAAGAGGAACCTTTTTATTAAGTATTACTTAATTTGTATACTTAAGTCCTATTGAAGCTAGATCTCCAAATAGCTGAAATAACCTGTAATTGAAGTTTTTTGCTCAACTATTTTCGGAAAAAGCCGAATAGATGAGTATCCATTGGAGGTACGTATGAGCAAAAAGCATCAAGCGAATGGACAAAAAAAGAAGATGACGAAAAAAGAAATGAAGGCACTTAACCATGCAAAACTGATGGCCAACAAAGGGTCCAGTAATGTGGTGGATTTAAATGCATTCCGTGAGACTCAAGAAAAGAAAAAGGCGGCATAAAAAAAGGGGCCCGGATGGGCCCCTTTCTTTTTTTTATCTTAGTAGCGAGACATAAACTCTTCACATTTTTCTTTAGCACTTGCTCCACCTAGGAAGCGGCCAACTCTATTTGTAGTAGCTTCTATGCAAGCATATTCAAGTTCACCTTGATTGATTCTATCTCTAGAAATTCGAGGTGCTCTGCCATTCTCATCACGACCAAGAATTTCAGTAGCGATCGTCATCGGTGTCCAGAATGGAGATGGAGTGATCATATAATAACATCTGTTATAACCATATGGAGTTACTTCATCATAAAGGCTTCCATTGAACATTTTTTCAATGAGCTCAGTTTCATGAGGCTGGATCTCTTTACACTTATCAACTTTAGAAAATTTCTGCATCCAAGCTTCTGTTGTCATTGGCCCTGGAATAAAACTAGGGAAGCCGCCATCAATAACAGTAGCAACACCTTTCTCGTTAACTACTGGAGCAACGTGATACCACCATCCACGTAAGCTCTGCTCATTGATGCCACTAGATTTTGTATAGAATAGGAAAATTTTAGCAGTATCAATATTGTACTTACCTTCAAGCTCATAGTTCCACATAAGAGCTCGGTTAGAGCAAATTGAAGATTTCAGATTGATAAGTTTGCGCTCGATATTTTTATAAAGAGTCTCACTCTTTAGTCCTTTTGAACTAATATCAGTCAGCGTCCAGTTGAAGTTGTTAAGCTTCATTTCGGCTGCAAACGTCATAGAAGACAACATAAGCATACTTACTGCAAAAAGTTTTTTCATTTTACTACTCCTATTAAAAGTTCGGCGATATATACTAGTTACCAATCGCTTTGTCCCTTAAAGAAGTCTCTTTTTGACAAAACGAGTAAAATATTCATTATTTAGTATGTAGAAAGGAAAGTATTATGAAGAAATATCATGGCAAAAACATCTTAATTACTGGAGCCGCTTCGGGAATTGGGAAGCTTCTTGCCATGAAAATCGCTGGGTTCGGGCCTTCCTCACTTATTTTAGTGGATTTAAACCAAGAAGGGTTAAGCGAACTAACGAAGCTTTTAGAAGTAAAAACTCATATCTATGCTCTTGATTTACAAGATACGAAATCAATTACCACTATGTTCAGTGATTTAGAGTCACAAGGAATCAGCGTTGATATTCTGATTAACAATGCTGGGGTTGTCATTGGTAAAAATTTTGAAGAACACACTCATGAGAATATTGATTTTACGATGAAGATCAATACTCAGGCCCTCATGCATATGGCCCTTGAGAGCTTAAAAATGATGAAAATCAAAGGTGAGGGACATATTGTAAACATTGCATCCGCTGCAGGGCTTGTTTCAAATCCAGGTATGTCCGTTTATTGTGCGAGTAAGTGGGCAGTTGTTGGTTGGTCTGATTCTTTACGACTGGAAATGGAAAAATTTCACCCAGGAATCAAAGTAACAACGGTTCTGCCATACTATATTAATACCGGAATGTTTGATGGAGTGAAGTCTCCTATTATTCCTATCCTCGAGCCGAACTATGTCGTGGATAAAATAATCAAATCAGTCGCTCGTAATTGCATTTTTCTAAGAATGCCGGCCATTATTAACTTCGTTCCTCTGTTAAGAGGAATTCTTCCTGTTAGAATTTTTGATTTCTTTGCAGAGCATGTATTTGGAATATACAGTTCTATGAAATACTTTAAAGGGCGCAAATGAATTTGAATCAAAAACAACGAGATTTTTATCAAACAAAAAAAACTCGAGGAGTTGATTTCCGTCTCTTGCAATTGAAACATTTAAAAACAGTTCTTCAACGAAATGAAAAAGAACTTTATGATGCTCTTAAAAAAGATTTGAATAAGTCAGAGGAAGAATCTTTCTTAACTGAGATATCCATAGTCTATTCCGAGATTGATCATCATATAAAGTGTCTCAAGAAATGGTCTCGTCCTCAAAAAGTGAAAACCAATCTTTTAAACATTCCTGCTCGCAGCGAAGTGATCTATGAGCCTTACGGGGTCGCGCTTATTTTTGGTGCTTGGAACTATCCGGTTAACTTGACTCTTATGCCACTCATTGGTGCTATGAGTGCAGGAAATACTGTTGTTCTGAAGCCAAGTGAACTTGCTATCAATGTATCAAATGCTCTGGCCAAAATGATTAATGAGAATTTTGAAGAAGGCCATGTTCATGTGGTAGAAGGCGGAGCTGAAACAGCGACAGAGCTTCTCAAAGAAAAGTGGGATTACGTTTTCTATACTGGTGGAGAACGAGTTGGTAAAATTATTGCCAAGGCCTGTGCCGAGCACTTAACTCCTTGTACGCTGGAGTTAGGAGGGAAGAGTCCCTGCATTCTTATGGATGATGTTGACCTGAAGCTTTCGGTGAAAAGAATTCTTTGGGGAAAATTTTTAAATGCTGGTCAAACTTGTATTGCACCTGACTATCTTCTTGTTCCAGAAAAATTCAAATCAAAAGTATTAGAAGAATTAAAGCATCAGATACAAACTTCATATATTCCGGAAGTGAAGATCATTAATGACGGACATTTAAAGAGACTTAAAGGTCTTGTTGAAAATCCATACTATCAACATATTGTTGAAGGTGAGCAAAGATTAGGGCCGGTGGTTATTGATGTGACGGATGCGGCATCGATGAAAGTTATGCAGGAAGAAATTTTTGGACCATTGATTCCTGTTGTTGGCTTTCATGATCTTGATCAGGCCATTTCGTTCATTGAGACAAAACCAAGACCACTCGCACTTTATCTATTCACTGGTTCTGAGCATGTTAAAGAGAGAGTGATGCAAGTCTCCTTTGGAGGCGGTGTTATTAATGATGTGATTATGCACATTTCTAATCCTTACCTTCCTTTTGGTGGCGTTGGGACAAGTGGCATGGGTGCATATCATGGTAAGTGGAGCTTTGAGTCTTTTAGTCACAGAAAGAGTGTGATGACTAAGCCTCTTTGGTTTGATCCTTTTATTAAATATCCTCCTTACACAGATCTTAAGATGAGATTGTTAAAACTTTTGGTAAAATAATCTTCGTGAAATTTAAAATCGCTCTAATTATTTTACTTATTTCTTTTACTGGCCTTTGTTTGGGTCTGGGATCTTTTACGTTTATTTACGGAAAAGGTTATTCGTATTTCATTGATGATCCTAAAGCTTGTGTTAACTGTCATATTATGAAAGATCAGTATGATAGTTGGCGCAAGTCTAGTCACCACCAGGTGACAACTTGCAACTCATGTCATTCCCCAGAAAATTTCTATTTCAAGTATTTTAACAAAGCTGACAATGGTCTGGTTCATGCCTGGAAGTTTACAACAGGCACATTTAACGATCCCATAAGAATTAGAAAGCATAACTTTAATATTGCGATGAAAGCATGTTTGAAATGTCATGGAGATCTTATGAACTCTACACTTCATCAAGAACCCATGGAAAATGATATTTCTTGTGTTAACTGCCATCGTGATATTGGACATACTCACTAGAGGTAATTGATGACTACTAAACTTAAAATGATTTTATTATTGGTGTTGACTACAATCTTTGGAGTCATTATCGGTTATCTTCTTATCAGTATTTCTCAAAAAAAGATGGAAGAGAAGCACACTTCATTTAAAGTTGTTGAGATTGGACCTTTAGAAGATGATCCTGTTGTTTGGGGAAAGAACTATCCTCTGCAATACGACACATATATTCGTACAGTTGATCAGAAAAGGACTCGTTACGGGGGTTCTGAAGCCTGGCCTCGAACTCCAGATAATGCCGATCCTCGCAGTGTTGTTTCTCAATCTCGTTTAGAAGAAGATCCACGTCTAAAAAAAATCTGGGCCGGGTATGCTTTCAGTTCTGACTTTCGAGAAGAACGGGGACATGCTTATATGCTGGTTGATCAGATGTACACAAAACGTCAGGAATTCACTCCACAGCCTGGAGCATGCATTAACTGTCATGCCTCTACTTACAAGGCGATGTATCAGTTAGGTGATGGAGATATTCATAAGGGCTTTGATAAGCTTAATAAGATGTCCTATCACGATGCCCTGAAAAATGTGAAGCATCCTGTTTCTTGTATTGATTGTCATAGTCCAGATACCATGGAACTTCGGATTACTCGTCCGGCCTTTATGGAAGGAATTAAAAAATATAAGAAGACACTCGGTGTGGCCGATTATGATGTGAATAAGATGGCCACTCGACAAGAGATGAGATCATTTGTCTGTGCTCAATGTCACGTGGAGTACTATTTTGATGGCCCGGAAAAACGTCTGACATTTCCTTGGAGTGAGGGAATAAAGGCCGATGAAATTTTAAAATATTACCGCAAAAATGGTCATAAAGATTGGACTCATGCCAAGACTGGAGCTCCAGCGCTGAAGGCTCAGCATCCAGAGTTTGAGATGTGGAGCCAGGGTGTGCATGCAAAATCTGGTGTTTCTTGTGTTGACTGTCATATGCCGTATCAGCGTGTAGGAGCGATGAAGATTACGAATCATCAGATTCAAAGCCCTATGCTTAATATCAATAAGGCCTGTCAAACCTGTCACCATAGCTCTGAGACAGAGTTAAAGGAAAAGGTTGAGACAATTCAAGGCCGTCATTTAGAAATGAGAAATAGGGCCATGGATGCTTTAGTTCAGCTCATTGATGCCATTGAGCAGGCCCAAACCAAAAAAATAGCTGCTGAAAAAATCAAAAAGGCCCAAACGGCCCAAAGAGAAGCCCAATTTCTTATTGATTTCATTGAAGCGGAGAACTCTTCAGGTTTCCATGCTCCACAGGAAGCCGCTAGGTTGATTGTGATAGCTATGGATTTAATTAGGGAAGGGCAGTTGGTGTTGAAAGACTAGGGTGTATAAAAATTAGACAGTTTTAGTAAAAACTTCAAAGAGACTCCTTGTACATAACTGATTAGGTCATAATAGTTTTGATGCATTTTATTACGAGGAGAATTTATGAAATTGAAGAGCCTATTGCTTTTGACTCTTGCAACCCTCACTTCGTTTTCTGCAATTGCAGAGCCTTCGGATATGGTCGAAGAGCTTGATCCCTATGCAGATAATATCGAAGAACGTTTGATTGAAAACGATCTCATTTATCGAATTCAAGATGTACATTCTTATAAAATAGAAAAGAACATGTCTATTCCAGGTGCTTGTTATCAGCGTACATGTAAAGTCTTCTTGGATATCGACAAGAAAACTCAACGGGCCCAGCTTTTTATTGATGGTGTGGCCATTGAAGAAGAGTGGCTGGCAACAACAGGTAAGGCCGGAAGTATTACTCCTAATTTTGATCGTCATCCAGATGTGCCGCTACGAATTTATAACAAATATTCATCGTCTAAGTTCCCAGGTGGGGACTGGAATGGTTTAGGAAATATGCCATATGCGGTTTTCATTAAAGGTGGCTTTGCCGTGCATGGAACTCCGAGTATTCCTAAATTAGGTACAGTACCACTATCTCATGGATGTATTAGACTTCATCCCCATAAGGCCAAGATTTTTAATACCCACGTTCGTGCCGTAGGTGCGAAACAGACTTGGATTACAGTAAGAAATTAATAGGAGAACAGAATATGAAATTTGCCATTTTTTTAATTGCTTCTTTGTTAAGTATTTCTTCTTTTGCTTGCGATCGAGGTTCAGATTATCTTTGCCGAGGTGATCGTGTTATTGACTCGGATAATGATGAAGCTCAAGTCATCGCTGTCTGGAAAGATGGAACGGTTTCTTTGAGACTAGCAAATAATTCTTCGGTTACGTATAAAAGACATATTGATACTTTAGCGATTACGGAAGGGTGTTCAGGGAAGTATAAATGTGTTGGTGATAGAGTTATCGATTCCGATAATGATGTTGCAATAATTAGAGGTATCTTTAAAAATGGTAGTCTATCTCTCCGCTTAGAGAGTAACTCTTCAGTTAAATATAGACGACTAGCAAGACAAGTTGCTGTAACCAGAGGATGTCTTAAAAGAGAGGACATTTGTGTGGGTGATATTGTAGTCGACTCGGATAATGACGAGGCGATTGTTCAGGGGATTTTCCAAGAATCTTCAGTTTTATCACTTAGATTAAGAACACATTCTTCAGTTAAATATTCAAGATATGCTCAATCAGTTGCTCTTATTGATGATTGCTCTCCTTGGAGACGATAATCCTGAATAAAAAGGCCACCTTGGGGTGGCCTTTTTATTAAATTTTAATGAGCGAAAATTTCTTTCAGACAATTATCCATTCTCTTTTTTCTCTTGCCCTCAAGTTAACTTGAGGGATTAGAATGTCTTTATGAATTCAGAAATAAATAGCATTTATTTTCAGCTAAATGAAACCTTCAATGAGCTCTTGAGTCTCAAAGAGCAAAATCAACTTGAAGGGTGTATGCAGAAGTTTCGAGAGAAAATTACTCTTCTTGAGGAGTTATCGGATATTGATTTGTCCTTCTCACTGAGAACTCATCAGAATTTTATTGTTCAAATTTTTCAATTTAAGAAAATAGCACAAGATAAGATATGGAGCGACCTACCTAAAGTACGGATTCAAATAGGAGAGCTCGTTTCTTTGCCTTTGCCTTATGAAGAGGTATTTCGAAATGAAGTTGAAAGATTTGGCTGGGGTGAATTCTTAGATTATATTAAGGATTAGTCTTGGAGTCTTGATGAATGAGTTGAATGAGCTGATAGCATCTTTTTTACAGCAATATACTTTTAATAATATCGATATTCTCTTATCTCACCGAAAAATTCTTAGATTAGATAAAGATAGTCTTATTGATAAACTGATCACTCGCAAAAGAGGTGGTTATTGTTTTGAGAATAATCAATACTTCTTCAATCTACTTAAAGATAAAGGCTATGACGTCAATCGTTACCTCGGACGCGTTGTTTATGGTGGGGGAAATGATGTTCCTCGAACCCATCAAATAAGTATAGTGAATCTAGGAGGAGAAAAATTTGTTGCAGATGTCGGTTTCGGTCCCTATACGCCAGGTATAAGTGTTCCGCTAAGTGGCAGTCTTGTACGTGCATTTAATGGCAATCAGTATCGAATTATCAAACTTGATGATCACAGTTTTCAATTAGAAACTTTGCGTGAAAAAGATTTCTTCTCTCTTTATCAGTTTGATCTAGCTACTTATGTTGCAGCAGATTTTAAAATATCCAACTACTATACCAATACTCATGATGATTCAAAATTCACATCCAGTCTCACTTTGTCGCAGCTGGATAAAAGAGGAGTGAAATTTATCAATAACCTGTTGTTTTCCACTATCTTCGACGGAGTGAGAAAGGATATCTCTCTTAAAGAGAGTGAAGATTTAAGGAGAGTATTAAAGGACGATTTTTCAGTCTCTTACACTGAAGATGAAATAGAAAAACTTTATTCTATTGTACAAAAGCTTAGTTAGGCTATTTCTCTAAATTTATCTTAAGAAACCTCATATTGGCACAGAGAGCAGTGCATGTTAATCAATGATATCGAGGATGATTATGTACAATCTCATTTGGAGAAAATTTGATTATTGTTTTTTTTCAAAAAAAAATATGTATTTCAATTATGCGATTAGCATAATCATCACCGTTCTGGTTTTTTACTTTTATTCCACAGCGATAGGACATTTTTGGCAAGGCTTTTATCTTCAATTCTACCCACTCATTTTTTTATTGGCTTGGTATTTAGGAGCAGGTCCTGCTCTGGTTTCTACTATCTTGATGGCACTAGGATTCATTTATTATTTTATTCAGCCCATTCATTCATTTGAAATTAATTACGAAGAATTTCTAAGAGTTGTTGTTTTTATTTTTAGTTCTGGTCTTGTCACTTGGGTTATTTCACGATCTCAGCGCATTGAAATGAAGTTAGTTGATGCAGTTGAAAGATTTACATTAGCGACAGAAGCCTCGGAGCTAGGTGTTTGGGAGCTAGATTTGGAGAGCGGTAAGACTGTGTCTAATATTTATAATGATCGAGCTTTCGGTTTTCTAGAAACAGAAGAGGATAGAAAGTTAAGTGATTTTATGACGATTTTGCACCCCGATGATCGTAATCACCTTATATTTTTGATACAAGCTGCCTTAAATTTGGATAAGTATTTTAATGTCGAAGGAAGATTTATCTGGAGAGATGGATCAATCCATTGGATCAATATTGCTGGAAAGAGAAATAAGCACAAAGATAAAATTTATGGAATCGTTCGAGATATCACAAAGACGAAGGAGAATGAAGCAACTCTGAAAGAAGCTCTTTTTTATCGCGATGAATTTTTCTCGATCGCATCCCATGAATTAAAAACACCTCTGACATCTTTAAAGTTGAATTGCCAGATCTTTAGAAGATTTAGTGAGAAGAATGGGGCAGATGCCTATAATAAAGAACGGGTTGATCGATTAGTAACAACCACTGATCAGCAAGTTTCAAGACTTGTTCGATTGGTGGATGATATGCTTGATATTTCTCGCATCAGAACAGGTAAGTTATCCTTCACTAAAGAAGAGATTAATTTGAGTGAACTTCTTCAGGAGGTTCTGGAAAGACTCTCTCCTCAATTTTTAGAGTACAAGAGCGGAATACCTCATGTTGAAATTGTTAAATCCATAAGGATGATGGGAGATCGTTTGCGGATTGAGCAAGTCATCAGTAATTTGATTAGTAATGCCTTAAAATATGGTCGAGGAAATCCTATTGAGGTGAAGCTGACCAAGCACGATAAGATCGCAAAGCTATCCGTTTTAGATAGAGGAATAGGAATTGCCCCAGAGTTCATAGATAAAGTTTTTCTAAGGTTTCAAAGGGCCGTACCGGCCAGTGAAGTCTCAGGGCTTGGTTTAGGTCTTTATATTGCTAAGCAAATAGTTGAAGCTCATGATGGAACGATAAGTCTTCAAAGTAAATTGAATGAAGGGTCAACTTTCAATGTGGAATTCCCTTGTTATTAATTTACTTTCTCTTCTTAAGCTTTGATCGAAAAGAAAAAGAACTAATAAGAAGCGTGAGGATATTCCACGTCGTATAGATTAAATCAAACTGATAATCATTCTTATAATTAATAGAAATAAAATTGCTTATATCAAGACGACTGAAGCTGATAATAGGTCGTTCAATCGCATCAATCGCAATGTTAGGTTGAAAGAATACAAAAAAGAAATAGAACATGAGAAAGGCGATATTGGGTAGGATTGATTTTCCATAGCTGAACTCGAACATTCTTCTGATGTAGTAAACGAGATTATAGATAAAACAAGAAATAAAGAGGACTTCGAGAATAATAAGTGACCAGTGTTCCAACTGGAGATGTTTCAAAATAAGAAATGTCAAGATCGTAATAATAAAGAGAGTGCAGGTGTAGATTTGCTTTTTTTCATTGGAAGTAAATGATGAGTAGAGGCATATTGCGATGATCAGGATGACATATTGAGTATGGGGAATGAAGTCACGATCAACCAAAAGACTTAGGATCTTAACAAAACCAAAGATGGCGACAGAGTCGATAAGAGGTTTTTTGATCACAAGATCAAGGAAATTGGCCGTTTTAAATTTTTCACCCATATGTATTTTTAGTATAATAAAAAAAACAAATATATATGGATAAAAATTCCTTTGAGATCTAACTCACTTTAGGATCATGCTTAAAGTGAGTTAGGGAATGAGTATTTAGGAGCATTTTCCTTTCATGCCGATGCTAAGATCATAATCTTGTCTTTTTATCCAGTTTATTCCGTCAAATTCCCAAACCTCACCGACAAGATCAAAAAGAGGTTTGTAGCTTTTCCTTAGTCTGAAGCTGCCACCTGCCGCTTCGAGTATAAAATAATAATCATATGTTTCACCGCCAACGAGCGGACCTTTTTTAAAGTTAAATGAAATCTTGCCAGTATTTTGAACCATATCTGATTGTATCGTCGTTTTTCCAAGTAGAGTTCCACCCGGAGTATTTTCTCCATCGATAGCTCTATAAACGAAGAGTGTAACTGATTCAGAGTTCATGACATCAAGTTCAAATGTTACTTGGGTTATATGAAATTTCGAGACTACATTGAATCTTTGTGCTGCTTTTTCTCCTTCGGCATATGTTGTCAGTGACATTCCTCCGAAGTACTCTTCTGTAAAGTTACAGCTCGACTCGATAGGATCACTCTCTTTGACCTTTTTACAGCTAATGGTTATTAGAAGAAAAAATAAGAAGAAAAACTGTTTCAAAAAATCCTCCCTTGTTAGTTATTACCCTTTTCAAAGGAAGGATTTTTTTTACAAATGAGATTATTTCTTAAGTTTATAATGATTGATTTATATCTTTTAGATTATCAAATGGGGCTAAAAACGTTTCTGAAGGCAAATATCGCCTAATTAAGGCTAGGAAAATAATTCCTTAATCTTAAGATTAGTTTCTTATTCAACAATGTTTAAGAAAAATTGCAGATGATTTATAAAATTGAGGAACAAACGATTTGGATAAGTCTGCTCCTCAAATTTTTTATTTTGATCTATATATCGTCTGTCCATCCTTTATGGTTTCTTCAACTTTCAATTTGAGTAGATCAGCATTTTCCATTTCCAGAGGATTCCCAGAGAGAATTACGAGATCTGCCACCTTGCCTGGCTCCAATGTTCCCTTACTGTCTTCTTCAAGAATTTGATAGGCAGCCCAACTTGTCATCGCTTTTAATGCGTTTAAAGTTGAAATTCGCTGTTCTGGACCTAGGACATAATTACTTCGGGTGAGACGATTGACTGATGCCCAAAGGGTGTAGATGAGATTTACGGGAATAACAGGAGCATCATTATGGATTGAGTACTTGATACCAAAAGACTCTGCTTCTTTAAGAGGTGAAATTCTGCTGGCCCTTTCAACTCCCAGAGTTTCCTGGCGATGCCAGTCTCCCCAAAAAAAAGTATGGGCAGGGAAGAAGGATGGAAAAATTTTAAGATGTTTCATTTTCTCTAATTGATCAGTTCTCACAGTTTGTGAGTGAATCATGACGGGTCTTAAATTTTTCTTAGGATACTTTCGTTGGGCCTTAGTAAGGCTTTGCAGAACCATATCAATACAAGCATCCCCATTACAGTGAACATTGACTTGTACATTATCTTTAAAGAGGCGAAGTATTTTCTCATCAATCTCTTTTTGAGGCATGATTGAATATCCTCGATAATCTTCTTTTTCTCCCTCGGGTACTTTGAGGTAGGGTCGAGATAGGAAAGCCGTTTTCCCTTGAGGAGAGCCATCCATGGTGATTTTTACTCCGGCAACCTTGATTCTATTTTGATAAGGAGTGGCACCATCAAATTCACCCCAACCAGGATACATAACGATATCAATAAGTGGTTTCTCCTTTTTAGCGATATCACTAAATAGCTTGATTGAAGCTCTGGAGCTTAATCCATCTTGAGCAGTGGTGATGCCATTCTCAGCATAGTATTGCTGAATTTCGTGAAAATCTTTTTCTGTTTCCTCTGGTGATTTTTTAGGAAGAAAAGCAAGTACCGGATAAACGGCCTGCTCTTCTAAGACTCCAGTGGGATCACCATTTTTGTCTTTTTGGATAACTCCACCTGCAGGATTAGGAGTGCCTTTCTTATAACCAACCTTATTTAGGGCCTTTGTATTACAAGTCGCTAGATGTCCCGAAACATGCAAGAGACACACAAGATGAGTTGAAGAAATGAGGTCTACTTCTTGGCGAGTTGGGTGTCTTTTCTCTTTAAGAAGTGAATCATCGTAATTCATACCCAGAACAAGGACATTTTCCGAAGGCTTAGTTTTAGTAATTTCTTCTTGCATGATTTTAATAATGTCTGAAATTTGCGATACGGGTCCTGCTGGAGGTGGTGCGAGATTTGGTTTTTTCCAGAAAGACAGATGAGCACCAATATGTCCGTGAGCATCTATAAGACCGGGTAGGAGACTCTTTCCTTGCAGATCATGCATCTGAGTATCTTTACTTTTAAGTTTCATAATTTCTTGATTTGTACCGACTCTCAAAACCTTCCCATCAGCAATGGCGATGGCCTCACCGACGTATCCCGCATCATTGAGAGTGATAACACTTCCTCCATGAAAAATGCGATCAGGGGTAACGGTTTGCGCCAGAACATTAGAAAATAAGAAAAAGAAAAAAAGAAACTTCATAATTCACCTCATGAACTATGAAATACTGATTTAAGCTAATAAGACACTAAATTTATCCTGAAAAGCTTACTATGATCCAGAAGTTAAATTTTCAATCGCCTCAGCTAGTTTATAGTCTTTAGCGGTAATTGTGTTTCCTGCATCATGAGTAGTGGTGCGGATAGTACATTTATTGAAATCAATAACAATCTGAGGATGATGATTGTGTTGATTGGCGACCCATGCAACGGCGTTCACAAAGCTTATCGTTTTAAGAAAACTTTTGAACTCAAAGGTTTTCTCTAAATGATTATCTAATTCCTTCCAGCCTTTTAACATGTCATCTTTCCTTCGATTTCAATTTTATTTTTCTTCGGTTCAAAAAGAGGGGCAAGATCTCCTAATCTTCTGGACTCATCAAGCACTTCTTTAAAATCACAATCAATGAGCTTAAAAAGATCTTCGAATGATTCAATCACATAATAAAGAGGTTGCATAATATCCACTCGAAAGGGAGTGCGTAAAACATCTAGCAAATTAAAAGGTTTTTTGATTGATGCATCTGTTAAGGCGTATTTCGTTTCTCCAATAGAAGAAAGAATACCTGCTCCATAAGCACGAGTCCCTACGGAAGTATTCATTAAACCAAATTCTACTGTGAACCAAAAGAGACGAAAAAGACGAGAGCGATCTTTCGGTTGAAGAGCTAATGCTTTCTTTCCAAACTTGTGCATGAACTGAGCGTAAGTGGGGTGACTGAGTAGGGGAACATGTCCGAAGAGTTCGTGGAAGATATCTGGCTCTTGTAGATAATCAAGTTCTTCTGGGATACGAATGAAAGTTGCCGCAGGAAACTTTTTATTTGCGAGTAGAGTAAAAAACTCATCGGGTTTAATGATGGCCGAAACACTTTGCACCTGCCATCCGGTCTGAGCGAGCAGGCGTTTATTTACTTCAGGAAGCTGAGGGATATGGTGATGGGAAAAATCAACTAGGGCAAGAGCTTCGGTAAATAGAGGAGTCGCACAATTGAGGATTGCTTGTTTTTGACGTTCAATCAAAATGCTCCAGGTCTCATTTTCTGTGGGGGTCCAGATAATTTGTCCTGCTTCATTGGGGATTTTGGAAACATAAGGTGTTTTCTTCATTTTCCTCCTATTGGCATTTCGCCAACAGGCCAATTATAGCATGTATGAATTTTTTTGATGAGGTTAGTTTAAGAGAGATTGAGTGAGTGATTTAGTTCTTCAGTATTAATTGCTGGAAATAAAAAAGCCCGAAACTAGTTCGGGCTTAAAAATCATTTCGAAATAAAATGGCGGGAGAGACGGGACTCGAACCCGCGGCCTTCTGCGTGACAGGCAGACGTTATAACCAACTTAACTACTCCCCCGAAATGTTCATCAAATATAAAGACTGATGGGTTTAACGTCAAGAATTAATTAAAAGAATTTTGCTCATTCTGTTATTTGGCCTATTCTTTATGCCTAGGAACAAAGGATTTTCGATGAAATCTGTTTTTATCACAGGCGGCACCACCGGAATGGGGCTGGAGTTGGCCAAGATTTACGTCAAACGCGGTTGGAAAGTTGGCGTATGCGGGAGAGATCCCCTGAAATTTAAAGAAAATTTCGCTTATGTTTCGCAGGATAATCTTCATTATTATCAAGTCGATGTGACTGATAGGGCAGCCCTGCAAAGTGCTATTGCCGAATTCTCTTCATCCATTGGTCTAGACCTTTTGGTGGCCAGTGCAGGGATTTCATTCCCTCATAAGACCAGGATCCCTGACTTTGAGCGCAGCTACCATATGGTTCATGTGAACCTTCTGGGTGTAATGTATGCCTTTGAGGCAGCACTTAAAGTCATGATTCCTAAACAGTCAGGGCAATTGGTGGCCATCTCTTCGATTGCAGGTTTTAACGGCCTTCCAGGGGTTTCTGCTTATAGTGCAACTAAGTCAGCTGTAACTAAGTATTGTGAGTCGCTAAATCTGGATCTTTCGGATTTAGGAATAACAGTGACAAGTATTCACCCAGGCTTTGTAGATACTCCGCTGACCAGAGTGAATCCGCATCCCATGCCATTTCTTATCAGTGCCCAGAAGGCAGCTGAGAAAATCAGTCATGCGATTGATAAGAAGAAAATGCACTATAGTTTTCCCTTTATTTTCTCATTTGTTGTAAAATTACTAAGTCTTCTTCCTCGTACTCTTTATAAGCGATTGATGAAGATTAAACTTTTTAATTTCTCTAAGGAGCATTAAATGAAGTTCATTCTCATAGCACTTATGTTTTCCACTCTCACTTTTGCCAAAGAAGCGCAAAAAACTAAAAAAGAAGTTCCCTCTCAGATGGGTGAAGCTGCCCGTAAATTAATGGAAGATAAGCCCGAAGAAGACTGTGACGAGAAGGCGAAGAAACCTATTGAAATTAAAGAAGAAGAGCCTGTTTTAGGGCTAGGAAATTCCGGTTGTTCTATTGATGATATGTAATTAATTCATCGGCCCTAGAGGCAGTTTTGCGATGTGTTAAATTGTGCCCATCCAAAACAACTTAAGGAGCTCTTATGAAACTTTTCGCAGCAATTTTAATTTCAGCTTTTTCTCTTTCAGCATTTAGCGCCACTGTTGCAGAAACAATTTCAAAACTTGAAGCGGGTAATGATGTGAGCTGTGCTCGTGTTAATAAGTCGCGTGATATCTGTCTTGGTCTGGCTGTAGATGCAGAAGCAAGAAAGACTATCCCTTGCTGGAGCACAGAAACTTTTGAATGTTCTGGTGCTGAAGAATTCAAAGCAAAGCTTCGTGTGAAGACACAGTACAACGCTGAAACTGGTAAGCGTGAATCTAAAGTGACTAAAGTTTCAATTATTAACTAAGAAGTTCAGTAGATAATCGATTCCGTGATGGGCCTGCTCCACAACGATCTTGTAGGAGTAGGCTATCACTACACCCAGTGCAATCATAATCAGGTGACCAATCACCAGTAGCAAGAGATCTTCTTCTAATAATCCTAAACAAACAAACAGAATAGAAAGTGCCGGTATAAAATTTGAGAATGGTATTGGCAGTGGTAGAGATAAAAAAGCTGCTGATAGGATAATGGAAATGCCTGCAGAGATTTGGCTAATGCGAGAGTTTGCCCAAGGATGTTTTAGAGAAGAGAGTTTATCTGTGAAATTGTTAAAACGCATTCCAGCTTTATAAATTATGTTCCAGTTATTCTCTTCAATATTCACTTTCAATAAGCGCTTCGTTAAAAAAGGCTTACCATTTTTAATGAGGCCAATTCCTTGCATGATGACAATCATACCTAGCACACTGGAAATACCTGGTATCGGAATGGGCTGTAGAAAAGGAAAAATAACAATAAGGCAGAGAATCGTAACAGAGTCTTTACCCAAATCATTAACAATATCACTGAGAGTAATATTCTTCTTTTGCGAAATAGTATCTAGTGCAACGACTAATTTTTTTGACATCTGTGACCCGTTAAAAAATGACTTTTAATTAAAGTCGTGAGGTAATTGATTATCTGTTAACTTCTTAAAAGGTTCAAGAATGTATCATGAAACTTCACTTTTAGTCTGGACAGCATTTGTTGTTTTTGTGCTATTCGTCCTAGCTCTTGATTTAGGAGTGTTTCACAAAAAATCTCACACAGTAGGATTTAAAGAGTCAATTATCTGGTCAGTAGTCTGGATTGCTTTGGCGATGGTATTTGCGGGCGTACTCTTTTATTGGCGTGGTCAAGATGACATGATGTTGTATCTGACAGGTTATGTGATTGAAAAATCTCTTTCTGTGGATAACTTGTTTGTCTTCTTACTTATTTTCAGCTTTTTCAAAATTCCCAATCAGTATCAGCACAAGATTCTTTTTTATGGAATTATTGGAGCTTTAGTGATGCGTGCCTTTTTCATCTGGGCAGGGATTGCAGTTCTTCAGAAATTTCACTGGGTGATTTATCTTTTCGGTGCACTTCTTGTGGTTTCAGGAATCAAGATGCTTATGCCTGAGAAAGGAGATGTTGATCTCGGAGATAAGTGGATTATCAAGTTCACGAAAAAACTCTTCCCAACAACTCACGACTTTCATGATGATAAGTTTTTCGTAAAGCTCAATGGGAAATGGTTTGTCACTCCACTTTTCATTACGCTAATTTTCGTTGAATTCTCAGATCTTGTCTTTGCAGTGGATTCTATTCCAGCAATTATTGGGATTACGAGTGACCCTTTCATCGTTTTTACATCTAACGTTTTTGCGATTTTAGGTCTTCGTGCTCTTTATTTTGCTCTTAAGGGATTTGCAGATCTATTTCATTATTTGAAATACGGCCTATCAGTCATTCTCATGTTCATTGGGGTTAAACTTCTTATTTCAGGAGTTTTCCATATGCCAGTGAGTATAACGATGGCCGTGATTTTTGGTATTCTGTTTATTTCAGTAATCGCATCTTTAGCGACTCGAAAATCTTCGCACTAAATTCTATTCTCGGAGAGAGCTTCAAAGTTTCTCTCCGAGATAATTTCATTAATGTTCCAAAAGTCCCAAAGAACTCCTAAGAAGAAAAAACCACCAGTCACTAAATAAAGAATCCCTGATAGCCATTTACCTAGATAAAAGCGGTGAATACCAAAGATTCCGAGGAAGGTAAGGAGAATCCATGTGATATTGTAGTTATATGGGCCAGGAGTATATTTCCTGCTAGCTGCTTCATCCATTGATGGAATGAGAAACAAATCAACAATCCAGCCAATTCCTAAGAGTCCGAGTGTACAGAACCAAATGGTTCCGGTGACGGATTTTCCGTAGTAGAAGCGGTGAGACCCCATGAAACCAAAGATCCAGAGAATGTATCCAATAGCTGTAGAGTGAGTGTCTTTTTTTGAAGGCGCAAAATTCATAATTTAACTCCAAGGAAAAAACTGGTGATGAGTGATAGAAAAACAAAAGTCGCAATAAATCCCATTCTGATTTCTTTTTGAACAAAGAAAAGAATGGCCGTTAAAAAAACTCTTAAGAGGGGAAGTAGTACCAAGAGAGTTAGTCCAAAGAATGAAATGAGGATTCCCCATTGGTGATTTTTATAAGCAATCAGAAGCTGTGCGGATAATTCAAGGTGATCATAGTCTTTGAAAGTGCTAAGAGATGAACCACCGCTTGCCGCATTTAAAATCCAGCCCACAAGCATGACGATTCCTGAAATGAGAATTCCAATTCTTAAAATCTTTGCAATCTTAAGTTCTAAATCTTCAATTACCATGGTTGAGACCTTTGTAAATCATTTGTGTCGCTACAACGAGCATCACCACAATAAAACATTTGCGAATAATTTGTGTTGGAAGCTTGGGCATAACCTTTGCACCAAAGTATGAACCGACAATAATACCAACAGCAACAGGACAAGCGATTTCTGCGCGTATATCTCCACGAAGAAGATAAGCTCCTGCACTGGCACTGGCCGTTACACCGATCATAAAGTTAGAGGTGGCCGAAGAAACTTTCATTGGCAATTTCATGACTCCATCCATTGCCATGATTTTAAAAATACCGCTGCCGATTCCCAGAAGTGCTGAAAGCACACCGGCCATTGTCATAATGAAGATACCTAATGGGAGTCCTGCTACTGAGTAGTGAACAAGCTGTCCGTTAACTGGGTAGCTGCTGTGAAGATTTAAACTTTCAGACCAAGGATGATTTTGATCTGTGTGAGAATCACCTTTGCGCTTGAACATATTGTATGAAGAGAAAAGAAGAAATGATCCAAAGAGAATGAAGAGAGGACCGTTCTCAATCTTCACAGTAATAATGAATCCTATAATCGCACCTAAAACAGTTCCTACTTCTAAAACGACAGCGAGTCTTAAGTTGGTCAGATGATCTTTTAAAAAAGATGCAGCTGCTCCAGAGGAAGTAGCGATGATGGAAATAAGACTGGCAGCAATAGCGTATCTAATATCTATGCCAAAGAAGAGTGTAAGTGCGGGAACAACAATGATCCCACCACCTAGGCCTAGAATCGCACCAAGAAAACCAGCAAACACAGAGATAAACATAATAATGAGGGAGTCCATTGGTGCATTATTACTTAAAAATATAAGAGTGGAAAACTTTTATGCTAGTTCAAAGTGCTGCTCCGTGTAAAATAACTTTACAAAGGAGAAATTGATGAAAGATTTAAACTCAGAGTTAGTTGAGCTCTTTGATATGAGAAAAAGCAAAGTTCGTCGTGAGAAAGAATTGACGATAAAGGCGCAAGAAGCCCAGAAAGATATTCGTCTACTCACTGTGATGTTTCGTGATGGGATTCCTAGCTTAGAGGTGAAAATTGATGAGGGAGAATTCATTGTATGGGACGCCTCAAATGGTTCACTGCTTTATGTGAAGGATAAGACGCGCGTGATGCTAGAAGCTGCTGAGCATGAGGTTAGAATCAAGGCAAGGCCTTTTCTTTTTGAAATGGTGGCCCAAGCAAAAAAATTCTATCTCTAAGAAATTCAATCGGCTAACATAGTTTCATGATTAAATGGAATGTTGACCCTGAATTAATTAGTTTTGGCCCTCTTTCAATTCGTTATTACTCATTGATGTTCATCATTGGGTTTTTAACAATGGGAGAATTCGTCAGTCGTCGTTTTAAGGCCTATGGTAAAGATCCTAAGCTGGTTTCAAGCCTTACTACTCATATCATTGTAGGGATGTTGGTAGGTTCTCGACTGGCACACTGTCTTTTCTATGAGCCGCAATACTATCTTTCTCATCCCTTGGATATTTTCAAAATTTGGGAAGGAGGATTGGCAAGTCATGGTGGATATCTGGGAGTGATCATTGCGGTGGCCATCTTTATAAAAAAAAATAAAGACTTAAATTACTGGTGGCTGATGGATGTGATCGTCGGGCCTTGTTTGTTCGTTGGTGGTCTTATCCGTATCGGAAACCTTTTTAATTCTGAAATCGTTGGTGAGCCAACCAATCTTCCTTGGGCAGTAGTCTTTGAAAAAGTGGATATGATTCCACGTCATCCAGCACAGATTTATGAATCAATTGGGTATTTCTCGATCGCAGCTTTCTTAATGTGGTTTGAGAGAAACAAGTCAAAAGATTTTGGAGCAGGTACGAATCTAGGTCTTGCGTTAACTATCAGTTTCTTCTTTAGATTTTTGATTGAATTTATGAAAGCTGAACAATCGACTCTTGAAGTCGTGAGCTTCATCAATATGGGGCAAGTGCTAAGTCTTGCATTGATGCTTCTTGGTGGAATTATTCTGCTCGTGGCCAACAGAAGAAAGCCAGTAAGATAAAGTTCATAAGTTAAGATAACCATGATTTTCCTTCTTTGGAGAGTCATGGTCATGATTCTTCTCATCTTTTGTGGCAATAATTTCTTAGTGTGTTTTACAACCTAAGGAGAGTTGCCATGAAGTTTCTTACGATGTTTCTTTTTCTCTTTTCTCAAGCATCTTTCGCTAAAGTTATTATAAAAAATGATCAGCTTTATTTGGAAACCACTGCGGGAAGAACTCCTATGTCTACGCTTAATACGATGATAGATAAAAAGGAAATCTCAAAACTGAAACTCCATGGTGACGGCCGTGCCCACGTGATTTCTTTTGCTAAAAACAAAGGTGATGAGAAGCTTTATTCCATCGATCATCGTGGATTTGTTTACGATATCAAGCCATTCTCGAATTACTCAGTAAGTAAGGTTTATGAGAATGGTGATATTGAATTTAAACAAGAGCCGGGTAAGAGGTATAAAGTTACATCTGAAGGTTATTACGTTTACTAATAAACCAAAGGTAATTCATCCCAGGATGTGGTGAATCTTTTAGATTTGTGTTGTGCTATTAGTTTCCATTCTTGGTTTAATCCGCAGGCCGCACTCTTAACGGTCTGCGGACCAAATCTAGCATTGATCTTATCCATGACATTGATGAGTTTATCATTGTCAGGAGTCTCAGTTTGAAAGAAGTTTAGCTGACTGATTTCCTGATCTCTGATGCCATTGAGAATCACTCCTGCTTTTTTATAACCTGCATCCGCATGAAAAATTTTTTCCAGCAATTGGTGGGCCGTTTGAATGATTTTAAAGGTGTCTTGAGAGCTTTGGTTGAAACGGTGAGTGGCAAAGAGATTATGTTCAGGGGAGTAATTCTGAAAAAAACTTGTTTGCAAAAAAATACTGACTTCAAAACAAGTTGATTCTTGAGCACGTAATTTTTCACAGGCCTTAGTGGCAAAAGAGGCCAGCGCTTCTTTTAAATCATTTTTGTTAGATATAAGTTTAGAAAAAGAGCGTGTGATGGCGATATTTTCTTTGTTAGATACCTCTTCCATTTCAAGACAGGAAATACCTCTTAACTCATCTTGAATCTGTCTGCCTTTTTTAGTGAGAATATTTTGAATGATTTTTTCGTTATTATATTTTTTTAAATCCCAAGCAGTTCTGATACCGAGAGGAAGAAGCTTTCTTGCTGACTTCGAACCAATCCCCCAAAGATCTTTCACCGGGAAATTTTTCAAGGCCTGATCTATTTCTTTTTCATTCTCAAAAACAATCACTCCTGACTGATTTTTAGCAATCCTATTGGCCACCTTCGCCAGCACTTTAGTGGAGGCAATTCCTACACCGACAGGAATTCCTGTTGAGCGCAAGATATCAGATTTAATTTTATGTCCAAGTTTAAGATAGTTTTCTTGATGACCTTCCAGATTGAGAAAGGCTTCATCTACTGAATAGACTTCCAGTTCATGGGTGTAGTTCTGCAGAAGATTCATCACCCGCTTAGACATATCGTCATAGAGGGTATAGTTGGAGGAGAAGACAGCGATGTTGTGTTCTTTGATTGTGTCTTTCAGCTTAAAATAAGGATCACACATTTGACCCAGTCCTATTGCTTTCGCTTCCCGGGAAAAGGCAATGGCACAGCCATCATTATTGGAGAGCACAATAACAGGCCTTCCTCTAGTGGAAGGAGCAAAAACTCTTTCACATGAGCAATAGAAAGAATTGCAATCAACGAGTGCGATCATGAAGAAGTCCTCGATGAAGGGAAGATATCACTCCCCAGATAAAATCATCTTCGCAGTTCTCATTAATAACGACGTTGTAGGGAAGAAGAATTTTTTTTCCTGAGTGAAGGCTCAATTTAGCTACTTTAAATTCACTGCTAATAATAGCAACAACAAGATCGCCGTCCTTGGGATGGAGGGAGCGATCAATAACCAAATGATCATTTTTTTGGAGAGAAAAAATCTCATAGGAGGACATCAGCTTCATCACAAACATTGAAGAAGGGTGGGAGAAATATTTTTGATCAAGAGAGAGACGTTTTTCAGCGTATTCGGCGCAGGGACTTTGGAAGCCTGTCATTTGTTGCCATTCCATCGAATCCTCCTCTGGAAAGATTTGTACGTATATTTTCCGTAAATAAGTGAAAAAAGCAAGGAAAGAATTTGGTTCATTGCAATGAGACTAGTGAAAAACCTCTAATTCCATTAAGATATACCCTCTAAGAAAAGGACATCTAAATGAATAGCGTTGAATTATTTCTTTTCGGGACAGCGGCTTTGCTTTTTCTCTGCGTCCTGGCCAGTAAGGCATCGGGAAAGCTAGGTATTCCGACTTTGGTGGTTTTCTTGGGCGTAGGTATTTTTGCAGGTTCAGAAGGACCTTTAGGAATTCAATTTGATAACGCTTATTTCGCTCAGACGTTGGGTGTTGTAGCCCTGGCCTATATTCTCTTTTCAGGGGGATTAGACACCAAAATTAAAGACATTAAGCCCATTATGAAATCAGGAATTTCTCTGGCTTCGTTAGGGGTGTTCATCACTTGTCTTATTGTCGGATTATTTAATCACTATGTACTAGGTTTCTCATTACTTGAGGGAATGCTGATTGGTGCAATTATTTCTTCGACAGATGCAGGGGCGGTTTTCACTGTACTGCGTTCAAAAAGTATTCACCTTAAAGGTAATCTTAAACCATTACTAGAGTTTGAATCTGGTTCAAACGATCCGATGGCGGTGTTCTTAACCACTTCTATTCTGGCATTAATGGCAAGTCCTGAAGATGCTTCTTTCTTCCAGTTTCTCACCAGCTTTATTGCTCAAATTATTGTTGGTGGAGCTGTTGGTTATGGTGCAGGAAAAATGGCCACCCTTTTCTTCAATAAACTAAAACTGGAGTTCGAAGGACTTTACACGGTAATGAGTCTGGCAATTGTTCTTATCGTCTATTCTCTTGCCCAAGCGTTGAAAGGAAATGGTTTCTTAGCTGTTTATGTAGCGGGAGTAGTGCTAGGTAATTCAACTTTCATTTTCAAGAAATCAATTATGCTTATGCATGATGGAGTTTCTTGGTTGATGCAAAGTTTACTATTCTTGACTCTGGGTCTTTTGCTTTACCCATCAAGAGTTTTTGAAGTAACGAGTACTGGAATTTTAATGGCATCATTCTTAATGTTCATTGCACGCCCAGTTAGTATTTTTATTGGTATGTCATTTGATAAGAAAGCAACCTTTAAAGAAAAACTCCTTATTTCTTGGGTTGGCCTTCGTGGTTCAGTTCCTATTGTGATGGCAACTTATCCCTTGGTTGCTGGTATTCATAATGCTGATTTGATTTTTAATTTAGTATTCTTCGTCGCACTGATTTCTCTTGTTTTCCAAGGAAGTTCAATTCCTCTTGTTGCTAAGCTTTTAGGGTTAGAAGCTCCTGTCGTGGAGAATGTGGCCAAGAACGAACAGATTTCAGCTGCTAACCCACGAGATAACATGACTCAAATTTCTGTTCCTAGTGATTCTCAAGTTGTCGGTAAATCAGTGATTGATCTTTCTTTACCGGAGGATTTATTGATTGTTCTTATCGAGAGAGAAGGGAAGACTGTTATTCCACGAGGAGCAACACAGATTTTAGCGAATGATAAGCTGTATATTCTGGCCGAAGATCCTGGCTTACAGTTGATGCGTTCTAAAATTCTTGCAACAGTACCACAACAAGAAGCAGAAGCTTAAAACTAATGACCGACCTGATCTCTATTGAGAAGTTGATACTCAGGTCGGTATCCTTGATTTTTTAAAGACTCAAAAATATCAGAATAATTACTTTTACTGGCTTCAAGATAAAGAAGTCCTACTTCCGGCATGTAAAGACTCTCTTTGAATCCTCGGGCTAGAAGTTCTTCTCTTATTCCCGCAGTCGCTTCCGAAATTTTTATCAAATATGAAAGAGGTTGAATCTTCTTCGAGGAAGAGTCATAAACAGCAGAGCGTTGCTCTGAATTTTCTTTCATCGATTGAACAAAGTAATGACGTCCATCTCCTGAAATCACTCTGCCCATAGAAGGCTGATAATTCTTCTGAGGGACGGCATAAATATTTTTCAAAATATGCACATCGGAAGTAATTGAATAATCAAAATCTAAGAGAGATGAATCAAATTGTGGTTGTAGTGAAATTTTTCTTTTAGAGAAGACTTGTGCGGGAGCTCTTGTTACTTCTTCAGAAGTTGATCCTTCTGTTGCTTTTATCGTTGTAGTAGTCGCTGCTGGCCCTAATCTAATAACTTCTTTTTTATCCTTAGTATCGAAATCAATGACAACTTTCGTTTTACGAGAGTTTGAAAGGTGGATGATAAATCCAAAAACAAAGAGTGCTGTGATGGTTGCTAAAAACTTTTTCATACTTAATTAGCACGTCCATTAATTTTGAGGGACCATGTTTGAAGTGTTCCCGCTGTAGTATTCGTTGTATCTCCATCAATCACTTTGAGCGTCCAGTTTCCGGTGCTGCTTTCTTCATAGAAGGCATTTGAAAGAAGCTGAAGTCTTCTTTGAGAAGTTGGATTACTTCCTTTCAGATAATCAAGACCAAAACTATTAATAAGAGTGAGACGGCTGATCGTCCCTTGAGGAGAAGTGATTTCAATTCCCAGATCACCTATAAAGTCGTGTTCAAGTTCAACTTCGACTTGAACGGATTCAATTTTATTAATTGTACTGGAGTAAGCGAGGGTGTTTGTCACTCCAGTCGCATTTGTACCGCTTCCGGTAGGAATCGGTAAATTGGTGACTGTTGCATTTTGAGTTGGACCTTCGATATACGGTCCAAGAACAGTATAGTTATTCTGGGCCATCTCTACTGCCGCTTTAGCGTTAATACGTCCAAAACCATACCAGTTAGAAAAATAATTTCCTGCCTGATTTTGAGTCCATTTACGGTCATAAGTATGAGTGGCAAGGTTATAGGTAGACTGAGGATGTGTAAGAATATTTGTAGCAGGATTGCTGTCAACTCTATCTGCTGTTTTAGCAATAATATGTTTAACGTCTCTCCAGCTTAAGATTGGATTGGCCTCAAGAATAAGTGCCACTACTCCAGAGACAACCGGAGTGGCAGAAGAGGTTCCATTCATCGTATGTACATAGTCACAGTTTTTATTATGGGCATGATCTCCTCTCTCAAAGAGGGAAGAAGCATATTTAAGACTAGACCAGCCTTTTGAGCATCCTTGGAGATCAGTGGTAATCATCGCAGGAGTATTAACTCCATCTTCACCACCAGCAGCACTGATCCAAAGATTGGCACCAGGAGTAGAGTAAGAAGAACGAAGACCACGAGCATTCACAGCACCGACAACGATCATATATGGAAGAGTTTGTTCAGCTTCAAAATTGGCATTTCCCCAGTACTTCTGAGTTCCCGCACCTGTTGCTCCACATCTGGCCAGAGTATCTTGAAAGGAGTTCCCTGCCGCTTTAACGTAAATCGAACCTCTTTGATTCCGGTTCTGAGTAACGCCATTAATAAGCAGGTTTCGATAATCGGTAGAATAGAGATCTGTAATAACGCAACCACGTGCTCCATAGCTGTAATTAAAAATATCAAAGTTACCTTGAAGCTGATGATAGAACATGGCTTCTTCTTGATCCGAGTTTAGGTATTGAAAGCCTGCGAATTTGGCATGCGGAGCAACTCCGAAAGAGCCGATGGTATTTCCTTTCACGGCCGCAATAAGACCTGTAACGGCCGTTCCATGGGCATCGAGAAATGTTGGTGGAGTAGGAGCACCAATGAAAGGAGGATTAATCGTGTAGTTTCGATGTTCTCCGGCAAGTTCATTCTTTTTGAGATCTGGGTGATCTTTATCTAGACCATCGTCGGAAACAGCGATTCTAATCTGTTTACCGGTAATACCCATCGAGTGAACTTCATGAATTTTACTATCTTCACCTGCGAGGGCAAAAGAATAAGAAAAAGAAGACTGGCCTTTGTTTTCTAAATGCCAAGCGTCCTTTGCTAAAGGATCAATCACCTTTGAGACCGAGGAGTCAACGATATCACTGTCCTTCGGAGTTTTAGGAAGACAGCTGATAAGTAATGGGATGAGAAGGTATATTGACTTCATATGAGAAGATATCGGAATTTGGAGAGGGTTTTTTAAGCTTTTCGCTCTTAAGGAGGAAGATATTATCCTGAATCAAAGGAGTCTCGTGTAAGTAAAAGATATCAGGTAGGAAGGTCTCCATGTATTCCAGTCAAGTATTGGCTCTTAAAGAAAAAATAGCTAAGATCAATTAATGGAATTTGGAAAATTAGCAGACATTTCTCAGGTGAATTGGTCTTTGCCGTCGGATGATAAAGGTAATGAGTCACGACTTGGAAAAGAAAAACCACACACGCTTTATTTTGGCTCACCTGCTTGGGCAGTAAAGCACTGGAGTGGAAAAATTTATCCTAAAACAAGTGAATCATCCGAGTACTTGCACTTTTATTCGAGAAATTTTAATTCCATTGAACTGAATACGACACATTATCGCATCCCAACTTTAGAAAATGCCCAAGAGTGGAAATCAGTCGTTCCGAAAGAATTTAAATTCTGTCCGAAACTACATAAAGATATTTCACATGACCGAGTAGGATTACTTGATAAAAAGCTCTTAGGTTATTGGACATCATTCCTAGAGAATATCTCGACTCACCTTGGACCTTGTTTTATTCAGTTTCATGAGAACTTCTCTTATGAAGAAAAAATTCTTCTCTTTCGATTTCTTGAAAGCTGGCCAAGTGAATTTAGGCTCACCATCGAGTTAAGGCATAAAAGCTGGTATCAAAACGGAATTATTCTTCCTGCATTAAGTGAGTATTTGTATCGAAAGAATATAGGGTTAGTGATTACGGATGTTGCGGGAAGAAGAGATATTCTTCATAGTACGATAACTGCTCCGTGGACTATGATTCGCTTAATCGGTAACGATCTTGATCCAAGTGATCATCTTCGACTTGATTGGTGGAGTGAGAGGATTCTTGAATGGACTAAACTAGGACTTAAAGAAACTTATCTTTTTTTGCATCAGCCTGATGATATTTTCACTATTGAGTTTTCAATGATGGCAAATCAAATTTTTAAAGATAAGGGATTTGCGCAAGTTCCGCATTTTTATTTGCAAGAAGAGAAAGATTTATTCTCGTTTATGCCTAAAGAGTAGGGTTGTGCGGAAGAATGATCTCAAATGTTGTCATCTTGGAATCTGAGGCAAGTCGTAATTCTCCACCTTGATGTTCGACAATTCTTTGAGCAACAGATAGTCCCAGCCCTTTCTTCATCTCAGTTGTTTTAGTCGTGAAAAAAGGAAGGAAAACTCTTTGATTTATTTCATCTTTGACCCCTGGGCCGCTATCTGAAAATTTGATAATCGACTTTTTATTAGACAACTCATGGTCAATTCGAATCCAGCGATTATCCTGTTTCTTTATCTCGTCGATTGAATTCTCCATTAGTGCCAGGAATACTTGAATGAGTTTAAGTGAGTCACAGTAGATAATGTCATCTCCATGGGAGTGATAACTGAATTTAATGTTGTAGCGAAGAATTTCTTCGGAGAATATAATCTTTAATTCTTCGATGATTTCCTTAAGAGGTATATGTCTCATCACCATATCTTCTGCTGGAAATGAAATCTTACGGAGTTTATTGATCAGCATTTCAATCTTACTGACTGCATTCTCCGATTTTGAAATAAGCTCACTCACTGAATGATTTCCCTCTACTGCTCTTCTGATAGCCGAATGCGAGAGAGAAATTGTCGCCAAGGGATTATTAATTTCGTGGCAAAGACCTTCCGTCATTTTGGCAATACTTTTAGATTGATTATTAGCAAGAAGTTCCAAGTAAGTACGATTTAAAATTTTAAAAACATAGTTGGTAATGACTAAACTTGTAAGAAGAATAAAGAGTCCCAGAGATGTGAGAAAGATAATGTTCCTCTGTAGGTCATTATAGAGTTGGTCAGTATTAGTAACAGAAATAATTGTCCAACGGAAACTCGTTAATGGAAAAGAGTTTATAATATAGTTCTTATTATCTTTCGCTAGTTTAATCTGATAGTTGCGAACTTCTTTACTTGTTATTTCTTCCAAAAGATCATTCGGAAGATCGTTTGGCGTAATTTTTGAATGAGTTTGAGTGAAAATTTTCTTTGAGTTGTTATCAATAAGGAAAAGAGAGCCTTTCATCTGTTGAGCAGTTTCATTCATCATTTTAATAAAACTATCAAGATAAAAGTCAATGCCGACAACACCCACAAATTGGTCTTTGAAATATATCCCTTTAACAATTGAATACATCCAAACTTTCATATAATTGCGATCAAAATAGATATCAGAAACTTCAAAGCCGCGGCTTTTTTTTCCAGCGTGATACCAGACTTCGTTTGGATCAGATTGGTAATTATTAGAATAAAAAATTTTTGTCGTGAATGTTTCAGGATTATTGAATTGATCAGTATTTAATAAATCTTTGTTTTTTGAAACAGTATATGCAGCTCCTTTTGTTCTAAAGAATTTAAGGGACATTTCTTCATTGAGGGCGAAATAGATATTGAACTGATTCTTCCTGTTACTAATAAGTGGATTCATAATTGTTGAAAAGTCTTTCTCCCTGAACGGGATTTGTCTTGTGAGACGTCTCAAAACAATGACTTCTAAAACCGAGAGATTGATTTTGGCATTTGAAACTTCAAATTCAAGATCATTTTTTAGATGAGTGAAAGTTGATTGAAGATTTTCTTGAATCGCATTAGATTTGAGGAGATAGATATCGTTAATGTATTTATAACCAATAAAGGCGCAGAAAGCTGCTACTATCAGATAAGTTAGTCTGGTTAATTGTTTAACTTTCTTCATCGACTCGTTATTCCCGCCATAGAATCCTTAATAAAGGATGCATTGATTTAACCAGATAAACCATTCCTTTAACATTAAGATAATCTATAGATTTCCAAGAGGTTAAATTGAACGAGAATCTGTTAAGGAAATTTTTATAAGGTCAGTAGCAAGACATTTCTTTCTTAATGAGATTTTGGTAATCAAGCGATCTAAATCCAAGGATCTTTATGAAATTACCTCTTAGCTTTTCGCTGGCAACGATCTTAATGCTCGTATCATTCTCAAGTTTTGCTGCTCGCAGTGGCTTCAATGACTGCTATGGCGTATCCCAGAATCTTTTCAAATTTAAAACTGAGGCCGTTAAAGTCTGTGCCAAGGCTGAACTTGGTTTTAGCGATTGTTACCAAATAGCTCACAAGCTGTTGCAGTTTAAAATTGAGGCAGTTAAATTGTGTACCGGCGCAGGCAGTGCATTTATTGATTGTTATAGTGTCTCAGAAGACCTTTTTAGGTATAAAATAGAAGCCGTTAGGGTGTGTACTGGCTCAGCACCGTAACCGTTCTATTTCCTGGGCCATTGATGGCCTATGAAAAATAGCTTACATATCAATCAGTTTAAAAAACAAGATTCTTATACCTCATACCGAAAAGTAGCAATTGGGACCTGGCGGGATGCCTATGATCCCTCGACCTACTGTATGGTGGAGTTAGAGATGACAGAGGCCAAGAAGTTCCTGTCTGAGTTTAATAAAACAGCTAAAACAACTATCAAACCCGCTCATTTGGTGGCCCAAGCCTTCACTTTGGCCGTTTATCTTCAACCGCAAATCAATTGTTTGTTCAGAGGCAAAAACCTGTATCGTAGGAAAACGGTAGATGCCTTTCATCAGGTGGTCATCTTAGGCAAGGGAAAGGAGCGATTGCGCACACCTGATCTTTCTGGAGTAACGGTACGAGGAAGTGAGTTTCTAAGTCTTTCAGAAAAGGTCATTTCACTTTATTCATTGGCCCAAGACGCACGAGATGGAAAGACTGAAGCATCACAAGTTCAGAGAAATCTTATTCCTAAAATACCCAATTTTCTAATGGGGCCTTTTCTTACGCTTAGTTCGTTTCTCGTTTATGTCTTAAATATCAAGCTACCTTTTCTAGGAATTACCGAAGATCCATTTGGTTCCTTCATGTTTTCCGATACTGCTTCTATTGGTGCTCCTAATGCTTTTATTCCCATTGTTCCTTACTCCCGTTGCGGCCTTTTAATATCCACTGGCAAGGTCTATAAAAAGCCTGTCGTTGAAAATGACGAGATTGTTATTCGTGAAGTGATGCCGTTATCGATTACTTTTGATCATCGACTGGTTGAAGGATTTCAGATGGCCGAATTATATCGTTTGGTAAAAATGGCTTTGGAGAATCCTCGTAAGTATTTAGTTAAGAGCCCAGTGGAGGTGGCGCAAGAGCTGTCTGCTGAAAAATCTCTATAGTCCTGTACCTAGCTTAAAATCACTCAATCCAAATATGCTTTTGGAATGAGCGACATCAATGTCCTTACAAAGAGGAGCATTAAGAAAAAGACGAGCATACCACCTCTTAAAGAGGGGATGATTTTTAATTTCTTCTGAAATACTGTCTTTTAGTTCTTTATCATCTTTAAAGCCTTCGGTGTCTGAGATGATGGCAAGTGCAGTAACAAGATCAATAGGTGAGTAGTCGGATTTTGCTAGTAAGACCTCGCTTGTTTTTGATTCAATAAAATCTTTGAAGAGAGCTCTGACTTCTTTATCATGGCCATAAACAGATAGGCCTAGCAGTATATCAGAACGGGCGATCTCATCTTTTGTGATTCTTGCTTCTTTCATTAAGAAAATCTTAGCTTCATTGTTTTTTGAGAGAGCAATTTGTCCAAGAAGGTTTCTCTTTTCAATCACACTAGAGGCTTTATTATATCTTCAATAAGCTCTGACTGGGGGAGGGTGCCGATCGTTTTGATATCAAGTATGGCTTTTTCAATATGATTGCTTGGAACCATTTGAGATAGATCCACCTGTTTTGTTTTATTTTTAGCTTTATAAGCTATTTTGCCTTTTTTGATTTTGACCGATGATTGAGACTTCTCGTAGAAATAGACTGGAATATTAGCTGTTTTTAATGCCTTTGGAACTTTAGTATCTGGAGCGATCATCGCATATTCAACATCTGAATAATCAAGAGGTCCCCAGATCTGAGCTTCACAGTACGTGTGGCACTTGAAATTTAGTTCTTCTTTTTCCTTAAATTTAAGCGTGCTGGGTGTTTTACTTTCACGAAAACCGACGAAACCCAGGCTATCTGTCGGAGTCCAGCTCGTCCGGCTTTTTACATCATTCTTCATCACAAAAACGACATCTCCATACTGATGAGGAGTTTCGGAGGACCAACCATGCTCTTTCTTTATGTCTAGGGCAGCGTACTTAGGAAGAACTTCTTTACTCTTAGAACCATAACCCAAAACCATGGCATTAAAGGTATTCTCCGAACTGTATCTCATTTCTTGTGCCTTTGCTCCAAGACTTGTTCCAGTAGTGTGTAGATTTTGAAAACCAAACTTTGCAACTCCTTCAAGGGCGCTGGAAGGAACGAACATCATAATATCAGAATCTTCTCCTACAGCTTTTCCACTAGTTCCTCCTCGAATCTCATCACACTCTCGATGCATTCTTTTAACGAGAAGTTCAGCAATCTGACGGGAGCTGAGTTGATTTAATTCATCTGGACTAATGTAGCCTTTATACTTGAATTCAAGATTAGGAGTGACAATCTTTTCCAGAAGAGAAGGGGAGGATTCTTTGCAATCAACATCAAGAGCAAAAGAATTTGCAGAAATAAAAATAAGAAAAAAAAGTAAGAGTTTACTCATTTACTCTTCTCGTTCGGATAGATCTCAGACATCTTTCCTGATTCGAGGTCTTTGATGATGGCCTTGTAGTACTCTGTATGAGCTTCTAATTTTTCTTGGGCCAATTTGCGACATTCTTGGGAGGTCATTAAATCTCTTTCGAAGAATGCGTGTGGAGGCATCAAGGGGCCTATGAGGTCATAACGACAGGGAACCTTGTCAGCTGAGGCAAAAAGTGGAAATGACATTAGGAAAATTAGACAAAAAAGTTTCATCTTTATTCTTATCGGATAGAACTTTGGAAAAATAAGGAGCAGTTAAGAACTCGGGTTTGAGCTGTATCATATTGAAATGAATCAACCTTAAACAGGTTTAATCAGAATTCTTCTTGGTCTTGGTCTTGCAAAAAGAGCAAAGATAGGGAGGAGTTCATGTCTAATAAAGAAATTATCATTATCACAGGCAGCAGCGGATATATCGGGGGAGCCCTTACCAAGAAGTTAAGTAAAGACTTTAAAGTGATAGGATTAGATAAAGGTATCCCTGAGAAGAAAGTTTCCGGAGTAGATTATTACGCTGTAGATTTTTCTTCTTTTGGAAGCCTGCAAAAAACTCTTAGAGAAATATGTCAAAATGTCGGGTCAAAAATAAGATCGGTGATTCATTTAGTTGCTTATTATAGTTTCTCCGGCGAAGAGAGTGACCTCTATGAGAAAATTACCGTGCAAGGTTCTGGTAATTTTCTAAAATCATTAAATATTTTTTTTGAAGTAGAGCAGTTTATTTTTTCTAGTACGATGTTAGTGCATGAGCCAGGTCTGCCTGGAGAGGAAATTAATGAGCAGTCTCCAGTAAAACCGTCTTGGCCGTATCCAAAATCAAAGGTGGAAGCTGAAAAAATCATTGAGAGTGAGCGAGGAAAGGTAAAAACTGTTAATTTAAGAATTGCAGGGATTTATGATGATTACGGACATTCCGTTCCGGTTGGTAATCATATCATGCGTATCTATGAACAACACTTTAGCTCTTTGTTATTTCCTGGGAATTATCATAACAAACAGTCATATCTTCATCTTGAAGATTTATTAGATGCGATTGAACTCCTTATTAAAAAGAATAAGATTCTACCGGATTCATTAACTCTTATACTTGGAGAAGATGAGGCCCTTAGTTTTAAAGAGCTACAAACGATGATCGGAAAAGAGTTACATGGAAGAGATTGGCCAATCATCAAAGTACCTGCCTTCTTGGCCAAAAGTGGAGCTCATCTTTTACAAAATCTTCCTATGGTCAGAGAGCCATTTATCAAACCATGGATGATTTCCTATGCTGACGATCATTATGATTTAGATATTAGTCGTGTCAAAACGATTCTCAATTGGCAACCAAGACATCGATTAAGGGATGCTATTCCTAAGATGATTGCGGCCTTAAAGGAAAACCCACAGAAATGGTACAAAGAGCATAAAATGACTGCTCCAACTTATCGTGAATTAGTCAATTCTCGCGTGGGAGAAATTTCTTATCAGTTTGGTGTTCTTTTAAATATTTTTCTTGGGCTCCTCGTATTCTCAAATCCTTTTATGCTCAATAATCTCACTTCCTATGAATTTGCCAATGATGTCGTCATTGGTTTGTTAGTGGTGATCTTTTCTGTCATTTCTTTGATACCAACTCTACGTTGGATCAGATGGATAAATGCTCTTTTAGCAGTTTGGTTAATGTTCTCTCCGCTAGTTTTTTGGACTCAGGAAGCAGTCTATTCGAATAATACGATACTTTCTGCTCTTATATTATTGATCAGTGCTTATACTCCATCTCAGGATATTGAAGCACCTAGTGATATCCCATCTGGTTGGTCATACAATCCTTCTGAGTGGACTCAGAGAATACCGATTATGTTTTTAGCTTTCTTGGGATTTTTAATGGCAAAATATTTAGCCGCTTTTCAATTGGGGCATATATCAAGTGTCTGGGATCCTTTTTTTGGAGATGGCACTGAGAAAGTTTTAACTTCAGATATTTCTCGGGCCTTTCCTGTATCGGATGCGGGCCTTGGTGCACTCTCTTATCTTTTGGATGTGATAGCTGCTGCCATTGGTGATAAGAACAGGTGGAAAACGATGCCTTGGATGGTAGTCCTCTTTGGATTTTTTATTATCCCAACCGGAGTAACAAGTATCGTTTTGGTAATGCTTCAGCCTATAGGCGTAGGAGCATGGTGTACCATTTGTCTGATAACATCTGTGGTTATGTTATTAATGGTGCCTCCTGCTATCGATGAGGTATGTGCTTCAGTACAGTTTTTAAGAAAAAGTGTGAAAGAAGGGCAACCTTTTGGCGTATATTCTTTTTTGGCAAAAGAGGTGAGGCATCGATCGGTGTTTCGGCCGATATCGTTGAACATCCGTTTCCATATCATATTCTCTTAAGCGCTATTTTAGGTTCTTGGCTCTTATTTAGTCCTCATTTCTTTGGGGTAACAGGAATAGCAGCTTCCAATTTATATATCTCAGGAGCTTTAATCATTACCTTTGCAGTCATTGCTCTATCAGAGGTTGCAAGAATGGTTCGAGTTTTAAATATCTTCGGAGGATTATGGATTGCTGGATCGGCCTGGGTCTTAGGAGATTTATCGCAATTGGCCCAGATGCATTCAACAATTCTGGGTTTAATGTTGGCAGTTTTAAGCCTTCCACGAGGAAAGGTAAGGGAACATTTTGGTTCGCTGGATTCATGGAGTCGATGGAGATTAAGAGCTTGGTCTTAAAGACCTTTACTAATAGGAATTTCTGTAGGAGCAATCTTAAAGTCAGCTCCCATGAATGGAGGATAATAACCACTATTAAATTTCTTTTCAGCTTCTACATCAATTTTTTTACATAGAGGAGCGGCGAGGAAGAGATGTTCATACCAGTTTGTAAGAAAAATATTATTCTTCACATTTTCTCTGATGACATCTCTTAGTTCCTGATCTTCTTTAAACCCATCTGTATCGGCGACAATGGCAAAAGCAGTAAGTAAATCAACGGGAGGACTGTTAAACATCATACCTGTTGCCATACCAGAAGACTGTGGAGTGGGAAGGTTCTGTGATTCAATAAAGTCTCTGAAAATCCCCCTTACTTCTTTATCATGACCATAGAAAGATAAACCAAGTAATATCTCTGATCGAGAGATAGGGTCTGAGACATGTCTGATGGCCTGGAGTAGAAATTTTTTTGATTCTTCATTTTTTGCCAGTGAAATTTGTCCAAGAATATTTCTTTTATCATCGATATCAAATGTATTTTCATATTTTTTTAAGAGTTCGGATGTAGAGAGTTTACTAACCATTTTGGCATCCAAGATCTTTTTTTCAATAGGGTTACTTGGATTAATGAGAGAAGGATCAGTCAGTATTATTTTTTTCTTATTTGCCTCGTAGGCGATTTCACCTTTTTGAAGTTTCACTGAAGAGTTTGATTCTTTGTGAAAATATACAGGAATTTGAGCAGTCTTCAAGCTTTCGGGCACATTCACTCCTGGGGCAATCATGACATACTCAACATCTGAATAATCCAGAGGTCCCCAGATTTGGGCCTCACAGTATATGTTACATTTAAAATTCAGATCCTTGTGTTCCTTAAATTTTAGAGTGTTTGGAACTTTGCTTTGCCTGAATCCGTGGTAGCCCAAACTGTCAGCTGGAGTCCAGCTTGTTCTTTTTTTTACATCCTTTTTCATGACGAAAATGACATCTCCATAATGATTAGGAGTTATCGTCTGCCCAATATTATCTGCTCTTTTAAGATCAAGAGCGGCATATTTAGGAAGAACTTCTTTGCTTTTAGGTCCATAGCCCAAAATCATTTGATTGAAGGTATTTTCGGCAGCATATCGAAATCCTCGATCATTCGTACCATTACTCGTTCTTGTTGAATGCTGATTCTGAAAACCAAACTTAGCAATTCCATCAAGGGCCGAAGAGGGGACAAACATCATAATATCAGAATCCTCTTCCAGAGCTTTTCCCGTTTTTCCACCTCTAATCTCATCACACTCTCGATGCATTCTCTTAACGAGAAGTTCAGCAATCTGACGGGAGCTGAGTTGATTTAATTCATCCGGACTAATGTAGCCTCTATGTTTGAATTCGGGATTAGGGGCGGCAATTTTCTCTAAAAGAGAAGGTGAGGAGTCTTTGCAATCAACATCAAGAGCAAAGGATTTTGCAGAAATAAGAATGAAAATGAGAAAAAAGAATTGATTCATTCTTCTACCCCATCTAATCGAATGACTGACATTATTCCTAATCTTAAATCTTTAATAATGACTTTTTGATAGTTCTCTTTATTCGTTTGCAGACTTTTGATTGCGGCTTCTCGACACTCTTTTGTTGTCATTAATGTCTTCTCAAGAAATGAGTCAGGAGGAGCCTGAAGGCCAATGAGGTCATAGCGACAAGGAGCCTTTTCAGGTGAGGCCATAAGAGAGGATGAGAAAATGAACAAGCCAAGGATGATTTTCATCCTTAGTCTTATCGGATTAAACGTAAAGAACTTGAAATTGATTTACTCAAGATTCAGCACAATTCTCACATACAGTAATTTTACCAGGCTGACCTCGTCGCTCTTCCATGTCGTACTCTGCTCCGCAGATTGAGCAGTGAGAAAGCTGTTGTTTTTTTGAAGATACTGGATTTTTAACTTCAATTTTCTTCTTGGCCATGTTTTTGGTATGGGTTAAGGTTCGACTGCTTGAACTACCGCTAATAAAAGGCATGGAAGCTGTTTTGGCCCTTGGTACTTCGTCTTGCTTAACAGGCTCATCAGGAATGACTTCCAGATCTTCCACTGCAATGTTGGAGCGAACGCCTGTGCTAAGGAGACACGCCGCTTTTTTTCTTCCTAAATCATCAACGCTGACATTTGTAATACGTACAACTTCATCTTTATATCTTCCGGATAGAACCCGTGCCTTAATAACCTTACTCATGGGTTTATTATGATCTAAAAATCACTGGATTGAAACTTGCATAAGATTCTTATGAAAACTCATCTTATGCCAAGGAGAATCACTATGAAAATTGATGGAAAAGTTGCTTTAGTAACTGGTGCAGGACAAGGAATTGGAAGAGGGATTGCACTTCGTCTCGCTCATGACGGAGCACATATCGGTATTGTTGATGTACATGAAGATAAGATGATGAGTGTTGCTAAAGAAATTGAAGCGCTTGGTAGAAAGGTAACCTTTATTAAGGCCGACGTATCTAATCGAGATGAGGTGATCCGTGCGATTGATCATGTTGAATCTAAACTTGGAAGTTTTGATATCATGGTGAATAATGCAGGAATTGCTCAAGTGAAACCTCTTTTAGAAGTAACTCCCGAAGAATTAAATCGAATTTATCAGATCAATGTGGCCGGAGTCCTTTGGGGAATCCAAGCGGCCGCTAAGAAATTCATCTCAAAGAAAAAGAAAGGGAAAATCATCAGCGCTTGCTCTATAGCCGGTCACGAAGGATACGCTATGCTGGGAGTATATTCTTCGACAAAATTTGCAGTAAGGGGATTAACTCAAGCCGCAGCTAAAGAGTTTGCAAGCTTCGGTATTAATGTGAATGCGTATTGCCCTGGGGTGGTAGGGACTGATATGTGGACTGAGATTGATAAACGTTTTTCTGAAATCACAGGTGCGAAAATCGGAGAGACTTACAATAAGTATGTAGGAAATATTGCACTAGGAAGGGCGGAAACACCGGATGATGTCGCTTCTTTTGTTTCTTATCTGGCCGGACCTGATTCAGACTATATGACTGGACAAGCACCGCTGATTGATGGCGGGATGGTTTATCGCTAGATATAAGGTTGTCTTAAGATGAAGTAAAAGCCCATAAATACTAGAATAAGATAATTTCACTCATAACGATCTTTAAAAAATGGTTATGAGTGAGATACCTTTAAGTGAATTAAAAGGGTTTTTAATGGAAGAGACACTCGCAAGAAAACGGTTTGAGTCCTTACTCTATGGGGCCAAGAGTCCGATGGTTATCTTTAAAGGTAAGGAGATGATCGTTGAGATGTTTAATGAGAGCTATGGTGAAATTTATCATGGACACAATCTTTTAGGTAAACCTCTTTTTGAATCCATATCTGAACTTCAAGATTCTCCCTTCCCGTCGATTCTCAGAGGGGTGTATGAAACTGGTGAAACTTATACTTCAACTGAAGGATTGGCCCGCATCATTAACCGTAGAACAGGAAATGTTGAAGAAAGATATTTTGACACAACCTTTTCTCGAATTGATTTTGGTGATGAAGATTTTCGAATTCTGGCAATGCCTCGTGAAGTCACCGATAAAGTAAAATATAAAAAGCTTCTAGAGCAGAGTATTGAGCAACTCGAAGAGGAAAAGTCTTGGAGAGAATTTTTTGTTTCAACAATTACTCATGATTTAATTAACCCTTTGACGGTTATCAGTATTTCTCTGGATTCTCTCAAACGGAAGGTTAATCAACCTGATGAAATAATGAGAATAGCTGAAAGGATGAAGGATAACCTCAATAGAGCGAAACAAATGACTGAAGATTTACTAGATGTGAATCGACTTGAGGCAGGAGAGTGGCCTGCTCTTCACTTTCATTTATGCTGTATTCGAAAAATTGTTGAAGAGACAATCTATAACCTTGAGAGAATGTATCCTGAAAGACTCCAAGCTAAAATTACTGATCAAGTTATAGAAGGACATTGGGATCAAACGGCGATTAATCGAATTCTTAGTAATCTTGTTAGTAATGCGATTAATTATGGTAACCCCCAAACAAAAGTCACTGTTGAGCTTTCATTTAATGCTGGAGATGTATTTTTATCTGTTCATAATTGGGGGGATCCTATTTCAGAACAAGATCAGACTCTTATTTTTAACAAGTATCACAGAGGAAGTCGCCGATTTGATACGCAAAGAAAGGGCTGGGGGATTGGGTTAACATTAGTGAAAGGACTGAGCCAAGCTCAGGGTGGGAATATAAATCTAACAAGTACTCAAGAGAATGGTACGATTTTTGTTGTAAAGCTTCCCATCAAGAATGATAGTACAGTCAGGGGCCAAGTAGATTATCGAGATTAAAGTGGTGGCTCCTCCGAGACTCGAACTCGGACGATATTGCTATCGGTGGATTTTGAATCCACTGCGTCTACCATTCCGCCAAGAAGCCATAAGTTCTATAAATATAAGGGGATTTACTTAAACGTGTCAATAAAAGCCTGAGAGAAGATGATGTAATTTTTACTTCCTCAAGGGATTCCAAATATTCAATCAGTATCACTCTAAGATACCTTCCCGCAAATTCTGTGAGGTAGGTTATGAAGAAAATCGCAATAGTTTCATTAGCACTAGCTGTTTCAAGTTTTGCCCAGGCCGGAGAGCGTTTCGGAGGGGTTGATTTCCACTCATCTATGCCTGCCAGTCAGGTCAGAGCACTAAAAACGGATCTTTCTTATCTTTTCCGAAATCCTGTTTCGGTTGTAGATACTGATTTTAAAAATATTGCAGGTCTTTCTCGAGTAGATGGCGAGAACATGCACAATTGGATTCTAAATAGGGTGAAGTACATTGTAGGACAAGACTACCAGCTAAATTCACGAAATATTGTTACGAAAAAAGGACATAAATTTCCTTCAACTCCTCTGCCTGATCTTTCTGCATATCAGGAAGCACTCGTAGTCATGAGCAATATTGGTTCTGCTGTATATCTAAGCGGAAAGTTTGATAATACTCTTTATGGTTTAAGACTCGATGGCGAAGTTGTTTATGGAAAATCGACTCGAGTTGGTATCCTTCAAGTAGGTGAGGGATTATTCCACGAAAGATTCATGGTCAATAAAGAGCCACTATCTGCGGCTAACTCGATTTCACGTCTTGGAACTCTTTTTCATGAAGCAAGACATAGTGACGGTAACAGCAAACATACAGGATTTATCCATGATAAGTGTCCATCTGGTCACGCTTATGAAGGCCTTGCTGCATGTGAAGCTTCAAGCAATGGTTCATATTCCCTAGGAGCGTACGCGGAGAGAAATCTTCTTAAAAACTGTACAACTTGTTCGGTTGAAGACAAAACTGTTCTAAGTGCTTCTATCGCTGATAACCTAGGTCGAATTGTGGTTAACACAAATAACAGTCGAGTAAAGAACATCAAGAATCAGATTGAGTTTATGGAAGGAATCATTACTTCTTATAAAGTGATCATGACGTTTGTTCCTTCAAAGAAAGAAAAACTTCAACAGGAAGTAGCTGAACTTCAAGTGAAGATTAATAACTTGAAGAAAGAAATGGCAGAAATTATGGCAAGCTCATCTGAAGCACCGAAGGCCCTTGATCCTAAACCAGAAGGCGATTACTCTGAAATCTCTGTTTTAGAATCCTCTCGTCTAATGAAACAGTCACTTCGTTAATATGAAAAAAATTGTCTTTATTCTTGTAATCACCATCGCTCTTATTTTGGGAGCGATGATGATCAAAAAAAATAGTTCACAAGAAGTGGTCAAAGATCAGGCATCTGAGACTTCTCTGGCTGTTTCAGATGAGAATAAGATCATTGAATCAGAAGATAAGATGGCTTCATTAAGTATTAAAGAAGAGCTCGATGAGCGCCTCAAAGAACTCCCTACGATGGGTGAATTAAAGAATCTTTCGGAAGAAGAGGCTCATCATACTCCTGTTGTGATCAGAGAGGGTGGGGCGATACTTGGAAAAATTCATGCTGAAGCAAATGAGAATCCTGAGAGAAGACCTGATACTTTGGCCTTCTTTAAAGATTGTGCTGAAGATGAAGAGGTGGTGACTGCTCTTCGCGCTGTGTGTTGGAATAAAGTGATGACTTTGATACCTGAGTGGCAAATATTCTTATCGATATCTGATGCGAAAGTTTCAGATGAGGTTAAAAATCTCGCATCTCAACTCTAATTCTTTACGAATAAAACCCCTTCCTTTATAACTTTTCCTAAGTCTATAAATGAAGGAGTCCCGTGGTCGATAAATCTTTAGTTAAAGCATTCTTCAAGTTACCTCATCTTATCCCTATTATTTCTATCTTTATTCTAGTCCTCTCTAATAGCGTTCCTGAAATTGATTTTTTTCACAATATTGTGGCGCTGATTCTTCTTGGACTTTCGGTTATGACTTCAGTCCATCATGCGGAAGTGATCGCTCATAAAATAGGAGAGGGACTCGGAACTTTAATTTTAGCACTCTCAGTGACTATCATTGAGGTAGGGCTTATTCTTTCCCTCATGGGTCAGAAGGGGCCAGATTCAGCTATCCTTGCCAGGGATACAGTCTTTGCTGCAGTGATGATCGTCTCTAACGGGATCGTAGCTCTTTGTCTGATTCTTGGAGGAATTAAGTTTCGCGAACAAGAATTTCAAGTGCAAGGATCAAAGAGTCTTTTAGTCGTACTCATTGCTCTATCTTTCTTAGTTTTTGTTCTTCCTAATTATACAGCGACTGGATTGCATGGAGCTTTCTCGCCGCTCCAAGGAATAATCATTTCAATTATTTCGCTTGTTCTCTATCTCTTGTTTATTATTTTCCAAACGAAGACCCATAAGAGCTATTTTGAGCCATCAACTTCAAACATTGTGGTGATAGAAGAGTCGCAGCACGATATTTCTAAGACAGAAGCATGGCTTAGTTTTGTTTCACTTTGTATCAGTTTAATTGCAGTTATCGGACTTGCTAAGCTATTGTCTCCTACCATTGAAGCTGGAGTAGCAGCAATAGGTGCACCTAAATCTGTCGTTGGTCTTCTTATTGCTGCCATTGTTCTTCTTCCTGAATCTTGGGCAGCAGTTCGTTCTGCCAGAGAGAATCGTCTTCAAACGAGTTTGAATCTTGCCCTTGGTTCAGGTATTGCCAGTATTGCGCTGACGATTCCTGTTGTTATCTTTTATTCAATCTATACAAATACAGATGTTGTTCTTGGATTAGATCCAAAGAACATGACTTTTTTGATGATGACGTTTGCAGTGGGAATTGTGACTCTCGGAACAGGGAGATCAACTCTCCTTCAAGGTGCTGTTCATGGCGGAATTTTAACGGCTTATTTTTTAATGTCATTTGCTCCGTAGAGCAAATGACTAAAAACAAGTCTTTCTGAATTTATCTTTATTTCTTTTATGAATTTCGAGGCATGTAGCCGGCAATTTACTGGGAGCTTTATATTGAAGCTCCCTTACTAATCTCACCATTCCGGAAGAGTGGTTATCATTGAGGTGAGGTTTAAGGGCAAGTTCATTGTAACCAGTTTCAGTTGGATAAAGCAGCCCACAGCCATAAAAAGATTGCTGATCATTAACCGCCATATAACTTAAAAGATTTGCAGTATCTTCCTCAGTGTAGAGCTTATCAGACTTAAAATATTTGAGAGGAGCTGCTGGTTGAGATTTCCACTGATCAGTGGCGCAGTCTCTCAAATCAATAAATTTTTTCTGACTAGACTTACTCATTCCAGGACGAGACATAACGTGAGTGATGGCATGTCCAATCTCGTGAGCAATGATTCCTTTTCCCATTCCCGTATGTTCACAAGAGAAGGGAGAGATAAGAATATTATCAATACCTGGGCGAGAGCCAGCAGGTCTAAAGCCTGGATTGTTATCTAAGTATTCTTTAGAAGCGAAAAGATCCCAAAGCATAGGCTTTGTTGGGATAATGGGGCAATTAAATGTCGGATCTTCAGAACTAAAATAAGAAGGAGTTATCGCTTTTGCCACAAGAGTTGCTGTGGAGTCTTTTTGATAAGGAGTGGAGCTAAATTTTAAAGCATTATTTAAATCAGGAAACTCTTTGTTCTCGGGCTTAGAAGGAAGGAAGTTAATACCTTTTTCTAAATAATCAGTAAGTAGCCCACGAGAATGTTCTGAGTATTGAGGAAAAACATTTTTAAGATAGCCGGCCTTCACTTCTGGCCATATTTTCTGAAATTCATCAAAGCGTGAGTTTTCAATATTGGCATTAATAAAAGATGACTTACAAAGGGCGACTTGATCATCAACATTCAAAGCATTTCTTTCGAGAAACTCTTTCTTGAAATTGGCCATTTTAAAATTGCGAAGAATTTGAGGGATCGCTTTTTTACATTGATCGAGGCAAAGTGGTTTGCTAGTCACAACACCTTTGGCCTTTAGCTCGGTCTCAAGTTTCATGAATAATTCAATAACTTGATTATCATTCTTTGAACCTGAGTTGATTCCAAATTGCAGTTCATTGAAATTAAATGACACTGTCTTATTTTGTTCTTTGAGGGTTCTTTGAATTTTGTCGAGTCGAGTACTTAAAACAGGGCGAAGTTCAGTGACATTAATGATGGCAAGCTGATGAGCAAGAAACGGATGATCAGCAATAGAGAAATTCTTGGCGATTTCCTTATGAACATTGGCATACGGATGACTGTCAGGAGTATTGCTTTGAACAGTTCGCTGATTTACAGGTGCTTGAAAATCAATTTGTAGTGACATTTCAGCAACAAAAAATGGTAGGAAATTTTGAAAATCTTCTTCTTTCCACGTAGAGACATCTAAGAAAGAGGGGGATGACGCCCGTTTTTCTAGTTCTTCAATATAATGCTTTTTATCGTTGTTTAACTTGTTGTAGTAGTCTTTTAATTTAACATCGAGATTTTTGAGTTTTTCTTGATTGGCACTAGATAGATATTTATGGGCATTGCTAGCGGTAACTGTGACAGAGATCTTATCTGGCTTTCCACAGACTGCATGTGCACATTGCAGTGATAGTTCATCCTCGCTCATTTTACTGCAATCCTGAGCTTCTGTGCTGTTGATGGATTGGAGTTGTGAGAGGACTTCAATCGCTTCATCTTGGGCATAAAGGGATGAGCTTAAAAGAAGAGGGATTAAGAACTTTGCTTTCATTTGTCAGCGGCCTCACAGCGGATATCTACCGCTAATCGAAGTGTTTCAAAATCTTTTGGCAGAAGTAGAAGTCTTTTACCAAGAGGAGAATCATGTCTTAATTCTCCTTTCTTTTTCTCAAATTGGTATCTAACGGCAAATTCAGTTCCGTCTTTCTTGATGATTTCTTTTTCATTGAGGGGCAGCGAGTTGGTAAGAGCATTCAATGTTACGGAGAATTTTTGAAACAAATTTTTGCTGCATTCTCTACGCTCAACTGAGGAACGATGACTTTTTTTAGTATAAGTGATGACATTTTCTTTTATTTCAAAAGAGTAGGCATTAAAGCCGTAATCAATATTTAGAGTCGATGCCATTGCAGTAAATGGAAAAAGAACAGCGATAAGGAGGTAAGATTTTAGAAACATTTTTTATCTCCAATTTTATCGTTGTGCTTTTTCATAATGGCCTGGCAGGTAGCAGGAGCATCTTTAGTTCTTTTGTACTCAAGTTCTCTGAGAAGTCTGATCAAACTTGGGGAGTGGGAATCATCCGGATATGTCACTGGCTCAAAATTGGCGTAAGAGTTTTCATTTTCATTACTATCGACAAAACCGCAGGCATAGAATGTTTTCCCATCATTAATGGCCATATAGCTGACCATATCGGCGGTATCTTCTTCCGAGAACTGATGATCATCTGGGAAGTCAGCGTGGGCAGAGGCACCAGCATTATCCCAATTTTTATTTGTACAGCTTCTTAGCTGTTTATAGCTGGCCAAGCTGCTTTCACTCATATCCGCTCGTCTCATGACCATGCTCATGGCATGACCAAGTTCATGAGCAACTATCCCAGCTCCTTCTCCCTCATGCTCACAGCTGAATGGAGAAACGGCTACATTATCTTTATTTTCATCAAGATAATGTGGCTTATAAACGGAGTATCCGAGATTGGCTTCTTTAGATAAATAGCTGTCCCAAATTTTGTGAGCTGATTTTGATGAATCACAAACACTGATATTGGCAGAGTAGAGATTTATATCAGGTTCAAAATGGCGGTCAATAATATCTACCAGTAGGTTAGCATTGCTTTTTCCCGTTGAAGGTTTGGATTCAATCTTATTACTTTCTTCTGAAAGATCAGGAAGTATCTCACGAGTAGGATTATCAAAATAAAAATGAATTCCATTCTCAAGATAGTTTTTAATTAAGCCTTGAGAGTGAGCTGAGAATTTAGGAATAACATTTTGATAGAATCCTTCCTTCACTTTGGGCCAGATTTGTTTGAACTTATCTTCAGAGCGATTCTGTTGATTAACTCTGACAAAGTTTCCCTTACATTCAGCAATAGCATCTTGCTTATCATTATATTTGAGAGATTCATTGAGGTTATGAAAAATCGTTTTCATATCCATCTTTTTAACAAACTGTCTGATGCCAAGTTTACACTTTTCTCCACAGTAACTATTAGGATCAGTTAAATGAATTCCAGCATCGTAGGCCAGATCATCCATTTGCTTATACTGCTTGATGATTTCCTGTGAGTCTTCATTAGCATCAATTTGCGCTTTGAATTTATTAAAATCAAAGTTGACCTGTCCTTTCTTTTCAGCAAGCTGTTTTTGAAAAAGCTGGGCTTTTTCTTTTACTGAATTTTTCAGCTCACTCATATCCAGAATACCTGCATCGAATCCATAGGCAGGGTCATCTTGAATATTCTTGTTAAATCTTTCGGCGTATTCCTTAATTCCCGCAAAAACAACAGGGTCGAGGTTTTTGGTATTAGGATAGGTAAAGGAGCTTCTTTGTTTGAGAGGTTTAGTAGTATCAACTTCTTGAGAAAGATATTTCCAAAAGATTTCCGTGAAGTTATTGTAATCTTCATCAGTCCACTTGGAAGTGTCTTGTAATTTGTTACCTTGGTTTCTTTTTTGGGCTTCGGTAATAACGCCCTTCATTTCCTTATGTCGATCATCAAAGATCTTTCCGACTGTGCCTTCCATTTGTTTTAGTTCAGTCTGCTGTTCGGCAGTTAAGAAACGATCGATATTTTTACCAGTGAGATTACTCGTTTTAATTCCAGGTGGACCGCACACTTCGCGTAAACAATGCTCGGCCAGTTCTTCGAAAGTCATTTCTTCGCAGTTAACTTGCCCAGCATTTTCAACTGAAGATAATAAGTTACTGATCTCGTCAGCTTGAGCTGGGAGGGTATTAAAAAATAGAAAGAATAGAGCTAATTTTACCATCATAAACCTCAGCTTAATTATGCCATAGATTCTGATAGGGATAGAATGTAGTTAGATTTTACCCTTCATTTTAGTCTGATAGCTCCTAAGGCGTCCCTAGTAGAAAAGCGTAAAAAGTTGTCACCGAGGACTTTTTTAATGGCCCCATTAGAAATAAGACAAGAATACCTGAGGTAACTAATCAGATAGTCAGGCAGGTCCAGTTTAACTTGCTTCAGACCATAATTAAGAATAGCGGCCATCGACATAGGAATACGGAGTGGCCTGGTTTTAGTAATTTTGAATGCTTCTTCGAGGGATACAAAATCATCGGCCGCAATGTTATAGATGCCAGTAGGAAGTTCTTTCATGGAACGATAGAGAATATTGGCCATATCAAATTCATGGAGAAATTGAAAATGAGGAGAGTAGTCCATGGGTGAAACACTGATGGGGCCGCTCAGATAGCGAGTCATCGTATTATTGACTTGAGTTCCAATGATGTTACACGGTCGTAATAAAACAGTTTTTATTTTTCCCTGATTCTTCCACATCCAGGCTTCACATAATTGATCCATCTCCACTACATCTCTCAATTCTGGAAATTGTAATGAAGCTCTTAGAGGGGCGTTCTCGCTGATAAATACTGGATTATCCGACAGAGCTCCATACACGTGGAAAGTTGAGAGAAAAACGAGGTTCTGTATTCCACTCAATTCACATAATTCAAGAATACGGGCCGTTCCCAGCATAGCAAAATCCATTCTTTGCGTGATAATGGAATTAGTATGAGAAGTATGAGTTTGGCGTGCCAGATGGTAGACAGTATTGAATTCATGATGGCGGAAAAGATTTTCAAAATTTCCCCGCGTATATTTCATCTGAATATACTCAATCCCAGGTGCACGGAAAAGATTTTCACAAGATCTGTTATCAATTCCTAGAACTTGAATATCAGGCTCATTCGATTTAAGAATCTGAATGAGAATTTGAGCAAGTCCGCCGGAAGCTCCGATAATAAGTATTTTCATGGTTTCTTCTTTCTAAATTCTTTGATGATAAAGTGAGAAATAGGTTTTCTGATGAAATCAAAAAATGGTCTTCTTTTAGCCAAACCAAGTAGGATCATCTTTTTGATTTGCTGTTCAATAAGAAAAACATTGTGCTGAATTGATTTTTCATTTTCTTTATCACTAGGAGTAAATTCATCACCAATATAAATATCAATCGGAGAGGGGAGAGGGAGCAGATTGAGGCTTAAAGGAAGCGAGGGAAGTCCCATCCATTTGCCAAGGCCTGAAGCGTGGATCACAAAAGGATACATCTCTTCAGCTCCGATCACTGCTAGTGGTAGAATCGCAGTCTGATGAGTGGCAGCCATTCGATAGAAGCCTTGAGTGAAGTCTTGAACTTTATAAAAGTCTGGCGAATTTTTAGTGATTCCTTTCACTCCTTCAGGAAAAACGAGGATTGATTGTTTTCTCTCTAGAAGGTAGTGAGCATTCTGGCGATCACCTAGAACAGCTCCAAGTGCTGAAGCATATTTGTTGATGAAAGGAAGAGTGGCCATGAATTTTTCAACCATCGGACGAATCAGATGAGTGCTTTCCACATCGAGAAGAAAGGCCATTGAGATTAAAATGGCATCAATGGGGATTTGTCCGCTGTGATTGGAAATTACTACGTAAGATTTATTTTGAATTTTTTCAGCACCAATAAGTCTGACTTTAAAATAACTGCGATAAAGTGGAGTAAGGAATTTAAGAGTCTTTTCGGCCAACTCAAGATTGAGGCCCCAAGGATCAGTTCCTTCGGGATATTCTTTCTTCATTGTTCGAATAATTCGTTCGATCTTTTTTTTGTCAGTATTTGATAAGGCCAGCATAGGCTCTATTTTACTGCGCTTTACTCTTAAGACCACGAGGAAAATAATACAGGACTTAATTAGGCCAGATTACAGGTAGCCTTTCATATCACTATTCTTTTTAGAGAAATTAATGATTGCTAGTTCAAGACCTGGAAGTCCGTCGCCTTTCTCAGCAGAAGCAAAATGGATTTGTTTTACCCATTTAAACTTTTTGTAAATTTCAGGCATTTTATTTTTAAGTTTACTGCGCTCACTTTGAGTCTTGAGCTTATCCATTTTATTAAAAATTAAGTAAGTCTCAAGTTTGAAGGCCTTGATATATTCATGGAACTGAACATCTGACTCTTGTAGTGGATGTCTTGAGTCTTGAATATTGAGTAGAAGTATTTTCTCAGAGCAAAGATTGAAAAACATATCTAGCAGATTTTGCCAATTAGCGGCCATCTCTTTGGAAACATCAGCGTGCCCATATCCCGGAACATCAAAAAGATAAAATTCTTCGACTGTCTTTTTCTCGTTATCCTCAATTTTAAAAGAGAAGATATTAACCTGACGAGTTCTACCGGGAGTTTTAGAAACTCTTGCGGTGCCTTTACCAAATAAAGAATTGATCAGCGATGATTTACCTACGTTGGAGCGTCCGATAAAAGCGATCCCATTGATGAAATGATGTTCATTAAGCCAAGTTTGTAACTGCTCAATGGTATCAATCCCCATTAAGAATTCTGTTTTGCCTTTTTGAATATTCATTTCTTATTCCATTTCGATAGAGAAAAAACTGACACGATTTTTCTGATTTGCTGTTCAAACGCTCCCATCATAGCAAATAAATGGCCATTGGTCTTTTAAAAAGGGTGCTTATGAACGATAAGAATTTTGCCAAAGAAAGAGAGTATCACGCGCTAAAAGCTAACGATATTATTGAGATTAATCCTTTTTATGGAAGAAAGAGGACGATTTCTTTGAAGGGGACAAAAATTGAGCTTCTCTCTAATCCTCATGAAGGGGAGAGTTTAAACAAGTATATCATACCAAGTCATCTTTCTCCTCATTGCCACTATCAGTTGCTTATCGATCAAGACACCTATCGCCTGCGAGTGATTCAAGGACCGCCATTTTTATTAAATGGAATTTGGGCGTTGGATGCTTTTCTTTTCAAAGGGGATGAAATTCAAATGCTAGAGGCCAAGTGGAAGTTGAAGGGGCCAAATTTATCAATTGAAGAAGAGCACATTCAGGATCAGTCGGTGGTTGAATCAGATATGAAAATCCTCATCACAGGAGAATCAGGAACAGGAAAAACCAGACTGGCTAAAAAGATTCATTCATTAAGTAGGAGGAACGGACAATTTATAGGGATTAATCTTTCAGCATATAATCCTTCTTTGATTGAATCAGAACTTTTTGGTCATAAGAAAGGAGCTTTTACTGGAGCAGTGAGTGATAAATGCGGAGCTTTTAAACTCGCCAACTGGGGAACTTTATTTTTGGATGAGATTGATTCCTTGCCGATAGAATTGCAGACCAAGTTGTTAGGATTCCTTGATGATAAAACATTTAGAGCTGTTGGAGATACGAGAGAAGAAAAAATTAATGCCAGACTTATCTTTGCTTCAGGAAGACCTCTTGAATCACTGGTTGAGAAAGGACTTTTTCGTAAAGATTTTTACTACCGGTTAAAAACAGGACATGGAATTGAGTTAAGGCCGTTGAGAGATGATGTGGGCTTAATTGACAGGACGCTCGATCAGTTTTGCCTTGAGAATAACATTGCTCTTACTTATCGCTTAAGAGAATTTTATCTTTCTCTTTCTTGGCCAGGAAATCTGAGAGAACTATATGGACATCTGGAAAAGAAGAGGATTCTGACAAAAGGAAGGAAGTTTGATTTTGATTTCTGTGATGAGGAATTAATAACGAAGAGTGCAGATTTGTATTCTTTTGAAAAAGAAATTCAAAGTCTGGAAGATTCCAAAAGAGAGTATGTTTCCAAGGTGCTTGGTCATTTTCAAGGGAACTATCAGCTTGCTGCTAAGAAGCTCCTGATCACTGAAAAGACTTTGCGAGGTATGATGAAGAAAGCTAGTTAGCAAGCATATAGCTTAAATTGATGTCTTCAACAGTACTTTTGATTTTGTGCTGATCAAGGAAGTTCTGCACTTCAATGGCCACTTTCTCTTTGATAATGTCTTTGCCTTCGTCATCAAGAGCATGCTTGGCAAGAATCGGTTCAAGAGTATGGATAAGGTGGTCTCGTAGAGGAAATTCTCTTCTTTCAATAAAGATTCTTCCAATCTTATTGCTGAGGATAATATTAAAATCAATTGTTACTGTTTGGAGCTCATTGGTCTCAGGATAGTAAACGGGGATTCTTACTCCATAGATCTGGATGCTTTTCAATGGCTTTTGGTAGTAATTAGGACGATCGAATTCCAGAACTTGAGCAGATGCCGGCGTTCTATGAATTTTAGCTTCCTCATCATAAATTCTTTCCATCTGAGCATAGATAGCAAGACCGGCAATGATAGAGGCGACAGAGAAGGAGAGAAGCAAAAGATTTTGTTCAGCACTAAAACCTTCAAAAGGTTTTTTGAGCCAACCCATAAATGTCAGCGTTGATTTCTTGAAGGAATTTTCCTTTGAAATCTTTTTAACTTTTGTCTCACATTTCTTGATTTCTTTTTTGACATCAACTCGGGCAACGATGCTTTTTAACTCGCGTGTTTTGTGAGTTTGGTGCCTCTTTAAAAGAGCAGGCGAAATTTTTATCCAAGTAAGTGTATGCTTTTTCTTACGCTTCAAAAAGGCAAAGAACTGCTGAATAGGAGCTGGGGTAAAGCGTTCGATGAGTCTTATTAAGGCCCAAAGGAATTCGTTAATTAGTTCTTCTAGCTTTGCCAGTAGTTCCATACCTTGCTTATCGGTGGTTTTTGGGAATCCTTAACCTAACTTTTGGACTCAAGTATAAATCTCTCAATTCCTCGAGAATTTAAGGCGAAAAGGAGGTTGGATCTTGAAGTTTGGAGAGGATTTCATGAGATTACTTCCCTTATTTTTGTTACTCATTAGCTGCGGGCACATGCCTTCTGGGCGCTCATTTTTATCTGAGATGACTCGTGAAGATCGTGGTGCTTTTGAACCCAATACTGATTTTCCGGTAGTTGCTGGAGATTCAGGGGAATGGGGATATTCTGAGGAAGTGCGCCGATTGAGAACTCCTGCCAGCGAAGCAGAGAGTGAGGAGTATGAATTAGAGCATGCTCTTGCTAGTGAATTAAATGAGCTTGAATCAAAGCAATCTCCTGAAGCCTTTGCTCGTTATCAAAAATATGCTCACCATTTTGAGAGTATCTCGGAGCGTATCTATTTTTTAAAGCTTCCTTATCATGATCGTTACTCTTATTTGGAGTCACGTGGGTTAATTGAAACCAAGTATGATGGTGCATTTATTTTTGAAGCTAATGGTCAACTCAATCGTGGAATGAGTAAAACGCAAGTTTTAACCACTTTGGGTCAACCGCAACGTGTTGAAATTGCAGGAAATCCCCGCTTTGAAAACGAGCGTTGGCTTTACGCCGAGCAAGGTACTCCTAAATACATCTATTTTGAATCTGGTCTTGTAGGGGGCTGGGAGTAGTCCCACCCTCCAATTCACTATAATTTCGTGCATTTTCCTATCATTCAAGGTAATTTAACTCCCTACTTAACACAGTTTTGAACTCACCACTTTTGAGGGGTTAAAATGGATATTACCTTAGATTTCGAACGTCCGGTTTCTGAATTAGAAAATCAAATTAGAGAATTAAGAAACTCAAGCAGTGCTAGCATTGATATTGGCCATGAGATTGATGCTCTACAGGCCAAAGTTGATAAGATGCTTGAGGAGATTTATAAAAAGCTTACTCCGTGGCAGCGTACTCAACTTTCTCGTCATCCACAAAGACCTCATGCGATTGATTACATCCAAGAGATGGTAACTGATTTTCATGAAGTTCATGGGGACCGCAGATTCTCAGATGATCCCTCAATGATTGCTGGTTTTGGTTACCTTGATGGCCAGAAAGTAGCAGTTCTTGGAATTGAGAAAGGTCGCAAGACAAGTGAGAAAATCAAAAGAAACTTTGGTATGGCCAATCCGGAAGGTTACCGTAAGGCCCTTCGTGTGATGCAAATGGCATCAAACTTCAATATTCCGATCATTACTTTCGTAGATACTCCGGGAGCATACCCAGGGATTGGTGCGGAAGAGCGCGGTCAGGCATTAGCGATTGCTGAGAACCTTGAAGAGATGTTCAAGATTAAAACTCCTATCCTTTCAGTTGTTATCGGTGAAGGTGGTTCAGGTGGTGCACTTGGAATTGCAATCGCAGATAAAGTATTCATGATGGAGTATTCTGTTTATTCGGTTATTTCTCCTGAATCATGTGCCTCAATTCTTTGGTCTGATCCAAAGATGGCGGAAACAGCAGCTAACTCGCTTCAGTTGTCTCCGAATAAAGCAAAAGAACTTCAAGTGATTGATGATATCATTATTGAACCTGCCGGTGGAGCTCACAGACATCCTGAGAAGGCCATTGAGAGTGTTAAAAAAGCACTTTTAAATGGAATCAAAGAAGTTAAAAAAGCTTCAAGCGAAAAAATGATGGAGAAGCGTTTTGAGAAGTTCCGTCAGATGGGGAATATTACCATAACGATGGATCACAGCGAATAAAAGGCGATAATATGAGTGTTTATTCAATGACAGGTTTTGGTAAAGGGGAATCAGCAGGTGAAGCCTTTACAATTACTACTGAGATCAAAACGGTAAATAATCGTTTTAAAGATTATAAATTTCGTATGAGTAATCTTTTTAACTCAAAAGAAATTGAACTTAGATCTCTTCTTGATGAACACTTCAAGCGCGGAAGTTTTGATATCAGTATCAGTTATAAAAAGAACGATACGACTCAAGCAGAATTTCAGGTCGACCTCGCTAAAGTAAAAGCTTATTTAGATCTTATTGCTCCTGTTTTAAAAGAAGCAGGCGGTAGTATGAATGTTTCTCCAACTGATTTTCTGAGAAATGATTTTTCAAAACTTGAAGATGATGGCCAGAAAGAGGAAGTTCTTCTCGCTCAGGTTAATACTTCGTTCTTAGGCGCTATCAACGCTCTTAAAATTTCTCGTCAAAGAGAAGGTGAGAAGCTGGTGCAAAAACTGATTGAACATTTGAATGTTTATGAAGAGCACTTAAAGCTGGTTGAAGCTCAGAAAAATCTTTATCCAGAAATTTTGCGTGAAAAATTAAATCAGAAGTTTAATGAGAAACTAAAAGATATCAAAATTGATGAATCTCGCTTCATGCAAGAAATCGTTTATTATCTTGAAAAATTAGAAGTAGATGAAGAATTGAATCGTGCCAAAATTCACCTTTCAAAACTTCGTCAGATCCTTAACTCAGACGGAGAGATTGGTCGTCAGATTGACTTTCTTCTGCAAGAACTAGGACGCGAAACAAATACGCTTGGCTCAAAATCTGCTCAGTCAGAAATCAGCTCATATGTTGTAGAAATGAAAGTGCAGCTTGAGAAAATCAGAGAGCAGGCACTGAATCTGGAATAATTATGGAAGGTAAATTAATTGTCATCTGTGCTCCATCGGGAACAGGGAAATCAACTTTAATTAATCGATTAAAGGCCGATTATCCCACATTAGAGTGGTCTGTTTCATGCACCACCAGACCCATGAGAGCAGGTGAGGTTAATGGCAAAGACTACCATTTTTTGGCCCACGACGACTTTCAGAACCAAATCAGTCAGGATTTATTTATTGAATGGGCCCGTGTTCATTCCAATTTCTATGGGACTTCCAAAGTATTTGTAGATCAGGGATTGGCCCAAGGAAAGCACCTGCTGTTTGACCTTGATGTGCAGGGGGCGGATGCGATTAAAAAGATCTATCAGGATACTGCCAAGGTAATCTTCATTGAGCCGCCTTCGGTTGAAGAGCTTGAAAAGAGGCTCAGGTCTCGCGGCACAGATACCGATAAGGTGATATTAGAAAGAATTGATAACGCTAGAAAAGAGCTAATGAGAAAGCATGATTATGATTTCCTTATCATGAATGATGATATTGAAGGTGCTTATCAGAAGCTTCGAGACATTGTGGCAAGGATTGTAAAATAATAATGTATTCAGAAAGAATTGATTTTTCCCATGAAGGCAGCCTCACTATTGATGAACTCATCAAAAGGGTAGAAGGCATTAATCCAGAAGCAGATTTAGCTCTTTTGCGCCGTTGCTACGAGTTTGCTGAAAAAATGCACTCAGGGGTGAAGCGCTCTTCTGGGGAACCATACATTATTCATCCTCTTAACGTTGCAGCTACTTTAGTTAAATTAAAAATGGATCTTGATTCCATCATGGCAGGCCTTCTTCACGATGTGGTGGAGGACTGTGATGTTAGTCCGGAATTAATTTCTGAAATGTTCGGTCAAAGTGTTGCTCAGATTGTTGTTGGCTGTACAAAAATTTCAAAAATCAAATTTAAAACAAAAGAAGAATCTCAGGCCGAAAACTTCCGTAAAATGGTTGTGGCAATGGCGCAGGATCTTCGTGTGATTATCGTTAAGCTGGCAGATCGTATGCATAACATGCGTACACTCCAGTACATGACAATCGAGAAGCAAAAAGCAAAAGCTCAAGAGACACTTGATATCTATGTGCCTCTAGCAAGCCGACTCGGTATTAACTCTGTAAAAGGTGAACTAGAAGATCTTTGTCTTCGTTATATTCATCCAGAGATTTATTATCGACTTGCTGAAAAAATTGCAATGAAGCGCCGTGAGCGCGAATCTTATATCGAAGAAACAATTCTTCTGATCCATGAGAAGATGCTCGAGTATTCGGTTCAAGGTGATGTGGCCGGACGTCCTAAACATTTTTATTCCATCTACAAGAAGATGCAGCATAGAAATGTGGACTTCGAACAGATTCAAGATCTCTTAGCTTTTAGAATTCTAGTGAGTAACATCACGGAATGTTACAAAGTGCTGGGGATTATTCACTCTGCTTTCACACCTGTCCCCGGTCGATTCAAAGACTACATTGCTATCCCTAAAGTAAACAACTATCAGTCACTACATACGACTGTGATCGGTCCTAAAGCTGAACGTATTGAGATTCAAATCAGAACGTTTGAGATGCACGAAGTGGCCGAGCGTGGGGTTGCTGCTCACTGGAAGTATAAAGAGCGCAATAAGAATGCAGCCGCAGATAAATTGAAATGGGTTGAAGAACTCATGGAATTTAACCAGAACGTGGAGAGCTCATCCGAATTTATGGATGTAGTGAAGAACGATCTAGATGTCGGTGGAGTTTTTATTTTTACTCCTAATGGGGATGTAAAAGAACTTCGTTATGGGGCAACTCCATTGGATTTTGCTTATGCTGTTCACACCGAGATCGGTAATAAGACAGTAGGTGCAAAAGTTAACGGGAAGATGGTTCCATTAAAGTACCGTTTGAAATCCGGAGACACAGTTGAGATTCTTACAAGTAAGACTCAGACTCCAACCAAAGACTGGTTAAAAATCTGTAAAACATCCCGTGCTATTACTAAAATTAAGCAGCACTTGATGAAGATAGAGCGTGACCAACACCGTGAACTTGGTGAAGTGATGCTTGAGAAGGCCTTAAAGAAATTTGAGACTTCAATCAAGCAACTTGATAAAAAGGGAGAATTTAAACCTCTCTTAGATAAGCATCATTATAAAAATCTAGAAGAACTTTATGTTAACTTGGGCTCTGAGCACCTGTCTTTAAAAGAGGTGTTAACTAATATTCCTTCAATTAATTTTACGGAAGAAACTTACGTAGAAGAAGAGAAGGAGAGTTTCTATAAGAGAGTGGCCAAGAGTGCCCGTAAGTCTTCCAGCTCAGACAATGCTGTGATTGTTGATGGCCTCGATGACATTATGGTTAAGATGGGCCGTTGTTGTAATCCGATTCCAGGAGATCCTATTATCGGTGTGATAACTCGTGGAAGAGGGATCACTGTACACGCTGTTGGTTGTTCTCGTATTGTGGAGATCGAAAAAGGAAGACAGATTAGTGTTGAATGGAACAAGCACTATACATTCTCTCATCCGGTAAATATTAAAGTTACCACTCACGATAAGCCTGGAATTCTTTCTAAGATTTCTAAGACGATCAATAATTCTGGTATTAACATTCGCTCAGCAATTGCTCGTTCGATGCCGGATCAAAAAGGAAACTTTATCTTTGAAGTAGAGGTAAAGGATTACTCTGAACTTTTAAAAACCATCAGTTCTATTGAGCAGATGGAAGAAGTTATTTCAGTAAATCGCGCATAAAAAAGGGCCTCTTTCGAGGCCCTAATCATTTTAAAGACATTGTTTTGTAATTTTTGACTTCGAGCGCTTGATAACTTCTTCGCAGGCCTCAGTAATCTTGCCTGGATTTTTATATTGAAGTTCAACCATTAGTCGCTGAATTCCTGATGAGTGGGTATCAAAGAAAGATTTTTTCATTCCTAGTGCCGTATAGTCTTTGCCATCTGGAACAGCAAGTGCACAACCAATCATATTCTCTTTATCTTCTGATAGTGCATAAGCAAAGAGATCCGCTGTGTCTTCTTCGGTTGTCCACTTATCACCTTCATGGGGAGAGAACAGGCCTGGAAATTTAGTAGTTCTCTTTTCTTGGCGACTACACTCACGAAGTGCTTTAAATCCTTCTTTTGTTTCTGTACTCATGTCTGGTGTGAAAGCGATGAAGTAAGAGACAGCATGACCTAGTTCGTGGGCCATGATTTCTTTTCCTAAATGAACGTGTTCACATGAGAAAGGGGAGACAACAAGGTCACCCTTATTTTCTTGAGGTTTAAAGGCAACATGGTCACTTAGGCCTGCCGTTTTTTCAAGTTTAACACATCGAGGTGTTTGTACTGATTCTTGAAAAATTTTTTGAGCGCTTTTTCTAGAAAGATTGAGATAAGCAGCCCCGATATCGTCTTTTGCTGCTGGAGAATACTCAAAGCCAGAAAAAGATGCGTATAAATTATTTCGGGCATTAACCGGGACATTAAATTTTACATTAAGATCTTTTTTTACTTTTTCTAAAATAAGACCCTTAGAGTGAGCAGAGAGTTTTAAACGAGAATCATTTTCAAGCTTCTTAATAAGCTTAGGCCATTCTTTTTGGATTTCTGCTGAATCCTTCGCTTCTACATGATTAAGCATGGCCGAAGCACTACACTCCGCTATGGCATCTTCGAAAGCAAATTTGTCTTGTGCTTTTTTAGCAATTTCTTGCGGGTTAAAAAACTCCGACTTTTGTAAATAGCTAATGATTGCTTTCTTACAATTGTCATCGCAAAGTTTAGGCTCTAGTTCAATCCCAGCTTTTTGAGCTGCTCTTCGTAAAGGGTAATAGAAAGCATAAAGATTATAATCCTTCTTCTTTTTTTTCTCCTCTAGCTCTTCTCGTTCATCTTCAAAAGGGTAGTCCGTTGTTAAGTTACGGGACTTGAGTTCCTTTTTAAATAGTTCTTCTTTTTCGTCATAAATTTTATAGTGCTCAGGTGAGCCTTTGATTCCTAAGTTCTGGATTAGTAAAGGGTGGTCATTCAAGTCAATTTTAGAGATCACATCTTTGTAAACTTCACGAAAAGGGGAGTTAGGTGGAACGATGAGCTTTATTTTTTTATCTTTTGATTTAAAAGGATTAACCTTTTGAAGCAAAGAATGGTGTTCTTTAATGTTGCTCACAATCGAGTGGATGATTTTTTCAGCAGCTTCATCACTTAATTGAGAGGGGTCTTTTATGCCTTTGACTAAAGCTAAGTCATCACTGGCATATTGGACATTTTTTTCAATTATTTCTTTTCTTTGCTCGATATCTTTTTTTACTTCTTCTACTTTCTTTTTATTTTGTGTCAAATCATAATTCTGAATTGTTTCAGCTGTCAGAATAACAGGGTACTTCGTGGCATCACCACAGACTTCCTCCACACAAAGAGCGGCAACTTCATCGTTGTCCATCTTCGCACATTCTGATTTCTCAGTCTTATTGATGGACTGAAATTTATCCATAAGATCTTTAAGGAAATTGGCCTGGGCCGAAGTCGAAAGAGTGAGGGTTACTGCTAGAAGAGCAATTCTCTTACTTGTTTTCATTATTTCTTATCCTTTTTTTCACAACGAAATTCAGTAGCAAGTTTGAACACATCAAAACTACCAGGAATACCAAGGAGCTTTTGAGCAAAAGGGTGCTGTGGAGTAAGAACTCCCTCTTTATCATCGATTTTATATTTCACTAAAAATTCAGAACCTGTTGTTTGATCTTTCGGCTGATCTTTTGTCAGATCAGAAAAACGAGAAACATAATCATTAAAAAGTTTAGTGCTGCATTCTTCCTTCGTGACCTTGGCCACATATTCTTTCTTTTGAAACGTCACTTCTTTAGGTGTTAAGTTAAGTGAGTAAATGTTGAATCCATACTCTACATGAATGGACTGAGCAAAGAGGGACTGGCTGAAGAATCCTGCGAGGAAAAGTACCGGTAAGCTTAATTTCATTATTTTACCCTTTGATAAGAGACAGACCTTTTTATTATGGCATGAATAAACAGCTCCATAAGATGAGGTAAAAAATGCCTGATCAATCTGGTCCAGAAGATAAGAGCAAAGAAAATAATTTTTGACACGAATGGGGGGGCACTTGATAATTGAAGTATGAAAAAAATCTATCTCACTTTAAGTTTAGCATGCTTATCACTTTCTTCATGGGCAGAAGTCGATTTCAGACCCGTGCTAGGCCGTGATGTAGATCGAGCTAATATCTATAATCCTAGAAAATCAAATTGGGTTTCGACCTTCGGGTTTGATGCTCAGGGGCTTCTTTCTAAAAGAGATTTCCAGGCCTTAAATAAACATTTTACGGATAAAACCGAATTATTAGTGGGTCCTCGTATCGGAATCGGACGTGAATTCCATCTTTTCGGAGGGCTTTATACTAAATCGACCATAGAGGGTTATTTTGTAGGAACTCTTTTTGAGCCAACTAAAAAAGTCTCTGGTGGCGATTCTAAGGCAAAAAGCTCTTACACTAAGAAGAAAGGAAATATTTACGGAGCAGAGGCTGCTCAATCATTGAGCTGGGTGACTGAATTTCATATCCATAACTATTTCAGTGAAAACAAAATTAAAATGTATTTTGAGCCATTTATTGAAGCCGGAATCGGTGTTGGTAAGGGATACTATCGTTTTGATTATGTCTTTAATGAATCAACAGGAAGCGAGCGCTATTCAAATACAATGGAAGAAACATTTCTTTCTCAACGAGTAAGTGCTGGGATGAATTTGATTGGGACAAACGGATACTTCTTCACACTTAAAGCGTCAGCTCTCAATCATCAGGTTTCTAAGGGGAGCAACATGATCTATGCTCAGCCAAACGGAGCAGGAGCTACACGGTCAGAAAATGATCTTAAAAATGAATCCATTAAATTTGATTACAATGTGTTCGTTGGTGGCGGATATAAGTGGTAATTAAGGCTCAATGCCGAGAATATCAAGAAGTACAAAAGAGCGGATAATTTTAAGAGATTCCCACAGAAGTTTTTTAACATTTTTCCAGTTGTTGAATTTTGTAATTGTACTGTCAAAATAAAATTCTTTATCTGTATCTTCAATATAATGAGAGAAAATCATTTTAATTCTAAGAATATGATAGTCACTTGAGATGATGAGAATCTTTTTTAGCTCTGGATTCTGTTTAAGAAATTGAACTGTTTCTTTTACATTCTCGAATGTATCACGAGACTCATAATCCAGATCAACTTGAACACCTTCAAGATCCTCAGCAAGAGTCATCTCGTTCTTATTTAAAAGTGTCTGGAAGGAATTGGTAGCATAGACTCCGGAGATGAAAAGCTTAGCGGATGGATTGTGTTTAAGAAGATCTAAGGCATAAGCAATGCGACCTTTATCTCCTGTGTAAACAGCAATGGCATCTGGAGAGTGCTGATAAAGTCCCTTATCAGTGACATCTTTTTGATTACGTCCGTAAATAGGAATGTAGATAACAAAAGAAATAAGAACGGCAGAAAAAAAGATAAAACTTAGGAGCCCGCTGATTAGCAGGCGCCTAAGCTTTGTTGATTTTGTTTCGAATACGTATTCTTTATTAAACATTCTTTGCAGCGATAACTTCGATCTCAACCACAGCACCTCTTGGAAGTGCTGAAACCTGAACACAAGAGCGAGCAGGGTATGGAGCTTGGAAGAATTTAATATAAGCTTCGTTAACTTTTGAGAACTCTTTTAGATCAGTTAAAAACACAGTTGTTTTAATGATGTTATTACGAGTAAGACCTTGAGACTCAAGAAGCCCATCAATGTTCTTCAAAATGTTTTCAAGTTGAGAATCAAAAGTTCCTGCTAGCTCACCAGTTTTTGAATCAAAACCGATTTGTCCTGAGAAGTAGTACACACCGTTGAATACTACTCCTTGAGAGTATGTTCCAACAGCTGCTGGGGCCTTATCAGTTTTCACAATTGTTTTTTCAAATGCCATATATAATCCTTTAAACTTTTTTAGCTTTATAAGCTTGAATCTCTTGAGCAATAAGTGCCGTCAGCTGACTCATGTTAACGATTTCTTCAATAGTAGAAGTTCTTTGAACAATATTGATCGCATGCTTCAGAGGAAGAAGGATTGGACCAATTGGAGTCGCCCCACCTAATTGTGCTAGGAGTTTGTAGCTGATATTTGCGGAAGCAAGATCTGGGAAGATGAGAACGTCAGCAGCTTTATCAAGAGAGCAGAAATCAAAAAGATTTTTCATGATATCGTGATTAGTAGCTACATCCGCCTGCATTTCACCATCAGCGATCAGAGTAGGATCTTTTAACTTAGCAAGCTTAGCCGCTTCTGCCATCTTAGTTGCACCTTCATCTCTATTTGAACCAAAGTTTGAGTATGAAAGGAAGGCCACTCTTGGCTCTTGTTTCATTACATTACGATAGAGTCCAGCCGCTGAAAGAGCGATATCTGCTAGGTCTTGAGCATTTGGATTCATTTGTACTGTACAGTCAGCAAGGAATACGATTTTTTGCTTGAAAACAAGCATCATGATTCCTGCTACTTTTTGTTTTCCGTTTGTTCCAACAACTTTAAGAATTGGGCTGATACATTCAGGATAGTTTTGAGTTGCTCCAGTAATCATACCGTCAGCAAGACCCATTTTAACCATCATAGAACCGAAGTAGTTACCACGCTTCATCGTATCTCTAGCATAAGTATAAGAGACACCCTTTCTTTGTCTTTGGTGGAAATATTCAGTCGTGAATTTTTCAAAGTGAGCTGACTCTTCAGGGTTAATGATTTCGAGATCTTTTAAGTTTGTTACTTTAACCTCTGTCATTTTCGCCAGAATATCATCTTTTTTACCAAGAAGAACTGGCTCGATAAGACCTTCTTCTTTAAGAATAGAAGCTGCTTTAAGAATTTTAGTATTTGATCCTTCAACGAAAACAATTCTTTGTTTTTCAGAACCAGGAAGCTGAGAACGAATGTTTCTCATTACTGATCCTGTTTGACCTAGACGCTCTTGAAGAGATTTTGCATAAGCATTCATATCTTCAATTCTAACTCTCGCAACACCAGAATCCATCGCAGCTTTAGCAACAGCAGGAGATACGCTTGTTAGAACGCGTTTATCGAAAGGCTTAGGGATAAGGTAGTTTCTACCGAATTTAAAATCTTCATTTCCGTAAGCACGTTTTACGTCTTCAGGAACTTCTTCTTTCGCAAGACTAGCAATTGCGTAGGCAGCGGCAACTTTCATTTCTTCGTTGATCTTGCGAGCACGAACGTCAAGAGCACCACGGAAGATGAATGGGAAACCAAGAACGTTGTTTACTTGGTTAGGGTAGTCTGAACGACCAGTTGCCATAATAGCATCTGAACGTACTTCAGCTACTTCTTCAGGAGTAATTTCAGGATCAGGGTTTGCCATTGCGAAAATGATAGGATCTTTCGCCATCGACTTAACCATATCTTTTGAAACGAGACCTTTAGCAGAACAACCAATGAAGCAATCAGCGCCTTTCATTGCATCTGCAAGTGTGCGGGCAGATGTTTCATTGGCGAAAGCATCCTTGTACTTGTTCATACCTTCAGTACGACCTTTAAAGATAACTCCTTTCGAGTCAACCATTAGGATATTTTTTCTATCAACACCAAGGTTGATGAAGAAGTTAGTACAAGCAATTGCCGCAGCTCCTGCTCCAGAGACAACAACTTTTACATCTTTCGGTTTTCTGTTTGTGATTTCGCAAGCATTAATGAATGCCGCTCCTGAGATGATGGCAGTTCCGTGTTGATCATCATGGAAAACTGGAATGTCCATAATGTCTTGAAGTTGTCTCTCGATTTCAAAACACTCAGGTGCTTTGATATCTTCAAGGTTTATTCCACCGAAAGTTGGCTCAAGAGCTTTAACAGTGTTTACGATTTCTTCAACTGTTCTGCCGTTGATTTCAATGTCAAAAACATCAATGTCGGCGAAACGCTTAAAGAGAACACCTTTACCTTCCATCACTGGCTTACCAGCAAGAGGTCCAATATCTCCTAAACCTAGAACGGCAGTTCCGTTAGAGAGAACAGCAACAAGATTTCCTTTCGCAGTGTATTTGTAAACTTCATCAGGGTTTTTTGCGATTTCTAAACAAGGAGATGCCACTCCAGGAGAATAGGCAAGAGATAGATCGCGTGCAGTAAGGCACGGTTTTGTTGCAACAACTTCAATTTTACCAGCACGTCCATTTGAATGGTAATCAAGTGCTTGTTGGTATTTTTCCCCTAGGGAATTGTTTCCATTATTAGAGGCCACTGGTCATCCTTTTGTTGAGACTTCAATGTCGTAAAACGATGCCCAAGAACATAACAGAAAATCAGTGAAATGACACCATTTTGGCTAAAGATTGGAAGAGGAAATCGTCTTGGATTCTTTCCTAAATATTGCGGTTAGTAATGGCAGGAGGCTTAAGACTAAGCCTATATAAAATTCGTCTAGTGAGCTGTTGAAAACTCCCCATTTTAAAAGGATTTTCCATGACACGATGCCTATACAACCTAGGGAGACCGAAACAAAGAACAGGGTATCGCTGATTTTCCCAGGGAAAAGGTGAGCAACCATGAGGGGAATTAAAAGTGTAGCGGCGGAAAAACCACCCAATGTTCTCCAGACAAGAATGACACTTCCCTCAAATAAATGACTGACCAATAGTGCCAGAATAGCGATCAGCACAAGGGCCGAATGGTGATGCCAAAGTTTAAACTTATTCTTAACATTTATCATGTCATAACTCAGACATGTTGAAGCGGTAAAAAGATAGGAATCAAGAGTTGAGAGAATCGTCGCTAAAATTCCCGCGAGCATCAGACCGCGAAATCCTGAAGGTAGAACTTGGATTGCGAACTGAAGATAAGCATTTTGTGAATTAGCATGGGGAAGAACCGCCTTGGCATAAAGAGCTCCAAGTGTGGTGCAGCAGTCAATAATAATCCAGAAAACAATGGAAATAAGAATTCCATTTCGTGCGGTTTTTTCATCTTTGGCAGCAAAGCATCTCTGATAAAAATTGGGATCTACCAGTGTCGAGAATGCGATAAATCCCCAGACTAAGAGTACCCATAGAGATTCGCCGCCTGTCCAGTCAAGGTGGCCGGGAGGAAGCTTATCAATAAGCCAAAGAGGAGAGCCGAATGTGCTCCAAGCAAAAATTACGATGAGAAGAACTGAGAGAACCATGAAGAAAAACTGAACCATATCTGAGAAAACAACAGCGCGAAAACCACCCCAGAGCGAGTAGATAACAACAATCAATAACCCGATACCGGAGTTTACAAAGAGATTTCCTCCAAAGAGGGCCTGCAAAAAAAGTCCAAGACTAATAACATAGGCCAAGGGAAGAAGATTAAGGAAATTGAGAATGGCGGTTGTCTTTTCGGCCTTTGGTCCAATCATCTTACCTGCAAGATCCGATAGGCTCATCGCCTCAAATTTCTTTACCTTCTTGACGAGCACCAAAGCAAAGATCAAGTAGCTGAAATACCAAAACACTCCTTGAGTCACAAAGTTGTAGACTCCCTTTTCAAAGGTGAGAGTCGTGACTCCAAAGATTCCCCCGTACCAAGTGGCAACGAGTGTTCCGACGAATAAAGGAAGAGTGAGCCTGCGTCCCATGAGAAGAAGTTCAAGAGTTCCCTGTTTTTCTTTTTCGGGAAGCTGATCTTTGAGTCTTTGACCATAAACGATTGCTAGAAATGTAACAATCAAGGCCAAAATAAAGAGAGTCCAATCAAGTGGACTTAAAAATTGATATAAAGCTGACTCAGAAATCATGGATAGATTATAGCTTTTGGCCTATCCTTTTGACTATGAAATACGCTTTGATATTTATTGCAGTCTTGATACTTCTTCGAATCGATATGTTTGTCGGCGTGGTTGAAAGATTTACGCAGAAAATTCCAACCTTCAGTAAGAATGAGACAATTGAGAATACAGCTCCTGCCACTGAACTTAAAAAAGTAGATTTAAAAGTTACTCCCAAAGCTCAATTTCAAATTTTGCTGGCCGAATTTGGGTACAATCCAACGGCCGGTTCACGTCAGTTAATTTTAGAATTCTTAAAAAATAACCCGGGAGCTATCGAGATCGAGCGCAATGCGCTTTTGTCGGAAATGGAAAAATGGGTGCCTCTTACTCAAGGGGAGAATATTGAGTTAGTTCGCCTTCTCGCTGATTTGATGAACAATTTCAAGGGAGAAAGATTTAAGCTTGTTCAAGAGTTCTTCACCCTATACATTGCCAGCAACCCTGAGTTCTTTATTTCATTTTATCCCCATCAATTTGATCCGAATTGCATGGTGGCTAAATTGACTTGGGAATCGGGTGAAGGGTTGAGTCTTGAAGGTATTAACTCAAGACTAGAAATATTTGAAACTCTGGAAGGAAAAGCTCCTCCTGAAAAATTAGGGTTTCTGAAAAATTGTCAGCTTGTTTTACGAGTTGAACAAAGTGAGCGTGAGAAGACAGGTAATTATGATTCAAGCAAACAATCTTTCTAAAAGTTATGGCCCACAGGAGCTATTCGCTAATATAAGTTTTAATCTCTCTAAGGGAGAGAAGGTCGGACTTGTTGGTCGAAACGGTTGTGGGAAATCAACACTGTTTAAAATGATTCTTGGAGATGAATTTAGTGATTCAGGCGAGATCATTGTTCCTAAGAACTATATGATTGGTAGTTTGAAGCAGCACCTAGAATTTAGCAAAGAGACAATTTTAGAAGAAGTCATGTCTGCTGTTAAAAACATTCAAGAGTTTGAGCAGTATAAAGCTGAGAAAATGTTAATGGGTCTTGGTTTTAAGATTGAAGATTTTGCAAAGGCTCCTTCGGCCTTTTCAGGCGGTTATCAAATTCGCTTAAATCTAGCCAAGGTTTTACTGGCAGAGCCAGATTGTTTACTTCTGGATGAGCCTACTAACTATCTAGACATTATTTCTATGAGATGGCTTTCACTGTTCTTAAAAAACTATCCGGGTGAAGTGATGATCATTACCCATGATAAGTTCTTCATGGATAGCGTAACAACTCATACCATGGGCCTGTGGAGAGGGAAGTTATTAAAAATTCCTGGTGGGACTCAGAAATATTTAGAGCAATTAATTAGTGAAGAAGAGTTGTACGAAAAAACTCGCGCCAATCAAGATAAACGCAGAAAAGAGTTGGAAGATTTCGTTAATCGTTTTAGAGCAAAAGCGACAAAGGCAACTCAGGCACAATCTCGTTTAAAGATGCTTGAAAAAATGCCGTCGATGGAAGCTCTTGCGATGGTTTCCAATTTAGATTTTGAATTTAATTATCAAGAATCTCCTGGGAAAAATCTTATGGAAGTTCGTGATCTTTCATTTGGTTTTGCTGAAACGAATCTTTTTGAAGGCTTAAATTTTACTCTCGGAAGAAATGATAAAATTGCCATTATTGGTAAAAACGGAAAAGGTAAGACGACTTTATTGAACGTTCTGGCAAAAGAGTTTGAGCCTAGAACGGGTGAGGTTTCTTATAACGTAAATCTTCTTCTTGGACACTTTGGACAAACTAACGTTAATCGCCTGAATCTGGAAAACACCATCGAGCAAGAAGTTGCCAGTGCGAATCCTGATTTGCCGCTACAAAGAATACGCTCTATTTGTGGAGTGATGATGTTTTCAGGAGAACTGGCCCAGAAAAAAATCAAGGTCCTATCAGGTGGAGAGAGAGCAAGAGTTCTATTAGGAAAGCTACTTGCGAAACCTACTAATCTTCTCTTTCTGGATGAGCCGACAAACCATTTGGATCAAGAGAGTATTGAAACGCTTATTACTGAGCTGGAGAATTATCCAGGTGCCGTCATCATGGTAACCCACTCAGAAGAGATGCTGAAGCGAGTAGCTCAGAAGATTGTCGTTTTTCATAAGAATGGAGCCGAGTTCTTAAACGAATCTTACGAAGGATTCTTAGAAAAAATTGGCTGGGAAGAAGAAACTGCAAAGGATAACAAAGTTAAGAGTTCTGTCAGTCGAAATGATTTGAAGCGACTGCGCTCAGAGATGATTGTTACCCGCGGGCGTGAGTTGAATCCATTTAAAAAGAAGATGGAGAAGCTTGAAGATTCTGTGATGAAGGATGAAGAGAAAATTTCAGTTCTAGAAACTGAGCTGGTTGAATTGGCCCAAAAAGGTGATTCTAAAAAGATTCAAGATTATTCTCAGCAAATTAGCGTTTTGAAAAAAAATGTTGATAAAAATATGGAAGAGCTTGTTGAATTAACAACTAAGCATGATGATATCTTTCAGTCTTATGAAAAAAAACTAGAGGATCTGGAGCGATAAGACTCCAAATCTTCTAGGTATTAATTTTAGAATGTACAATCGACATTGACTGCAGAGCTATTATTAACAGTACAGCGCAAGAATCTTGTATTCGTTTCACTCCATTTCTCAACAATACTGTCGTTGGAAATATAGAGATGATAAGTTAGAACTCCAAAAACATACTGTCCATTTGGAAAGCCAGATAAAGTGTATTCTAAATCTTCGGCATCCAAAACCAGAAAGTCGTAGCTATTCATAGTGCCGCTAAAGGCCGCAAGGGCTTCACCCCAGTTAAATACTGTTCCGCTTCGCCAGAAAAGTACATAGTTTGTGTAGAATCCAGATTCAGGAGCTGACCACTTGACCGTTACATACTCACGTTGAGTAGAGCCTGAGTCGACTCCTATAAAGCTTTGAGCAGTAGGGGGTTCAATTTTAGGAATGATACACTTCCAATTTTCATTGGTGATTTCTCTTCGCTGAGTTCCATCTTCATTCCATTTGTAAGGATAAAGTCTAAAACAATATGGTTCAGTAGATAAGTAATCAATCCCATCGACTTTAATCTCGGTAGTACTCATTGGATCAAATGGGCGATGATAAACAGGGAAGGTCGAATCTGTAATTTCGATTTCGCTGTCACTACCATCCAAGGTTCTTCTCATCTTTAGAATGAGTCCATCAAAGTACCCACCGATGATATTAGGGTCTTCATAGAATACTTTTATACTTTGAGAGCCATCCAGATTTCCTGACGACTCAAGCTTGAGAACTCCATTGAAGATGGTTGCAGGGTCTGTCGTCGCAAATCTAAAAGTACTGGCCAGTCTTTCTGTGGGAATACATGTTGTTTTTTGGCAGACCAATAAAACGAATTCATATTCGGTATAAGGAATGAGTCCAGTTATTTGAGTGGAAGTTGAAAGGTAAGAAACCTTTTTACAAAAAATTGTTTCCAGAGGGGCCGACTGTGTTTCAGTTAGACATAGGGCAGGTAGTGGACTTGTAGTAGCTCCTTCACCTTTTTTACTATAATAAAGTCTGAAGTGATCGAATACCCCTTCAACCTGTTTCCAAGTAGCTCGAACTGAAGTCAGTCCTAGACCACCAGAGAGAATTGAAACGAATAGACTTGATCTATCAAAATCAATATCTGCTAGTTCATCGGAAAGGGTTGAAATTTCGACATAGCTAGTATTCAACTCACTTCGAAGATGAGGATTATAAATATCTTCCACAGATCCATTATGAATGGCTCTAATTCGCGCATAATACTTTCTTTTTGGTAGAAGACCTTTGGCGACGTATTGATTGACGGTGTTATCTTTGTCATGGGCCCATTGAAAAACCCAACGTCCTTGAGAAGAGGTTAAATCGTAGTCCATATCTGCCGGTGTTAACCTTTCAGCATCTACCACAACTAATTCGTAGGTTTTAGGGTCCCAGGGATCATTGAAGATCAAATCGTTATCACTGGCCGGAGTAAATCTAAAAAGAAGAGAGTCTTTACCGTCTTGGCCGGGCATATTTGTTGCAGAACTAACTCCCAAAAAATCAGAAACACGGTTCGTGAAAGTTGTTGCACTCTTAGGAATCACATTAGTACTGATCCCATTGCCTTTTTGATCTCTGGCCTGCATGGTGAATACGTAGGTATTCATCCGAGCTAGATCAGTCACAGTCGTTCTGAGTAGACCTCTATAGTCTGGCTTTAAAATATCTGAAGGAATAGAGATAGGTGTTGGATTATTCCCAACATAAAGATCGTAAATGTATTTACCAGACCCACCAGATGCCGGGTAAAAGAAAACCTCAACCTTTGTATCTGAAATGGCCGTTGCAGTATGAATCCCAGAGAAGCTTACAACCGGGTTATATGCTGAACCGATATCAGTAATGTTACTATTCGATTCTTGAACAGTACCAACACATGATACAAGTAGAGTGGAAAGGCAGACAACAAGACCTAATTTCCAACGTTTAATCATTTTCATATAATACACCCGAAACATCCTTGCTTCTGTTATATCAGTAGTTTCATAGAGCTATCAGTTGTCTCAGAGTCTGAGGATCCTCGATATAGAGCTCTAAAGTGGCAACAATTGTTGCCAGTCTCAGAGACTCAAGATTCGATTTTGAATACTGATACTTTTGTACGATTTCCGTATAATTGCCATTAATAAAAAAGACTTTTAGTTCTTTTAAAATTTTCTCATCTTCCATCTGACCAGAGTTTTTTGCCATCGCAATATCGTATTCAATCTTTGGAAGAATATTGGCTTTCGAGTAAACGATTTGTTGCTTGAGTGCCTTGATCGTTTCATCTTTAATGTTGATGTTGTTATATTGATAATCGTAATCCATCACGTCTTTGATGATATTAACTCTTTCGGTCATGGTAAGATTGTTATCAATTGAAAATGCTCTCTGATAATCGTAGCTAATTTTCTTTCTGATATTGGAAATGATTTCTTCAAATTTAGGCTCTTGAATTTCGCCTTGAAGAAGCATTAAACCGAAGTTTGTTTGTGCTGGAGCACCAAACCCAACTGCTGAAAGGGATTTTGTTGCAATCTTTTGACCGGCATTGGTTGAAAGAAGATAGAGTACAAAAACCGAAGCCAATCCGAATTTGACGACTTCAAGAAAAAAACCAAAGCATTGTCCTAAGAAAATGATATGGAATTTCTTATTCATAATATTAAGCTTGTCGAGTTTATCGAGTTTCTCAAAAAAGCCGACGTTATCAAGCTTGGTTAGCTGATCCAAGTTATTTAACTTATCCAGCCCTTCAAGCTGATCTAATTCATCTAGCTTCTTGAGATACTCCAGTCTTTCAAGCTTAGAAAGATTTTGAAGATTATCTAATGCACGTAATTCCACTAGATTTTCAAGTTTGGCAATTTCAGAAACTCTTTCAAGAGATTTTAGATTATCGAGATGTTTGAGATTCTCTAACTCTTTGATAGAATCTAATTTGTGTAATTCATCTAATCGATCTAACTTCTTTAGAGCAGTAAGGCGATCAATCTTATTTAAATGAGCAAGGTTTTCAAATAATTCTCCATGCATCTGCAAAAGACGATTTAAGTCATGTAGTGCATCTAGTTTTTCTGAAAGAGAATCAATCTTATTGAGTGCATTGAGTTGGTCTAGTTTATCTAGTTTATGAAGACCAGTGATTTCAATATTAATCTGGCTTTGCGTATTATCAATTTTAGATTTGGTAATGGAATCTTTGATCATGTCCTTGAGCATCGTTGGCTCACTTGGCAGATCAGGCATATCCGATTGATGATCTTCCATCACAGGCTCATCTTCGGACTCTTCACTAATTGTGGGAATATCATCAAATTCAAGGCCTGGAGGCGTAAAAGGTTCGTACGCAGGTGCTGCACTTTCTTCACTAATACTAAGCTCTGAATCTTCTTTTGAATCTATCGTGAATTCATTTTGATCTTCAGTAACAGTCTGTGTTTCTTCGAAAGTATCTGGAAGTTCTGGTACATCACTACTAAGAGCGTTTTCAAGATCAAAGCTTGTAATTTCATCCCGTACAATTGATAAAGATGATGGATCTGATTGATCCTCCAATTCAAATTGAGCGGTGACATCACCACTTAACTCGATTTCTTGATCAATATCTTTCTTTAAAGCTGAATTACTCATTTGGACCTCTCGATTAACTAATCGGAAGCAATTTTTTTTATTTTAAAAAAAAATTAATGCTTTAGCTAAAGGAGGCAAAGTTTGTTCCGAAAAGAGAGTTACATGGAGGTTTTATGAATTTTGGAGCAATATCGGCTATTGTGATCGGTGCAGGGGTCTTATTGTACGGTCTCTTCCTTTCCACAGGTGGTGATTCGCTTACTATGTTCTATGATTTTCCAAGTATTTTCATTGTTATTGGTGGAGTTGTTGCTGCCACTTTCATGGCCTTTCAATATAGAAGAACTTGGGGAATTTTTAAACAAGGCTCGGCTCGAATTCTTAAAGGTAAAACCACCGATTATCGTCAGGTAATTACCGAAGTTATTCAGGCTGTTGATAGTTACCGCAAGGGGACATCACTCAAAGATGTGGCCGACAAGGTTCAAGATAGCTTTTTAAAAGAAGGGATTACTCTTTATAATTCAGGAGTCATGAGCGTAGAGCAGGTTCTGAGCATTATGGAGGAGCGTAATGATAACCTCTATCATCTAAATAGTGAGGATGCCGGGAAAGTGAAAACTATTGGAAAGTATCCGCCGGCTTTTGGGATGATGGGGACAACGATGGGGATGATCGTACTACTGGCCAACCTTGATGGTAGTGCAGATGCGATTAAAAGAGTAGGGCCTGCGATGGGGGTTTGTCTTATTACAACTCTCTATGGAACAGTAATGGCCAACTTAGGTTTCCTACCGTTCTCAGATAATATGGTTGAACAGGCCAAGGAAGTTTATCTTAAAAATAGAATTATCAATGAGGGTCTAAAAAATCTTTTTGAAAAAGAGAACCCGATCATTGTTGCTGAAAAACTTAATTCTTATCTTCAGCCTGAAGATCGTCTGGATTGGAAAACGGTTCTTAGTGGAGGTCACTAATGGCCAAAAAAGGATTTCCACCCGCTCCGGCAGATGAAGGTGAAGGGTGGATCACCAGTTACGCCGATTTGATGTCCCTGCTAGCATGTTTCTTCATGCTAATGATGGCATTTGCTAACTATGAAACACCGGGAGTTCAGGCAAAGGCCAAAATTATTGCTGATACTTTCAATAAGAAAGATGGCGGTAGTGCTGAAATTGATATCGAGAAATTGAAGAATGAGGTCACTCATCACCCTGAATTTCAAGAGCGTACTAAGATTACACTACGAGATGGGGAGTTGATTATCGTCTTTAGTGGTAGTGCTGTCTTCCCTGAAGGATCATACACCCTCGATCGAAGTACTATTAATATGGTTGATACTTTAATTGATCTGATTAAAGGATATGATACCGAGTATCGTATTTTGATTGAAGGACACGCTGATAAAAATGAATCTCTTCTTGCTGGAAGTATGAATCACTGGTCCTTGAGTGCTGCCCGTGCGGCATCTGTGATTGCTCGCTTTGAATATTATGGATTTAAATCAGAATACATGGTGGCGATTGCCAAAGGTGACAGAGAACCGGTTGCTGAATATAAAGCAGAAGCTAAAGATGGAGTGCCGCCTAAGGAAATTGCAAAATTAAACCGCCGTGCTGTGATTCGAGTTCTTGAGCCTCTTGGAAATAAAAAGAATAATCCAAGAATCGGTGTGCTCTTTAAAGAAGCCGCCGGTGAACCACCTGCAAGTGATACTGCACTTTTCAATGAAACAGAATAAAAAAAGGACTCCAAAAGGAGTCCTTTTTTTATTCATTTAAAACTCAGAATTAATGAGTAACTTCAGAATTTGTATAGCCTTCAAGACCAAGGCTAATGATTGTATGCTTTTCACTTGGCTTGATTTTTACAACAGGGTAGTGATTACTTAGAATCTGCTCACAACGTCCAAAATGAGCAGGAGCTGAGCCATCCCCATTGAGAATAGCATTCTCTTGAAGTTTCTGAGCATCGATTTTTACATTTCTAAGAATGAAATCAACTGAGATACGATCTTTCTTCGATTTGCATACCCAATCAAGTTTCGCTTCTTGGTTATGTGTTGAATTTTTAAGAGAGATAATCCCTTTAATCATCCAGTCCATAGCTTCGGTCAGTTTCGCCTGAGGAATATTAATTTCTGTGTTGAATGGGCTAGGTAACTGGTGTTGAACATCAAGCATGGCCAGATTGAAAAGATGTTCATTCTTTTTAATGCTATTTCTTGAAATATCTTCAAGTGTTGTAGCTTTAAATTCATCCATTTCTTGAATTCTATTTTTAAAGCTAGCGGCCATAAAGTTGGCTTCAGCTTTAGTCGGTCCAACATTTTGAACAGAAGCATGAACTACTTCTTTTTTACCTTTTCTTCTGAAAACAAGAGAGAAGGCTAGACCAGCAAGAAAAGCTGCTCCATAGAAATAGTATTGCTCATTGCCTTGAGTATTTGTGTTTGTCTCAATAGCAACTTTTCTCTCAATTACTTTCGGTGGAATCATGCTGATTGTTTTTGAGATTTCTTTGATTTGTTCAAGTTCTTTTGTGACATCAGTATCAACAGCTTTGATTTCCTGACGGCTGATCTTTACAAGATTTTCGATCTTAGTTCTTAATGATTCCATTTTCCCCTTCCACTGTTTATCAAAGTGAGGAGAAAGGCGAAGAGCTTGCGCTCTTTGGTTCATGATTGTTGCCCATTCTTCAAGATAAAAGCCACGCTGCTCAAGAGGCATTGCTGAGGCTTTCGTTGCTTCATGAAGAAAATAGTATCTCTCATTTACACTGTGAGAACGGTAAAGCTCGTAGAGGTCAGCAATATCAGACCAGACAAGAGTTTCGGAGTGAGATAGATTCTCAATACGGTCACTGAAATTGGCATGATTTGTTTTAGCCTTTTTCACTGATGATTCAATTGATTTTACTTGTTCGTCAATTTTACGAAGAAGCTTGTCATTATTTGTGTTAGCAAAAGTAGCAGAGCTTAGAAGAGTCATTACAATAAATAATTTTTTCATGCATGTCCTGCCTTGAAAGTATGAAGTGTTTTTTCTGATCTGATTTCCCAACCATGGGTTTGTTTATTGCGAATTCTTGCAGCGATAATTCCATTTGGTGTTTCAATAAATGGAAGGGGAGCTGTGTTATGCTGGACAAGAATTTGAATACTATTGCTTGATTTTGGATCGTACTTAATGATGGCTTCAGCAGGTAGAGGCCAGTTTTTAGAGGTACTCATTGCTTTCAACCATTCTTGAGTTTTGAAAAGAAGTTGAGGGTCTAATTGATCTCCAGGGCCAGCAAAGATGGAATACCATCTCGTTTCCGGACAGGTCCTTCTGATGTTATTTACAAAGTCGGCCCAGATTCTATCCAGGTTAATTTGCTTGGCTGATTCAAGTGAATAGGAGAGACCAAGGGTGGCCTTCCAATTAAGTCTGATCGACTGTAAAACCTTCTTGGCCTTCACAGTGACTTTCTTTTTCTTAGAATTAGCTAAGCTTACGCTTTTAGCTATTTCACTCATTGGACCTCCTGTCCTGTGAGATATTTTAGGCTTCTTCTAGAGACTAAAATTAAGCGGCTTTACCGCCTTGAATGGACTTAAAACCCTTTGTTACCTGAGAAGCCCACTTATCGATGATATCACTGGCCATTTTCTTGTAGCTAGCATTTTTACTAATGGAAGTTCTTACCAGTTTCACGAACTCTGTCCAGATTTCGTCTTTTCTATTCAGGATAGAGTCCTGGCGTGTGATGTCTGAATCTAAGCTTTGCATTTCCATATCTAGTAGATCACGGGCAGGTGTACCGGCTTCCGCACACAGGTCAATGAGCTTATCTTTGAGAACAGGCTCTCTACTGTAAAGGAACTCAATTCTCTTGTTCATTGGTAGAGTAAAGAGAATATCTTTTAAGAAGCTGTCCGGCAGTTTAAGAACAAGTTCACTTGGGAAAAGTACATTAGCGGCATCAACTAGGTAATGCTTACCAGAAGCACTGGCGATGGCCTTGAAGATCGACTCTTCGGTCGTTGGTGTCGCGCTTTGGAGCATGGCCATAAGACGTGGAAGAAACGGAGAAGGGCTGTGCACTTTCTTGAATGCCATAAGGGCGTCTTTTAGTGCAGGAGTTTCATTAACGATTGATCTCTCATCGAATGTAGCAGCTTGGTTAAGCCACACTTCGACTTTTCTATCATCTGCAAGAGATAGAACTTTTGAAATGATAGAAGGTCCAAGTAGGTTAAGAAGAATTCCAGTTTGCTCAGGATGAGCATCAAAGAATTCGGTAATACTTCTAGGGTCAAGTTCCATAACAAGATTAAGAAGCTGACCATCTTTGATTTTTGATGGAACAAGAAGAGATTTTACAACTTCTCTGAAGATAATTTTATTAACACTCTTAAGTTCATTTGATTCAAGATGAACTGTAAGAAGAGATTTCCACTTGCTTCTTTGATCTTCGCTAAGTCCATTAAGGAGCTGATTCATTTCTTCAGGTGTTGCCATCTGAGCAAGTCCGCGAAGGGCGAGGATTGTCTCTTCAGAACTTTCAATGAGCCATGTATGAACGATGGTTACAGCTTCTTCAGGGTGCTGCTGTAAACATTGTTGAAATCTTTCGTAACCTTGTTGAGTAGTCAATTCATCCTCCTCAATATCTTGATCTTGAGAATTAAGTAGTAGTTCTTCTTCTTTCTTTTTAGATTCGTCGTCTTTGTCTTTCTCTTCTTTAGGCTGCGGTGCCATCATCTTGGCATAGTTTTCCATAAATGCTTTCCACTGTTTGAAGAGCATGATGGCAATAACACCCATGATGATAGAGAAGAGTACAAGTCCTACAGCATTCCCCCAGCGAGATGCCCATTCGTACCAGTCCTTGGTCCAGATTTTTGGTTCTTTTTCTTCTGGCACAGGTGGAGCAACTGGTTCTTCTGTATCTTTCGCTTCAGGCTCTGCTGGGGCCCATTCCATTTCCATTGTCTGGAAAGAAAAGTTAGGTTTAATATCAGCAACATTGAACTTTGTTGTTCTTACTAAATTTTGAACAATTTCCTGCATTTTTTCAGGAACTTTATCGGAGAAATAAACTGTGACTTTGATTGTGTCTAGGTTTTTAAATAAATCATAGGCTTCATTGAATTTGTAAAGGTTTTGAAGACTGTCTTTATTTTCGTTAAAAATTTTATCAAGAATAGGAACTTCTAATCCCATTTTAGAGAAGGCGATATAGTCACCGGAAGATTCAGGCATCGTTAGATCTGAAACCTTCACTCCTTGTTTTTCGTTGTTATCAAAGTTTGGCTGACCAGGGTCGATAACAGTTACTTCGGTATCAACTAAGAATTGATTCTCCTTAAGGACAGTAGAGATAATTGAATTATATTTTCTCTGGATTTTTTCTTCTAGAGAGATCTTCTGCCAAGATAGAGAATCCCTGGCGTAAGAAGCCTGAACTGAGAGTAGAACGAGGAGAGTTACGAGAAACCTCATTATTGAACCTCCGTATTAAGATTGAGCTTCTTCTCTAGATAAGTTTTCATTCTGTATGCATCCGCGTTTTCTGGATTCAGAGAAAATGCCTTTCTATAATAAGAAAGAGCATTTTCAATATCCCTATTCATATAGTAAGTAGTGGCCTTCATTTCTGGAATGATTGAGAGCTGAGGATGTTTTTTCTCAAGAGCATCAAGCTGTTTCAGAGCATCCGTAAAATTTCTTCCTCTCACTAATTTCTGAACATTGAATAGTTCGTTCATTAGAAGATCATGATCTTTGATATTTGAAATTGCTTCATCAAGTTCAAGATTTGCAGTCAGTTCGAGATCTGCTTCAGTAGTTTTAGCAACGATAAGACGATAGGGATTATGTCCGCTTTTCCTAAGTTCAAGAACAAAGCTGTTTGCTTTTACATAGCTGTTCACAATTTCATTGAGATCGGCTTCGAATGGAGTATTACCAAGTCGAACCGGCTTTGCTTCGTTTGAGGCTATATAGATATCTGCACCAGGCGGTTGGCTTTTAATTGTAATTTTGGATTGGGCCCAAAGCTGAGTATATAAGATTAATAGGGTGAAAATAACTAAGCACTTCATCGGAACTCCTCGTCCCTGATATTGTCTTATATTTTCAGATTTTAATTAAGGACGTATTAATCAAGGAAAAATATTCCGCCCACCATGGCCTTCATCCCCATAGTTGAGGTAACAATTCCAGTACCACGGGCAATTCCTGCCGAGGCACGGAGAGTCCAAGTTTTGAATTTATAGCTCATTCCACCGCCCAGCTCAATTTCAATCAATGTGTCGTTCTTTTTGGCCGTTTCAGTGTCATAAGCGATATAGCCTAAATTGATACCACCTTGGAGGAAAAATCTACGACGGGGAGTAAGGGTGAAAGTTGTTGTCATATCTTTGAGGACTGAGCGGACGGGAGTTCCCCAGTAATACTCAAGCCCACCACCAGCAGCGATATATGTACCTGTCGCACTGGCCATAAGAGGGAAGGTGGCTTGAGTGTACCAAGCGTATCTGCCAGTTGTTAGAAAGCGATAATGAACCTGCCCACTGATTCCTGCGACTGATCCTGATGCTGCTTGTGCTTTGTTTGGTCCTGAAAGGGCCGATTCTGACTCTGCAAAGCCAATATTTGTCATTCCAATCATTACAGAAAGTTCTTCTGAGTATTGCAACCCTGTAATTGACTTGGTAGCAGCTTGAAGTGGTGAACAAAATGCTAGAATGAGCGTTGAACTAACAAGGCTATTCTTGAATCTTCTGAAGTAAATGGAACCACTCCTTGGTTAGTAAGACTAATCCTTTCTAGAATTATATTTAAATCCCAGTTTCGTACAAGCCTTGGTGGAATAATTCCAACTCGATACATTGAACCTTTCCATTCCTGTAGTTGATCAATTTGCGTTGATACTAATAAAGGAACACCATAAGCTGCATAAATTTTTGTGTTTGCTAAAAATGAGAGATTTAATTCTGCTTTAGTCAAAAACCATGTGGTATCCAGATTACTTATTTTCAGCCCTTCTCCTGGTGTGTTTAGGTTTGAGATAAATGATTTATCTCTCATCACTCCCATGGAAAAATGCCCCCAATCATCGAGCCACGTACCGTAGAGACCGACTTGGTAAAGTGTAGGTAAGTCGATCTTACCTGAAAGAAGTTTACTCACTGACAAGTCGTAACTCCACGCCATTCTTTCACTAAAAAAACGAGTGGTATTATGGGATAGGAGTTTTAAGGTCAGCATCTCCGTATTCGTTTTAGTGTTGATCAGATACTGACTATCAACGACCCTTTTATCCATACCGGCCATGACATGAAAGGAGGATTTACCCTTAAATTTTTTTGGAGGATCTTTTTTTATGTCAACTTCAGCAACGCTGGTCGTTTTGCTGGATGATGATGGCGATGGTGGGGAAGGATTTTTTTTTTGATCGTTTTCAGAATCTTCGCCGGGTTCGTTTGGTATCTTTCTCTTGGCCATTCTTTTTAACTGATCCTCAATATCGCTTTTCATCGACTTGATTCTTTTTTGAAAGTCGATGGCATTTGGATTGGCCTTATTTAGTTTTGTAGTCAGAGGAGGTGGAGCAACTTTTTCTTTAGGATCTTTTTCTTTGCCTTCACTCTCTTCATCAGTTTCTTTTTTAGGTTTAAAAACGGCTTCAATGGAAGCCTGATAAAGTCTTAGCAGGTCTTCTTCTCTTACATTTTTGATTCGTGCACGTCTGATCAGTTTTTTATTCTTAATATCGAGTAAAGACGTTTCGATCTGATAACGATCTCCCACTTTGCTGACGTCACTTTCTACTGCAACAATATCGACTACGCTGGAAGTTGGGATATCTTCGGGGGACATCAGGATTTGATATCCTTTTTGTTTTAATACTACTTGCAAACCAAGTCTTTCAAGTCGATCTCTGATTTGTGTAGGAACGGCTTCAATGCCCTTAGGCTTTCTCGCCAGAGCAAATGGTTGAGCTCCTGCGCTTTGAGCAAAGCTAAGCGAGGAATTGAGCGTAATGAATAAAACAAGAAGTTTTAAAAGCATAATTGATTGTAAAACAGCCCTCATTTTATTCAAGACTAATCATACAGCGAGCGTTACCAAACGGAAGGCTTGGGGCTACATATGAGTAATAATCTGAGTAGCCCGTTCCGATAACTCCTCCTACAATCGTTCTTACTGGATTATCCCGGTTTGCTGAATCACGGAAATAATACACTTTAATATCAGTCAGTGTTTGAGAATTACTACCTGGATTATAAGACGGGGATATGCCAGCGTAGTCCACGATATTTACCAATGGGTTCGATAGCCAGTGTGTAACACTCAGGTAATTACTATACCCGTGAGCAGTAGGAATAGGTTTGACTACTTCCCAGACATCAGAGTTCATAAGTTTGTACTGAAAGCTGACGTTATCAGGTGTTTTGAAACTTGCTGATCTGGCAGTACATTTTGCGCTCGATACATTCCAGTCGTAGTTTCCGACAGTTCCCGTAATATTTTTGTCCAAAATAGCCTTTTTACTATGGACATAATAATGACCTGTTGGAGGGACTACGACTGAAAGAGTGGGTGTGGCACTTGCTTGAGATATGTACTCACCAGCAGAGAGTCCAGGGAATCTTTCTGCCGTGTAATTGAAACGGGCATCATAGCGAATTGCAGTCGCTTTCATATAGTAGAATTTGTTGTTTTGCAGACCAGAGTTAAAGTTAGCAATCCACTTTCCTCCGACACTAGTTCTGATATCAAAATAAGTTGTTGGAGGAGTCAGATAAATATTATCCAACATCGACTTATTATCAGAAAGATAAACCCTTATACCACTTACTCCACCAAGAGAAACATGAGAAGGTGAAAAGGTTGGTGTAGAGGCAGTAATGACTTTAGTATCGAGGGCCTGAACATCTCCATAATTTCCAATCATCACTGATGGATTTGGTAAAATTGTTCCAACGAAGTGGAACCAAGTATAAGCACTTGAAGAACGGCTTACTGAGTAATACCAAAGCTCAAAAGCATGATCTCTCATGGCATCACCATCAATGTTGGTGATTTGTTTGTTAAGGTAATCGAAATTCGCTCTAAGGTAGAAACGCAGATAACAAGAGTTAACTGAGAATTTATTAAATCCTTTTTGGTGGGAAGGTATTGCACCATTCGCTTCATCATCTCCAAAAAAGCAATACCTGCTGGCTTCAGCTGATAGATAAGTACTGGCATAAATAGGAGCGTACTGATGTCCATCAGGTCGAGTAATGTATTCAATTTCTTGAGGTACAACAGATGAGCCTGCAGGCGAAGCTTCACTAAAGCCGCGAAGGTTATTTTTAGAGAGATATTTTTGGTAAGCAAGTAGAAGAGAAGCTTTTGTTTCCTCTTGGTTTTCTAATTCAATTTTACTTAACGCTCCTGACTCTGCAGTAAAATTGATCTCAGTTGGAATTGCAGTCAACTCAGTCGTAGGGAACTGTAAACGATATGAATCACGAATAATGGCACCACTGGTAGGAGCTGGTTTGTAGTTAATCGTTTGGAGACTCTTGCCAACAGCAACGAGTTTACCAGGAGACTTAGGCATAAGAGAAATAGCGACGTTCTCCATAAAGAACTCTCTGGCCGCCGAACGATAGACAAATGTCAGATGGTAGTTCGCATTGATATCCGCAGTCTTTGGTTGATATCTGAAAGTGATCGTACAGCTTGCACCAACATTCAGGGTCATTCCTGTAAGACAGGTTGATTCAGCAGGGATCTGATTAAATGTAGACGCAATTGTTGTAACAATAGAGGAATTGGCAGCGGTTCTAAATTTGAAGTCTAGTTCATAAAGAGGCTGATTTGAATTATTGCGAAGTCTTAATGTTTTTTTAGCATAGACATCATTAACAGTCGGAACATTTGGAATCTTTACTGATTCAAAGATCAAGGTCGATGAAGCTGTCGTCTGATTCCAAGTGAGATTTGTTGCAACAGGAGGTAATGCTGTTACTGTTGGAGGAGCTCCTTCATTACCCACAACATCATAGTCAGTTGTCTCGAGAGTTAGTTTTGGGTGATCAGGAGTATCAAGAACCTTGGCAAGAATGAGAAATTTGATTTTTCTCATTTTTTTATTTGATGTTAATGCTGCTGAGTTACTTGGAGTTGAAGTGCTTTTATAGATAACTGGAATTAAGTGATCCCCAGTCTCATAATCCATTTCAACAGCATAGCCATGCTCTCCAATAGCGGCAGTATTAGTATTGATCTGATAGTTCAGTGTATAGCTGTTATTCGCATTTACTGTTCTTGGCATTGGAGTAGTCGTTGTTATTGATAACGTTGTGGCGGGAGCGGTAGGAACAGTAAGAGGAGTCTTAGTAATAGTTCTAATTGTAGTCTGGTGAGAACCGTTATTGATGAGTCCAGGAGCAAAATCAATAATCCCCGTATTTTTAGGAAAAGCTCCTGCATAATAGACATAATCATAGTCTGAGTAATTCACAAATAAATTCATGCCCTGAGCAGGATGACGAGATTGAGCTGCTTTAATAAAAGGGCTGGTATTAAGTGATTCAACTTCTTTAGAGAAGTAGAGAGTACTTGTTCCGTAAAACCAAGCTGCAGGAATGGCTTTAGTCCCTTGAGTTGAGGAGCCAGTAGCAAGATCAGGAAGAGTGAAGGCCGGTCGATAAGAAGTCGCTGTTAGGAAAGGAGCATAACTATAGAAAGTGAATTTTCTAGACCATGATCTATTAATATCCATTGTGTGGTTTTTAGTCTGGAATTGATTACCATAGTCTGGATGATCGGGAGTCGCAGCAGTAAAATCCCCATCAAAATATCTGAATTTAATATTTTGCCATTGAAGACTTGATCTCTGACGGCATACTTCCCATAGATCAGTTGTGCCATCTTTAAAATAGAGCCTCATGGCCTCTTCTTGGCGGGTGATCGAAGTACCGCAGCTATATGAGTTCATATGCTTACTAGAATTAGGGCTTTTAATTCTTACTGTATAAACACAAGATTCACCCGGAGGAAGAGGGGCGAATTGTCCTATTCTTAAATTGGGATCTACAGTGGAGTTAATCGCTCCGGTGAGTTTTGTGTCAACAATATTGAGACAGTCATGTTGAGCTCCCAAGGAAGCAGGGTCTGCTGTAGGTATTAATGTCCAAGTGGATTCAAAGGTTGAGCTATCTGCCGGGTTTAGAGCCTGAATATAGGAAAGATCACCTGTCCCAATATTTCTTAAGTATAGGTAGGTAATGACCTCGTCATTAACTGAAGCGGCTGCTCCCCCAAAGTTAGATAAATTACGTGAATCATCAGCTAATTCCATCAACATCCCTTTTCTCACGAGATGTGCAGTAATTTGAGCTTGAGATTCTTGTGTCGGGTAATCGGCTGGGGCATCAACGTTCTCATCGGTATAGAGAGCCCCTGATTTATAGGAAAGGATGAATTGCTTTATCTTTCTATTCAGAGCATCTGTTGAATCAAACATATTGGCATCTTCTTCAGCACTTGATGCCATTCCTACAGCAGCATAGCTCATGGTAACGGAGCACTGACCTTCTGGTTCAATAAATGCGCAGGTAGAGTCACTGGCCAGTACTGTTTTGTAAAAATAGGGTACTTTAACTCCGATATTTGTTCCCGCTCCTCCAATCGCGATGGGACGATTTAATCCATCACGTAAAGTGATATTGGAAGCTCGTGTGTGCCCAATATTCTTAAAGGTAATCATTAAATTTTTATAGACAGCATAGGCCGGAGCTTGAATTGTGATTCTTCCTAGGTCGGCAAGACTTGGCTGCCCAGCACTTGAGGTGTAGTAGTCAACTCCATCATATCTAATCTTTTCAATAATAACTCTGGCGGCAGAAATAGATTTGGCACTGATGTTTGATAACCGAGCAGAGGTGATCGTAGTAACGTTTTTGTAGAGTGCATCGTAAGTTGCATAAAGTTTCATACCCTGAAACTCAGAAGTCATATCATTAAAAAATGTAACTGATGGCTGAAAATAAACATCAAAGATACATGCTTGGTTAACTTGAATTTCAACTTTAGTAGTTGCATCAGATAAACAACCATGGCGATCTTTAATTCTAAAAGGAAGAGTACTCAAAGCAACCGGTGTTGCACTTAAGTCAACACATTCAAGATACGAAGTATCTCCTTTATAGCAATTCGCTACAAAATTATCACTTGGGTTGTGGAAAGTTAGGTACTCTAAATATCCGGTACGGTAACCGACGTTTCTGACAGTCACAAAACGAGTTTCACGATTCCCTGAAATCACTTCTTGATCAAAAATGACTGTTGAGTTAGATGTCGTAAACTTGGCCTGAATGTCGGTAGAAAAGGAGTTGAAGTACGCATTGATGGCAGCTTGTTTTCCACTTGAGTCTGTTGTGTATCGAGCAGAAACTGTCGCACGGTAGTTTATTTCTTTTATTTCTTCAGGCACTGGTCCAGAGACAGGATCAGTGTTAAGTGGTTTATAAAAAATTTGAACCTGGCATGTCTCACCCGGGGCAAGTGTCGATGGGCAGTTGTACTCCATGCGATAGGCACCAAACATACCAGTAGGACAATCTTGAGTCAGAGTTGAGGTACAGGCTTCATCAAGTCCCATGATGATGTTAGTAGCTGATAGACCTCCAGCATTTCTAATTTCAAACTCTTGAAAATGAGGTTCTGCATCTGCTCTTTCAACCACTGGGTTTAAATTCGGTCCTGCAGGAGTACCGAACTGATACTGAGTTCTATCATTAGTAAAAATAAGAGAAGCTGGCATACCTGCAAGAAACTGAACCGTTGCAGTATGTTCTTCAAGTTCTACATATTGTTTGTAACTAAGTTTAATAAGTTCAGTATAAACTCTTTCTTCTCTTGGATTAATTTCTAAAAAAATGATGCAACTTGCTTTGGGGGCGAGTTTTCTCTTACATGTTCCACCAAAACCCGGAAAATCAACTCCACCCTCGGGACTTGGTAGGTAATTCGTTGATGGAGAGTTTTCTCCAGGTACAGAAAAACTCAAGTCAAGTTCGGTATAGTCATAATTAGTCCCATTATAGACTCTAACTTCTATTTTAAGAGGGGGATTGGTCAGGAGATGCTCTCCTAATTCAATCGTTTTACCGCTGGCATCTTTTCCATTGATAGAATAAAGTGCCTGGTTAAAAATTCCTGACGTTAAAATATTGGTGCCAGGTTTTTTTTCAACACAAGATGCAATCAAAAGAATAAAGGCCAGAGATAATATTTTCATATTAATCCTCGTTAACCATTACGGCACAGCGAACTCCACGGGAGTAGGAATTCCAACCATTGCTACCAGATGCTTGAAGTTGAGCAGTATAGCGGCCAGAGCGGTCAACTCTTGTACTTCCACCACTGACTGTCATGAAAATACTTCCTCGGGCCACATCCCAGACCATTCGGTAGAGTTGAACTTCAGATTCAATTTGGAAATCATCGGGAAAAGTTTTCTGCGTTCTTGCTACTTCATTACCAGCAGAATCAAAGGTAATGGAAGTGAGAACTTGCATAGGATTTGCTCCAGAAGTCTCTAGTACTTGGCGGGTTTCAATTCCTGGACCTGGCATGGTGTAGGTCGAAAGTCCAGGGTTATAGACTTGAGAGTTCCCAACAGGGAAATTATTAATCGATGGGGCAGGGTCAACAACTTCAAGATTATCATCAAGAGCATTTGTTGATAATGAGCGGTTATCATTAGGAGAAGCTAATAATGGGTTATCACAGCTATTGTTGTTACATTTAATTGGTAGACCAACAATCGGGTTGAAATACTTTCCTTGAGCAATCGCCAATGCCTCTTCGTCAGTAGCTACAGAAGTTGAAAATAAGGCGTTCGTATTAGGAAAATTAAGAGCAGGCATCAAGCTATTTGGTCCAAAATCGAGGAAGAAGCCATCGCCATTTCTTAACTGGTTAATAGAGTTTTGGTCAAATGATTGAGCACGACTGATCATTGTTGTATTAAGTGCCCCACCAGGTAAGAAGATGTTATTCCAGCTTCCTGTGAGATCAGCGAAATTTCCACCGCTGACTCGTGTATTGGCATTACTGTCTACCACAGAACAGTATCCAGAGTTTGTATCACGTACTACCCATGGAGCAAGTTTGTGATTGGGATAAGCAGAAATCGTTGAAGCAACCGTTACTCCATCAGGGGCAAGAAAGTGAAACTTGAGAGTCTCTTGGCCGCTACCATTTGCTGGGTCGTGATAAAGCACATACCAACCTTCTCTCTCTGATTCTAAGTTAAAGAAGCTTACCTGCGGATCAACATCTCCCATTTCTCGTGTTTCTTTTGTTCCAGGCCATCCTGGTTTAACAGGACCTAAGAACATTTGGTCACCACTATAGTCACAAAAGATTTGTTCACTATTCATTTCGCTCAAATTTCCTACAGCATCTTGAACTCCATATTTAGAGACACATTTATCAGAGTGCTCACTTTGTGGGAGGGTGCTGAAAGAATTATAAGGAGAACTTCCTGTTAAGAGAGGGAGATAACTTGCAGTGTAGTTCATACCTGAATAGAGGGTATTGGCATTGTTAATATAATCACCTTTACTTATTCCCCAACCCAAATTGTTACGAGCACTGGACATACACGAACCCGCTGTAACAGGATCATTTTTCTCTACGGCAATAATATTGTCTTCATCAAAATGTTCCGGCCAAGCTGAGGCAGTAACTGATTCAGTTCTTCTGATAAGTCTTTTCTTTTTAACATCAGAGATCGCAGCAAATTGATTGGTATCGTTGGCAATACCAACTTGTACCCAATTGGTAGCACATAAAGCTTCTCCTGCTTGTTGACTAATACTTGCCAGAGGAGGAAGTTTTGATGAATTCGAAGCAATAATTTTCCCAAGTTGCGATGTTGCTCTATATCTAGCATTCGTTTGATGACGAAGGTTTGTTGCTGGTAATCTAAATTCAGCAAGTGGCGCAATCGTATCTTCCTGGAAGCCATTAAACAATGTCGGTGGATTTGCAGGGTTAGTTTCAACCTCAGTTATTTCGTTGACTGTTTTTTCAATGAGATTGCCATAGCTTCCTTTGAAGCGAATACCGCCCACTAATCTATCGACTTCAACCCAGCGTGGTTTCATATACCCTTCAGAGTCAATCGAGGCGAGGTTAATGGCACACTGATTTGTTCCAGACCAGCTAGTTGCTCTGAGTTCTTGTTGGGCAGTAATATTTCCGGCCACGGGTCCCCAAACAGGAGCTGAGCGAGGAGTGCTCGTATGCAGAAAACGGTTATGGAAAACACCCAAGAATTCTGAGTGCATCTCAAAATTTCGAAGATTTTGTTCATCAGCAATTAAGGCAGCATAGTGAGAAGGATTGTTCGCATCGGAGTTACTACAATCAAGCATATCTGTTCTAGCTGGTAGTCCTGGAACTACATAATAGAATCCCGAGATTCCTCGATCCAGTTCTTCTGCCGTACAAGCTCTTGGATAAAGATGAATACCACTTGATCCAGTACAATCTCCATGAATATATTGATTGTAGCTAGCTGTATAGCCTGGAGGAGTGGTGCTAGAAGCTAAACTTTGTCTTCCGACACAACCTTTAAATGGAGTTGTGGTATCTACAAGTGTACCTGTCGTTCGATAACCTTGGAATTGAGGATAAATCTCTTGGTCGCCTGGGTGCCCTGGACGGACTCCAGTGCGATCAAAGTGGGATACTCCATTTTCTGGAACGTCAATCAGATCTCCGCGAGTAAAACGGCAACCAAGTTCGAAACGATCGATCAGAAGATCTCCGAGTTGGTCATATTTGGTATTACCTGTTCGATAAGGAAAACTTTTTCCAGTCGATCCAATTCCGTTATAGCTACAGGAGTAGTTATCAGCTAGATCAATGCTCTTCTCCATTGAAAGGCAGTGAGATCTGTTGGCCATCCAACGATGAACCAGGGCCACGTTCGCTGGAGGAAGAGTAACTTTTACAATGTTATGTTTGCTATTTCCAACATAGTTAGTTTCTTTACCATCAAAAACAGGAACAATTTTATAGTAATAAACACGTGCTCGATCAATATCTCGACCAGCAGTAGCATCATGAACTTCTGATAATGCTTTCACTGAGTAATCAGTAAAGAAGGCCATACGAGTATTAGTAGGGGTGGCATTGGCCCGTTTGCGATAACTATAAGGCATACTAAAAAGGACGCCTGATTGATCAGTTACATTTTGCCAAGTAAGTTTATTGTCATGAGAGCGATAAACGCGGTAGCCCCATCTGCGAGTTGCTCTATCAATGTTGGCAGCAGGTTGCTCATTAACATAAAGAGAATTAATGTCTGGGTGAGTGAAATCGACTTCTTCCCAGGCAAGTGAAACTATACCGTCTTTACTTAAGGCAAAGCCCGTATCGCCTTTTCTTCCGTCAAAATTTGCAGAGAAGTGAGTAAAGTCTCTTCCTGGAGGAGCTTGATAGTAGGGTGCAGTTGCATCTGGAACACCTGGGCTACCCATTGGAGCTTCATAAGGAATACCATCTGCATTGATAGCTTCGAATAGCTTGGCAGAAGCTGGGGAAATCTTGGTCATCGGATCATTCGGAATGCGTCCATCAATCTTTGGACCTACAGCAAAAATTCGCGAGAATCCTCTAAAAGTGGCCAAAGGTAGCGGAAGGTTACATTCTAGAATATTCAGGTTGTATTCACTGTAAAGAGTCCCAGTAGGAGCAGGAAGATCTGTTACTGCAAGAACTCCGAATTGATAAGTTTTTCCTGGAATGAGTCCAGTCGCATTATATGCCACTGTATCAGCTGGAAGAATTGCACTGCTTGAGTAACCAGAAGAGCCAGAGGTTGCATCAGCAAAAGAGAATATTTGACCAGTCGTTTTTTCTTTCCAGAAAACTTTAAAACCAGAATAAATTCCCCCGTTAGGCAGATTCCAGGCAAGGCTTGAAGTACGACCTTCAATCGTACAAGTATTGGTGATTCCCGGAAATTGTTCAAGTGTTGGAGGTTTTACTTCCGGATAAGCACAACGAACAATTCGCTCACTCACTGGAAGTCTCATCTCAGGAGTGTAGCCAATAATCGCAGGGGTCGCAGCAAAACAATATTGGGTCGTTCCGTTTGCGATAATACCTTTGATTTTTTGTTGTTTATATTTGGAGATATCAATCACTCCAGAAGTTTGCACGTAAAGATTATTACAAATACTGATAGGTGAACCAACAAGAGGAGTATCCTTAGGAAGTTTAACCATTTCTGTGTGATCAAGTGGATTCACACAATAAAACTCTACATCGGTAGCATACCCATCCGTAATCACCGGTGGATCAAACTTTAGGTATACCATATCGTTTTCACTAAATTGACCCGGGTTTTCAACAACATTGATACCTGAGAAACTGGCAAGTTTTCCGATGACTTGAATTGTTTTAAAGTCTGTAAAAAGAGCAGCATTAGGATCAGCTGAATTAACAGGACAAGTGAGTGTTCGACAAAGAGCAACTTTTACTTGATAGAATTTTCCAGTTTGTAATCCTGAAACAATCTTATTTGTTTCACTGGCAAGAACAGATGTGTAATTACCGGCAGTATTCATACTTGTAATAACAGCTTCAGAGAGTTGATCATCTTCAAAAGGATTCTGCACTCCTACATACTCTTTAATAAAAATGCGATAGGAATCAAATATTCCCACACCCGATTTCCAAGCAACATTTATTTTATCGAAAGCATCGATACCTTTCCCGTTACTTAAAACTAATTCGTTAGGATCAATGTAGACGTCAGAGGTCGTTGGGTCTGTCTGAATTGTGAGGTATTTAGTATTAGAATCTACATCAACAGGAATTTCAGAAGCATTGCCGTAATCGAATTGATAGTAGCGTTTATTAATGGCCCTCACTTGTACGTAATAACGTGTATTGGGGGCAAGTGTACTTATTCTTACTGTAGAGGGATTGTCACTTGAGCTAGCAAGCGACGGAGTGGTTGGATCGTAGCAGTTCGGAATATAAATTGTCGTTCTATCATTACCACTATAACTTGGATTATTTAGATTTGCAGGACCGCCCTGAGAGCTGATGTAGGTGATCTTATAACATACAGGTTCATGATCTCCAGGGGCGATGCTTATTTTAGGTGCTACCCAATAAATATCCATGGAGTTGGTCTTACTTCCTGGTGTCAGTTCAACTTTAGAAACACCAGAGAAGTCTGCAACTTGGTTATCGAATGTTCTAACGAAGACAGTATTTTCATTTATTGATCTAGCACTTGTCTTAGTATTGATGGCAGTGACTTTAAGTTTATATTCTCTATCTGTCTGAAGATTGTTTAAAGTGTAGAGTACTCGTCCGCCAAGAGAACTGAATAGTGAATTGGGATCGAGTTTAATAGGCGATTGGGAGTCATTTACGTAGAGAAAATATTCTATATCTCCACCAACTGGCGCAAATTCAATTTCAATCTTATTGTGTGAGATTCCACGAGCAACTAAGATTCCCGAAAAAGGGAATGTGGCAGTTGTTCCTGCGGCCTCTCTATTTTCTGGAATGCTTGCTTCCTGGACTGTACCTACACAGCTTATTAAGAAAAAGAGGAGAAATATGGGGAAATTTTTAACAATTCTCATAGTTTTATTCTAAGACGGCCCTGAACTTGAGTATAATCCGTCAAATTTTGCCTATTTACCTACTTATCGACCGTTTTTAAGGAATAGTTTAATTAGTTGATAAATAAAGGCAGATTCTTGAGTTAGAATTGAGATTGGTGTTTCTTAACAATAGCCTGGAAGTGTTTTGAGTGATTTCCAAGAGTTTGGACGTATGGCCAAATATCTTCTTGAAGTTCGCGTGGGAATTGGTGGAAAGGTTTAATATCTTTGTCAGGTACATAGCGAAAAGTGAAGTTAATTCGTCGGGTTTGGAATCCAGAAATTTCTGGGCCCAATTTTTCTTTTCTTCGGTCTTCAACTCGCTGAACACGGTGAAAAGTTTTATTTTTCCACTTATCGCCGGAGAAAATTTGAAGGCTAGAATCTTCCAACCATTGCGAGAAGACCACGTTCTCATCACCTAAAGTCGATTTACCATTCACGAATTGAAAGAAGGCCCTGTCTCCTAAAGACATTGAAGCAACGGGCCCTGGTTCAAAATCTTTGTGTTCGCCAACTCGTGCTCGATCGACCCACTTTCCATTCTCAAGTTTATTACCATAAAAATTGATGAGACAGGTGTTGAGTTTCCATCCGTCGGGAATGAAGTTTTTAGGAACTCTTTTTTTAACGATGAATTCAATTCTATCTACGATCGCACGCAAGAGTGGAGGATATGTTTCCGCAGTGACACAACGGAAGTCGACGCCTTTTGGCGGGTGATAATAATCAAGGCATGCAAATTGCCAGTTCCCAAGCCAATAAACAGGACGAAGGAGAGGTCGTTGCTCATCACCCTCTGGTGGAGGATTAGATTTAGAAAAACGCATTTCCCACAATGGTTCCAGGGTAGATAGCCACTGCAATAGCTTCTCTCGCTCAGCTCTATTGATAAAAGGGAACTGATAATGCAGTCCCAAAGGTAGGTTCGTGTCTTTCATGGAGGGGGATCATAGTAGATTTTTCGTTATTTGGCCCCCTAACCTTGTAAAAAGGTTGGGGTTTATTGAAAGCGATTTAGATTTTAGCTATGTAAGCTCCTATGAAAATGCAACTGGCCGATTTAGGGGATATTTTTGAGATCTCTAAGCTCTACTTTGATGTCTATCAAGGTAACTATCCTGATCCCTTAATGAAGGATTATAAGCGCATGACGGCCTTTATGAACTCAGGTTCTGGGTTTTGGTTTATTGCCAAGGATGATGCTGGTCAGATGATTGCCTCAGTTCTTACTATGTATGAGGAGTCAGACTATCTGGCCAAGGCAGCTGCAGCAGTTGTGCGTGGAGAGTATCGCGGTCAAGGAGTGATGGAATCTCTTTTAGGTTATGCCATATCTTATATGAGAAATAATACTAAAGGGATTGATGTTCTTTATTCGACAACGAGAACTGTTAATGAAGCTGCTCAAACTCTGACTGAAAAGTTAAATTTTAAAAAACTGGGAATATTTCCCAATGTTCATAAAACTCTTGAGTACGAAACGCATTGCCTGGCCGGCATCATTGAAGAGAGTGCCTTTAAGAAAAGAAACCACTCATATCTTCTTCATCACGAATTAAAATCTTTATTTGAAATTGTACGTCAGGAGTTTCATCTTGATGCGCTGGAAACCATTGAGCCTCTTGCCCCAACTCGTGATTTGGTCGAACCGCCAGAACTTGAAATTATCAAGTCTCCTCGTTTTGTTAACTACCAGTTCACTAAACTGCGCAATGAGAAGATGTTAAAATTTGATTTTTTCCCATTTCATGTTCCCAATATGATGATTATGTCTGCAGATCAAAGTGTTGAGTTATTCTCCCATCTCAGTGATGATGGCTACTGTGTCATCATTGGTGTGAAATTACCGGAGGATATGAACTTTAGTTCATTATTTACCATCGCTAACCAACTCTTGAGAGACTCTGGTGCCCGTTACATTGAGATTATGGCCAGAGCAGACAGGCCTAAAATTATTGAAAGTATCCTAAGAGCAAAGTTTATTCCTTGTGCGTTCTTTCCGGCCTTTCAACAAATTGAAAATAAGCGCCATGACTTTGTTGTTTTCTCACGCTCTTTTGAACTCTTTGATTTTCAAAACGTAAAATTAAAAGGGCTTAATCAAGTATATCTGGAAGAGTATTTTAAGAATTGGAAGAAGCTTTCTCTTAATCCTAAGTTGTTAAACTTATGACACAGAAAACTGATCTTCTTCTTCAAACAGATCCATTTGATTTTACTGCTGAGAATTCACAGTTCTTTATAGATAGTTTTCGTGAGAATGCACTTTTTCATTATGAGAATCATGAGTTCACTAAAAAACTTTGGGATTTCTTTCAATTTCACCCTACAAGTATAACCACAGAAGAAGATCTTTTAAATATTCCTTATACGATGATTCACTTATTCAAAGAGCATGAATTCTGTTCTGTTCCAAGAGATCAAGTGGAGCTGACTCTCACTAGTTCAGGGACAGGAGGGCAGAAATCGGTTCAGTTCCTATCTGCAAAATCCCTCGATAATGTGAAGAGGCTTGCTCTGAGTATTCATCAGAGTCTTGGGATGGTAACTGATAATACTTACAATTATCTTTGTTTTACTTATGATCCATCTGTGGCCAGAGATTTGGGAACGGCGTTTACCGATGAGCTTCTGACTAACTTCACTAAGAAGAATGAAGTTTATTATGCGATAGAATGGAGAGAGGATAAGAATAAATTTGAACTCAATGAAGAAGGTGTTTTGGCCGCTCTCAAGCGATTTGAGGAATCAGAATTGCCTTGTCGTATTCTAGGATTCCCAGCACTCCTTTATAATTTAATTCTTAAGTATAATATCAAAGTTAATCTCGGATCAAATTCTTGGCTCCAGACCGGCGGGGGCTGGAAGAATTATGAGGATAAAGAAATTTCGAAAACAGAGTTCAGGCAATTTATTTTTGATCGATTAGGAATTCCTGAGTCTCATCAGCGCGATTTATTCGGCATGGTTGAACATGGGATACCATATGTTGATTGCCAGATGGGAAACCTTCATATCCCTAATTATGCTCGTGTCTTTATCAGAGATCCGAAAACATTAAAAATTCTTCCAGAAGGTGAAGTCGGACTGGCCCACTTTCTGTGTTCCTATAATTTTAGTTATCCTGCAATGAGCTTGTTAACAACTGATTATGCCCGTCTTGGAAGTTGTACATGCAGCCTCGGTGGCAAAGTTTTAGAGCTAAAGGGAAGAGCAGGAGTTTCCAAACACAAGGGGTGTGCTATTACTGCCCTCGAAGCGGCGAAGGGTTAATATGTATTGGTTTGGAGATTTCAAAGATCAGTCAAAAATCTACGATCAAGAGACGTGGTCGAGCTTAGATGAATTATCACAAGCATATTCTCAAACTTCTTTAAATGATATTCTTGAAGTATTGCATGCCTTTGGTCAGAGTTGCAGTTTAGGCAGTTCATTTTTTGAGGAATCTTTTAATTTTCTCAGAGAGCAGAATTCTTTCTCTGATGATGAAATAAGAAAATCTCTTCTTTTAATTCCTGAAATTTTTCACATTGATAATCTGAAAGTACGAATTGAGGCCGAGCTCGGAATGGGTGTTTTAGATGGCTTTAAGAAGATTGATCGTTCATTTGCTAAGATGAAAGCCTTCCCTGTGGGAATCATTGCTCACATCACAGCAGGAAATGTGTTTTTGAGTGCAATTGACTCTTTAGTGATGGGACTGATTACTAAAAATTTAAATATCGTAAAATTATCCAGCTCAAATCAACATTTTCCTATGTATCTTGCTCAAGAGCTAAAGAAGTTTGATGCTCAAGGAGTGGTGGCAAACAAGTTTGCCATGCTGACATGGAAAGGTGGGGATGAGAAAATCGAAGATATTGTTAAATCTCGCTCACAATTAATTATTGCTTGGGGAGGGGAGGAGATGATTAAAAGCTATCGTCGTAATCTTCCTCTGAAGACAAAGCTATTAGAGATGGGGCCCAAGTTTTCTTTTCAACTCATCACCCAAGAAGGTCTACAGGACAAAGATTTAGATAAGGTTGCTGAGAAGATTGTGGCCGATATTCTTCCTTGGAATCAAAGGGCCTGTTCAGCTCCTCAGAACCTATTTATCCAAGAAGGAATTGATGCGAGAAATCTTTTAGAGGTAATGGAGAGAGTGTTTAAGGCATCACCTAGAAGAGATGGAACTCAGAGTGATGAATTTGTTGAAATACATAAAGAATACTATCGCTCTCTTTACTCAAGTCTCATGGGAGAAGGTGAGTTTATTACGGGTGAGGATTATCTTGTTCATTTGGAAAAGAGTGAATTTCCTCGTCCTAGTGCTTTGAATAGAACTTTGATTGTAAAAAAGTTTGAAAGTGTTCAGGATCTTTGCAAGAAGCTCAAATCAATTGATTATTATCTCCAGACTTGTTCTTATATCGTATCTGATAATGAGAAATCTCAAGTACTCGATTTACTATCTTGGGCAGGGGTTAAACGTTTCGCTCCTGTTGGCACAAGTGGTATTGGTATGAATGGCACTCCTCATGATGGTCGATTTGTTTTGGCCGATCTTGTTCATTTCGTTGTCGATGAAACTCAGATTGTAGATTATGGAGAAAGTTATCAGAGAAATGATTCTTCGCTTTTAAAAAGTGAATTTGATTCTCGTCCTCATCCACATGGCCATATCTTCTCTTCAGGCGGAACAACAGGTGAGCCTAAGTATGTGCACTTTTCGAATGAAGAGTTTTCCTATGTCTCAGACATGCTTGCCATCAATCTTGGCAAGCAGGGTGTCCGTGCAGGAGAAGTGGTTGCAAATCTTTTTGTTGCAGGAAATTTGTGGTCATCTTTTTTAGCAATGGATCGCGCTCTCGAAAAAATAGGAGCAGTATCTCTTCCTATTGGGGGGCAGGCCCCTGTTGATAATGTCATTAATTATTTGATGAAGTTTCGCCCCAAAGTGATAATGGGAATTCCGTCACTGTTAGTACTTGTTGCTGAAAGAATGAAACAGCAAGGTCTTAGCTTAAAAATTGATAAACTCTTCTATGCAGGCGAAAGATTATTTGAAGGAAGAGTGCAACTTTTTCGTGAAGTTTGGGATGTGGATTATTTTGGTTCTGCTGGTTATGCTTCAGTTGATGCTGGTGTTATTGGTTATCAGTGCCAGCACTCTGGGCCGGGTGAACATCATCTCTTTTCGCGTCTTGTGAAATTAGAAGTGATAAATGGAGAAGCTGTTGTTACACCAGAGTATAGAAATACTTTAAATTTAAAGAATTATCATACAGGTGATGCTGTTGAACTTATTCATACTAATTGCCCATGCGGCTCACAGGATCAGAAGTTTAAGCTTTTAGGACGAACTGATGATCTCATTCAAATTTGGTCTGCAAGAATTAGACTTTTGGAAATAGAGACAGTACTCGCTCGCTTTTCACTTCATACTTACCGACTTGAAATCAGCGAAAGTGAAGGCATCGAAAATCTGACAATCGAAATTGAATCTGAGCATGAGATTAAAGACTTTGATTTTGCTCTCTATGAGTTGAATGACGATCTAAAAACAAGTCTTTCTTTTGAGCAATTCCAGGCCCGTTTAACAATTAAATGGAAAAGGCCTGGTACGATTCAAAGAAATGAGAGAACAGGTAAAATCAGTGTTACAAAAGATCTTCGTTACTAAGATCCATGTTCCACATTTCGATAAGAGCAACTGGCATAGGTAATTTGTCCCACCATAGCTTGTGTTTTAGCTTGAGCTTCTCATTGATAGAAGCTTCCCATGCTTGATTATCTTCTTCTCTGCGAATTAATTCTTCCGTTTCAGAAAAACAAAATTCTCCAGCTTTTTCTACTTTGTGATGTGCGTTGAAGGCCAAGCACCCATAAGGTTTTTTCTCGGGAGGTAAGGGGCAGCCTAATTCTTTATGGTTAAAAAATGGGCAAGTATATGTACGGCGTAAAAAGGATCTTCGACCGTAACCTGTTAATTGGTCTAGTCGATATTGGGAAATGGTATTTTGAATTTTTTCTTTTAGGCTTTCAGTTTTCTGCTGTGTTGAATGCAGCCAGATTAAAATCTCACTTGTTTCAAGTGGGGTGGACATCATCGAGTTTGATTGGAAGGTGCAGCAGGTTCCGGGGCAGTTTTGACAATCCTGCCCCTCTGAAGACAGTTGGATCATTCTCGTTATCAAATTTTCACGTCTATTTTTAAGCATGGGGAAAAATAATGGCTCTAAAAAAGATCGTCAAGAACCGAATAGAATCTCCAACTGAAAAGTTGCGAAGGGATTTCTTCTAAAAGAATATTTTTTAGGGAAATCAAGGCCTGTGATAAGGTCAAAATAGAGCCACTGTTTGTAGAGATCCCTACGATATCTTGTTGAAAGTCGGTAGTTATCTAGCAACCACAGCCCCTCATTGATCTTAGTTGATGCAATAAATGAGTAATTAAGGGCATCCTTTTCGGTCAATTGATGAATGAGACTTGGGCCATGGGAGGTATCAAATTGTTTACTTAGGACGCTCCAAGTTTTGACATTAATGAAGCGAAAGAGCAGGTTTTCTTTAATAGGGTAATCGCTGTCAAAGCTTGTTAATTCGGTCAGACCATCTTCTTCAGTGATGTACGTTATTTCTTCCGAAAAACGGTGACTCCAGCGGGTATAAAGGAAGTTACGCCTTACTCTTCCACGAATGATTGCCTTGGGAGGAATGCTGGCATTGACACCTAAGTCGGCGTTAAAAATCCACCCTTTCTTTGTACGGGGAGGTTGGTCAGTTTCCTCACTATCAGTTTCTTCAGATTCACCATCTTTTTTTCGATGCTTGAAAATGCGATCAGCGCTTTCTTTAATCCTACGCTCTAAGTGAGGGATCTTGAAGTTGACTCGATAGGAAACTTTAAAATCGCCCTTTTCCTGCTCGCGGGTAAAGTAGTTTGATCTAATCCTAAGAGTTGATCTTCCAAATTCATCATCCGCTCGTTCAGTGGCAAAAAATGAATCAACTTTGTTGGCCAAATAGTCCAAGTTACCTTTAAAAATCGCATGAGTCTTATCAAGTACGTTCTTTTCCTCTTCTGTTTTTTGTTCAGAAGCGGATGCCGTACAAATAAGAAAGAGAAGAGTTAGAATAAGATGCATTAATTCATTAAATATCCGACTGGAAAATTTGGCAATCACCTGATGCAAAATATTGGCAGTGAGGGGATAGATTCTTGAATTTTAAGATATTCACTCATAATGTACCACATTTGCGTTTTTGCTTGTTCTACAATCCTATCGTTCCCGCACTTATCTTCAGGAATCCAGGGGAGGATTATGAAAGCTTCAAAGAAAATTCAGATTATTTCAGGCTGTGTTGTTGCCCTAAGTATCCCGGCAATCATTCTCCTTAATCAGGGCACAAGTGAGAACACATCTGGTGTTGTGAAAACAGAAAAAGGTAAAAAACCATTGGCCACAGAGGGGACAACTTCACCGAAAGTGAAAGTTGTTTTTGAGGCCATTAAAAATAATAAAGTTGAAGTCTTTGAAGAATATCTCTCAAATGGCGGCAAACTCGATGAAGTGGTTTATTTAGAAAACAATCAACAGATAACTGTGGCAGAGGCCATTGTCCAATATGAAAGAACTGACTTTATTGAAAAAGTTGTTGCTCATAACAAGAATGTGACAAAAGCCGAGTGGCAGGCAAATGTCAAAGAAGGAAATATTGGTCAGACTTCACTGGGATTGATGATCGGGGCCGTTGCCAAAATGGGGCAGCCGCAAGTGAAAAAAGAGTTTTTAGATTTGGTAAAAGAAGATGCCCAAGTCTTAGCAGCAACAAAAAGTGTCGCATCTGAAGTTCTTCCGGAAGTTGTTCAGACATGTGATGAAAATGAAATCAGTTTCTTGGGTGACTTAGGCGCTGATCCACTTCAAAAAAATATAGAGGGAAGCAGCGCTCTTGTTAAAGCAAGTGAATCAAAATGTTTTAAAGCGATTTCTTATTGGAAAAAAGATCAGAATGTCGATTTTGATAAAAAGAATGAAGAAGGTGTAACGGCATTTGATGTACTCGCAAAATTCAAAGATCCTGAACTACAGTCTTTCACAGACACACTTCAGGAGGATGGAGTTCGCGAAATTGCTTCATTGAAAGCGAAACCTAGTAATCGTGTGAGTTTCTATAAAAAGAGATCTGCTCCTTCGATTATTGATCCAGAGGCCCTCGTTGAGCCAGAGTTACGTCCTGATGAGGCCACTGAGACGGCCGAGTTCAGCGAGTTTAGTGATTAGAATTTAGTATCAATTGAAATCTAAAGAATCCTTGCAACTCTCTATAGGGGCATTAAACTCTGAAGTAGAGAGTTACAAGGAGCTGACATGGAAGTTACTCGCCGTACAAATGTAGAAATTGAAAAAGAAATTGGAACCATCGCTTATTTCATCAGAAAAAGAAGAAAAACATTAGGTCTTACTCAAGAAGAACTCGCCTCATCTGCTGATGTAGGATTAGCTTTCTTAAAGCGTCTTGAAACAGGGGACGAAAATCTTCATATGGCCAAAGTATTGCAAGTCCTTCGCTACTTGAAGGCAGATTTATTTCCCCGTGAATATCAGTAAAGGAATCCTATGAAATATCTCCACACGATGATTCGAGTTAAAAACCTCGAAGAATCAATCAAGTTTTATACTGAAGTGCTTAATATGAAAGTGATCTCTCACGAGGACTTTCCTGAAGGGCAGTTTACTCTTGTATTTTTGAGCTATGGAAACTCTAAAAGTGACCCTTGTATCGAGCTTACTTATAACTATGGTAAGACAGATTACGTGATGGGAGATCAATGGGGACATCTGGCCTTTGGCACATCCAATATCGTTGAGACTTGTGAAAGGGTAAAAAAAATGGGTGCTAAAGTTGTCCGTGAACCAGGGCCCATGAAGCATGGAACGACAGTGATTGCTTTTGCAGAAGATCCTAATGGTTATAAAATAGAATTCATCGAGACCAAGTAACTCGGGCCTAATCTTAACTTAAGTTTTCCGCTATTTGTCCGATAAGCTTAATCGGATGAAATTAATCTTTATATTCATCCTGTGCATGGGAAGTCTTATGAGACCTCTCTATGCATGGGAATATCAAATTGATGAAGAGACGCTGCTGAAACCATCGGTTTTTGATACCTACCAGCTTGCCCAACATTTTGAAGGTCATGGTCTCTATTCGCTTTCTGATTTAAATCTCAGTAAAGCAGGTTTTCCTTTTGATAAGGCGCTGGTGAGCTTTGATATGAAAGAAGCCGTTTTGATCAAAGCAGGGCTCAAGTTCCCCGAAGAAAAAGAGGGTGAGGTCATCTTTGATCAAAAACTTAATCTCAATGTTCTTCATATTACTTTTAAGGGAACCCCATACCTTATTCTGGGTATTGATTTTGAAGTAGATGAGTTTAGAAAACTAGTCTCTCCTTGGGCAAAAAGAAAAACTTCATTTATTGATTATATTTTACCGTCTGCTTATGCCGAATCTTGTGAAATACCCGGTATGGGTAATCGAAATTTACATTCTACAGCAGCGTCGATTGGAAACGATACTATTCTCAAAAAAATTGGTGAATGTGGTTTAAATGCAGTCTATGGAGCAGGAGAGCAGGTAAAAGGGACTCTCGATTTTTTCAAGAAATTGATCACTTCTCCTCGACAACTGTGGCAAGAAACGAAAGAGAGTTTTGTTGAATTAAAGAAATTTGTTCAAAACATTAATACTGAACTTCAAGAGATCTTTACGAATTTAGGATCAATGTCTCTTCCTGATAAATTAGAAATGGCCTGTCAGATGAGTGGTCATATTTTTGCGATGGTTGCTCAATCAGTGATTGCAGGACCGGCGTCATTGGCCCGATCCTTACCTCTGGTTATCAAAAAATTAAAAGCTGTTTCAGGCAAAGTTGCAGAGGCGATGGCCCTCAAAAAGAAAGGTCTCAAACTTCCTGATAGTAACAAAATCGTTAAAGAGGTATTAGACTGTGAAAAATAAGTTATTACTTCTTCTCTTATTTTTTAGTGTAAGCAGTTTTGCGAGTTCTTGTCTTTTATCCAATGCTCTGAAGGATAAGGATTTAAATTCTGATCCAAAGTTTTGGGAAGAATATTCTAAATTAGTCTCGACTGGTAAATCCTCTGATGAAGCGATTAAGACTATTCGGGCCAGGCTTCAAAATCCTGCTCCCAAAGCTCCAACAGTTGCTCCATCGCTACAGACTGCCTCAGTAAGCTCTCCACGCCGATTCTCTTTTAATAAAAGGGCGGAGCAAGAGATGAGTAAACTTCCAAAGAATTTGCAAAAAAAAGTTGATGAGTTTTTAGATATTGCCCTTAATCCAAGAGGATTTGCACAGATTAGAGATAATCCAGGACGTTGGCATTGGGAGAAGTTGAAGCAGTTCGGACCTGACGCTCAAAGTGTGAGATTGAATGGTGGTTATCGCATTCTCTTCGATTTGAAAGGTGATCAAATCGTTATTCGTGAGATTAACAAAGGTCATATTCACGGCTCTTAATATTCTTCAGTCTGTCTTAAGTTTACCCTGATTTAGTGGATCACATTTGCCAAGTATTTAGGGCAATAATTCGCATATAAGCCCCTGATTTTTTAGAAAAATTACCAAGAAATTCCAATGTATGTTCTACTATCCTTACTACAGGAGAGTTTATGAAGAATGTATTGCAGGAGAATGGATCTGCGACGATTGTTGCACTTCTAGTGGCAACGGTACTTGGTGGAGGGATTGTCGCATATATGCAATCCATGAAGACGATTCAGTCGGGAGTTAAAACTCTTAGTAACGTTGAAGAGTCGAACTTAGCTTCAGATAAATTAAAAACTTTGGCCAACTATCTTATCAGTACCAATATGGTGATTTGTAAGCAGGGCCCTTTTATGAATGAAAGCGAGGGCTATAAGTGTAAGTGGAGCGGTAAGCAGCTAATTGATGGCTCTCTTACTGATGTCCCTCAAAGTAAGCTTGGCTTGGATGGAGAGAGTTACGATAAGGATGGCTTTCTTACTTTCAATGTAAATACTTCCAAACTAAAAAGTAAGGGGAAAGCTGAGGCAGCAACTCCAATCAAAGGAACAATTTCTTTTAAACTTTATGATGCTCAATCAGATAAACTCAATTTAAGTGGCAAACTAGGTAAGATTGCCCTGTCTAATTTGATGTCGGATAACGATCGTGCCTTTGTTCTGATAAAAGTAGAGGCGATGTTTAAAGAAGGAATCGGAAAAGATTCAAGAAATAAAACATTAACAGAGTTTTTTTCTACCAGAAGACCTACTGCGGTTCCCAAGCTTGATATTGATCCCATTAATTGCGTTCTCTCATGCGAAGTTTCAGTGAGTCGAAATGAACATCCAGGATGTCTAGGAGATCAAAATTTTAATAATGCTAAAGAAACGAAAGTAAATGCTGTTTTGAAAAATCTCGGACCAGGTGTCCTTTATGGATTAAAACTTGAAAAAGAAATTGTTGTTAACAGCAAAGTTTTTGAAAATATGGTGCCGCCTAAACTTGATCCAATCGAAGTGATGCAAGGTAAGGATTATTTACTTCCTGGAGAGTCAGTGGAATGGAATGACACTGTTCCTTGTTTTGACCGTCGAGATGAAGTGAGAAGAGTGGTTAGTTATGATCAGACTGGAAGAATGTTAGGTGTTTCTTGTTTTAAGAAAAATTCAAATGCTGCCATTGTTTGCCCTGATGATAGTGGTGAACAGCGCTCTGTGAATGCAGGAACGATTAGTTATAAAGTAGATGTGTCCCCATATAAACATAGTCAGTATCAGACTCTTGCGGCTGAAATCAACAGCAAATTCTCTGATGGTAGTATCCCATTCAACTGGAGCGTTCCAGATGCCTACAAAAGCACTTCTCGCTCAACGATGGAGCCTGCACGGACGCTGACTAAGCTTTCTGTGAGCGGAGACATTAACAGTAAAGAAGTTAATGAAATGAATACTGAAGTTCAAGTTATTCAAGTCAGTCCGAACTAATGAGTTGTTTTACAAAGGTAAGGCATTATGAAAAGTAGTACGTTTAGTTGTTTAAAAAATGAGAGTGGACTGAGCCTTATTTCAGTTCTTGGGATTGTTGCCGTCTTGGGTGGAGCTACTTTTGCGGTGATGAAATTGAGTTCAATGTCTGTTAAGGGCATTGATACAAGTTCAAGGAAAATGGAAGCCATTTCTCTGACTTCGACGGTGAAGGCCAGATTGAAATCACTTTTCTTAGATACAAAAGCATCGAATGGTTCTTTAGTTGGTGGAGTGTGTAGTTTGGTAGGAGTTGATAACTCTGATACCCAAATTGGAAATGCCTGGATTCGACTCCCTAATTCGCAAACATCTCCACTCTTTTCAGATGCTGAATGGAATAGAGCATTTTCAGGTCTTACACCTGTAACCAATGATCCTCGCTGCTCTTTGACTTCAAAATATGGAAGATGCTATCAGCTATCTTCTCAGATGAGTTCTTCTCTTGGCATATCTGAAATGGTTCTAAAAAAACTAGAACCTTTATTTGAAATCAATATCAAACCATTATTTACCAATCCTGCAACTGATGAAGTGTTTACCGATATCAATCCAGATGGAAATAAAAAGTACGATGTTAAGGCCATTGGATTTGAGTATAAGATTCGAGCAAGTTATAAATCTTCTGCAGAAGAGCACAGTGCTGCTCTTGGAAGAAACTTTATTCAAGGTGTAATTTGGGCAGGAGATGCAGGGGCTTGTCATGTAAGTAATAAAAAACTTTCTCTTACGGCCAATACTCTTGGAGTTTCTGATAACTCGATTATCTTAAACCAGGCCGGATTTACATCTGATTCCGTAAGTAGAAGTACATCTACGCCGCTCAATATTGTTCTTCAGCACACTCAAGTCCGTTCAGGTATTGTTGGGAAAAATAAAGATTCTAACTATCTCGTTTCGGTAGTAGAGCCGGTACCTAATAAACCTTATGATGGCCCTGCACATTCTTCTTGTAACGAGAATCGTTTTCGTTGTCCTCAGCTTGATTCCAATGGAAGAAATTATCGTTTTATGCGTCAGATGCTAAAGGCTTCTTATCAAATTCCTAACCAGCTGACTCAAGTTGGTAACTATGCTCAAATTGCTCCCAAAACAAGTTTTAAAAACAGTGCAACAGGCAGAAGCATCGATGGTTATGCAGAGTCTTATACTATTGGTAATGATGTCTACACTAAGGGGAATGACGGCTGGTACTATGCTGGCAAAAAGCCGCTAAGAATTGGTGGAGTAGAAACACTTATAGCCGGTATTGCTGATTTCTCTGGTGGACAATCGGCCAATAAAGTTTGTCGTGAAATTTGTGTCAGAGATTCTAATTATAATACTGATTCAAGAAATAATTATCAGTCGATTTTCTCTTATAAGGTTCAAACAAATTCTAAAGATCCCAAAATAAAAGATACTTTTGAAGCACAGTCGGAAGCTGTTGCTTGTACATCATGCTGGATGAAAAACTGTGATATTTATGGCCTTCGTGTGTGGGGGGCAATGCATCTTCAGCCGACTGAGCCTTTGGATGCAGGTGTTCCGGAATGTGTTGTTCATGAGGACCACGCTAGTAATTTTTATGAAACACAAAATTTCAATATGGGAGCGGCCAATGCATCAAAATGTATTGCTGCTCGATTGAATACATCAAGTGAGGGGATTTCTTTATCGGCCCATGCCTGTGCTGAAACGAAGCCTGTCCTTTGTTTTGCTTTTGGCCGACACATGCTAGGTAAGAGTCTAACGCTAAATAATTCTAGTACTGCTTCTAAGAATTTTGCAGATGCCAGAGAGCTATGTTTTGAGCAGAGTTGGGAAAGTATTAAAAAGAAACCTCTTAAAAAACTTTTTGATCAGCAGAATAATCTCAATGAAGCTGCTAGTGAGTTTTTAGGAATTGGTCAACTACCTAAAGATAAGGTAGTGGCAGACGCTGATCTTGAAGGCCGAGTTGATATTTTTAACTTTATCACTCAAGGGATGTTCTTGGCCCCTGTCGGAAAAAACCAGGAGAGTGTTTTAAGAGAAAATGCTTTAAAGCATGGTGAAGTTAATCAAATAATGAATACTCCGAGCTGGATTAATTTAAGAACAGACAACTTAGGATTTGTTTACGCTCCGGCCCCTATCATTCCACAAGGAGCATTGAATCCTGCTAATCAATGGGGTGTTTATTACAATGGATCAGGAACAGTAGAGGTTCAAAAAGTTTCGAATTCTCTTAATCTCAGTACAGAAAACGCTGTTGGACCGAAGGTCGCTTTACTTTTTCACGGCCCGCGCTTCAAAGGAATTCATTTTGTAAAAAACTCAAAGCCATTTCAAAATGGATCAGGAACTCTGAGAGTTCTTTGTCGCAGAACAGATTTTCCACATAATGCTTTCATTGCTTCAGAAAGAGTCTCTGACTTTAGTTCGGCTGAAAATAGCTGTAAAAAAGATCGTGGTCTTTTCCTTCCTCCGCTTACTTCAACAGGATGGGTTCAAGCGCTTCATCTAGTAGCTGCAAATCATGAAATGCATTCGTTCCCAAGAATTTGGAATCCTCAAGGACTTGATCCTGTTTGGGTTAACTTAGTGGAAGGAAATGGAATTGATATTGGGACAGTACTTGAAGGATCATTATCTCGATTTACAAATGCCAAAGGCCAATTTATTGCAGAAACCTTTTCTTCTACGGAAGAGAACGGTAAGAAGCCTCAGTCTGATCAAGAAAAAGCAAACCACATGAGAGCGTGTTTGAACCAGACTCGCGGAGCTGTGGAGTTTAATTATGAATGTGGTGGGGGATCTCGTCAGTTGACTCGTGAAGAGGTTATTGCCATCTCTTCACCTGATAATATGTACCTACGTTTTATGCTGAAGACAGCCTTTGCTAAGTACAATAGATCTGAGAATGTTCAGCTCTATGAATAATCAGAAAGGACTAACACTAATCGAAATAACAATAGCAGGTGCCCTTTTAGGAGGGCTTCTGCTTATTGCGGCTGAACTTATCAAGAGGGTGAAGAGTGGTACAAAAACTCTTCAGAATAAAGAAGTTCAAATGAACATGCAGGCCACAAGAGTACAGCTCCTCAGGAATGAGCTTAAAGGGCTCAAGAGCAATGAATTAGATCACAATTTGCTTTATAAATTAAACTCAAGCAATAAGTCCTATTCTAGATCCTCTTCTTCGGTAAGTGATGGGCAATTAATGACTTATCAAGGAGGAAGTGGTTTAGGGACAAGTTTTATTTATCGCAAACGATTCCATAATAGATTTCTTGATTTTATTTCGGTTTGTATTCCGACCAATCAGGCGTTAAGTACTAATATCAAATTTGAAGATCTTCAAAAAAATAAGCTCTGGACTTTTATCCGAGAAGATAACAGAGGTTACCAGGTTTATTGCTGTCCTCGTAATCAGCCGATGTGTGAGGATAAATTAGCTGGCCAGAAGAACTTAGTCGCACAGGTTTATCAACATGATCCAAAGGATGGCAGTGTTACTCCTGTTCTTAAAAAGGGTGAACTCTCTTCAGTAACCTCCATTGGTTTTTTTATTTTTGCAGACAGTAATGCCCCAGTTATTCATGGCCGTTTTTTTACTTTCTTTAATGATTGCCTAAGCCGAAAGGTCATTACTGGTAAAATTTTTGATTCTTGCACCGATCGAGATTTTTTAGTTGTGAATCAAGTAAGTGAAGAATTTTCTTTTGAAGTAGAAAATATAAACGAGTTAGGTAATACCATCGGTCTTTAATAAAAAAGCCTCGCTATGATCTGTACCCCAAATCTGGGACAGATTAATATGCGAGGCTTTTTTATTAGTGCGTATTAGTCGATAGGTGCAAGCCATACATCAAACACTTCGCCTCGTTTCATTCCATCTTTAGAGTTGAATTTAAAGCTACTTTTTTCTCTGGCCAGGGCCCTGCCAGCAAAGTTGGATGGGTTTCTCGTATTATACTTAAGTGAAATTTCAGTTACATTCATTTGAGAGAGACTATAAATTTCTTTATCTTCAGCAATCCCATTACCATTCTTATCATTCCAAAGTTTAAGCTCCTTGAAGACTGGATCTTTTTTATCAATGATATTGTCTTTATTCTTATCATGAACAGCTAAGGCCTCAAATCCGTTGCCGAATTCCTTATTCTGACCAAAAAGCTGTTGAGAAGAAGTAATTTTACTGTCCTTCTTAGGAAGGTGGGCGAGGAAGAATCCTGAATGAGAGGCTTCAGGCCAGTGAACTCTTGTGCCTGGTTCTACTCCGTAGAGATTAAATAAAGAGATACCTGTAAACTGTGGAATTTGGTTATCAAAGAAGAACATGAGCGGAGAGTAATAACCTCCACAGAATCCTTCCATCCCAGGAAACTTCACTTGAGCTGTGAAACTTTTATATCCAGTTGCCTCATCAAAAGATTCAATCTCTCTTTGAGTTGCCAGATTTCGAGGAGCATTATTAGAAGGCTGCGAATAGCTGATGCGGTGATTGGGAGGTGTCGTAATAACGAGTTTCCCGTGTTTCACAGAATTATTACCAGCGATAGCATTGACCGCCGTTTTCAGCTTGATCTTAATATTGTTACTGAAGGCAGTAATCTCATACTCGCTTGGACTTAGAGGAGCTCCATCTTTTGATACTTTAACTTCACTAGAATAGTCGGGAAGACTATTCGGGAAAAAGCAGCTGACACTATCCTTTTTAAGTACCCCTTCCTTACTGTTAGTAGTGAATTTATAGAAACATGACAAGTTCCCATCAACTCCATCTTCAACTTGGCCTTTGATGACAGCAGGTAAAGGGGCTCCTGCATATTTGTTAAAGTCGGCCCCTAAGTAAGGGTTGTTCTGAGGATTTGTGCTTTCAAGCCATCGCGATAACATGTAAGTAAAGTCTTTGCGGGCCCATGGAACATAACATGAAATTTCTTTGTATCCAGGCTCATTGACGTTTTGTCCTGGAACCAAAGTACAGTCAACGGAAACACCTTTAGAAGCAAAGGTCAGTTTCGCAGGAAACTCGACTGTTAAATTATCAGACTTATTACTCTTAGGATCGGTAAGTGCAATGTTCATGGAAACATTCTCAGAAGGGCTTAACTGATTTTCAATTGCATAAGCTCGGAGGTTTGTTCCAAAGCAATAAGGCTTGAGGTTAATTTCAAAGTTACAGGCACCTCCCGCACAAGCATTCTTTCTATTTTGTCCTACGGGCGGAACTGATGAGCTGCCGGAGCCAAAAGGAGCCACCGTATATTGTGCCCATGATTGGGTGGTAAGTATTATACCAAAGGTGATAAGAATAGTTTTCACTGACGTACCTCTTTGTTAAGTTTCTGATTCTTGCGATACATATTGAATTTATATTCAATAACCGGGTTCGAAACATTGACCCTACTAAATATAATGGCCTTAATTCCTGACATGATTTTAATTGGGTTGCCGAAGGTGATTTGATTTCCTTGGAGTTGTCCTACCGTTCTGACTAAATGGGTGTCAGAATTGGCACGCTCAAGATGATACTTAACAAGCTCAACATTATATAAACTTGTTCGATCATCACTTCCTGGCACATATGGAAGTTTTTCATAAAAGTTTTTTGAGCTGCTGAGGTTCGTGCTTATGTTAGTGGCACAGCCACCATTCTTATTTGGTCGACATACATTAAAGTTTTTAATGAAAAGATTAGGAGCTTCTAGGACTTTAATATCTTGCAGATCAATCGAAGGACGTGGCTCGACAACACCTATAAAACGATAAGGCCTTTTAACAGAGAAATCACACATGCCGGAAACGGCACATTCAATCTGACAGCTAGTTGAATTGTTTAATTTGCTGGAAAGACCACAGTCATAGAATTCTGTTTCTGAGCTGAGAACCATTAATCGATTGGCTTCCCAAATAGTCAGTGGGAATTTCTCTCGAGAGATTGAGTAGGCATCAGAATCATACTTCCAGTTAATTCCTGAATACATTGTCCCATTGAAAACTGAGCGAGGGTGAACCGCTAGTTTTTGGACTTCGTTAAGATTTGTTTTCTTCGTAACAAAATAGATTGCTTTGGAAGTGTCTTTGTCTTCGGGTAACTGTAGAGTCAATTCTCTTGCACACTTATCATGACGACAATACTGATTTTTAGCGAGTGTAAAAAAAGAAAATCCACTGTCGTCTGTCACATTAACAAAATTAAAGCTTAGGTCAGATGTGGATAGATCTTTTTGGATAATTGATGAAGCCCCAAGACGGGCAATAGAGTCCATAATTTCATCAGTGGATTTGTTTGTCTGTTTTTTTGAATATTCGTAGAGTGAATAAGCAGCAAATCCCACTAGCCCGAAGAGGGCCACTGATACCATAACTTCTAAGAGAGAGAATCCCTGCTCTTTACGAATCATTACTAATCCTTAACAATAAAATCATACTGTTTATAACTTCCAGGCATGAGTTTTTCATGCATAACTCTAATCGTTACTTTATACATCCCACGATATTCTAGGTTCCCAATTTTTAATGGATAAACGATGTAGCCCAAGCGTCCTTCACAAGTAGGAAATTCTTCAAGAGGGATGACTCCGTTGCCAAACCAGCACAAGTTCAAGTTTTTCTTTACCTCTTCGATCTCACTTGCGTTTAAGAAAACTTCTGGTTGATAATCAATTTTTTCCATTGCAATGTTGGTTCTCACTGATTCCATAAGACCAGAGATAATGGCTTCCTGGCTGGCGCTTTTGTTAATGACTGATTTTCTACTATCAAGATAATCAAGGCCATTCATGATAATGAATGCACCTGTGCCGACGAGGGCAAGGCCTGCCATGATTTCAATAAGACTGTATCCCTTTTGGCTTAGCGGATAAAATCTTTCCTTGATTCTTCTCTGATAACCCATTTTTGTATCCTATTAACTTTTTGGCTGGTCATGATATCTCCAGCCTTGGCAATTCCAATATCGGGATCAACTGTTGTCCAGCTAAAGTTATTTGGTCCGTTAGTGACAAGATCAAGTGGTCCACAGGACTCAACAGTTGCTGCAATTTGTGGACTAACAACAACATCTTTCCATGTTTTTGAAACAAGATCTTTTACACCCTTACAATTAGATTTATGAGAATTGAGATCAGACATAATGAGATCAGTCGCTCTGGTATCCCAAATGCTATACCAATGAATAGGAGTGCTCATCCCTTTAGGAATGGAAAGATCTTTCACAATGAATGTTCCAATCATATACAGAGGAGTTGACCTCTCTCTAATTGTCAGTTTAGTGCAGACATAGAAACCGTAAACATGAGTTCTGTCAGAAGGAATAATACATTCTTGCACAACAGATTTTGTCGAAGAATTGGCATGACCTTCAAGTGGTGGGTTGCCTGGATAGAAAATGATAGGAGCCGCTTGTTCGTGATCATTGGTATCAATGAATGCACCAGCAGGAGTGTTTGCATAGTTCCATGCAAAGTTCGAACTAGGAGACATATCAAGATCCCAATCTGCAATTCCCATCCCTTGAGGGCAATCTAGTTTTACGATAACTGGTGGAGTAGGGACAGGGGAGTTCGTTCTTGTATTGCTCCATGAATTTTTAAGATATTGAAGAGAGGTATTCGTAAATTGATTAATAAAAGAAGTGGTAACGATCTTAGAATCATTGCCTGTGTTCGATTCCGAGAAATCCAAGTTGAGTGTCAAGGCATCTTTAATACCATTATGTGACGGATTCATTCTTAATCTCAGAGTATCTACATTCGCATTAATCAGTTTGAAGTATTCTTGCCATCCTTGGGGTGTTTTTATTTTTAAATATCTTTGATTCAGGACCATTTTCCCTTTATGGAGAGGGACTTGATTAATGCTCACATTTAGAGAAACGTCTTCAGGGTTATTCTGGAACGTTTTAAGCTGATTAAGATACTGACTTAGATCTGTTTTAGCTTTTTCAAATTTTGCTAGTTCAACGGAATAGCTTGGTCCACACTCACTGGTTGTAGGCTCAGTTGTTACAGTCTCCTTAGGATCTCCCTTTTGAACTGGCTTAGATGGTGTACAGCTAGGAGCTTTATACCCTAGCACTTCACAATCAGCAGCGACTTTATTATCACATTTTTGAATTAATGCTTTAGTTGCATCTTCATATTCAGTGTAAAGGTTGGCACGTTTAAGTACATCAGATGTAATATTATTCTTGTAATTTGCTTTTGTCGTTTTATCGATCTTCTCAATAAACTGTGAGAGATTATCTTTATCAAGATCAAACTTTTTGAAGTTTAGATTCAGGCTTACACTCGAATTATCTCCAATAGTAGCGGCGTAGTTCTCATTACTCTTTGTTTCATAGAAACCATTCTTCGTTTTTGAGGTAAAAGCAAACTGAATTGAGCCAAGTGTTTTGCTACTTTTATTGGTTTCGATTTCAAAGAAGGGAGAGTTGTTCGAGCCCTTGGCCAAAACGTAAGCAGGGCTATCTTCAATTGAAAAACGATTCTTTTTTGTGAATGAAAGCTTAATAGTTGTTTCTTCAGAGCTTTGTGATTCTTTTTGATAAACGAGTTCCGAATCAGCGTTTTTACTTTTCTTTAATTGGGCTTCATTATCATCAATACATGCTTCAAGCTGAGCTACATTGGCCGCCGTTTTTGTCGTATGGTCAAAGAGATTATAAAAACCTTTATCTTCTGATGAATCAAGTTTAACTCCACCTAAAAATCCTCTAAATCCGTTGTAGCTGTCTTGCTTGGATTTATATGGATGTCCCCATTCTCTAAAGCTATAAGCATTACCGTTGTTAACAACAACTCCAGGGACAAGACTCTTAGAGACATTACCGCCGTTATAAACACCCAGAGTTAAGGAATTATAAAAGATAGTGGTCTGTTCTTTATTTACTTTAGCATCGGGAAGAATGAAGTTCCCAGCTACATACACTGGCCCATTAAATTCATTGTAGTAAGAGCCATCAAGGTTGCCATACTTAACTAAGCTGAACGTATGAAGTCTTCTTGGATAAAAAGTGTAATAACTCATGGACTCAGCAGTTTTGACAGTTAGGCAGCTCAGTCTTGTTGTCTTGATATCTGATGAGATTTTAATTCCGATTTTTTTCTCATCTCCCGAGGCAAGATTGTTAAAGTCCTTAACCTGAAAAACCTCAACATCAATACTATTAATACAGTCTTTAATTCTTCGACTCATGATATAGAGTGGATGGCTTTCATTCATATCTTCAAGAATCTGTCCTGTGATTTTGAATTTTAGTTTTCCATCTGTCGGAACGATTTGGTCATATGTCAGTAGTACATTCGTTTTTTGTGGAGAGGAGTGAAAACGCTGAAAATTGAGGGCCAGAATTTTATTAGAGTTTGCAGCCGAAGGAGCAGAAGTGATATTTGTTCCAATGGTATCAGCTCCCCAGAGAATTCTTTCCAGATTTCCCGGATAGGTGACAATATCTTCCATCGGACTCGAACTAGAACATTTATTGGAAAGCAAAAGATCGGATTGGCCTTCATCATAATTAATACACCAGCGTTCACGAATTCCATGAACGATATAATCATTAAGGCTGGAGATGAAAACGCGATAGTTTAATTGAGAATCGATTTTCTTTTTTTCTCCCTGAAGCTTAGGAAGACCATCTTTAATTAAGTAGGTTACACCCGCCAGGCCCAGTCCAATAGCTCCAAGTACCGTCACTATGGACATACCACGCTGGCCTTTAAGAATTGAAAACATTGTACTCATAGACCCTATTATACTAAGGCCCCGTACTAAGATGATAAGTAGGGCAAATAGCTTGGTTAAAAATCTTCTAAGAGCCAATTAAAACAGGCGCTTACTAGCTTTTTCTCTATTCTTTCTTGAGACAAAGTGAAAGAAATTATTGCCATAAATGAGAGCGATTATCTCTAAATGAATGATTCTTTTAAGTTTTTCTTAAATGATTGGTTATATAAGTCCACCTGTTTCTCACTAATTAACTTTATCTCTTGGTTTATCTGCCGAAAGGGAATAGTGAGAAAAATAACTCTTCTTTCCTCTTTATTTGTTCTTTGCCTATTATTCGGATTCTCTTTTGAAATCGATACCCCTTATGCAAAGACGTCTAAAAAAGAACACCAGATGCGCGTCATCAATTCCGGTATTGCCTCTTTGCATGCCCGTGTGGATATGATTCGCAGAGCGAAGAAGAGTATTGATCTAGAGTCTTTTATTTTTAATCCGGACTTGGCCGGAAAAGTTATCCTTAAAGAACTTGCAGAAGCAGCGAAACGTGGAGTGAAAGTCCGTGTGCTTGTTGATAAGTCACCGACGGCCTTCAAGATGAATGAATATATTGCTGAAGTGATGAAGGAGCATAATCTCGAAATTCGCTACTATAATCCAGCACCTATTTATAAACTTTCAAGTGTACAATTTAGGAATCACAGAAAATTGATGGTGATGGATGGCGAGGAAGCTATCACTGGTGGTCGCAATGTGGCCGATGAGTACTATGATCTTTCAAAAGATTTTAATTTCCTGGATCGTGACATTACTGTTGAAGGTGAAGTCGTAAAATCGATGAATCAAACCTTTGATAATTTCTGGGATTCCAAATTAGTGGAGATCCCCAAAAAGGTAGAAGAACCATATCGTCAACCAGATGTCTATGGAGAAGACCCTCACTATCGTGGTAAAAAATACTATTATGATAAACACAAAAAATTTGCCAAAAGTCTTTTTGAGCCTGACGAAGAAGTTGAGAAAATTTTAAAAGTTCTTGATAAGGAAGGAAAAGAAAGTTTTCTTGAAAATGAAAAGCGGACGTGCCCTGAAGTCACTTTTGCTTCTGACCGTGAGGGGGCAAGCTTTACTGAAAGTCTTAATCCTGAAAAATATAAGGCAAAATACCGACTTCTTCAGAAAGAGATTTTAAATTGGATGGAGCACAAGATTAAAGATGAAGTTGTTATAGATACTCCATACTTTTTAAATAACTCTGTCACAGATAAACTTTTTAACTATTTGGAACAGAAAAAAGCAAACGTTAAGCTTTTTACAAATAGTCTTGCCTCAACTGATGCGATTCATGTTTCAACTGTTTTTAATGATTCAGTAACTTCTTTTAATGCTCACGATAATTTTGATGCTTTTGTCTATAAAGGCAGATATTCGGGTGAAAGAGAGGTGCATGACGAAGAAGTTAAAAATGCTACATGGGGCACGCACTCTAAATCGATTGTTTTTAGTGACGAAGCTTTTATGATCGGCTCTTTTAATATTGATAACCGTTCTAGTTATTATAATACTGAGCTTGCAGTGTTTTGCAGTGGCTCACCAGAACTGACCAAAGATGTGAAGAGCAACATCCAGAAAAGAATGGAGAATAGTTTCAAACTTGATTCTGATGATTGTGATGTTAATGCTGATGTAGGCTTCTTTAAACAGGCCATGTACTATCTGTTAAAAATCCCTAGCCATTTATTTGAGCACCTTCTTTAAAATCCCAGGTCAAGACAACCTTTAGTTTACGCCGACATCTAAAGTGAGATGCTCTAATTCCGATGAAGTAAAAAACTGAGGAATTTGTGATCAAGTACTTTCTTTTAATTTTCACCATTGGATGTACTAGCTTATTTTATCATCCTGATAGAGTTCTTTATGTAGAACCTGAAAGATTTAATTTTAAATACGAAGAAATAGTATTCTCATCAAGTGATGGGACAGAGCTGGTAGGCTGGTTTTTTCCTGCAAAAATGGAAAAGGCTAAAGGGACAATTATTCATTTCCATGGCAATGCTCAAAATATATCTTCACATTTTCTTGGACTTTCATGGGTAATGGAAAAAGGGTATAACCTTTTTGTTTGGGATTATCGTGGATATGGTATTTCTGATGGGAAGCCTTCTCCCAGTGGTGTGTATTTAGATTCGAAAGCTGCCCTTAAACAAGGAAGAAAACTTTGGAGAGAGAGGGGAGAAGGAAAATTTGTCGTTTATGGACAGAGTCTTGGAGGAGCAGTTTCAATGAAGGCCCTTGAAGATTTTGAAGAAGTTGATCAAATTGATCTCGTTGTGCAAGATTGTACATTTATGTCCTATAAAGATCTCGCCTTTGATAAATTATTTCATAGTGTTCTTCTTCCATTAAGCCCACTTTCTTACATCCTTATTTCCGATAAATATAGCTCAGAAGATTTTGTCAAAAAAATCAAACGTCCTACTCTGGTGATTGTTGCCGAGAAAGATAATGTTGTTCCTGCAAAATTCGGTGAAGAAATCTATAAGACATTATCGACAGAGAAAAAATGGATTTGGAGAATCCCAAATGGTTCTCACATTATGACATTTTTTGATCCTAAAGCCCCTCAACGGGATCAATTCATCAAGCTCTTAGATGAGCTACCTTAAGATCGTTGGCCTGATAAAAAATTAAGAAATCTTGTGTCCATTTTATTTATCCGATACCGAAACAATTTTTAGAACAATTACCAAGGAGAAGGTATGATGAAGAAGATCCTAACAGTTATGTGTCTTGTGTTTTTAACTGTACCAGCTTTTGCAGCAAAAAATGCTTGGCGCCAGTGTGGTATTGGAGCAGCGATGTTCCCGAGAACTGGATGGGCCGCTGTAACTTCAAATATCATTTGGGATTTCGGTATCACTGCTTCTACCTCTTCAATGTCTTCTGAGTCTCAATGTGCTGGACGTGCTTCTACTGCCGCTAAATTTATTCATCAGAACTTTGCGATGCTGGAAGAAGAGACTGCTTCTGGTTCTGGTGATCACATTGTAACGGTACTAAATATTCTTGATTGCAATAAAAAATCTCATGGTAATATCATTAATGAGGTTCGTTCAAATTTTGCAAGTGAACTACAACAGGGATCTTCTACTGACGAAGCTTACTATAATAATCTTATGAACGTGATTGAACGTAATTATGCAGCTCAATGCCAATTAAGTTAGTTTTCTTATTTTCTCTGTTCTGCTTCTGGGCAAATGCCCAGGAGTCAGAACTATCAAATGATCCCCACTGGCTGAAACTCCTTCATTACTCAAGAAACTCATCTGATATAAAAAGCGGCAAATTCTTTATTTCTCCAGAGGGAAGCCATGACCCTCAAGCAGAACTCAAAGCAACGATTTCAAGACTGAAGGACTCAAGAGAAATTTATTGCAGATTTCCTGCGCGAAGAGCATGGCTTGAAAAAAAAGGAATTCATTTCCCTAAATATGAATGTCTTGATTTCGAAGCCTATACCCGAAAAAATGAAGTCAAATCCATCAGTCTTATTTTTGCTTCAGGCTTTCTTGGTAATCCGGCTTCTTATTTTGGCCACCCTCTTATTAAATTTAATTTTAAGGATGAAAGAAGCCCATTAGATCTCCTTGATCTTGCTATTAATTATGGAGCATTTACTCCTCAAGATATTGATCCTGCTTCTTATATGGTTAAAGGAGCTTTTGGAGGATTTGATGCGGGTTTTACAACCGTGGATTTTTTCTTTCACAAGAATAATTACTCTGAATTAGAACTTCGTGACTTATGGGAATATGAACTGAATCTAAATCAAGAGCAAAGAGATGAAATCGTTGCCCATGTATGGGAAATGAAGCAGGCCAAAATCACTTATTACTTTGCTTCTGATAACTGTGCTTATCGAGTAGGGGAACTGCTGGAGATGGTCACAGGAAAAAGTTTTAATCAACGTGGTTTACCATTCGCAATTCCAGTTTCTTTATTTCATAAAATTCATGATTACCATCTTGTTGAGAATATCAAGCTTCACCCTTCTAGGCAGACCAGGCTAAGGGGGAAAGTGAGAACTTTGAATAAAAGAGAGTATAGCGTTTTAAAAGAAATCACGAATGATATCGATAGCCTCAGTGATTCAGGATTTAAATCTTTAAATACTGAAGAGAAGTCGCGAACTCTTGAGACTGCTATGGATTACTTTTCTTATCGGCAAGTAGAAAACGAAGATCCTAAGCTTAAAACGAGCAAGAGAAAAGTTTTACAAGAACGTGTGAAGCTTCCTCCTTCAAAAAATCAATGGTGGGAGATTCCTCAGCGTCCTCCTCACGAAGCACAGAAGCCGATCATGACTCAGTTTTCTGGTTTTCATAGTGAAAAATTTGGGAACGGAGGTCATTTCAGATTTCGGCCTGCATTCTATGATTTAGTTTCGCCGGATATTGCTCGACCTCTTTATTCAAGTCTGAGTGTTTTGGATACTGAAATTAGTGTTACCAAAGACCGCTTATGGCTAAAGAATTTAAATTTCCTTTCTATTGAATCTCTAAATCTCTCAAAGACTGGGCTCAAGGGAGATGGGGGATATGCCTGGCGTGTTTTATTTGGTGCTGATCAGATGAATCTCACTTGTAATACCTGTACCGTTCCCAAAGTCGAGTTTGGTGTTGGGAAGGCCTTCGAGATGAGTGATTGGCTTTTAATTTATGCCATGATTGATCCTCGTTTTCAGACTCAGTTTGAAGGATCCGGTTATTTGAGTGTAAGACCAAATCTAGCAACGCTTATTACAATTACTGATGATTTAAGAATTCATGCTGCCGCTGGAAGAAGATTTTATCTTGATCGAAACAAAAAAGCGGAGAATATTTATCATATTGAAGCCCGTCTTGGCTCGCATAGATCTTGGGATATCAGAATTAATTATCAAGAGCATATTGATCGAAGATATGGACTTGGTATAGGGCTCTACTGGTAATCCACTTCACGATAGCGGCCTTTGATGTTCTTCCTGAGCTTTTCTGCCAATTTCTCTAAAAACCGGAATCTCTGTATTTTTATTTTTTTCTTCAATTTCCATCCCTGTTTCGAGACTACTTTCTTCATGAGCTGCCGGCACCATTTGAGAGACACGAGAGAAAGCCCAAGTCATGAGATTTGGGAAAAAGTGATCAAGCTCCATGAGTGTCTGTGCTTGAAATCCCAATACTTTAAAAGAGCGCTTCTCTTTGATGGCCTTAATGATTTTTTTAGCGGCGTTATCTGCACTCAAGGTAAGAACTGGAGCTGTAGACATGAGTGAGAATAGTTTAAACTCTTTGCGATTTCCTTTCTGAAAGAAAGCATTAACATAGGAGCCTGTTCTCATCAGACCAGGGATAATCGTTGTGACATAGATATTATCTTTTCGTAGTTCAGAAGCACATCCTTCGGAAAAACCTGTGGCCGCAAATTTAGCAGCACAATAGGGAAGGAGATGAGGAACGCTGACTTTCCCTCCAATAGAAGTCACATTTACAATATGTCCTTCTTGCCTTGCCTTCATGTGCGCAAGAGCGCTGAATGTAATATTCGCGATTCCCCAGTACATGATATCCATCGCTTTTTTATATTGCTCAAGACTAAAAGCTTCCATAGGAGCGACTTGGATGATGCCTGCATTATTGATGATGATATCGAGCTTACCAAAATGATTGATGACCTCTTTAATAAGCCGATCAGTTTCATTTTTATCAGATACATCACAAGTGACAGAGAGTACTTCGGAGTTATTTATTTCCTCTAGATTTTTTTTTGCCCGAGAAAGTTCATCTTCATCTCTAGCACAAATAGCAATATGGCATCCTTCTTTAAGAAGGTGCTCAGCAAGGACTAGTCCTAAACCTTTCGATCCTCCAGTAATGAGAACAACTTTATTTTGAAGAGACTTTGAAGAGATCAAATTATCTAAAAGTTTTTTGCCCACTATCAGGCCAGCAGCAAGAGTTATTATCTTCTTTGTATTCATCATAAAGTTCTCCTCTTATATGAGTATAAAAAGCTTAATACTCCTCCCCATACGATATGTGCCCCAATCATCAAGGCGTTTCTTCCCATTGGCATTTTTGTTGCTGATTGATGGAGTTTTACTAATGGCAACCAACCCAAATAACTTGTGGACCACACGAGCAATCCATAACCGATTCCGCCCAGGTATTTAGGAATAGAAAAAAACTTCACGAGAGGAAAGAAGAGAGAACCGGCAGCCGCTCCAAAGAAAAAGTGGCCAAACATGGTAAGTGCCATTTTTTGACTTTCATCCAATTTGGGTTCGATACCTGCCTTCTCTGCTACGTTTAAAGTAATTTTACGAGGCGGAAGAGGGTATTTTTCATCATGGGGAAGTTTTTTGAAAACATAGGTCATGAATATAGTCATTGGTACTGTAGCAATAAATCCAGCAATGGCGCTTTTCACTAATATATTCATAAAACCTCCCTAAGGAAATGGGAGGTTCAATTCACAGGCCAAACGTAAGCTTGACCTTGTTCATCACGATTTAAGTACCAAATAAAAGCAAGCGAGAATTAAAAATTGGCGTCGACTTCATCATCATTGTAAATACAGAAGCCTTTGTTATTAAAATCTTTTCCGCAAAGATCAATTTTTTTACCTTTTAATTTAAGAAATAAATTAATTGTCAGAAGTAGGTATATTGCAAATAGGATGGAAACTCCTAAGCTAATCAATAATTCATATTTCAGAAATTTTAAAAATATAAAAGAAAGTATAAAAAAAATAAAAGCATCCCATAAAGTCTTGCTGTCAAATACTGCAGTTCTTGCTCGATTAAAGAAATATCTCAAAAACAAGAAGAGGGTACACCAAAGAACGGAAGTGAGTATTTTGAAAATATTGATCTCAGCTTCTGGAGCTTGAAAGGAGATATAAGTCCCAAATACTACTCCCCCAACTAGAAAGACACTCAGTAAGTAGGCCGAAAACTTTGGGGAGTTGTTAATTATTTTCAAAATTTTTGTTCCCGTTCAAAAAAGAGTCAAAACGTTCTCTGGTGGTCTTCCAATTACTGCCCTCTCATCTTTGATAATTATAGGCCGTTCAAGAAGCTTAGGGCATTTTAAGATGGCATCGATTACCTCAGCTTCGTTTTCAAGATCGATGTTTAAATCTTTGAACTCCTCTTCTTTGATCCGAAGAACAGCTTTGGGATGAACCCTCAGTTTATTGATCACTTCTTTTAAAAACTCTTTAGAGAGTTCTCCATGCAGATAATCAATAATCCTAGCTTGATAACCTCGAGATTCGATAATTTGAAGTGCTTCACGGCTTTTAGAGCAACGAGGGTTGTGAATGATGATGATTTCTTTCATGAGAGTTCCTCAGTAAATAAAAAGGCCCGCTTTTCAGCAGGCCATTTCTATAAAACTTGGTACTCCCAAGGGGATTCGAACCCCTGTTACCGCCGTGAAAAGGCGATGTCCTAGACCGGGCTAGACGATGGGAGCATAACTGTTTGTATTTTAGTATTTGGATAAAAATGGTGATCTCGCTGTGACTCGAACACAGGACCCCCTCCTTAAAAGGGAGGTGCTCTAACCAACTGAGCTACGAGACCACTGACATTTTTAAAATAAAAAGCCCACTTTGCAGCGGGCTTTTTTATAAATTTGGTACTCCCAAGGGGATTCGAACCCCTGTTACCGCCGTGAAAAGGCGATGTCCTAGACCGGGCTAGACGATGGGAGCATAACTAAAGTTTTATTTATGCTCTTCGATTCGAAATGGTGATCTCGCTGTGACTCGAACACAGGACCCCCTCCTTAAAAGGGAGGTGCTCTAACCAACTGAGCTACGAGACCACTTTCAATCGAAGGTCTACAAGTTAATTTTTTTGCCCAAATTTGTCAAACATAAAATTTCATTTTTTTTAGTTTTTTTTCCGATCCCTTATCTCAATAAACTTAATTTTTGTTTTGATTGGCCATTGGACAAAGAAGCCCTCATTTATTAGATTCGCCTCACTATGCAAAACAATACTATGACTAAGAAGAGAGTTTCCTTTCACACACTAGGCTGCCGACTGAATTTTTCAGAGACAGGCTCTATTGCCCAAGGATTTGCTGACCGCGGCTATGAGGTGGTGGAGTTTGGAAATGAAGCTGATGTGGTTTTTCTTAATACTTGTACTGTGACGGATGGAGCGGATTCGACTTGTCGCAATCTAATTCGTAAGGCCCAAGGGGCAAGTCCTGAGGCGAAAATTGTAGTAGCTGGTTGTTATGCTCAGATGGAAGCAGAAAAAATTAAAAAGATGCAGGGAGTGGATCTTATTCTCGGCACCAGCGAAAAATATAAAGTCTTCGAGTATCTGGATTCAGAAGAAGATTTGGCCGTTCATATTGATAAGTCTTCTGACTTTTATGGAGCAGCAACAACGACGGTGGATTCTCACACTCGTGCTTTCTTAAAAATTCAAGATGGCTGTAATTACGTTTGCTCATTCTGTATTATTCCGTTTGCTCGAGGAAGAAGTCGTGCGATTTCAGTCTCTGATGCACTTTCAGAGGCAAAACGATTAGCAAATAACGGCTTTAAAGAAATTATTCTTACTGGTGTGAATATCGGTGAATACGAAGCGACCAGTGGTGAGAAATTAGTCGATCTGGTGAAATCCATTGTAGATATCAAAGAAATCAAACGTCTGCGTTTAGGTTCAGTTGAACCTAACACCATGACTGAAGAATTAGTCCGCACGCTAAAAGATTCAGGGAAATATCAGGATCATTTTCATATCCCTCTGCAAAGTGCATCGAATGACATTTTAAAATCTATGCGCAGAAAGTACGACATTGCTCAGTACAAAGAAATGCAGGCGATGGTGCAAAGCTATTTCCCTCAGGCAGCTTTTGGAGCTGATGTGATTGTTGGCTATCCTGGAGAGTCAGAAGAGCAATTCCTTGAGACTTTCAACTTTTTGAGACATTCACCAATAACTCATTTTCATATTTTCCCATATTCAAAGAGAAAGGGAACAACGGCAGCGAAACTTGATGACCAAATTCAAGTGGGTGTGAAGAAAGATCGAGTGAAGACTCTCATGATGTTAGGGGATGCGAAGCTTGATGAATTCTCGCAAAATGCTGTTGGACAAACTTCCGAAGTTCTTTTTGAATCTCTGCAAGACGGATATTGGGAAGGATACACTTCACACTACCTGCGTGTGCGAGTGAAAAGTGATCTTGATTTAAAAAATGAAATTAGAAACATAAAGCTTTCCAATTTTACTGCTGGAAAGCTTTATGGAGAATTTTTTTAGAAAAAATCAGTTCTCATCTTGATTTGATTACGATCTGGTCCGAAAGCATAAATCCCAACTGGAATACCTAGTTGCGATTCAATATATTCTAAATACTCATTAAATTCTTTTGAAGGTGCAGATGTGAAGTCATCTTCAAAAGATTTAAATTCACGATAAAGAGGCTTTGCCTGATAGAGATTAATTCCAGGATAAGCGCAGTCGACAACTTTGCCTCCAATTTCGTAAGCATAACATACTTTGAGTTCTGGAAGGCCAGAGAGAATATCCACTTTGGTTAGTGCAACAGAGGTGAGTTTAGAGCATTTAATGGCGTAACGAAGAAGGGGAAGATCAAGCCAGCCGCATCTGCGTTTTCTGCCGGTCGTTGCTCCAATCTCATTTCCTTTTTTCTGCAGAGTTGCTCCGATTTCATCAAAGAGCTCTGTTGGAAATGGTCCTTCTCCCACGCGTGTTGTATAGGCCTTGGCCACACCGATCACTTCATCAAGTTGACCTTGCGGAAGACCTGCACCAGTAAAGATTCCCGCCATGGCAGTTGAAGAAGAAGTCACGTAAGGATAAGTTCCATAATCAATATCAAGAAGAATCCCTTGAGCACCTTCGTATAAAACTTTTTTCCCACTTCGAGCTGACTCATCAATTAGCGAAAATGTATCAGTCACAAAATCTTTCATTTGAATGCCGTATTGATAAAGACGTTCCACTTCTTCATCAATAGAAGGAATATCAATTTGATAAAGATGTTTGAAAAGAATGGCCTTCTCAGCAAACCCACTGGAGAGTCGTCTGATCAATGTATCTTTATCTAAAAGATCTTTAACTTTAATTCCACGACGGCTCACTTTATCTTCGTAAGCAGGACCGATCCCTTTTCCTGTAGTTCCGATTTTCTCAGGACCTTGCGACTCACGAGCAGCATCAAGAAGTCGATGGTAGCTGGTGATAACAGTTGCCGATGATGAAACTTTTAAATTGTCAGGTGTAACTTTGGTAATTGAATTAATATTTTTAAGTTCGTTAAAAAAGTTTTGAGGTTCAAGAACAACACCGTGACCGATTACCGAGAGACAGTGTTTGTGAAGAATTCCTGAAGGGATGACATGAAGAACTGTTTTTTGACCATTAACCCAAATGGTGTGTCCCGCATTGTGGCCACCTTGATAACGAACAACTAAGTCTGATTTTTCAGCGAGAAGGTCAGTGAGTTTTCCTTTTCCTTCATCACCCCATTGAGCACCAATAATTGCGACAGATTTCATGATGTTTCCTTTCATAAAGATCATTGGATTTTATGATAACAAAAGGAAAATCAATTGTAGTAGTTAAAATTGGAAGAAGAGAGTGGAGGGAGGGCAAAGTCTCCCTCCACTCTCGAGAAAAGCCTAATGAATTCCTGGGAGGATAGTTTATTAGGCAATCGATCTTAATTCGATGCGGCTTTCCAGTGTGTCCAACACTTTTTGAAACTCACTCAAGTTGGGAAGATTACCAAAGTGGGTGTTTTCAAACATATTGATCGAGACAAAGTCATAGATCTCAATCGGTGTCGAACTTTCCTGATCTTTTAAGAAGGCACGCCACAGAGAGCGTCCATACTTTTTCATACATTCAAAAATGTGGGCAATCAGCTCATCCTTGCTTTTTACGCCAACTCCGATAACTTGACCCCTTTGATCAATCTCTAGGTACCAAACTCGGTAATCGTTCTGACCGCGGGGATGATTCTTTGTTTCTACTGCAATGGCAAGATACATAGGTCCCTCCTTGTCTCTCTTTTAAGAAAACCTTCTGTCTTCTTAAAACTGTGTGTGTTTTTAGGTTCTCATGCCTTCTCATCCTGAGAATGATCAACCTAAGAGCATCCTGCTAAAAACATCATACACATTTATGCCCCTACAAATCCTCTTCATAATGTTAACTTCGGCTGGCCTGCAGGAGAGGGAATGTCAGAGAGAAAGGTGCCTTTTGTCACTTGCAATTCTCACAGGCATTTTTAGCTAGATTTAGAGTAGGGGCAATAGGGGCAAAATAGGACCAAAAAGAAAAAACTTTTGAATCAATTATTCTCAAAGTGCTTTTATCAAGTAAGATAAAGAAAAGTAGGTTCAACATGTCGATTCTAAAATCTTCATTCATTATGGCAATTGCCACTTTCTTCTCTCGTATCCTTGGATTAGTCAGAGAGCAAGTAATGGCCGCATTCTTTGGCGCCAGTGGTTTAACAGATGCCTTCTTAGTGGCCTATCGAATTCCTAATTTGTTGCGTGATCTTTTTGCTGAAGGAGCATTCTCTTCAGCATTTGTTCCTACATTTGTTGAGGCCAATCAAGAGTCAAAAGAGAAGAGTCGCGAGCTTCTATGGGCACTTTTTATTTTGCTTACTCTCATCACTGGAACTTTGAGTTTAGGGATTTATATTTTTGCTCCTGAGCTGATTACTATTTTTGCTCCAACATTTGTGGGTGATGCAGAGAAATTTGAAATTACAGTAACCCTCACTCGCATTCTTGCTCCATTTCTTGTTTTTGTGTCTCTGGCCGCTCTTTTTATGGGAGTGCTCAATTCGCTTAAGGTATTTTTTGTTCCGGCCCTTGCACCGGCTTGCTACAACTTAGTGAGTGTGCTGGCGATGCTGCTTTTGACTTCTTTGATGGTTACCTGGGGATACCCAGGAATTTACTCTCTTGGAATTGGGGCCATCTTAGGTGCTTTCGTTCAGGCCTTTGTTCAATTGCCGCTTCTTTGGAGAAGAGGGTATCGTCCAGTTCTGCCTAAAAAACTTCTCACTGATAAATCAATCAAGGTTTTTAAATTACTCGGGCCTGGTCTCATTGGTTTTGCTGCGACTCAGATTAATATGCTGATTGTTACAATCCTTGCAACAGGCACAGTGGCAGGGGCTGTCTCTTGGTTAAGCTATAGCTTCAGACTTTTTCAACTTCCTGTGGGGATTTTGTCTGTCTCAATTGGTAACTCAAATCTGATTCACTTCTCGCAAGCTTGGAAGTCTGGGAAGAAAGAAGAAGCCCTTGATGCGCTAAAAACCAGCTACTTCCTATCATTTTTCACCATCATGCCGGCGATGATCATTCTCTACTGTTTTGCAGATCAGATTGTGAATCTCATCTTTGAGAGAGGTCGTTTTGGCCGTGAAGACACGATGATGACCTCGATTGCCTTGCAGATGTATGCCTTAGGACTTCCTTTTTATGGCCTCTATAAAATTTGGGTCCCTGTTTTTTACACCCTTGAAAAGCAGAAAGTTCCAGTGATGGGCTCTCTTATTTCGATCTCTGTAAATATTATTTTTTGTTTAAGCCTGACTCCATACTGGGGCTTCAAAACGCTGGCACTGGGGACAGGAATCTCAGTTTTGGTTAATTCTCTATTCTTGGGCTACATCATCAATCGTGAGCTCAAGCTGGGGGCGGGGTTCTTTTTTAATCTCAAGCTTGCCAAAATTTTTGGGGTGAGCGCTTTTTGTTTTGTGATTGCGCATTACGTAGGTCAGACCGATTATTTTGATCAGCCACTTGTTTTCAAGGGGATGTTCGTCGCTCTGGAGATTTCTCTCTTGATTCTGGTCTATGCCATGGGTCTCTACTTCTTGGGTGAGAGGAGTGCTATTGAAGGGGTTGTGAGCAAAATTGCAAAAAAAATGAAACTTAAATAAAAAAAATCAACGCTTTAACTTGTGCCAGAAAAACTTTTTAGTTATTCTGGTTTAGTAATACCTTTTATTAAGGAAGTTCTGATGAAAACAGATTTCGAAACGCTTAAAGCGCTGTCTTCTTACATGATCAATCACTTCAAACAAGAAGAAATGATTGATTTTGCTATTGATACGCGTATAGAGCTCATTGATGCCCTTGCTACTGAGCTTGGAGTAAGTCTAGCTACAGACGAGAACATTAAAGAACAGGCCATCGAAGAGGTTGAAGAGAAATTTGGCGATGATATCCCTGGGGATATTACTGAAACAGAAATGTTTAACCACGCCAGAAAAGAAATTATTAAATCATTCAATGGTGAAAATATTGGTGGGCTATACCTTATGGAATCCCTACACAACATTGCTATTCGAGTGAAAAACTTTCTTCTTTCAAATGACCTAGTTGAAGATGTGTTTTGTTCTGATGAAGAGTTAATCGATTTTACGATTGATCGTCTTAGAAACTTTGCTCCGAAACGCGGAAATTAATTTCCCCAAGGTTTTGTTCAGAGCTGGATTAACTTAATTCCAGCTCTGATAGGCTCTCTTCAAAGTATGGTCCTTCGACCGAACCATTTAGTACCGAACTCTTACTTTCGAAAACAAAATACCCTGAATTTTCAAGTTTGCGAGCGAGATAGATGTCGTAGTAGATGCGTTCTTCAATGTCCTGAGAGGCCTTTCCTTCAACTCTAACGACTTCTTGAAGTTCTCGCTGAACTTTCGAGTCTCGGAAGAGGACGCGTGAGTCTGTTTCAAAGACCACATCCTCGTCAAATTCGATTTTTTGGGCATCTAGGATGTCTTTGAGGATGTCGGGAAGGGGACGCGAGTCATCGGGAATAAAGCTGTATTGGGCATACCAGTCGTAGCGGGTGTCAGTTCGTTCAAATCTTAAGCTGAGGGTTTCCTGTTTAGTGATGCTCCACCAGTTAGGGATCATGAGCTTGAGTTCCCCGAAAGTAACCAGATAAGATTCGTCCTGGAAAGTTGATTTCTCTTGTCCGATAATTCTTAGGGTGTAAATAGCTGCAATAAGAAGGGAGATAAGAATCAGCCAGTCCATCCAGTGTTTTACTAAAATATCCATAAATTGTTTCCGTTAACTAGTCACAAGTTGCTCTAAAGTCTTGAACTATACCATCCGATAATGTTTAGAGAAGACTAAAAAGGGATGATTTTGCCCATGTTAGTCTACCATTAGTCTAATGTTAGTATTTTATTTAGATAACTCCCATTAGGGGAGAATTATATTTTTGGGTAGGTCTTATGAAGAAATTTATCCCGGTACTCTTTACTCTTACACTCTCGGTGACATCCGTCTGGGCGGACGATTTCACCAATCAAGCAGTAGAATTCTGTCGCTCTAAGGGTGGAAACTACACCATGGGTTCTATGGTGGAAGAAGGGGATAATTACTGTAGACAAGTAACATGTAAAAAAACCAATTCTGATAGATATGAAATTCCGGAAGGCGCACCAGGTCCTGAGGCCAACGTAGAGGCCACAAAAAAGGCATGTGTACCTAAGAGTAAAATCGACGGACAGTTTGATACGGCAGGCTCAGCTGGTGGAGCAACGTCAGGTGCCACTTCGGGAGCTGCATCTGGTGCAGCGGGTGGTGTAACAAGTGGTGCAGCCGCAGGAGCAGCAGGCGGAGCGAGTGGCGGTAATTTAAGTACTGCTGGAGCAGCGGCCGGTGCAGGTGCTGGTGGTGCTATTATTTGTGAAGAGTTAGAAGGTGCAGGGACAATCAGTCCAGGAATGCCTTGTTATACTGAGTGTAAACCTAAGAGAGATTGGAAAACACTTTGGACACAAAAGAAAGAAGGCTTTGAACGTAAGTCTTGTGTTGAGTGTCTTTTAAAGTATCCAGGTATCTATAACGTTAAAAAAGAATATCTACCAAAAGATGGTAATGGAAAAGTAATCGGAGACACTTCAGTTAATCTAGGTGCTGGAGTAACTGTAAGAACAGGCCAAGTGATCTGTAAAGATGGCTCTGGAAACGTTGTTCGTATCGATGGTTCTCGTTGTCCAGTTGGAACAAATATTTACACAGGTGGCGGTACTGGTGGATCAGTTATTATCGGTGGCGGAGTTGCTGCTGGTTCAACTGGTGGCGGTAGTACAATCATTATCGGTGGTGGAGCTGCTGCTGGTTCTGCAGGCGGAATTGCTGGTGGAGTGAGTATTGGTGGTTCACTTGAACTTCCAGCTTACTGTCGTTCAACTAAGAAAGCTGATAAACAAGCTTGTGAAGCCTGGATTCGTGTGAACGGAAGATATGCTTGTGCTTCAAGTGCTAACCCTGCTTCATGTATGGGAGACGACTATTACTCAATCAGATCTCGTTATGAAACAGATTGTGTGAACTGTGGAGTTGGTACTCGTCAGCAATCAATGGGATCTCAAATTGCAGAAGTTTTTGGTGCAGTCCTTCCACCTCTAGCTCAGTTTGGTTCAGCTTACGTTGGTGCTAAAGCTTATGAGAAATCAAATAAAGCTTGGGCAGGTGCTATGGCACAAGGATTTGAGCAGTGTCGTCTTGGTCAGCAAGATTACCTGAACTATCTACAAACCAATGAGCTTCCAGGATTAACTCCTGATCAGCAAAGACAAATGACTTGTAACGGATATGGTCTTGGTCAGTTCGCAGGCTTCGGCGGTGGATTGAATGGAATGCTAGGAATGAATGGTTATTCAAATCAGTTCTTACTAGGAATGATGGGGCCTTATGGTGGTAATAATCCATACGGTGGTTCTATGATCGGTGGTGCTTTCATTGCTGGCGGAATGTATGGTGGAATGAATGGAATGACCGGTATGACTGGGATGGTTGGAATGACAGGTATGACGGGCATGACTGGAACTGGTTACATTAATGGAGTGAACCTAGCTGGTTCAATCTATGGTGGGTATAACAATGGTTCAATGTACGGCGGTTCAATGTATGGTGGTCTATACGGTGGTGTAGCCGGAATGACAGGTATGACTGGTATGACGGGAATGACCGGCATGACAGGAACTGGTTACATTAACGGAGCAAACCTTGCTGGTTCAATCTACGGTGGATTCAACGGTTCAATGTACGGTGGATATAACTCTGGAATGGCCGGTGGATATAACTCTGGAATGGCCGGTGGATTTGTTGGTGGTGTTCAGATTACTGGTGGTATGAATGGTGGCTATTATCCAGGCGGTAACATGAATGGTAACTGGGGCTGGGGTTCCGGTGTTAATAACGGCTGGGGTAATGGACAATGGGGAAGTACTGGTAGTTTCGTAGCAAGCCAGCAATCTTCGAATATCGATAAAATGCTTCAGCAGCAAGGAACTATGTATCAAATGGGTCAACTTGCTTCTGGATACAATTCTTACGGCAACGCTGCTATGAACCCAATGAACGTTGGTGCAAGTTTATACGGTCAGATTCGCTATTAATAAAATAAAAGAAGTAAGACATAAAAAAGGGAGCTTAAAGCTCCCTTTTTTTATTTGTTATGAACTAGAGTTTTGATTTCGTGTCTGAAGACTACTTCAATCTTATCGTCGATCACTTTCTCAACGATTCCTGGACCAAATTTAGTATGGTCGATGATATCTCCCTCTGCAAATTTCGTTTTCACAGAATAAGGAGTCGATTTTTTTGTTGTATTACTCATCTTATCCATCCAAAGATCAGAAACAGAAACAATTTTAGAAGCCGATGGAGAAGCGACTTTTTTAATTCTTGTACCCGTCTGTTTTGTTTTAGATTGAGAAGGATCTTTAAAAGCATGCATTGTTTTGCAAGTATTACACTTAACTTTTGCAATCGTCTGAGAATCTTTCATTGCCACAATCGTATGATTAAGGTTGAGCTTACATTTGCTACAATATGAGAGCACATCTTTGCCAACCGTTAATTGAGACATATTTTTCCTTTTGGTTTATATTAAAGAAGAGCCTTTGGCTTCTAAGAGGGATAAATTCAAATCATTATAGCTGAAGTGTAACGCAAGAGTCAAAGCCACAAACAAGAATGAATAAACGAGAAGAACTGCTAGAAAAATCGAACAAGCTTCCTCAAGCTCCTGGTTGCTACTTAATGAAAGATAAAAGCAATCAGGTAATCTATGTTGGTAAAGCTAAAAAATTAAAAGCGCGTGTTGGTAGCTATTTTAATCAATCTGCTAAGTCTGTGAAAACAGAGTTCATGGTGGGACATGTCGACGACTTTGACTTCATGGTAACAAGCTCTGAAGCTGAATCTTTTATTCTTGAAAACAATCTAATTAAAGAATTTACTCCCAAATATAACATCAGGCTTCGAGATGATAAGTCTTATCCTTATCTTCAGGTTAACTTTAATGAACCATTTCCGCGTTTGGAGTATGTGAGACGGCCTAAGAAAGAAAAAGGTAAGCAGTTTTATGGCCCATTTCCACCAGGTATCCCATTAAGTCAGATACTAAGAATTCTCACGAAATCTTTTGAATTAAGAGATTGTTCTTTAAACGAGTTTAGAAGTCGTAAGACTCCATGCTTACTTCATCAAATGAAGCAGTGTAGCGCTCCTTGCGTAAAGCTCATTACTCCTGAAAGTTATGCACAATCTTTAGAGTTAGCACTTTCTTTTTTTCAAGGACCAGTGAAGTCAAAAAGAACTTTAAAAATCATTGAAGAGAAAATGATGGGGTACGCCGAGCGTGAAGAGTTTGAGATGGCCGCCATTCTTCGTGACAATTTTCTAGTCTTAAGTGAGTTCTTAGAAAAATTTACGGCCCAGAAAGTGGAAAGTCTTGAAACAGATCAGAATACCGATCTGTGGTCTTATTGGGAGGGAATGGAAGAAGTTGATATCTCCGTTTATATGATTCGTTCAGGGCTCTTACTTGGTCATAAGAATTTTAACTTTGTGAAGAGTGAATTGATTCAAGATCTTGAAGATGAAATCGTTCAAAAAATATTGCAATACTATCTTGCGCCTGATGAGTTACTGCCATCTCTCGCAGTTATCGATTTCCCAGATGAAGGATTAAAAGTTCTAGAAGAAGCATTACAAAGTACTGGCGATATTAAAATTCTTGGAAAATCCAAAAAGTATCAAAAGCTTCTTGATATGTGCAAGAAGCATGCTCATGACACACAAGTTGTTCGATTAGAAAATGCTGATAGTGTCTATCAAGGTCTCAATAAACTGAAAGATCTTTTAAAGCTCAAAGAGCGACCTAAAATTTTAGAATGTTATGATATTGCCATCTGGCAAGGAAAGTCCCCAACTGCTTCGCAAATTGTTTTTGATGAAGGGCGACCTGATAAGACGAAGTATCGACATTATCATCTGCAAGAGTTGCCAGAAGGAAATAATGACTTTGCTATGATGAGAGAAGTCGTTTCTCGCAGAGTTGAGCATGGAAAGCTTCCTGATGTTTTTGTTGTTGATGGAGGAATTGCCCAAGTAAATACAGTGACAGAGGTTCTTAAAGAATTAAAGATCAGTGTCCCCGTTGTTGGAATTGCTAAATCCCGAGATCTGACTCGTGGAAATTTTAAAACTCTTGAGAATACGCGTTCTGAAGAACGATTAATTATTCCGGGCAGAAGTAATCCCTATATTTTAAGCAAGTGTCCGGCCTTGTTTAAAATTATTGTATTCATGCGTGATGAAGCACATCGATTCTCTCGTCGTCTCCACCATAAGGCCGAAAGTAAGCGTGTGATGAATACTTGGCTGGATGAAGTTGATGGAATTGGAGAAGAGACCAAGAGCAAAATATTAAAGCAGCTGACAATGGGCCAGGATGAATTGAGAGAATTTAATGTCAGTGATTTAGTGAATTATTTTGGCATAAAAACTCACCATGCAAAGGCCATTTACAGCTATCTGCATGGTGAGAGTGAAAGTAGAGACTAGTTAAGAACGTGAATCGTTCTTCTGTTACCACATCCGCAGTCCATGCAGCGGGCAGTTTCTTGAACGAGGAGATTCTTGTAATCGGGCATATGAGATAAAAGAAGTTTAGAGCCACAAACTTTACACTCATCGATCATTTTTTTAACTTCATCAGCGCCACCAAAATACTCTTCAAAATTCTCAAATTTAAAATCTACATCAGACATAGTGCCTTCTCCTGTTCTTAAATAACTCTTCGGGAGATCTTTGTTGGGAATTTAGGCCAAAATTAGGGCTAGGAAGATATGTCCTGTTCGTGGTACTTATGGGATTATGGAAGACTTTTTTAAACAGAAATTAGTTAGCGCTCGATCTGGGAAAGCTCCTCAGACTTTTGCCGAAGCCCTGTTCGGAGCGAGCTATTTTCAACCAAAAAACTTAAATCCATCTCTTGTTGTTTCCAAAAAAGTCCCTGAGACGACAACTACCTATACTGAAAAAAAGCAAGTGATTGAAGCTCTTGAGCGCTTTGTCGACGAGACTCTTAAGACCTCTGAGGAAGAGGTGATTAAACTCACTCCATCTGCCCAAATTACTATTAAAAAACCTGCCGAATGGACAGCTTCATCCAGTGAATATCAGCTAGAGAAACCATTTCTTGATCTTCTTTTAACTAATAAGAAGAATGTAGAAGTTATTTTTGTCACCGAGTCTTTAAGAAACTTTGCAGAAGTTTCAGGAGAGTTAAAAGGGACATTTATTGATCAGCTTCTCTGTGGTTTTCCACCTAAGACGGCCGAGTTATTCGAGAGAATGATTCTGGCGATGAAATTAGTTCCCGAAGAAGTTATTCTCTATCCATCCGAGAACTCTGGTCAGGATTTATTCACTGACTTAATGAAACTTACCCATGAGTTCACACCTAAGGTCATAATGAGCCTAGGGGCCAAGGCGACTTCCACTGTTTTAAAGAATAAGGATCGATTATCACTGATTCACGGACAATTTTTTGCACGTGAAACAGCTTTTGGTGAGATCCAAGTGGTGCCACTTTTCCACCCGAACATTATTGAAACCAACCAAAACATGAAAAAAACTGCATGGACCGATATGCAGAAAGTAATGAAGTTCTTAAAAAAAATCCCATAAATTTCTAAAACTTGAGTATCATATCCTCTGGGATCACACTTTCCAAGGATAGGGAATTGATACTAAAAACAGGATGTTCGATATTACTGCTAACAGCAGTCTCAACGGTATGGGCCCGAGTTCCGGAAGTAAAAGTCCTTATTGGAAAGTCCCTTGCTGAAGTAAATGTTCTTGGAACTGATCTAAAAAAAACTCTTCATTACAATAAGTCGTCTCAACAATTCGCTGGCCGCAAAATGATTAAGTTCAAATGTCAGGCAGCTAATCTTAAGCGTCCCGAGCTCTTGGCCTCTGTGAGTTCTCCTACTGGCTTTATCTCCTGGGATGATTCAAAGTTTCAGGGAGAGTTGGAGTTGGTAAAAAACCCTAAAACTCCTAATTGTGATCTTATTAATAAAGTACCTATGGATTCATATATCGCTTCATTACTTTCAAAAGAAATGAATGCTACCTGGCCTATTGAAGCTCTTAAAGCTCAAGCTGTAGCAGCGAGAACTTATGCTTATCAGCGTATTAACACTGATGGGTTTTATCATCTTGAGTCTTCCGAGAAAGACCAGGTTTCGGGAACATTTTTAGACGTTACTCAAAGAACTCTTCAGGCTTCGAAAGATACTCAAGGTGAAATTTTAATGGGACCGACAGGAAAGATTACTCCTGCTTTTTTCCATTCAAAATGTGGCGGGAAAACCTATCGCCCTGACCAAGTTTGGGGAGGGATGGAAGATGGTTATCAACAGGTAGAATGTCCCTTTTGTCACAAGACTGGGATGAAGCCTTGGAAGCATGAACTTGGTAAGGCCAAACTCACTGATATGTTTGATCGAGTTTTGAGCAAATACTATTCAGATAAGATCTCCAATCGCAGAGATATTAAGCTTTTGAAAGACTCTGCTGATCGAACTGAACTTCGATTTTATTCAGGTACAAAACTTCATGTTGTAAAAAAATCCTATTTGCGAAATCTTTTCGGCAGAGAACTTCTTCCTTCTAATAACTATGTTTTAGATGTGAAGGGAGGACATATCGAGTTTGCAGGTCATGGTTACGGACATGGAGTAGGGATGTGTCAGTTGGGAGCTTTAGAACTCGCCAAGAGAGGATATACTTACAAAGATATTCTTGCTCATTATTTTCCTCAGCATCAGTTAAAAAAGATTTATTAGCGTATGAAATGGTTTCTTTTTCTTGTTCTATCAATGTTTCAGATGTGTGCAGTTGCCACTGTTGTATTAGTTGATCCGGGACATGGTGGAGATGAGTTCGGAGCTGTTTCAAAACTTTCTGGGAAAAATGTTTATGAGAAGGATTTGGCCTTAAGACTTTCGGCCAAAGTAAAAGATCGTCTTTCTAAAAAGACTTCAACTTTCCTCACAAGAAGCCTTGATCGCACAGTCTCATTGCAGGAGCGTGCTGATTTGGCAGATCTTGTGAAAGCTGATCTTTTTTTGTCTATTCACTTCAACTCTTCTCCTAATCCGAAGTCTCATGGTTTTGAGCTTTATTATCTTGATAACAAATCAAATGCAGCAACTCAGAAAGTAGAGAAGCATGAGAATGCTTCCCTTAAAGGTGATGAGTTGATTGTGAATCAAATTCTTGTCGATTTAGTTGTTCAGCAGACTGTCTCTCATTCGAAAAAACTTGCCAGTGATGTCCATACGCAATTGAGACCAATTCTTAAAAAACATCGCATTGATGATCGTGGAGTGAAGCCAGGATTATTTTATGTTCTTGCTCTTTCTAAGAGACCAGGACTTTTGATCGAAGTTGGTTTTATGTCTAACAAGGATGAATTGGCGAAGGTGAGTTCAGAGAGATTCCTGGACGACATGGCCCAGGCAATCTCTGATGGTGTGTTTAGGTATATTCAAGAGAAGAAATAATTAGTTACAAACACTTGGGATCTTAATAAATGTTGATCCATTGTAGTATCCAAAATCAAGCATCCTAAAATCTGCTGATCCAGTGTTATTCGGGAAAACGAGACTGGCGGATGTAAGTGGTTTAAAAGCACAGTTGGTTTTTGTCGCCGTTCTGACGTTGGAAATAACTGAACCTTGGAAATTGGTAAAATTTCTTGGACACAGATAAGCAACAAAAATAGGTGCATTATTACCTTGTCCCATAAGAACTCCTACGTCTCCGTAAGAAGTCGCTCCCACGTAGATATCTCCACTTGGAACAATCGAGTTAAAGCCTGTGAGTTGTTGCTGCATTTGTTGGCGACCTTGGTAACTTGAAGTTGAACCATTTGCAGAAGCCCAACAAGGAATAGAGTTAAGTAGTGTTGTAACACTATGGCTACCATAGCTCGGAACCCCATTAATACCACCAAGGTAAGGGTCACTATAACTCCAAGAGCTCTTCCCGGACTTATTATCATTCCCGCATGATGCAAGTAGAGTCAGTGCAAGAAGGGGTAGTAATAATTTTTTCATAGATAAGACTCCTTGAGGTCTTAAGAGATTACAAGTAGCTCATCGGAAGAAATCTTAAGAACTTTAGTTGATTTTATGACCACGTTTGCCGAGTTTGATAAAATTTGTTTTCAGATAGAATAAGTTTATGGAATTAAAGCAATTAAAGCCCAACTTAAAAGATCTATTTAAATCCCCAGAGTCCCGTTTCATGCTGATGGTGGGCCTTAAAGTCATGTCCTTCTCCTTATTAATCCATGCCTTCGTTTTCTACTTCCTGATCTATCATTTTCGCCTGAACTATCTTTTCTTTAAGACTCAGTCCAAATTATCAGTGCTAGAGCTAGAAACATTTATGGGATACATCTTTGCTGAAGCAGTGGAGATTCTTCCTGGAGTTTTTTTCTTCCATGGGCTTTTGTTTTTACTAGGATGTTATGTAGGGTGGCTATTGCTGAGACCTTTCTATACTCTTGCTAAGTATAGTGAGGAGGCGATTACTAATATCAATGCTGTCTATCATCCGGAAGTCTACAGTAATTATAATCTTCTAACGAGATTCTCTGAATTCTTCTTTGTTTACTTGCGTGATTGTCGAATTGCTAAAAAACTCGCTCCTCACAGCATCCCCCCGCAGTTCACAAAAATTCATCGTCCAACAAGAGATATTGTCTATTTCATTCATTTCTCTTTTTTACTTCTTATCATTGGACTCATTACCATTTTCTTTGCTGCATACGTGATTGATTCACTCCTGCAACTCAATCTCAATCTGGCCCTCGATTATGTAAACAATATTAAGAAGCATGAAAATTTCTTTTTAGGGCAGAGGGGTGTTGTTGATGATATTTATGCTTTGATAGCTGTCCTCACAGTTTTCTTGTATGGAGGACTGGCCTTCCACTTATATGACAAGATGTCTGGTGCTGCTTTTGGAATATTTTCGACCATGAAGTCCTTCATGAAAGGCAACTACTCTAGTCGGGTACATTTATTGGGTTATAATCATGTTCGTGACTACACTCGGAAAATAAATCAATTCTTAAACCATGTCGAACGTGAGCTGGAAAAAGATTGAAAACTTAAACGTCGGTGTTAGGATAAGTGTAGTTATTTTTTTCATAAAAGGATTCAAATGAAAAAACTATTAGGTGTTCTATTAGTTGGTCTCGTACTTGTCGGATGTACGTCAAAAGACGATCTTAAAAAAATGTTAAAAGAAAATCCGGAAATCATCACTGAAGCTATCGAAGCTAACCCTGAGAAGTTTATTGATGCTTTAAATAATGCTGTTAAGGCTGCACAAGATGGTCAAGCGAGCAAGAGAGAAGAGGCTGAAAAAGCTGCTCTTGAAGAAAGCTTTAATAAGCCACTTGAAGCAACAATCAGAAGTGATGAGTCTTTCAGAGGTAACAAAGATGCAGTAATCACTCTTATTGAGTATTCAGATTTTGAATGCCCATTCTGTGCTCGTGGTTATAACACTGTTACTGAGCTCATGAATAAGTACAAAGGGAAAATCCGTTTTGCTTATAAGCACCTACCACTTAGCTTCCACCCGAATGCTATGCCTGCTTCTCAGTACTACGAAGCTATTCGTCTTCAAGATGAAGAAAAAGCTTGGAAATTCCATGATAAAATTTATGACAACCAAGCTAAACTTCGTAACGGAGAGTCTTTCCTTAAAGCTATTGCTAAGGAAGTTGGTGCTGATATGACTAAACTAGCAAAAGATGTGAAGTCTGAAAAAGTACAAAAAAGAATCGACGAAGATATGGAAGAAGCAGCTAAGTTTGGTTTCCAAGGAACTCCAGGATTCCTACTTAACGGTATCCCTGTAAAAGGCGCGTATCCTACTCAACATTTCGATGGTCTGATCGAAGAGTTACAAAAACGCGGTAAGATTAAACTTTAATCTCATCCCTTAATCAGTAGCAAATTGGCCCCAGTTTTACGACTGGGGCTTTTTTTTTGCCTTCGAAGTTGGAATTCTGACATGGGGGAGGAAAAAACTTCCACATTTAATGAGTCATCCTTGATTCAAGTCCCCATGATGAGTTATAATTTTGACTAGTCCAAAGGAATTGGACACGTAATATCTCTAAAAAGGTTCAAATGGCTGAAGATATTAAACCAGGGACAGGTTCAAGTAAAAATCCACTTCTTATTCTTCTTATGATCACTAACATCGTTACGATGAGTGCTGTTGCTTATTTCCAGTGGCGTTTTATGGAGCTTGAATCAAAGAGACCTGATTTAGCAACTCTTCTCAAAGAAGGGCAGAGTGATGAAGGTGCTACTGATGAAGCGAAGGCACAAGTCTCAGTAAGCGAAGAAAAGCTTTTACAGCTAGAGAGCTTTACAGTTAACCTTGCACAAGGCGATGGTCCAAGAAGATATCTTCGTTTGGATGCCGTTTTAAAAATGAGTGACGATGCTAAGAAGGAAGAATTCGAAGCTCGCAAGCCTCAAATTAGAGACACTATAATCAGCATTCTTAATACAAAACGTGCTGATGACCTTCTAAAAAAAGAAGGTAAGGATTATCTGAAAGAAGAGATCAAATCCTCCATTAACTCTTATTTGGTTGATGGAAGAGTGGAAGATGTTTATTACATCAGTTTCCAAATTAACTAACGAAGTAGGATGCTCGTTAGTAAAATTCTCAGGAGGAGAACATGGCCCAAGTTTTGAGCCAAGATGAAGTAGATGCATTATTAAAGGCCGTCAATGACGACTCTGGCGATGCTCCTTCATTAGAACTAGTCTCTGAATCATCAGAAGCTTATTCTGAAGCGACAGAAACTGATGCAAGCATTCAGCCGTACGATCTTGCTAACCAAGATCGTGTTATTCGTGGAAGAATGCCGATCCTCGATATTATCTATGAGCGATTCATTAGACAATTTCGTGTTTCTCTTTCAAACTCATTGAGAAAAATCTCAACAATCTCTCTTATTTCTACTGATCTTTTAAAGTTCGGAGAGTTTGTAAATACACTTCCGATTCCTTCTTGCATGTGTATCATGCGTTTTAACGAACTCCGTGGTCCAGCACTTATTGTTTTTGAATCGAAACTTGCTTACGCAATTATTGATTCATACTTTGGTGGAACAGATCGTCCGTTCACTAAAATTGAAGGAAAAGAATTTACTTCGATCGAGCTTTCTTTCATGAGAAGAGTGATGGATATGGCCATCAGCGATCTAGAAGATTCATGGGCACCAGTTCATCGTATTGATGCTCAGTATGTGAGAACAGAAATTAACCCTCAGTTCGTGGGTGTTGTTCCTCCATCAGATGTAATCATTACAACGACGTTTGAAGTTGAATTTGAATCAGCTTCTGGAACGATCATGGTCGTGATTCCTTATTCAACAATTGAACCAATCAAGCAAAAACTCTCAACAACTTATCAAACTGATAATGATGTTGTTGATACTCTTTGGACAAGATCAATGCAAGAGCATGTTCAGCATGCTGAAGCCACTGCTGTCGTTAAACTTGGTGAGACAGAGCTGACAATCGGAGATCTGATTGGTCTTCAAGTCGGAGATGTGATCCCTCTAGGTCAAGAAGTTTCAGGTGAGCTTGATCTTGAAATCGAAGATGCAAAGAAGATGAAATGTCTCATTGGTGTGTATAAAGGCAATAGGGCCGTTCAAGTAACAAGAAGAATAACTTAAAAGGAAATAATATGGCCGAGCAACTATCTGATAATAACAAAGATGCGATCAGAGAACTAGCAGATCAAATCAAGGCCGGTGATGATGCTTTAAATAAGCTTAAAGTTCAGAACCTCGACTTTATTTTAGATATTCCTCTTAAAGTAAGTGTTGAACTTGGACGTGCTAAAGTTGTTATCAAAGATCTACTTCAATTAGGTCAAGGATCAGTTCTTGAGCTTGATAAGCTTGCAGGGGAGCCGCTTGAGGTTCTTGTAAATGGCAAGCTAGTTGCTAGAGGTGAGGTAGTGGTAGTGAATGAAAAGTTTGGTATTCGCCTTACAGATATCATTTCACCGCTTGAACGTATTGAGTCTTTGAAATAATAAGTAGTTGAACTCGAGTTACCAGGAAGGAAGCTCTATGAAACGTAAGTTAGTTGTATTTTCTCTAGTCTCTTTAGTATCACAAATGACTTTTGCTGGTGTCAAAGTGTCTACTGTCAGTTACGAGTCTCGAGGAAATGAGAGTTTTGTTAAAATTGCAGTTGAAGGTAAGTCAAATGAACTGCCTGAAATGAATATTAAAGATCAATTGCTTGAAATTACTTTAGGGGATGCTGAAGATTTTAAAGCGATCAACAAAACTTCAGATGGAATCAACCTAACTGCTCGCTCTGTTAAAGGTAAGGCCATTGTTTGGGCCAAGCTCCCATTTAAAGTTAAAGAAAATGAAGTCAATTTAGGCTGGAAAAATAATCAGATTGAAGTAACTTTTCCTACTGGGAAAATCGTAGAAGTAAAAAAAGAAGCTGCTCCAGTAAAAGTTGCAGCGGCAGCAATTGTAAAACCTGCTAAGGAATCTCCATTAAAGAATGAACTTAATGAAGATTATCTCAATAAACTAAGTAAGAAAATGGAAGCTCCTGAGGAAAAGAAAGTAGCAAAAGTTGATGATGCTGTTTCTGTAACCCAGTCTTCAATTGCTAAGAATGCTGAAGTGAAAGCTCCAGTGAATAATGGTTTCTCATTCGCCGGCTACGCAGCTAAATTTACTGTCTTCCTTGCTCTGGTGATCGGTGCTTTCTATGCAGTAGTTAGCATTTTCAAAAAAGGCGTATTCAATAGAGGGAAACTTGGTTTTTTAAATAACTCTCAATTGATCGAAGTCATCAGTACCACCTATATTTCTCCTAAGCGCTCTCTTTCAGTTATTCGTGCTCATAAGCAAGTGTTTCTTGTTTCTAACTCAGAAGCAGGTGTAAGTCTTATTTCTGAAATCACTGATACTGCGGGACTTATTAAAGTAGGGGAAAAAGAACTTACTGGAACAAACTTCGATATGAAGCTTGAAGATGTACGTGAAGAAGAAACTGAAATTAAAGTGAAGGAAGATATTTTTGCTTCTACACCGGTTGAAGATAATTCAGCATTTGAGAAATTTGTAACGAAAAAAGATATCGTGAAGTTTTCAGATGAGTTGAAAAAGAAAGCAAAAAAATTAAAACCAATTGAGTTTAACTAAGAGTTTATATGAAGTTACTTTGGGTTCTTGCTCTACTGCTGCTGCCTGTTCACACGCTGTTTGCCCAATCGGCTAACCTTCCAGGGGTAAGTGTAAACTTTGGTCAAGGAACAAACCTTGTTGATACTCTAGAAGTTCTTCTTCTTTTTACAGTATTAACTCTTGCTCCAGCGATCATTATCCTTTGTACTTCGTTCACACGTATTGTCGTCGTACTTTCTTTTATGAGACAGGCGTTGGGGACGCAGAACATGCCACCAAACCAACTGCTTATTGGGTTTGCCATGTTCCTTTCAGTATTTGTGATGATGCCGACAGGCCAGTCTATTTATCAAAATACGGTGGTGCCTTATACTGCTAAGAAAATTAATGCGACTCAAGCTCTTGAAGGTTTAGAAAAAGATCTTCGAGGTTTTATGAGCAAACATGTTCGTAAAACAGATATTGGTCTTTTTTATGATGTGACAGGGGAGACTGCACCAGATGATATCGATGGTGTTCCCACTCACTACTTGATTCCTGCATTTATTATTTCAGAGTTAAAGACGGCCTTCCAAATTGGATTCCTTCTTTATATTCCATTTATTGTTCTTGATATGGTTGTGGCTTCGGTTCTTATGGCAATGGGGATGATGATGCTTCCACCAATGCTTGTGTCGATGCCATTTAAACTTCTTCTCTTTGTTCTGGTAGATGGCTGGCAGTTGGTAACAGGCGCAATTTTGCGTTCTTTTAGCTAAGGGAAAACTCGATATGGAAAATGAATTTGTTATTGAAGTAATAAGTCAGGCCATTAAAGTAACTCTTATGATGTCTGCACCGATGCTTATCGGGGCCCTTTTAGTGGGTATCTTGGTGTCGATTTTCCAGGCGGTCACTCAGATCAACGAACAGACTCTTTCATTCATTCCTAAGATCCTGGTGATTGTAGCGGCACTAGTTATCTTTAGCCCATGGATGATGGAAACGATTGTTACGTACACACGAGATCTCTTTATCAGTATTCCTGAAATAGTTAGAAGATAATGAATGTTTCTCTTTCCGATCAAGTAACTTTTATGGCCTTTTGGCTAAGTTTCTCCCGATGGTTGGGAGTACTCATGCAATTACCTCTTTTTGATAACGTTTCAGTTCCTGGCATTGTTAAAATTCTTGCCACTTTTATGATCTCTTTTGCTTTCTTTCCTAGTATTCAGGGCACGCTTGTTGCAGAAGTAAAGATGGTAGGTCTTGAGCATGTATGGATTCTCATGGCCTTTCATACTATTACCGGTCTAATTATTGGATTTTTAGTGAAGAGTCTTATGAGTCTTTACGTAGGAGCTGGTAGCATTTTGACCCAACAGATTGGCTTTGCTTCCGTTAGTTATTTTGATCCAACTCAAGGTCAGCAAGTTGGTCCTTTTGAACGCATGATTGAATGGGCGATGATTATTCTCGTTCTTAGTTCAGGTGCACTTGTTCCGATGATTCAGGGTGTATTTAATTCATTCTTTTCTATCAATTTCTTAAACGCTGACAAATTGCTGCAAACCCCAGAGTATTTCGTGCTATTCTTTAAGGGAGCTTTCAGTGCGGCTGTGCTTCTGGCAGGTCCTCTGATCTTTGCAAACTTAATGATGAATCTTGTTTTTGGAATCGTTGCTCGAACAGTTCCTCAAATGAACGTTCTCATGGTGAGTTTTGTAGTGAACATAGGTATGGGATTAATTCTCTTTTTAGGAATAACTGAAGAATTTTTCCATGTTAGTTTTGATTTTTACGTCAAAAGTTTAGGTGAGTGGTTTCAGTTTTTATCACCCTAAATATTTAAGAGGCAAGGATGGCCGACGAAAACGACGACGAAAAGACCGAAGAACCCTCCCAGCATAAGATTGAAGAATCACGCAAGAAGGGTGATGTTGCAGCTTCACGCGAGCTCAATAGTGTTCTATTGCTTACAGGCTCTCTGTTAACTCTTATTCTTTGTTCTGTTTATATCTATGAAGTTATCGGTGAGTATCTTGAGTGGATCTATTCTCAGGATTTTCGTGTCGCTTACACTAAAGAAAAGATGCAGGACTTTTTCTCACAAACTGCTTGGACATTGGTGAAGTGCCTTGGCCCTTCTTTCGGTGTCTCAATCTGTATCGGTGTTTGTTCACAGTTCATGCAAATCGGTTTTCTTTATTCTCCTGAAATCCTAAATGCTGATTTTTCTCGCATTGATCCTTTTAAAGGTTTTGGCAGGATTTTTTCTAAGAAGTCTCTTGTTGAAGCTATTAAAGGTATTTTTAAATTCATCGTGGTTATCACCATTACTTATGCGGTGATGAAAGATAATATCGGGTCATTCTTAGGCTTTCTTCATTCGGAAGCAGGGGACTCGCTGATGTTTGGGAAATATCTTGTTACCAAATTAGGATTCTCTATTCTGTTAGGGCTAGGAATTATTTCCTTGGCTGATTTTGGCTGGGAGAAGTGGTCATATCGTCAGAAGATGATGATGACCAAACAACAGGCCAAGGAAGAGCGAAAAGAGCAGGATGGTAATCCTGAGGTAAAAGCTAAGGTAAGACAGATTCAACGACAGATGGCCCAAAAACGAATGCTTGATGATGTAAAGAAAGCTGACGTTATTGTTACCAATCCGACGCATCTTAGTGTAGCCTTAAAGTATGACGGAGAAGTCATGGTGGCACCGGCCGTGGTGGCAAAAGGTGCTGATCATATGGCCTTAAGGATTCGGGAGATCGCCAAAGAGCATGATATCCCGATCGTTGAGAATATTATGTTGGCCCGAACTTTGTATAAGACAGTGAAAGTGGGACATGGAGTTCCACGCACTCTATACAAAACAGTGGCAGAGATTTTAGCTTTTGTATTTAAACTTAAGCGCAAGAAAAAAGCATTAGAGTAACCTCAAGGATTGAGGGCCTTATTTTGAGGAAGAACCATGGATAGGTTTTTTGAAAAACTAAAAGCATTTAGTCATAACTCTGATCTTATGATCGCAGTTGGACTTATTATTGTTATCGGAGTGATGGTTGTTCCTATCCCGCCGTTAGCTCTTGATATGTTTCTTGCTCTTTCTCTTGCAATGTCAGTGGCTGTTCTTCTTATGTCTGTTTATGCCAAGAAGCCACTTGATTTCTCAACTTTCCCTGCAGTTCTCCTTATCACAACATTACTTCGTCTCTCTCTTAACGTTGCATCTACTCGTAACATTCTTTTGAATGGTGCAAGTGAAGGAACAAAAGCAGCAGGGAGTATCATCGAATCATTCGGTGAGTTCGTTGTAGGTGGTAACTTCGCAGTTGGATTAATTATTTTCATTATCCTTGTTGTGATTAACTTTATCGTAATCACCAAAGGTGCTGGTCGAGTGGCCGAAGTTTCTGCTCGTTTCGTGTTAGATGCCATGCCTGGTAAGCAGATGGCAATTGATGCAGACTTAAACGCTGGTCTCATTGATGATAAAGAAGCTAAACGTCGTCGTGCTGAAGTTGCTCAAGAAGCAGACTTTTACGGATCGATGGATGGTGCTTCTAAGTTCGTACGAGGAGATGCTATCGCGGGGATTCTTATCACAGTCATCAACGTGATCGGTGGTATTATTGTGGGAGTTGCTCAACAGGATATGAGCTTCTCTGATGCTTCTCGTGTATTCACGCTACTAACAGTTGGTGATGGTCTTGTTGCTCAGATTCCTGCTCTCATTATTTCTACTGCGGCCGGTATTATTGCTACTCGAAATTCAAGCGGAACAGGTCTAGGGGACCAAGTTGGCCAAGAATTTTCGGCACATCCCAAAGCTTTCTATATCACAGCAGGTGTGATTTTCCTTTTCGCTCTTATTCCTGGATTCCCAGCGCTGCCTTTCGTGGTAGTGGCTTCTATTATTGCTTTTGCAGGATTCAAGATTGAGCAGAACAAATCTCAAGTAGAAGATCAGAAAGTTAAGGCAGCTATTACAGAATCTGCTGCTCCTAAAGTTGAATCTCTTGAATCTCTTCTTCCTGTTGAACTCATTCAGTTGGAAGTTGGTTATGGAATTGTAAATATTGTTGATGCTGATCAGAATGGAGATCTTCTTGAAAGAATCTCACACATCAGAAAACAGTTTGCGATGGATTGGGGGATTATTATCCCTTCCGTTCGAATCAAAGATAATCTGGAACAGAAACCAGGTGGATACTCAATTAAGTTAAAAGGAATCGAGATCGCTAAAGGCGAACTGATGCCTGATCACTTAATGGCAATGGACCCTGGGACAGTGATTGAAGAGATGGATGGAGTAGAAACAAAAGAGCCGGTATTCGGTCTACCTGCTATCTGGATTACTGAAGATAAGAAAGACGATGCTCAATACAATGGTTATACCGTTGTAGATCTTTCTACAATTGTTGCCACTCATATTACCGAAGTATTGAAGAGCAATATGTCTGAACTTCTTGGGCGCCAAGAGCTTGTTCACCTCATTGATAACTTCAAAGAGAACTATCCAAAAATTGTTAATGATCTTATTCCAGATATTATGCCTCTTGGGGCAGTCTTAAAAGTTATGCAGAACCTGCTTAAAGAAGGTGTCAGCATCCGTGATCTAAGAACAATCTTAGAGACATTAGCGGAATGGGGAACAGTAACCAAGGATGCGGATGCATTAACTGAGTATGTTCGTCAGGGTCTATACCGCACAATTACTGAAAAAATTAGAAGCTCGCAAGGTGATGTTCCACTTTTCACACTTGATAGAAGTGTTGAAGAAACATTGGCCCGTTCAATCATTCATACAGATGGTGGGGCCCAGTTAAATCTTGATCCGAAGGTGACTCAAACGATCTTGGCCGGACTTAATGAAAAGATCGAAGAGGCCACCGGACAAGGTGAAAAAATGGTGGTGTTGTGCTCTCCTGTTATACGTCGTCATTTCAAACGCTTAACAGAAAAATTCATTCCCAACATGATAGTGGTAAGTCATAATGAATTGAGTCCTGAAGTGAATATTAGATCTCTTGGTACGGTGAGGTTGTAAGATGTTGGTTAAGAAATTCGAGGCCGACACATTAGAAGATGCATTGAAAGCAGTGAAGGTCGAACTAGGACCTGATGCCATCATTTTAAAAACCATTACCAACAATGGATTGAAGGGTGCGTTTAAGAAAAAACGCATTGAGATCACTGCTGCCATTTCTGAAAAAAATTTTGAAAAAAAAGCAAAGGTGGATAGAGTGTTGAATGATGATCAAAAAGAGGCCTTTTATCAAAGACCTGCCAACTCGGTGAAAGAATCAATTCAAAAATATTCTGGCAACGAGCATCCAGCTATGGGCGGCGGGTATGGTAATATTGGCCTTAATAAAGTGGTTAATACCATTTCAAAAGGATCTCAAAGCATTGCTGAAGTAACCTCTAAAACCTCATCTTTGTTGAAATCAAGTTTTGATGATTTTTTAGGAACAGATGAAGAGGATTCATTTGAAGAAGAAAACGATTCAATGGTTTATATTCAGCCTCAACCCAAAGCTGTTGCGCCAGCTCGTGAGCCTCAATCACATGCTTCTTCTGTACAAGGAAGAGGTAAGTATGCTGAACCACCTCAACAAGAAATTTACCGCGAAGAAAGAAGTGCAGGACATGTTCCTCGCGAAGTTTATGATGAACTAAGACAAGAACTAAAAACTCAACACCATAAAATTGATCTGCTTGAGAAAAAACTTCTTGAGATGTCTCAAGTACTTCAATCAAATCAAAAAAATCTGAACGAAGCTACAGGTCTATATCAACTTCGCACTACTCTGAGAACTCTTGATATTGATGAAGCTCATGTCATGGACCTGGTAAAAAAGGCCAACTACGAACTCTCTCGTGAAGATCTAGAGAACCCTGATATTGTTTTTGAATTTGCTCTGAAAGATATGGCCAATTCCATCAGCACAGAAATGCCTCTTTTCGCACGTGTTGAAGAAAATACAGTAACGGCACTTATTTCTGAGGCTGCAAGCGGCCAATCAACGATGGCAACAAAGATTGCACTTCTTAAAAAAGATGTTGTTGTTATTCAATTTAGCCAGGAAGAGCAGGAATTTAATTCTTCTGCTTTTGCCTCTCAAGTTTTCGACATTAAACTTCATCGTGCAAAAACTTTTGCTGAAGTTATTGGTATTGCACGTAAAGCATACGAAGCTCGTAAATCAGTCCTTCTCGATATCCGTCTAAGTTCTAGAAATCTTGATGAAACAAGAAAGTTCATTGAGTCTCTTAAACGTGGATTTGATAGAGTAGAAGTCCTTTGCACAATTTCTGCAATTCACTCAGAACTTTATAATAGAAAAATTCTTGCCCGATACAAAGACGTTGTTGACGGTGTTATCATTTCTCATGTGGATCTTTGTATGAGCTTTGGAGCTGTCTTCAATGTTCATAGGGCCCACAACAACTTGCCTCTGAAGTTTTATGGAACTGGGCCGGTTGTTCCAGATGATCTGGAAGGAGCTACGGCAGAGAGATTGATGGCCGGTCTTTTTCAGTTTTAACATTTAGAATTGTATCTCAAAGATCTGACAGGATGTTGGATCTGTGCGCGACAGGAGTGATATGCACAAGACAAGTGAGTGGCTTCTCTCATTTACCTCGGAAGAGGAAAGTTCGAACAATTCTCAAGATCACTTATTAGAAGAATCGCGAGGCTGCCAGAAAATTTCAATTACTGGCGGTAAGGGTGGAGTAGGCAAGACTTCTATTGCTCTAAAAATGGCCCAAGAGCTATCTCGAGTAGGATACAAAACCCTACTTATCGATTGTGATTCTAATCTTTCCAATACAGCTATCAAATTGGGACTTCCGATTGATAATAAGTTTGAAAAACTTTTATCAGCAGAAATCTCTTTTGAAGAGTGTCTCATCCAGCGTGGAAAGTTTCATCTACTTCCAGCTTGTAATGGTTCACTTTCTCTTTTTGAAAACAAACTTCAACTTGATGAGATTATCATCGATATCATCGAGTCTCACGAGCACGAATATGACTATATTCTGCTTGATTGCCCGGCAGGGCTGGATAAGCATGCCTTGAAGCTAAATGCTTATTGTGACCACCGTTTTGTTGTTATTACGCCTGATCGCTCTTCGATCACTGATTCTTACTCATTAGTGAAGCTTTTATCACTTAATTTCGGCATTAAACAAAATCATCTTGTGGTGAATATGTTTCAGCAGGAAAAGCAGTATAAAAAAGTGGTGGAGATTTTTAACGATACAGTGGAGCGTTTTTTAGGATGCCAGACTGTGACACTCGGTGGTGTTCGTAAAATCGATGTCGATACCACCTGCTTTGATACTTTTTTCCTATCTGAAGAGAATAATGAGTTTCAGAAAAACTTCGTTAAACTTTTATATGGATTCACCGAAAAGTTCGGTGGACCAGTCAAACCCCGTACACAATCGGGGATTGCATCACTGGCCCTTGAACATGATGTTCATTAATCCAAAAAGCTAAGGAGAGCTCCACATGTCATCCATTACGGCCAAATTAAAGAATTTAAAAGATTACCGAAGCACAGTTGATCCTAAAGTTAAAGATGAGATCATTCTGGAATATGCTCCGCTAGTTAAGTATATCGCTCAAAAAATTGCTTCACGTCTTCCACCGAATATTGAGCTGGATGATATGATTTCATGTGGTGTTATCGGACTGATGGATGCCATCGAAAAGTTCGACCCGTCTCGTGATAATAAGTTTAAAACGTATGCTGAGTTCAGAATTCGTGGAGCGATTCTGGATGAACTTCGCTCTCAAGACTGGGTTCCTCGTTCTGTTCGTGAAAAGGCCAAGATGGTGGAAAAGGCTTACGCGAAACTTGAAAAAGATCTAGGCCGTCCAGCTACAGATGAAGAAATGTGTGGAGAACTACAGTGTTCAATGGATGAGTTCCATGAACTGATTAATAAATCAAAGTCAGTTTCACTTCTGAATATCGAAGATGCTCAGGCAATGAGTAAAGGAGATAAGAAGCTCATGGTTTCTCTTATGGAGACATCTCGCTCTGCTAACCCGCAAACGGTTGTAGGCTACAAGAAGTCTCAGGAGATCATCAAAGACGGAATCAAAGGTCTTCCAGAGAAGCAAAGACTTGTTCTTTCGCTTTACTACTTCGAAGACTTGAATCTCAAAGAAATCGGACAGGTGCTTGATGTGACAGAATCTCGTGTCTCTCAGCTGCACACTCAGGCCATTCTAAAGCTGAAGGCCAAACTTCGTAACCAGTTTGAGTCTTACGAAGATATCGCTAGCTAAAATCATTTCCTCACAAGAGTCCGAGTATTCACCTCGGACTCTTTTTCTTTTTTAATCCTTCACAATCCAACTCAATTTATCAGAATATTAAGTATAGGAAATTACTTAAAGGGTGAATTCAATGGATTGGAAAAAGACCTTTAATCGCGGTCAGTGGTATTTACATACAATTTTTTTACTAACTCTAGTTACTGCCGGTGTCACCACCTTGCAGGGACTGAAGTTAAATCAACTACAGCAGAATCAGGAAGAGCGCACGGAAAAGATCAGCAATCTGATTTCTGAACTCTCTAAAACGCAGACGTTTGAGCGCATTGGAAAGTATCTGTCTCGTGCAGAAGCTGATAAGGCCAATGATCGACTACGCTCGCTTCAGAGTAAAGTTGCTCAGACTGAAGAACTATTGGAAATGAAAGTTTCAAAGGATCTCTCGGCCTCAATTAAAGAGTTTAGCGACCTTATTCATAAAGCTTCTGGAATTGCTTCTCCGACAGATGCTATCAAAGTGCTTGATCAGAAGATTTCTCAAGTCTCAACGATTGCTAAAGATAAAAATTATAAAAATGTGGGAATCATTGCCAGCAGAATGCAGGATCGTGTGAAGCAGCTCAATGCAAAAAACGCAGGCTCTTCAGCTCTAGTAGGAACTCTTGTTTCTGATTTCTCTCGTTTAAAGCAAGTAGTGACAAGTTCAACTTTGAGTGATGATGAAAAAGAACATCTGATGAATAGATTTAACTCTATGAACTCAGAGATGGAAATCCTGCAATCTCTTAATAATTATTCGAAAGATCTCAAAACTTTTGTAACGAAAGGTTCTCTCGCTCTTTCTCAGTGGGTAATCGATGCTGAGACAAGAAAAGGGGATATGCAAGGGATCATTAATGAGAAACAAAACCAGCTTCTCATCTCTCTTGCTTCAATTGTTTCTCTTGTACTTCTTTCGTGGATAGCTCTGGCCTATGCAGCAAGAAAGCAGAAGAAAAAAATTGGTGAGCAGATTGAAGTAGAGATAAAAAATGTTATTGAGAAAGGTATCATCGCTGATCAACGTTTTATGGTTGATCATTACTCAGATGCTACCCGCAATGATATTATTAAACTTCTTGATGAACTAAAGATGAGATTGAATCTTGGGAATATGCTTCATGAAGGTCTGCCATTCTCAGGATGCATGATTGATAACTCTTTTAAGCTTACTTGGTTTAATAATCTATTCCTTGATCAGTTCTACCTAAGTGAAGAAGAAGTTAGAAGCGAAGCTTTCAATTGGGATTATCTACGCGATTTCCTGAATCTTGAGGAAGATCCGGTTTACGAAGCTCTCGCTCATAAAATTGCCGGTATTTATCCAGTTAAGTTAAAGCAAGATGAATACACGCCAATGCAGCCTTATGAAATGTATGTGACTCCCATCACAGTAAATAGAGAAGATCGAGTAATGGTTTTCTTCTATCCGCTTGTTTCTGTAAAAGACGCAATTGATGAACAAGTAAATCTAGCAAGAACTTGTCTGACAAAATTTTCTAAGGCCTGGTCATCAGATCAGCTAAATGACTCTGAGTTAAAGATCCTGTCTCGCGACTTTAAAAACAATGATCTGGAAGATCTTTATGATGTGATGAAGGATCTTTTTGAGAAAGTTGAAAGAGAGAGAAAAGAGTGTCTTTATACGATTAATAACCTAGAGAAAGAAAATACTTTCCTTCTTTCAACCATTGATGAACTCAAAGGTCTTGAAGGTGAGCGCAAAGAAATGCTTCGTAGAGAAGCAGGTCTTGTGAACGAATTGCGTGAATCATTCTTGAATTCAATTCAGCGAACAGAAAGTTTGATGAATATTAATAAATCAATTCTTCTTCATAATGATGAGCTAAAGACTGAAGCTCATAAAATGCAAGTTGTTCTTAATAAAGAAACTAAAAAGATGAAAGAAAGTGTGGAGATTATCTCTGGGCTTGAAGGTATCCGTGCTGATTACAAGAAAATGAAAACGGAACTGATGGAAGTGAAATCAAAACTAATTTCTCTGAATTCAACTCTTCTCGCTGGTCTGCCTGTGCTTGATGATCACCAGCAGAAGCTTGCCCATCGCTATAAAGATGAACTGGCAAAACTTGATTTTAATGTTGTGACATTGGATAAGAAGCTTTCTCAACTTGATATTCTGCTTGCTAAGCTTGCCATGATGAATGAGAGAGTTAGTGTTGAGCAAACAAATTTTAGTTTCACGACAACTCAGAAAGATCATGAGCTTAACAATGCGATCAATGATCTTCAGAAATCTGTAGCATCTGAGGAAAATCAAATTGTTGAGCATTTTAAAAACCTTCATATGATTATGAAGGCCAACTTAGAGCGAACCAACAAATTTCAAGAGACATCTAGTGTGAGTCATGAGAATTATCTTTCTCAATGAAAAACTACAAAACACTAGTTCAAAAATTATTTCCTACCAAGACTTCGGCCCTCGAGGTCTTGGTAAAACTCTCAAAACTTCCCCCTCAAAACTTAACTGAAGCTGCCGAGAAAGGTGCTGTCTGGTTACAAAAAGGAAAGGGGAAGATCCTTCGTATTCGAGATCTCTCTCTGCTTTTAGATCCCCAAGATACTATTAGCCTATTTTATGATCTTAGAGTCCTATCGCTTAAAGAGTATGTAGGTGGTGAAGCACTTTTTGAAAACTCTCACTATGGAATTTGGTTTAAGCCAGCAGGTGTGGTTACCCAAGGGTCTCAGACCTCAGATCATGCTTCTTTAATGAGATATATTGAGAAGAAGAAAGATAAACAGGTTTATCTTATTCATCGACTAGATCGCGAAACAGCAGGACTTGTTATTTTTTCTTATCATCAAGAAAGTGCAAAGTATTTTTCTAAGCTCTTTGCCGACAATAAGATTCAGAAGATGTATCAGGCCATTGTTCTTGGAGAAGCTCCTGAGTCTGGAACTATTGATTTCTCGCTTGAGGATAAAGAAGCTCTTACTCTTTATACGAGGGTTGAGAGTAAAAATGGGAAAAGTTTGGTTGAAGCGGAACTTAAAACAGGAAGGCTTCATCAAATCCGTAAACATTTCGATATGATCGGTCACCCTGTCATGGGAGATCCTAAGTACGGGAAAGGCAATAAAAACAGGGATGGACTGAAGCTGATAGCCTATAGCCTTTCTTTTATCGATCCTTTTGATAAGCAACGAAAGAAATTTGTGAGCCCTGAATCACTAAAACTGCAATAGACATAATCTAACTTATTAATTTCACATCGCTTTCTGGAAGTGTGGCAGAACTTGAAAAAAGTTCACACTTTGATCTCCGTTAATGAAGTGCATCTTAAGAAATCATATACTCGCACCATCATCTACTGGAGCAGATATGAAGCATTTTCTTTTATTAGGTTTCCTATTACTTAATTCGCCGAATGTTTTGTCAGATAGTACTGCTTCTTTGAAAGCGAGTGAAGGTCAACTTCAGTTCGTTCAAAGTATCGGACAGGTCGCTCCTAGTTTAAACGTTGAGGCCTATGAGAGAGAGTTAAAATACTTAAAGATGGGCCTTACCCTAGAAGAAAAAGTTCGCAGTGAAGTGAATATCATTGCTGAAGCGATTCGCCTGAAAGTGATTCAATCTTATGAAGCAGAATTTGCACGAACTGGCAGTGCCTATGAAGCTGAGTCAATTGTTAAAGCTGCTATTCAAAGAGATTTAGAGTTAGCAGATGAAGAAATGCGTGATGATCTTTTAAAAATCGCAGAACATTCTCTTGATTCCCTTACTTCTGGGCTCCGCTCAAGTGAGTTAAATCTCATTAAACTAGAAGAAGTGATGAAGGATAATATCCGCAAAAGAGAAGCTTACCTTTTATCGCAAGTGAAAGGTGATCAGAAACGAATTACCAGAGCAGGTGATTCTAGCTCAGATGTTGAATTTGAGAACTTTGCTACTCGTCAGGATTTCATGAAGGCCTTAGTTAAAGAAGATCAAGGATCACGTTGGTTTAAAACCGCTTCAACGACTTTGAGAGTAGGTGAAGGAAGAGAAAATGGCGGATCGATTTCTCTCCAAGTTAAAATTGAGTTCTTAGGTGTTACAGTTGAAGCTGGTCCACGAATCAGCTTCAGAAGAGAATACAACACGAGCGTAAACATTCTTGCCGATGGTCTTGCTCCTGTGATGAATGCCAACGGAACATTCAATTTTTTTGAAAAAGATGCCCATAATAGAACAACAAACAGAAGACGTTTTATTGCCTTCTTCTGTGATGCCTCATTATCGTTTAGGACTGAATATGAAGGTCGCGGTGGATTTAAAGTTGTAGGAATTGGTGGTGATGCTTCTTTGAAAAAAGATTATTCAAACCAAGTGCAACTTAATTCAAGACGAATTCATGTTCCAGAAGTTGTAGGCGGGAAAAAAGTTGATCTAAACTTCTTATCTCGTACTTGTTTACACGACTTCTTAAATGCACAAATTAACTCGCAAGTTAAAGTAAAAGATTCTCTCAATATCATGATGAAAAACGTAATTAGTGGTCTGCGCTTCACTCACCCTGATACTCAGTGTGTGCGTGACTCTCATTGTGATAATTGGTTTAGAAAAGAAGTTGTTGGAATCCTAAAAAATAAAGCAACTGCTCGTTGTCTCCAGTCTAGCGGTGCTCAATTTGTGTGCGCACTTCGTGGAACTCAAGGTCAGTCTTGTACTGTGATTGAGAACGGTAAAAGAACATCTTCGGGGATGGGTGAGTATATTTGTGATAGAGGACTTCGTTGTGTGAAAACACGCAGTGAAGGATGGTTCCAAGGTGGACGCCTTTACCAGCCTTCTGCCGGAGTATGTCGTTAATTTTCAAATAACTGCAAACAAAGACCTTTCACTTCAATTTCAAGATGTGAAAGGTCACTAACATTAGAAATAATCAAATCAGCTTTTTTCTTTTTTTCTTCAATCGAAATTTGATGAGCAATGATATTGCGGGCCTCAGTTTCAGTATGATTATCACGCTTCATTAAACGCTCGATCTGTATCTCTGGAGTGGCATAAACAAGGAGACTGAGATCAAACTTACTCTGAAGACTTCTTTCAAAGAGCAGGGGAATGTCATAGATCACAAAAGCTGGATTTGATAGCTTGTGAAGTTCTTCGTGAAAAACTTGAGGGAGTTGAGAGTAAATGAGGTTTTCAATATTGCTTTTAATGCTCTGGTCTTTAAAGAAGAGTTCTCTTAAAAGACGAAATTGAACATCTTTGCCAATTAAAACTTCAGGATGATGAGTTTTTAAATATTCTAGTGTTTTCTCTTTTTGATAAACGATTTTAACAAGCTTATCAGCATCTAAGAGAGGGTAGCCGGCATCAAGCAGTAAGCGTGAAACGCTAGATTTTCCAGTCGCAATACCGCCCGTTAGAGCAATGACGGGAATGGGAAGTTGATAAAGTCGATCAGCAGGTGTTTTGGTGATAAACTTATTTTTTAACTTCATTCTTTTTCACCTTTACCCAAACTTCTTCTAGTTCTTCTTGTGAGCAATCTTTAACTTCTCGGCCCATATCCTGAATAAAGTCTTCTACCTTGTGAAAGCGCTTCAAGAATTTTTTATTGGCATCTCGAAGGGCATCTTCCGGATCAATATCCAGATGTCGCGCCAGTTGAGCAATGCTGAATAATAAATCCCCAATCTCTTCTTTCACGCGCGCCTTATTGAATTGGCCAGTGGGAGGAAGTTCTGCTTTTACTTCTTGCCACTCTTCTTCCACTTTACCCATGACTTGGGTGTAGTCTTGCCAGTCAAAATTCACTGTCGTTGATTTTTTGCCGATATTAAAGCTAGAGGTCAGAGCAGGGGCATGAATGAGTTTATAGGGGATAGAATATTTTTTTTCATTCTGCTTTTCACGGGCCTTAATAATTTGCCAGTTAGCAAGAACCTCTTCTGAATCTCGGGCGCTGGCTTCACCAAAAACGTGAGGATGGCGTCTGATCATTTTCTCACCCAAAGTTTTGGCCACACTTTCTAGATTAAATTTGTTCTCTTTCCCGGCAATAGAAGCATGAAGCAGAACCTGTAGGAGAACATCGCCAAGCTCTTCATTCATTAAGCTTGGATCATTTAATTCGACGGCTTCCGCGTATTCGTAGGATTCTTCAATAAGATATTTGAGTAAAGATTGGTGCGTTTGTTCCAGATCCCATGGACAGCCTGTCTCGGGATGAAGGAGTGCTTCGATAACAGCAATGGTCTTTTCTAATTCAGGGTGTTTCATTGTAAGACTACCTTGATCTCTGTGTTCAATTTAGGATAACATGGGCCATATGAATAAACATCAATTACTTGAGATCGACACGACCAGCACAGTTAAATTCAGCACGACTGAATTGAAGAAAATGAATGTCTGGTTAAATTATGCTTCTGTGACTTTAGAAAAGTTGATTACTGAGGGTTTGATTAAAGGTAAGGGACCAAAAAAAATTCGTATATCCCTTCTTCTATGTGGAGATGCTCGTATTAAACAGATCAATCGAGAATTTCGAGATAAAGATAAGGTTACCGATGTTCTTTCATTTCCTAGTAATGATGACTTGATCAAAACTTGGAAAACTCAGAGTTTTGATGGGGAATTATTCTTAGGGGATCTTGCGATCTGTATTCCACAACTCAAGCGCCAGGCCCGCCAGTTTAATATTGGTTTTTGGGACGAGTTCGTTCATCTCTTTTTTCACGGAGTACTTCATCTTTGGGGGTATGATCACGAGCGCTCGGCAAAGGACGAAGTGATCATGCAGAAGTGGGAAGATCGAGCGATGGAGCATCTCTCAGTGCTCAAGAAAAAAGCTAAGACAATTTAGCGCCATCTTTTTTCGCGATATTCCTGTGCTTCTTTGAGTGCCGAATTAAGATTAATGACTCCGGCACTTCTCATCATGCCTTGAAGGTTCTTATTCGGTTTTGCCGACTTCATCAGAATATTTTTTAACTCGACGGGAGTAAGCTCCGGAAAGTAGCCCAATACCATAGCAGCAACTCCCGAGGCGTTAGGTGTGGCCATGGATGTTCCATCACTGGTTGAGTAGCGATTGCCTTTGACGGTTGAGAAAATATCAGAGCCAGGGGCTGCCACATCAACGGATAGTTTTCCGATATTGGAGAAGGTTGAAAGATCCCCGCGTTTGGTTGTGGAAGTAATCGTGAGAATGTTCTCACTATCAAATGAGGCAGGATAGAAAGGTTTCTCATCAATATTGTACCAGCGAAATGGCCCCATCGAGTTATTACCAGAAGCCGTCACAATCAGAGCGCCATAATCTTTGCCGATGGAGTTGATCGTATCTCTTACTGATAGGGCCTGGGCCGTTTTTCCAAATGAGCAGTTAATAATTTTTGCTCCATTGCGAGCTGCATAGAGAAGACTTTCAATGATATCGGAATCTAATTCATTGCTGTTATCAGGCACTGAGCGAATGGCCATGATCTTTACATTGCTGGCAACTCCAGCAATACCAATCCCATTATTCTGCTCAGCCGCGATAGTTCCTGCCACATGAGTTCCATGCCAGTGACTTCCCATCGGATCTCCTGAAGCTCTTCTTTTAAGTCTAGATCTAACGACTGTATTGATGCCGTGAACGTCATCAATATAACCATTACCATCATTATCAATTCCGTCCCCCGGAATTTCTTTTGAGTTTTTCCACATGACGTTTTTAAGGTCCTCGTGAGTGTAATCCACACCTGTATCGATAACAGCGATGATGACCTCTCCTGGTAACCACGGCGGAAGCTGCTCATAGGCCTCATTAACACTCATTCCCCATTTACTATCAAATCCCCACAAACGATCCAGATATTCATCATTTAAAGAGGCGCCAAAGCTTCGATAAGTAGGGGTATTTTTAAAATCATCAGCATCTTGAGAAATTTTTATTTCTGGTAGAGTTTGGGGCGGGTGAATTTGATCCCTTTCCACATACTCCACATCCCAAGTCCTAGCAGCAATTTCTAGTTTTTCAAGCTGATCAGTTTTAACCAGATAAAGTCCTGGGATAAGCTCTTGGCCTGAAAGAATAAGAGGAGAATTTTCTAACCTTTTGGCATTCTTCATTTTTATAAAAAGATGGTGAGGATCATACTCGTGGGCCTGGGCCACTGACCCTAAGGCCAGAAGGAAAGCTAAATAAAAACGGTGGTTTAGATGGCCCATAGTTACCCTCATGAATTGATAGGCACTAAATACCCCCTGTTTCCGCCTCGCACAACGTTTGCTGTAAAATATTTAGACAGCTTGTAATGTCTACTAGTAGAGTGCATCAATATAAAACCACATGATAAGATGCGTCATTATAAAGTTGGAATATTGAGTCATAATATTAGTATTTGATTCATTTCTAAAGGTTACTGTTTGAATAGATTGAAGAAACACATATTCACGTTCGCCCTGCTTTGCCCTATTGGTGTAGTCCAAGCGGCGCGTGAAACTATTTCAGGACATGTTGGTGCCATCTCCAATCAGGTAGATGAGCGCATCGGAAATGTTCCTGGAAATAAATTTATCGGTGAACTTCGTTTTAATTATCACAAAGAGTTAACAAGCACAGGGGATGAATTAGAAAGAGCATTTTCTCTTGCTGTAAACGTTAACGATCAGAGTCTTACGCAATATTCAATTCCCGAGGCCTATGTAGGTGGAAAGCTTTCTAAAAAAGATCACCTTCGCTTTGGTCGACAAGTTCTTAACTGGGCGGAAGTAGATTCAGTTTGGGGATTTGGTAAATTAAATAACAGAATTGGATTTGATGGATTCGAGCCAGGACAGGAAGGTTTGATTGGTCTTCTCTATGAGAGAAGAAGTTCAAATGGAATGCGCTATCGAGGTTTTCTTTCTGGTTTATATGTTCCAGAGATGAACCCAAGTTTAGATATTAATAAGAGTGATAGAAGTATTACTACTCGTCACCCTTGGGCCGATCCTCCTGCTCCAACAGCAGAAATTGATCCAGGTAACGTGAAGAAAATTGCTTACGATGTGGCCTATCCGGAATATTCGGATGTCGTTTTCAAATATACCATTGGTGCCAATATTGGTTATGAATCAAAGCACTGGTTATGGGATAGCTTCATTATCAGAAAGCCTGAAAATAGCTTTACCACTGAAGCTCACGTCTCCCTCAATGCCATTGATGACATCATTGAAGCGAAAGTAAAACCAAACTTCCATTATCATGACGTTTACGGAACAACGATCAAGTATAGAAATCTTGATCTTGAAATGTATCTTTCTGGTATTGCCGTACGACCTCTTACTTATCCTGAAGGGGATAGAGAGGCATTCCGTGCTACTAAAATTAAAACTGAAAAAATGAGAGAAGATTATATCGGCGGTGGTATTTCTCGCGTGAACGATGTTTACAGTTATGGCTTTAACTATGTCGCACGTCTTTCTCCCTATGACAGAAATGCTGAGACCTTAACTCTTGATCCCCGTTGGAATCAAGCTGTTAACGTTTTTGCTGCCAGAAACTTTTGGAATCAAAGGCTAAACCTTAAGGCCGATATAAAATTTGATATGATGACGACTGATCGTCTCTTCATGTTTCAAGCACTTTATAAAGCAACAAAGCATTTGCATGTAAATGCAGGTGTTAAACTAATAGGAACACCGGGAGATGGAAAATCTTACTGGTCACCATATAAAAACAATGACTCCGTTTATGGGGGATTAAGATATGCTTTCTAATTTTAAAAAGATGAAATCATCTTTTCTAGGACTGTCTTTATTGCTCCTTGGTGGTTGCGGAGACCTTCTTAAAAGTGAAGTTAAAAAGAAAGAGCTTGAAACAACTCAGTTCTCAGTTTCATGTGACCTAAGCGTTTCTGAATTCACAAAGATCCTAGAAAAAAACATCAGTTCTCAAATTTATTGTTTAAAAGATAACCTTTATCTATTCCTTCGTGCCGTGAAATCAAATCGTCCGGGCTATCTTGGAAGAGTAGAGCTTGAGAATTATCTTCTTAAAAATAGAAATGACTTTACTCCAGAGCAGGTAAAAGCTCTTAAGGCCGTTTTCGATTTAAACTCACTGATCACGGGTGAGGATAGTTCTTATATTTCTAAACAGAATATCGATGCTCTTGTTGAATTTGCTTTAAAGTTCAATGAAGAAGCTGCTCTCAATATCGGGCCAATCTTCACTAGTAAGGCCTCTGTCTCTTATATCCTTCACCAAAACCACAAAGATAGAATTTCTGCTTCGACAAAATCTATCATGATGGCCTTGAGAAAGATTTATCAACCAAACAGAAGAGAAACTCATCAGATTAATATCACTGAACTTCTGGATCAGTTCACTAACGATGATACCCGCGAAGAACTGGATGAGATTAAAGATTATCTGTTTGTTAAAAAGATCATCTTAGGCGGTGAGAAAGATATCGTTACTCATAAGGAGATTGAGAAGATCATCCTTAACCTTGATAAGCTTCTGCTCATTATTCTAGATGCCGTTCGCTATTCTTATGTGCAGTTAAATCAAGAGAATATTCTTGAGCTTTTAAGAAGTGATGTTGCCAGTTTGACTGAAATTCTTTTTGATCCGGATCTTGGTAACAGAGATGAAGAGTTCATGGTGGACATGGACACTCTTTATAAAATTGCGAATTCTTTCCTGAAAGATACTGAATTCAACGTTAATGATTTCAAAAATATTATTACGGAAATTAAAAAAATTGTGATGGGCGGAGATCAGGACACTGTTGTTGGCCGTGATCTTAAGGCCCTTACAACTCATGCTAACTCAATTCTAAAAACGGGAACAGTTTTTCACCGTATTTATAAGCGCTTTGAAATTGATCTAGAGAGTCCAAAACCAATTACGATTAATTTTGATGAATACCGCCATTCATATCCTGAGCATCAGAATGAGCTGGCCGAGTTTCAGCGTATTGTTAAGAAGTACCGCTTCTTTAAAGGTGAGTTCATTGCTCCTTACTATCAGCATGGATTTAAACGTAATGCTTCTGGGGTTTTTGAAGTTGCTCTTTTTGAGTATGCTTTAAAACTTCTTGTGAAAACTTATGGTTCTCCTAGTCCCAATCAGGGAACTGTTGGTGGCTTTTCAATTGATAACGCTCAAATGAAAGCACTGGTGAAAAAATTTGAGCCAGATCTGGTTGCGATGGGACTTATTCAGGAAGGCAGAGGGGAGAGTACAGGTAATACGATTTCTCTTCTTGGAACACTTTTCCAGTATCAGTCTGATAACAACAAGGTAATGGATGTAAACGAGGCCACTGAGTTTGGTCTTGCTCTTTTCTCTGGGCTTTCAATGGCCGGTGAACTTCATAAAGATCTAAAGAACATTTGTACGGTAGATGAGCACGACAGACTTGATCCAACTTGTATGCGTGAAAACTACTTCCCAAGATTTTGTGATAAGTACTTTAAGTATTACCCAAAAATGTTTGCTGAGTATGGGGCTAAGTCTTGTGCTGAGTTTGTGAATACTAAGGCGTCGGCCCTTTATCTGGATCAAACAATCAGAGCAGCTAGAAACTGTAACTTCTATACCGATGGAAACAAGGAGGAGATTCCTTATTCAGAATCTGATTTGATGCTTCTTGTTACCGCCATGGCCCACGTTGAAACAACCGTTCTTCGTTGGGATATTAATGAGAATAATATTCTAGATGCCAGCGAAGTTGATAGCGGTTACGCCATTTACGAGTCGGCCATTGATGGATTCCTTGATGATTATCCTTCAATTGTTCGTAAATTTAAAAAGCAGATTTATTTCTACTTGATTAAATATGAGGAAATTCCAGCGGTTGATTCAGCTTCAAGTGCTTGGAGACTGGTAAGATTCCTAGGAAGTTTAAAAAAGGCCACTCCAGCTAACCGAAAGACAATTGCTTCAATTCTGCGTTTGATCGGTGAGCAAAGTGGTAAATCAGCGACTGGTCCTCAGTTTGATTGTAATACTCTGAGAAATCCGAAAACAATTTAAGTTCTAAGTCCTTGTAAGGGTTTTCTTTTTAGTGAACTTTTTGCTAAAGTGAAAATCCTACAAGGGCCGCATTAATGGACAATTCTCTACAACTTAAACTTGATGAATATCTCTCGTCCGTAGACGAGCTAAGAAGTAACCTCCAAACCATATGGAGGTCGCTTTGACGTCGAGCGCAAGAAAGCTCGTCTAAAAGAGATCTCAGAACTTGAAGCCCTTGATGGCTTCTGGAACGACACAGACAACGCCTCCAAAATCCAAAAAGAAAAATCAAGCCTCGAAGATATCGTAGAGAAGTGTACTTATGTGCGCTCTCTTTCAGATGACTTTGATGTTCTATGTGAGATGGCCGAAGAAGATGAGGCTTCATTGATTGAAGCTGTTGAGCTTTTTCCTAAATTTGAAACAGCTCTAAGTGAGCTGGAGAAAAAGGCCCTTCTTTCTGGTGAGAACGATGTTAACAATGCAATTGTTACTATTAACGCTGGAGCAGGCGGAACTGAGTCTTGTGATTGGGCAAGCATGCTTCATAGAATGATTGTTCGCTGGTGTGAAGCTCACAAGTACAAAGTTGCCACAACTGATGTTCAGTATGGTGATTCTGCCGGAATTAAATCGGCAACATTGATTGTTACTGGAAATTTTGCGTACGGAAACTTGAAGTCAGAAATTGGCGTGCATCGTTTAGTTCGTATTTCTCCTTTTGATTCAAATGCTCGTCGCCATACTTCTTTCTCATCAATTTTTGTGAGCCCAGAGGTCGACGATTCAATCAATATTGATATTCAAGATAAAGATCTTCGAATTGATGTTTACCGCTCATCAGGAGCTGGTGGACAGTCGGTAAACACAACTGACTCTGCGGTTCGAATCACTCACTTACCAACGGGAATCGCTGTTGCCTGTCAGATTGAGAGAAGTCAGCTGCAAAACAAAATGACGGCCATGAAAATTCTTAAATCCAGACTCTATGATCTGGAACTTGAGAAAAGAAGAAAAGAACAGAAGGCACTTGAAGACTCCAAGATGGATATTGCTTGGGGATCTCAGATCCGCTCTTATGTTCTTCACCCATACAAACTAGTTAAAGACCACCGAACAGGTTTTTCATCATCGCAAGCTGAAACAGTGCTTGATGGTGACCTTGATGATTTCATGAAGAACTATCTTCAGTGGATGAGTCTTGGTGGTAAAAAAATCACTGATAACGATTTAGACGATCTATAAAGAAAGGGAACTCTATGAAAGAAAATTACATCAATCGCTGGACTGAACAATTTCCTGAACAAATGGAAGTTCGTCTTGATAAACGTAAAAAGCTAGAGGATCTTGGTTCTAATCCTTATAAAAATAACTTTAAGCCTGAGACAAAATTCTCTGAGCTTATTGAGAAGTATTCTCATCTTGCGAAAGAAGAGATCGGTGAAACTCCAACTTATAAAGTTGCTGGCCGTGTTCTTATGGTTCGTGATTTTGGTAAAGCGGCATTCCTTCAGTGTGATGACGGCTCTCAGAGATTCCAGCTTTATGTAAATAAGCAGGCAACAAGCGAGAAAGGTTTTGCTGAATATAAGCTTCTTGATTACGGTGACATTGTTTATGCTGAAGGTGATATCTTCAAGACAATGAAGGGTGAGCTTGCTCTTAACGTTCGTGAGTTCACAATCCTAACAAAATCAATTCGTCCTCTTCCAGAGAAGTTCCATGGTCTAACAGACGCTGAGCTTCGCTATAGAATGAGATACGTTGATATGGTGATGAATCCTGAGACGCGTGAAAAACTAAGAATGCGCTCAAACATCATCCGCTACATCCGTGAATATTTTTACGGGAAAGATTTCTTAGAAGTTGAAACTCCAATGATGCACTCTGTGGCAGGTGGAGCGACTGCGAAGCCGTTCAATACTCACCACAATGCTCTGAATATGGAACTATTCATGAGAATTGCTCCAGAGCTTCACTTAAAGCGTCTGATCGTTGGTGGATACAATAAAGTTTTTGAGATGAACCGTTGTTTCCGTAACGAAGGTCTCTCACTGAAGCACAACCCTGAATTCACTTCAATCGAGTTCTACTGGGCCTATGCTACTTATGAAGATCTTATCAACTTAACGGAAGAGCTTATTTCTGGTCTTGCTAAGAATGTTATCAAAGCAGATACAGTGACTTTCGGTGAGCATGAAATCAAGCTTACAGGCCCATACGCTCGTCTTACAATGAGAGAAGCTGTGGCGAAGTACACTAACTCAAGCATGGATCAAATCAACGATGCAAACTTCTTACGCTCACTTCTTGAGAAAACAGAAATTGATCGTCTGAAAATTAAAGGTTCAAGCTGGGCAAAACTTCTCGTTCTTTGTTTCGAAGAACTTGTTGAAGCAAAACTTATTCAGCCTACATTTATTACTGAATACCCAACTGAAGTTTCTCCACTTTCTCGCAGAAATGATGAGAACCCAGAGTTCGTAGATCGTTTTGAATTCTTCATGAACGGTTGGGAAGTAGGGAATGCGTTCTCAGAGTTAAATAACCCGACTGACCAGTTAGATCGTTTTGCTGATCAAGCTGTTCAAAAAGATCAGGGTGATGATGAGGCGACTGATGTTGATTACGATTTCGTTCGTGCTCTTGAGTACGGAATGCCGCCAACAGCAGGTCAAGGGATTGGTATTGACCGTCTAGTGATGATTCTTACTAACTCATCGACAATTCGTGATGTGATCCTTTTCCCACTTCTTAAGAAAGAAACATTTTTCTCTGAAGAAGAATGAAATCATACTCTTCACTTTTTAAAATAGTTTTATATGGTCGCTCATCGGGAAATATCCTGATAGCGACCATTTTAAGTTTTACCTTTTCTATTACCGTTATCCTTTGCACTTTCGGTCTGATGGATGGTTTTGATCACCTTTTAAAGTCAGGACTTCGTCACTCTACTGGTGATGTGGTGATGACTTCAAAAAAAGGTTTCTATAAACTTGATGAGCCTTTTCTTGAAGCGCTCAATGAGTTCTCCGAAAAAGCAACTTTCCTCATCCAATCAGAAGCCTTCTCCATTTATAATTCCAAAAGTACTGGGATTATTCTACGCGGAGTAGAGCCGGAGAGTTTCTCGCAAGTCACAGGTCTTAATCTTTCAATGGATGAAGGGGAAATTGTTGTCGGTGAAGAACTGCTCAAGCAATTGAACTTAAATGAGGGAGACAATCTTGCCATTACACTTGGGCAAGGTAAGGATAACTCTCTTCCTGTTATTAAAATGTTTAAAGTCAGAGGGGCAGTGAGCCACGGGATCTATCAGAAAGATCTGCGCATGGCCTACGTTTTAAAAGATGATCTGGCCTCTGTTTTAAATGTTGGCAAGAAAGTGAATATGACTTTGGTTCAATTAATGGATCCAAATAAGCCAATTGATGATCTGGAAGTGGTTAATCGCACTGTCAGAGATATGAAAAGAGAGTTTGATCCCGAATTTATCATCAAACCATTTTGGGCCGAATATAACTATTTAATTGAAGCCGTGAAGGTAGAGAAGTTTTCTATCTCTTTAGTTCTACAGCTCATTGTGATTGTGGCCGTTTTTAATATTCTCGCTTTTGTTATCTATATTATGGAAAAGAAGGCCCAGGAGTTTTTCTTCTTAAGGGCAGTGGGGCTTTCAATCAATAAGCTGATGGTCTTTTGGGTTGTTACTATTTCAGCAATTTGGGCCATCTCATGTGTCGGCTCATTTTTTCTCTCGGACCTTTTTGATCTCGCCCTTAAGCATCTTCCTATGTTCCAAGTGCCGGGAGAGATTTATGTTCTCTCAAGCCTGGAACTTAAGCTCTCAACTGAATCATTCATCACAGTTTTTGCCATCGCCTTTGTATGGATTCTTATCGCTTCCTTTATTGGCTACCTTCGTCTCAAAAATAAGACGATCATCCAAGGACTTCGCCAGGAGTTTAATTCATGAGTTTTATAAAATTACAAAATGTTGAAAAAACTTTTGGTACAACGAAAGTTCTTCAAGGCATTAATCTTGATATTGCTGATCGTGATCTTGTAGCCATTCGTGGGGCTTCTGGTTCAGGTAAATCAACCTTGTTGTATCTGTTGGGTGGACTTGATGTCCCGAGCACAGGAAATGTGATTATCAACGGTCAGAATCTTTCAAAATTAAGTGACAAAGAATTGGCCGACTTTAGAAACCAGAATGTGGGTTTTGTTTTTCAGTTTCATTTTCTTCTCCCATCGATGACTTGTATCGATAATATTCTTTTGCCTGCCCGAATTGGTGGCGGGAATATCAATATGAAGGTGGTGGAGAGTGATGTTGCCAAGCTTGCCAAAATTTTGGGAGTTGAGCACTGTCTTAAAAAATTTCCTTATCAGCTCTCTGGCGGTGAGCAGCAACGCATAAATATTATCAGGGCCTTATCAATGAGACCTAAGATTCTTCTCTGTGATGAGCCTACAGGAAATCTTGATTCTAAGAACTCAGAGAAGGTTGCGGATCTCCTCAAAAATCTTGCTCATGATTTCGGTGCTATTCTTCTTGTGGTGACTCATGATGATAAAGTTGCTAGCTTTTTTCCAAGGAAAATAGTCATTGAAGATGGTCGGATAATTGGCTAGAATTCCTTAGCTATAAATAAAATTAACTAGATAACGAATTGAGTCAAGGGATTGATAGTTTTGAGAACCCTGCTAGCCATCATTTTTTTCTTATCTTTTAGTGCACAAAGTTTTGCACAAGAGATTATCGGGCCGATCAAGGAAATGTTCCTGGTTGATTCTATTGAAGTTGAGGGAAACAGAAAAGTTGAATCAGAAGCTCTACTTGAGAAGCTTTCAATTCAACAAGGAATGATTCTCGATAACTATCTTCTTCGTCGCGACCTTTCTCGCATTTATGAAATGAAATATTTTGAACGTGTAGAAGCGTATCAAAAAAAAGCAGAAGGAAAGGACATCCTTCTTTTTAAAGTTGTTGAGAAACCCATCATTTCTAAAATTCATTTTGAAGGAAACGATGAGATCAGCGACGATGACCTCAAAGAACAGATCAAGTCTAAAGTTTATAACATTCTTGATGTCTCATCTTTAAAGAATGATCTTCGCCTTCTTGAAAAACATTATGAAGAGAAGGGATATTTCCTAGCTCAAGCTTCTTACTCTCTTAAAGAGTCGGCAGAATCTGTTGAAGTTACTTTCAATATTAAAGAGTGGGATAAGGTTCGAGTTAAGAAGATCACATTTCTAGGAAATAACGATATTGATGATGAAACTCTTAAAGGTTTCATGCAGACCAAAGAAGAGTCATATTTCTCTTTTATGTCGAGCTCAGGTAATTTCAAAGAGCTTGATTTCCAAACTGATATTGAACGATTGAAGTACTACTATAAAACGAAAGGTTATCTTCAAATTAACGTTCAGAATCCTGAAGTAACAGCATCAGAAGATAAAAAATGGATTTTTATTACGGTTCGCCTTAATGAAGGGCCGCAATTTACTGTTAACGATATTTTCTTTAACGGAGACCTTGAGTTCTCTGATTCAGAGATGACTGAAAAGTTAAAGCTAAAGTCAGGGGATATTTATAACGAAGAAAACCTTCGTCTTGATATTCAGACCTTAACTGAAATGTATCAGGATAAAGGTTATGCTTTCGCCAACGTTCTGCGAACTCTTGAGGTTGTACCGGGAGAGAACAAAGTTGACGTGGTTTTCTCATTTGAGAAAGGTGTAATTGCTTATTTCGGTAAGATTACGGTGAAGGGAAATACCAAAACTCGAGATAAGGTGCTTCGACGCGAGCTTCGTATTTATGAAGGGGATCAGTACTCTGGTTCTAAACTTCGTATCTCAAAAGAGCGTGTGAACCGTCTTGGATTCTTCCAGCCGGAGAGCGTGATCTTTAATACCATTACTCGAAAAGGAACAGATAACGTTCTTGATGTTGAAATCTCTATTAAAGAGCGTTCAACTGGTCAGATTTCATTAGGGGCAGGTTACTCAACAGCAACGAAGGCCTTCGTGCAAGCTTCGATTGCTCAGAATAACTTCCGTGGTCTTGGTCAGAACGTGAACTTAAACGTTTCATACTCTGATTTCCAACAGATCTATAACCTAGGGTTTACCGAACCATATCTTTTCGATACCCAATGGACGGCCGGTGCGGATTACTACCAGACAGTGTCTTATTTTATTCGTTCATTCTCGTATAAGAAACATGGTGCTGACGTTCGTGTAGGTCACCCGATCTTTGAATACACACGACTTTTCCTTACTTACCGTTATGAAGATAGTAAAGTTCGTGATGTGATTAACACCGCGATTGATGAGAAGGTCGAGAATGGTTCTGCTTCTTCTCTTCAACTTTCATTGATTCACGATAAACGAAACAATATTTTTGAGCCGACCAAAGGTCATTATGGCTCAACTTCACTCGAGTACACCGGTCTAGGTGGAAGTATGCGTTGGGTAAAGGCCGAGGTTGAAGGTCGCTATTACTATCCAGTGTGGAGAGATCTTGTTTTCAGAACACGTATCCAGGGTGCTCAGTTATTCAAAACGACAGAGCGTGAAATTCCTCGAATTGAAAAGTTCTCCATGGGGGGAGCTCGTAACATGAGAGGTTTTAATATTGAGGATATTGGTCCAAGAAGAAGAGCATTAAACCGTGATACAAACACCTTAGAAATGTTTAACTTCGGTGGTCTTTCTCAGTTCTTAACGACGATTGAATTTGAACATCCGTTGATTAAAGAAGCTGGACTTAAGTGGGTTGTTTTTGCAGACGTGGGTAACGTTTGGGAAGAGCGAATGCTTAAGGATGGAAATTTTAGATTACGTGCCGACTATGGTTTTGGTTTCCGTTGGTTCTCACCAATCGGAGTACTCAGATTTGAATTCGGTTTCCCTGTGAATCCAACTGAGGAAGAGGGTGGTAGTCAGTTCCATTTTGATATAGGACAATTATTTTAAAAGTGCTAAATTCTTAAACTCTTTAGGAGAATGATATATGAAATTTATGTTAGCAGTATTAGTGACTCTTTTCTCGTTTTCTGCTTTCTCTGATGTAACAGTTGGATTGATCGATATCCAAAAAGTAATCAGCACAATTAAAGAAGGCCAAGGCGTTCAGAAAAAATTAGAAAAAGCTTTTAATGATAAAAAAGCAGTTCTTCAGAAAGATGAAGATAAAATCAAAAAAGCTCAAGAAGACTTCAAAAAACAAAGTATGGTTCTAGCTGATAACGCTCGTGCAAATAAAGAGCGTGAAATGCAAGAGATGTATATGTCTCTTCAAAATAAAACAATGCAATATCAGAAAGAAATCCAAGAAATGGAACAGACTCTTAAGAAGCCAATTCTTGATCGTCTTCGCCCAATCATCGAAGAAGCTTCTAAAACAGCAAACGTTGATTTAACTTTCGAACTTTCTGCTGCTCCAATCATTTATGCAAAAACGAAGAAAGATATTTCTGAAGATGTCATCAAGGCATACGATAAGAAACATCCAGGGAAGTAGGAATGAAGCTCTCTGAATTAACTGGGTTTGATTCAACACTTGAAATTGTTCATAATAAGTCATGGCCGGAAGAAATTCTGGCCATTTCTACATTTGATGCTCTGACTGAGAACAGTGTTGTTTTCATCAAAAATGCCCGTTTTTTAAATAAATTTCTTCCTGAGCTTAATCGCGCTCTCGAATTGAGAGTGGGAGTAGTGGTTGATGCGAAGTTTTTCTCTCTCATCAACGCCGAATCAAAAGAGGCTTTGCAGAAGCTCTCTTTCATTGCAACTTCACCTAATGTAGCAATGTCTCTGACAACTCTCTCTCGTCCTTTTTACGACTCAAAATTTAAAGATCTCAATTTCCAAGTCGATGGCAGACAAATGGGTTCAACGTCCATTGATGCTACTGCAAGAATTGCTCAAGGAGTTTTCATTGGTGAGAATGTCACTATTGGCGCCAATGTTGTGATTCATGCAGGGGTTACCGTTCTTCCTCAAGTGGAAATTGCTGACAACACTGTGATCTATCCGAATGTTTCAATTTATCCATTCACTAAGATTGGTAAAAACTGTCGCATTCATAGTGGAGTAGTGATCGGATCAGATGGCTTTGGTTATACTTTCGATCAAGGTCAGCATAAAAAGATCTGGCACATGGGTGGCGTAGTTATCCATGACAATGTTGAGATCGGCTCCAACACTTCTATTGATCAGGGAACATTCTCTCCTACGATCATTGGCAGCGGAACGAGAATCGACAACCTTGTTCAGATTGCGCATAATTGCCGCATTGGACGAGGGTGTGTGATTTGTGGACAAGCAGGTCTTGCTGGTTCAGTTGTTCTTGAAGATTACGTTGTCCTTGGCGGACGCGCGGCAGTTGGTCCTGATTCTTTCATTGGAATGGGGTCCCAGATTGCTGGCGGAGCAAAGGTTAATGAAAGTGCAAACTGGCCTGCTGGCTCAAAGCTTGGCGGACATCCAGCTCGTGATTTAAAAGAGTGGATGCGCGGAGTGGCCTATCTTCGTAAAGTATCATTAAAAGAGTAAAACACGATAAGGAGTCATAGTATGCAAATGAATAAAGAACAGGTGATGAGATTTTTACCTCATAGAGATCCTTTCTTATTTGTAGATTCTGTAAAAGAAATCATTCTTCCAGAGGCGCTCGCTGGCCAGAAAGGTCCTTTTACTCCTGCCCAACTTGTTGGTGGTAAGAGTATCTGTACTTTCAGAGTAGATGATTCTGTAAAAGTTCTTGAAGGTCACTTTCCAGGAAATCCTATTCTTCCAGGAGTTGTGCAGGTTGAGATGATGGCGCAAGCGGCTTCTTTTCTTTGCACAAACTGCTTAGATAAACCAATTGAAGAATCAAAGATTGAAGTAGCTCTTATTTCAATTGATTCTGCTCGTTTTAGAAAACCAGTGGTTCCTCCTATGGATCTTGAAATTCATTCGGTACTACAAAAAGTTCGTGGACCATTTCATATCTACGAATGTCAGTTGCTTAACAACAATGAGGTCATGTCAGAATGTACTGTCATGGCCTCTTTAAAAATAAATTAAGGATTGTTTTATGTCGAATTCAGTAATCCACCCAATGGCCTTCGTTCACCCAGAAGCTAAAATCGGGAACAACGTTCAGATCGGGCCTTTCTGTGTTATCGGACCTAACGTTGAAATTGGTGATGATTGTATTTTTCACTCAAATGTTGTGGTAGATGGTCACACTAAAATCGGTAAAGGTAATAAATTTTTTCAATTCGGTTCTATCGGCGCTCCTCCCCAAGATAACTCTTATAAAGGTGAGCCTACTGAAACAATCATTGGTGATAACAATACTTTCCGTGAATATGTTTCTATTCACCGTGGTACTTTGAAGCAAGATAAGAAAACAGTGATCGGTTCTAACTCACTCTTCATGTCTTATTGTCACATTGCTCACGACTGTACTCTTGGTAACAACCTCACTTTCGCTAACTCTGTCCAGCTTGCTGGTCACGTGGTTATTGGTGATAGAGTGATCATCGGTGGTAACACAGGTATTTCTCAATTCGTTACTCTTGGTAAAGGTGCCTATATCGGCGGTGGTTCAAGTATTGACCGTGATATTCCTGATTTCTGTACTGCTTTCGGTAACCGTATTCGTCTGAAAGGTATCAATATTATCGGTCTTAAGCGTCAGGGCTTCTCAAAAGAAGAAGTTTCTGAAGTGGTAGACTTCTACAGAACAATGGAAGCTTCTGCACTTGCTCCTCGTGCCTTCGTTTCTCATCCGGAACTAATGGCAGAGTATTCGAAGAACCAAGTGATTCAGAGAATTGCTGATTTCATCAAAAAATCTGAGATCGGTATTGCTCCATTCATGGCAGGTTAATTATGAATAAGGTGAGAGTGGCCGTACTTGGGTACGGCCATCTTGGAAAATGGCATTGTGATAAAGCAGCTGCTCATAGTGATGTTGCTGATTTTGTCGCGATTGTTGAAAAATTTCCTGCAGGTCAAGAAGCTGCTCGAGCAAAACACCCGAATGTAAAAGTTGTAAGCGACATTGATGAAGTGATGAACGAAATCGATGCTGCTGTGATTGTTACTCCAACTTCGACTCACTTTGAACTTGTTTCAAAACTTCTTAAAGCTGGTAAACACGTTTTTTGTGAGAAGCCAGTTTGTTCCAATGATGAAGAGGCCAATAAACTTCGTGAATTAGCGGCGAACTCAAAACTCGTTGTGCAAGTAGGACAATCTGAGCGTTTTCACCAAGCATGGGAAGCACTAAGAGATACATTCGCCAATCTTAAAGCTCCTTATACAGTAAAGATTAACCGCTTTGCTGCTTTTAAAGGGCGTGCAACTGATGTTGATGTGATCCAAGATTTAGGTATACACGACCTTGATCTGGTGAATTTCTTGTTCCCTCATAAAGTTCAATCTATCAAATCTCAAGCGGGATATAAGATTAGAACTAAAAATTGGGATCATGCCGTTCTTGATCTTAAACTTGAAGGTGGATCGCGTGCCTATGTAACAATTGGCCGCAACGGTGTGAAAGAAGTGAGAGATCTGGAAGTGATGTCAGCTGATGGATGTGTCTACGTTGATCTGTTTACCAACAAGATCATGCTTGGAACATCTTCTCAGTATGAAGATGGTTCATTTGTTAAAGAGATGGATTATCCAAAAAGAGATCACCTCATGCTTGAGCACACTCATTTCTATGATTCTATTTTAAATCATAAGAAATCGATTGTTCCACTTGAAGATGGTCTTCGTGCCGTTCACTTAGTTGACTGCGCTTTGAAGTCACTAGAAACAGACAGCCGTATTAATGTTAAATTCTAAATCTTGCCTTATTATTGCTGGAGAAAAATCAGGAGAGGAGCACGCAATGAGCTTCTTTCCTGAATTAAAACACCTTTGTCCTGATACTGAGTTTTTCGGAGTAGGGGGAGAGGATCTTCAGCATGAAGGTGTAGAACTTCTTTATCACTTAAAAGATTTCTCAAGCATGGGATTCTCTGAAGTGATTGGGAAAATCCCTTTCTATAAAAACGCTCTCAAAAAAATTGAAGCAGAAGTCATTAAGAGACAGACCAAGACGGCAATTCTGGTGGATTTCCAGGGCTTCAATATGCGTCTGGCAAAAAAACTCTCAAAACTTGGTGTGAAAGTTCTTTATTACGTGGCCCCACAGGCCTGGGCATGGAAGGCCCATCGTGCGAAAACGATGAGCGAAGTTGCTCACACTCTCTTTACCATTCTTCCTTTTGAGAAAGAATGGTTTATGAATCGTGGAGTAAAGCAGGTGAAGGGGATTCCTCATCCGTTGATGCTTCACTTTAAAGATGAATTAAAAAATATTCCGGCACGACCTTTCGGTTCATGGAATGAAAAAATAAAAATCCTGCTTCTTCCTGGCAGCAGGAAGTTTGAAGTTCAGTCTCTTTTACCTAATTTTATTAAGGCGATTGATCTATTGAAAAAAGATTTTAACGTGGAAGTTCACTTGGTAAGGGTTTCTCATCTTGATCCAAGTCTCTACGATTATTTTCAGGATAAAGTAGATGTCTGGTACGAGAATACTGACATTGTGAAGGCACTTAAAGAAGCGCACTTTATTATGGCGGCTTCTGGAACAGTAACTTTAAGCTGCGGTCTTTTTGAAGTTCCGACAATTGTGGGCTACCAAGGCTCACTCTTAAATGAATTTGTTTTTAGAAACTTCATTAAATATACAGGCCATATCTCGCTTACCAATATTGTTCACGAGAGAGAAGTCTTCCCTGAATTAATTCAGGAGCAAGTAGAACCTCACAAAATGTATGGTATTCTTAAAAAGTGGATTGAAAATAGAGAAGTATACGAAGAGAAAAAACGCCTCCTGAAAGAAACAAAAAATCTTTTAAGTGGTGAGGATTTCTCTGTTGCCTCTTACATGTCACAGGTTATTCATGAATAAAAAGAAGATTATTCGCTCATTAAGAAATATTGCTCTCTCTCCTTTAAGTTTTATCTGGGAGTGGGTTTATCGTCTGCGCAGATCTTTTTATGAATATGGAATACTTAAGAAGAAAGTTTTTAAAGTTCCGGTAATTTCTGTTGGGAACCTCTCTTTTGGGGGAACTGGGAAGACACCGACTATTATCTGGTTAACAGAGTGGTTAAATGCGAAGGGATTGACTCCAGCAGTTTTAACTCGCGGTTATCGTGGTGCTCTTGAGCATTCGTCAGGTCTCCTCAAATCAGGTCAAAAATTTCGTCTCAATCCTTACGACTATGGTGATGAGCCTTTAATGATTTCAAATCGAATGAGTAAGGGGGCCGTGATTGTTGGTAAAAAAAGGGCCGATAATCTTTTAAAATATTTCTCAGATGTAAAACCAGACGTGGTTCTTCTCGATGATGGCTTTCAGCATCTGCAAATTTATCGCTCTTTTAACCTTGTTCTTTTCGACGCCACGATGGATCTTGAGAAATATCATGTGGCACCTATTGGCTATTTGCGTGAAGGATTCTCTGCCCTAAAAGATGCTGATGGAATTCTCGTTTCTCGCTCAGATATGGTTGATGCGACTCACTTAAATAAGCTCGTAAATCTTATCACATCTCATTTTCACCATGCTCCGCCGATTGCTCTTACTCGTTATGTTCCAGCGGGAGTATTTGATGCTCATGAAAATTTCTCATGCAGTGTAGAGGAGTTAAAAGGGATGCGTGCTGTGGCCGTTACTGCCATTGCCAACCCTCAATCTTTTTATCAATACCTTGAGAATTTTGGTGTTGAGATCTGTGATCGAGTGAGTTTTCCCGACCATTATTTTTTCACGAACTCCGATCTAAATACTCTGCTAACAAAGGCCACTCAGCATGCGGCCATTATCCTTTGTTCTGAAAAGGATATGGTGAAAATGAAGCGCGTTAGCCAAGACCCACGTATTCTCTACATTCGGGTTAAAGTTGACTTTATTAGTGGGGAGTTGCCGCTATTAAATTCACTGGAGAAAGTGCTCAAGCCTTGATTCTATCGTTCAATAACTTACAATAGGAAGAAATCTTCTTGAAAGGATATTGAGTGAAGTATTTCGCGTTAATTATATTATTTGCCTGCTCTTGGAATCATAAAGATTTCGAGAAAACTCTCAGTAAAGATGTGAGTGCGGCAGATCCTCAGGTAGAGGTGGATGCAAGTCTGCGAGATAAATTTGAAGTTCAAGAAAAGAAAGTAGAAACGAAAGTCGAAGAAAAAAAAGAAGTCGCTCAACCAAGTAAAAAAGACATCAAGGTTAAGCCTGATAATAAAAAAGTCCCACTTCCTGCGGTCACAAATAAAACCAAAGCATCTGCTCCCATCGTTGTTAAGGCTGCTCCTAAAAAGTTGCCAGAAGATTATCCTGTCGAATTGATCGAAGTTGAAAAGAAGGCCAGTGCTGTCTGGAAGCAGTACAAACCAAATCATAACTTAGAAGATAAGATTTTTCTCAACATCAACTACATGGGGATGACGGTTGGAAAGATCATGTTCACCAATAATGGCAAGAAGGTTATTAACGATAAAGAAGTGTGGCATTTTCATGCACGTTTTAAATCGGCCCCTTTTTACAGCCGTATTTATGAGCTCGATGATACTGTTGATACCTATGTTACAACGGATGAATTCTTGAGTACCCGCTATTCTCTGGTGCAGCGTGAATCAAAGCAAGATGTGGATGATTTACAACTTCATGATCGCGAACAACTTAAAACTTTTTGGTTCTATAAAAGAGTTACAAAAGATAAAGAAAAAGAGAAAAAAGAAAGTAAGTATATCCCTTATCACTCACTAGATCCTTTCTCAGTTGTTTTCTTCTATCAAGGTCTCCCTCTTAAAGATGGAGATGTTTACGAAATCCCACTGATAAATAAAACGAAGATCTTAATCTTTAAGACAACGGTTATTGGCAGAGAGACAATTGAGACAACTCGAGGAGAGAAGAAGGCCATTAAGGTCCATGCTGTTACCCAGTACACGGGAGATCATCTCAAAAGTGGAGAGTTAACTTTCTGGTTTAGTGATGACAATAAGAGGACTCTATTAAAAGGTCAGGCCAAAATCAAAATCGGTTCTGTGACAGCTGAGATTGTAAATAAATGAGAGAAAGAATTCGGTTAAGTGACCTCAATATCCTTTATATCTGTCTTTCAGAAGACTGGGCAACCACTGAGCGAAAATGCCTAACAGATGCCATCTATTTTAGAAACATCGGTGGTGGGTCATTTATTCTTTGTCGTGAAAAATCGCTAATCGATCAAGAGGCCGAAAAAGAGGCCATCCCACGTTTGTATTTCAGAGAAGATCTTGATCAGTGGAAAGGGAAGGTGAATTTCTACTTTCTCATTCAGCAGATAATGCAGAAAAAACAGATTGATATTATTCATACCTACAATCATCAAACGCTTCTTCCTTTGGGAAGTATTCTTCGTTCGCTGACTCACATTCCGCTTATTTATACTTTTAATGAAACATTAACCCGTCAGAAAAATACTTTTCTTGAGCGCTGGTTTGTTTCACGCACAGATATGATTCTGGCCTTTTCTCAGAATGTCGTTGAGTTTGCCAAAGAGAACTTGCCTGTGGCCGAGAGAAAAATCAAAGTGACTGGAGTAGGGATTGATTTCCCTAAGGATACTCACAAACTTGATAAGGGCGACCGCAGAAAAATAGTCGTTTTTGTTTCTCGCACCGAAGAAGATTTAAAATATCTTCGCATGTTCATTGATAGCATTTATCCGATTCTTCACAGCTTGGAAGAAAACAAGTATCAAAATAAAGTGATCTTCTCTTTTGTCACAGATATCTCTTGGTACAATCATAGTCTGTTTGAAAGCCTTAAACGTATCATTTTAGAGCGACAGCTGGAGATGAATATTTCCTTTGAGACAAGGTCTCTGAAGGCCCAAAGTTTTGTGGATTGCGATCTTTTTATCGGATTGCCTGAGCGAGAGCTCGTCTGTGATGAAGATTATTATGCCTTGGCCACTCAGACCCCGATTCTCGTTCCGCGCACGGCCTCCCGTCATGCTCTGATACGTCAAGGGAAGTTCGGAGAGACCTATTATCCAGATGATGTGCGTGAATTGAAAGATAAGGTATTGAAAATACTTCTCAATTATGAACGCTACTTTGTTGAGCTGCAGGGGGTAGAGGAATACCTTGAGGCAGTGCATCACTTTGAGCAATATTCAGAAGAACTTTATTCCCATTACGAGAAACTCTTCTCGCAGCGCATGCGTTACTCTCAGAAAAAGAAGAGACTTACGATCTAACGCTTTGCTTTTTCCCTATCTTCGTTTATAACAGACTCTCTCCAGTAGGAGAATTAATGTATGAAAAAGGGGGGCTTATTATGGCCACCACAAAAAACACAACAAAATCCTTTGAAGTACCAGCTTGGGTAAAAGGTTTTGATTTCGAACTTGGAGAAATCAAAGAGGAACAAGCAAAAACAGAATTTGGAGATATGATTAACTCTACTTCTGCCAAAAATTTCGCTGAAGGCGAAGTTTTCATGGGTAATGTCGTTGCTATGAACGATGAGTTCGTAACAGTTGACATCGGTTACAAGCAAGAGGGTCTAGTACTCGCTCGTGAGTTCCGTAACTATGACGGCACAATGAAAGTTAAAGTTGGCGACGAAATCCAAGTTTACCTTGAGAAGTTAGAATCTCAAATGGGGAACCTTGTACTTTCTAAAGACAAAGCTGAAATTCTTAAAGCTTGGGATAAAATCTCTGAAGCTTGCGAAAAAGGCGAAGCAGTTGAAGGTACAGTTATCGCTAAAGTTAAAGGCGGTCTTTCTGTTGATATCGGTGTTAAGGCTTTCTTACCTGGTTCACAAATCGACATCCGTCCTGTTAAGAACCTTGATAAGTACATTGGTAAAACAATGGAATTCAAAGTTATTAAGTTTAACAAGAAGCGTGGAAACATCGTTCTATCTCGCCGTTCAATCCTAGCTGATGAGCGCGGTAAGATGAGAGATGAAACTCTTACTCAAATCCAAGAAGGAATGATCGTAAAAGGTATCGTGAAAAACATTACTGATTACGGTGCGTTCATTGATCTTGGTGGTGTTGATGGTCTACTTCACATCACTGATATGTCTTGGGGCCGTGTAAAACATCCTTCTAACCTTCTTAACGTTGGTGATGAAATTGATGTTAAAATCCTTAAGTACGATGCTTCTAAAGAGCGCGTATCTCTAGGTCTTAAGCAAGTTCAACCAAACCCTTGGGAATCTGCTAAAGATAACTACATGCCAGGAACAAAAGTAACTGGGGAAATCGTATCTGTTAAAGATTACGGTATCTTCGTTGAGCTTGCTGATGGTATCGAAGGTCTAATCCACGTTTCTGAAATGAGCTGGACGAACAAAAAATCTAGCAACAAAGCTCACGGCGTAGGCGATAAGATCGAAGCTGTAGTTCTTGAAGTAGATGTTGAAAACAAGAGAATTTCTCTTGGTCTAAAACAACTTATGCCAAATCCTTGGGATGATCTTGCTAACAAATACCCTGCAGGTAAAACTGTAGAAGGTACAATTAAAGCAATCGTTGACTTCGGTCTATTCGTAGATCTTGGAGAAGAAGTTGATGCTTTAATCCACGTTTCAGATCTTTCTTGGACAAAGAAAAATGTTAACCCAGCTGAGGAATACAAAGTTGGACAAAACATTAAAGCTGCAGTTGTAACTGTAGATAAAGAAAACCAAAAGTTCTGCCTAGGCCTTAAACAGCTTGAGGAAGATCCTTGGAAGAGAATCGAAGAGCGTATGCCAGTTGGTTCAGTTGTTGAAGGTGAAGCAGTTCGCCTTACAGAGTTCGGCGTATTCGTTGAGCTTGAGACTGGAATCGAAGGTCTAGTACACATCTCTGAAATCTCTGAAGAGAGAGTTGAGAAGCCTGCTGATAAAGTAGCAAAAGGTGACAGAGTAAAAGCAATCGTTATCTCTATCGATAAGTCTGCTAAGAAAATCGCTCTTTCTATGAAAGCAGTTGCATCTGGTGAGTACAAATCAAGCTATAAGCCTGAAGTTGCTCAACCATCAACTCTTGCTGATAAACTTAAAGGTTTCAAAGTTTAATACTTTGATTTCTTAAAAGATCATCAAATGAGGGCCCCTTTTTGGGGCCCTTTTTTTTGGCATGAACCTTGAACTCTTATCCTTAAAGTTAGTCATTGGAAGTTAACATTCCCATAGTTTGGAGCTCTCAAAGAGTGTCTAGACTTTAGACAGGTGACTAAACGAGGAGGGAGAGATGCAATACTTTATCCTGGGTCTAGGCCTTCTAAGCTTTAATGCCCATGCCTATCTCTATACTGAACAATCGAGAACTTATCTCTCGGATGTAGAATGTCTTGAATCTCTTCCTAGTGAAATTGAATGTAAGCGTGTGCGCGATGATCTGCTGTTATGCCAGTCTGAGTTTGAAGCTTTGATGAAGCATGGTGGGGTGAAGACTTTGAATATAAAGATGTATGAAGAGATTCCTGTTGATAATAAACTCTTCAGGCCTTTGACGGATAAGATTAATGAATTATGGGTCGGTGTGAAGGTGAAGAGTCACGTAAAAGAGAGAGTTAAAAGAGTTGAAGCCTTGAGCATGTGCCAATAAAAAAAGGGAGCCGAAGCTCCCTTTTTTATCTTATAGACTGAACTGGCTACTGCAGTTCGCATTCAGGAAATTCACAAGTTTTTTGTCATCATTGTACTTAAATTTAGGATTGTCATTTGTTCCTCCCCAGACTTTGTCTTTAGGAAGGGTGCAGGTTTTTCCTTTCTGGGTGATGACTACGTTACCAACTCCATTACGAGGATCGACTCCGCGACCGTCAACTCTCAGACTGATACCTTCGCCCACATAGTTGTTTGCAAACTTTCTTTGGAAGCGATTAGGGTTCGTATCGATTGGCTCTTCTTTAAAAGCACCTTTCTTAACAAGTTTTGTTTTTGCATCAAAGATCACCATTTCACCCGTTGGAAGGGTCACGTGAACTTCGTTTCCTTTTGTTTCCGCACGAGGAATCTCTTTTCTTGGAATGAGCACCACAACAGATTCCATCAGGTGCGAGAGTGTGCCTGGAGTTGGTTCATCAGTAAAATGAAGGTAAGTTTCGTTAACGGCGTTATCATCACTTATAAAGTCCCATACACGAGTCGTTGGTGTGCCATTAACCATTTTGGCCATGGATGTTGGGCCGTACATTCTCACTCGAACACCACGGCTGTATTCATTACCTTTTCTATCAGTATAAGTAAGTGTTTCAAAGTTTGGATCAAGAGAGCGAGCAACGGAGCTATAGCTTTCAGCACGTGCATCTGTTCTCTCAAGTGGCTGTGTTGTATCACACATAATCATCCCGGCCTGGTTGGCCTGCGATGTGATCTTATTGGCCTCTTCAACTGTCTTAATGAAGTCATCATTTACTTTGGGATCTTCCTCTTTCTTTCCACCAATATAGACATCAGGCTTTTTTACCGGCGGGACTTCTGCGCGAGGAGGTGTCACCGGTGGCTTTGGTGGAGTCGGAGGAGTTATAGGAGGAGTAGGTGCGTTCTCTTTTTTAGGAGGAGTAGGAGCTTTGTTCTCAGTCTTTCCTGTTTGTGGAACTCCTGCAGCTTTAATATCGGCCAGCACTTGTAATAAACGCTTACACATACCCGTTCCAGCTTGCTTACTGTCTGAACAAGTTGTTTCAGCAAAATTCATCACTTCAAAAAGTTCGCCTTGCTTACCTTTTGCTTCAATCTCACTCACTACATCTTTGAACGTTCTTTTTGATTCAGCGAATTTATTAGCACAATTAGTGAAGGCGAGTGACCTTTGTGAGCTGGTCGAAGTAGGAACACAAAATCCACCACCAAAGAGCATTGGCTGACATTGCAATTCATTGCTCTTACATCCACCGGTTTCATATCCTGGATTATACCTAACAGGAGAAGAGCAGAGTCCTCCGACTCTTTTACTTGGCCAGCCGGCATACACACAGTTCATACCAGTATTAGCATAAGCATTCGTGATAAATTGCAGTTCAAAGCGGGATGAAGTTAAAGTGGAAAGAGGTTCTTTGACGGTGACATTATATTCTTCATAAAATTCCAGATAGCTATCTATCAGAGCAGCTTTTTGATCACTCGATAAATGTTTCCAGTTCTCTTGTCCAACACCTGCAAATGCAAGTGAAGAGAAGAGTGTGATGGCCAAACCTAATAACAGCTTTTTCATATTTTACCCCATTCCAGAGGCTTATCGGAAAACCGATTAAAAAGCTTGAGTTTGGAATTTAGGGCGAAGCTAAATATCTGGATTTAGATTCATCAGGCACAAAGCTTTTAATGAAACTGTAGGGATAGATGCTTCGTTGGATTTGTGTCAGATCAACTGTTGAATCAATGAGGGCCTGAGGAGCATGATGATTGAGTGCGATCTGTGAGTAACAAAAAATTTTAATCACTTCACCCTTATCTTTATATATCTTTCCTACAAAGTGGGCGAATTGCAGGAGCATATCAGGATGTCCTTTCATCTTTTCAAATTGCCTGACAGTCAAATACTGATAGGGGTTAATGATAAATCTTTTGCCATTATTTTTTTCTCCCACAAAAGAGATTTCTCCGCTTTTGGTTCTTAACATCATTCTCCAAGAAAATTGATGGGCCTCTTCTGACCAGCTGGCATCATGAGGATAAAGAAAATGTCTGAAGGGAAGAAATATGTGAATCAGTACATATAAAGTGAGTACAGAAAATCCAATTTTATTTAACTTAAATAGCTCCATTCTTCCTTGAAGATTTATCTGATAAAAGGGCATCTTTTTTAACCAAGGCATAGAAAAGAAAAGAGAGCTCAGAAAGAGACAAAACCATGGGAAGCTTGCAAGACCAAACATAAAGACATTAGAAATATGGAAGAGTGCCGCAATGATAAAGGCAGGAATTCTTGTTTTGGGAATGATTAAAAAGAAAACAATCAATAGATCAAAGAGAGCTCCACCCCAGCTGAAAAAAAGAGGCGCCCATTTTTGTGAGTAGAAGTCCTCAAAGAGGTGATTATCTCTTTGAGAGAGAAATATATCCATAGGTGTGCCGTGAAGCCAGTCGCTGTTGAGCTTTGCGACTCCTCCAAAAAAATAAACGATAAAAACATGAAAGAGTACAAGCCACAGCATCCAGCGAGGATGAGTCGGAGTGACTTCTTTCTCACCTAATGGAAGTACCATCAGCCAGAAGAGCATCAAGGAGTAGAGATAAGCGTGATTAATATACTCGCTCATCTCGCTTAAAAATAAATGGGTGAAGGAGAGAAAAAGAAGTGTAGAGCTTAGGCGATAGTATTTACCGAAAAGAACCAGTAGGGCGCAGACAATGATGACCCCATACTGAAGATATATGCCCCAGAGAGGAAATGGAGTGATGAAGGTCGTTAACAGGTAGGAGAAGTGCATTTGAGGAGCAGAATATTCGTGAATTTTTCCAATCATGATGCCGTTGATGATTTCAAAGATGAGCATCAGGCAGGTGAAAAATTTAAAGAAGAGAAGGCGACTGCTATCAATGGGGGTATTTAGATAGTTTCTCATGTGGCAACGTTAACTAAAATTGCGGGTGTTGACTCCTTTAGTGTGGCCAAAAAAAAAGGCCACTCTTATCGAGTAGCCTTGGTTAATTAAAGAATGAAAATTGAAGCTTATTTAAGGCCGTAACTTCTCACTTGACCCTTACCAGTTACGTGGATTGTGTCGTTACGCTCAAAAGAAGCGCGCCAGTTATTCATCTGGTACTTAATAGCTACTAGTGCACCAGCTACTGGGTTTGCACGTGAACCGTGGTTCATAATTCCGCTTAGGCTCATTGTTGCAGTGAAGTCCCAACCATGAGTTGTTTTAACGTACTTCGGAACAATCATTACGTTTGAAAGATATTGTCCAGCTCCGTTATAAGATCCACCGTAAGAGTAGATAAGAGTGTAATCAAAACGAACAACCTCAGTTCCTGCACCGTTTTTAATTCGAGCAGTAAAGTTTCTTTCTTCAGGAATCCCGAAACCTTCTAGATCGAATGGATCTACATATTCATTTGTTCCTGGAACTTTTGGAACTACGCTGATTGCTTCATATTTTGTTGTGTTTGAAGGCTTACCTTTCTTCACAAGTTCATATATCGCTTCACCAAGAGCAACGAATTCTTTAGCTGTAGAAATAACTTGTCTTGTTCTCTCGACACCAGATGGTTTTGGAGCACCTGGAGCTGCACTTGGAACACCTGGAGTAGAAGGAATGCTCGGAGGAACCATTGTTCCGCCAGGACCATTTCCTACTGAAGGAATTGTTGGAGAAGGAAGAGTAGGGATAAAAGGCATTGAATCATTTGTAACAACCTCTTCAATAGTAATTGAACCGATTGAAGATTCTAAAATCGCTTTTGCTTGTTCTGATTCAATTTCAGCAAATGCAGAAGACGTGATGAGTAATGCTGTAAGAGATAGGATTTTCTTCATTCTTCCCCCTGGAGGTTGGCTTTGATTGCTAAGCCTTATACTCGTCAAATGCCTGAAGGGTCAATAAGTTAACCCTTCTTAGTGCATTTTTTACAGAGGTCAGAGAGTTCCTAACTTATTGATTATGGGTAATTAAAAAAGCCCTATGAATATTTGACTGGTGAAAATCCATTGGAATAGTCCATTGGCTGATCTCTTTGACTTTATAATTCTCCAAAATCACAGGGTGTAATTCGAATCTCTTTTTATTAGTAGAAAAATAGAGTTCACCCTGTGGGGCAAGAAGTCTCATGCAGTTTCTCACAAGGATGGCGTGATCTTCTTGAATATCAAGATCTTCATCCATTCTCTTAGAGTTTGAAAAACTAGGAGGATCAAGCAGGATCAGATCAAAAAGTTCATTTTCTTCATGAAGTTTTTCGACCGATTTAAGACAATCTTCTTGAAGAAAACGGTGTTTTTTATAATCGAGTTGATTCTCTTTAAAGTTTTCTACTGCCCAATCAAGATAGGTTCCTGACATATCAATCGAGATGACTTGTTTTGCTCCACCGAAGGCGCTGGCAACACTCAGTGAGCCTGTGTAGCAGAAAAGGTTTAGCACACGTTTATCTTTTGCCAGTCCATTGATAAGCTTTTTTCTAAGAGGACGATGATCAAGAAAAAGCCCTGAGTCCAGATATCTTTCAAGATTAACTAAGAAAGTAAGTGGTCCTTCTTTAATGGTAAAAAAGTTATCAGACGCTGAGTTGTACGCCTGATATTGTTGGATACCTTTTTGGCGCTCACGTGTTTTAAAAAATTGTTTCTCGCTGGGAATCCCAAAAACTTGAGTGATTGCATTTTGGATTTGTTCTGTGTGCTCATCACGTAAGTGAACTTCTTCATCGTTAAGACGTTTGCCCTGTTCAGAAATCAAGGCATGATCTTTGTAGATATCAATCAAATAGGGGATCTGTGGCAGATCTTTTTGATAAATGCGGTAAGCTTCAATATGCTCCGAATTAATAAAATTTTTCAATTTCTTCTGATTTTTTTTCAGACGGTTAACGAGAGATTCATAATCATTTAAGTTCACGAGCTTGCCTTTCATAAGGATTTATTGCATTCTCCTATTATATACACGGGCCAGAGAGAATATGTCTTCACAAACCGAAAATGACGGCAATGTTGCAACCAAATCAAGGAGCGAGGTCAAAAGACCCCGCCGATATTATGTACTTATGCATAATGATGATTATACGACGATGGAGTTTGTGATTTTGGTGTTGGAGAAATTCTTTGGGCACGATCCTGACGAAGCATACCGCATTATGTTGGAAGTTCATCACAAGGGAAGTGCAGTGTGCGGTATCTTTACATATGAAGTAGCTGAATCTAAGGTGGCCAAAGTAATCAAGTATGCCAAAGATAATGGCCATCCCCTAAAATGCTCCCTTGAACCTGAAGAATAAATTTTGACCCTTGCCATTATCAAAATCGAACTCATCTTAACTATAATGAAAGTCATGAGGATATCGATATGATTAGCCAAAAATTAGAACAAATACTTAACAAGGCCATTAAAAGGGCCAATGAGAAGAAACACGAGTTCCTTACCTTGGAAAGCGTTCTCCTCGCAATGCTGGAAGACGAAGCAGTCTATGGAGTGTTGATGGAGAGTGGTGCCAACATTGAGGACTTGAAGCATGATCTGGTCGATTTCTTAAATGAGGATTCAAATTTCTCATTGCTGACTGACGAAGAGATCACTGAACTGAATAAAAAACAGTTCGGAAATGAGCAACTTCGAGATGTGGCAAAAGAAAATGGGATTCTTTATCAGCCAGAAATTTCGCTGAGCCTTCAGCGTGTTATTCAAAGAGCCGCCATTCACATTCAAAGCTCTGGAAAAAAATCTATTCAGGCCATCAACCTTCTGGTGGCAATGTTCAGTGAAAAAGAATCTCATGCTACTTACTTCTTGGAGCGCCAAGGAGTGAGTCGTATCGACATTGTGGAAAAAATTTCCCATGGTGCTGATAGACCTCTGACAAGTGAGCAAGAAGATGTGAACGTAGGGCAGGAAAACGGAAATGGTGAAACATTCCGACGTGAAGAAAAATATGAAAAGGCCTTAAGTGAATACACCACCAATCTCAATGATCTGGCCCGTGCTGGAAAAATTGATCCCATTGTTGGGCGTGAAAATGAAATTCACCGTATTATTCAAATTCTTTGCCGTAGAAGAAAAAATAACCCAATCCTAGTAGGAGACGCCGGTGTTGGTAAAACGGCCATCGCTGAAGGTCTTGCTAAGGCCATTGTGGAAAAGAAAGTTCCAGAAGCTCTCGCCACTACAACAGTTTACTCACTTGATATGGCCTCACTTCTTGCCGGAACAAAATTTCGTGGGGACTTTGAGGAGCGATTAAAGCTGGTTCTTGGGGCCCTTGAGAAAAAAAATGAGACAACAGGATCGATTCTTTTCATCGATGAGATCCACACGATTATCGGTGCAGGAGCAACTAGTGGAGGAAGCTTAGATGCTTCAAACCTACTTAAGCCTGCATTATCACGTGGTCAAATCCGTTGTATGGGGTCAACAACTTTTGAAGAATACAGAAAGTATTTTGAAAAAGATCAGGCCTTAAACCGTCGTTTCCAAAAAGTTGATGTCCTTGAACCAAGTGTTGATGATGCCATTAAGATTGTTCAGGGAATTAAACCGAAATTTGAGGAACACCACAAAGTGACTTATCCGGATGAAGTGATTTCAGCGGTAGTCTCCCTTGCTCAAAAGCATATCGCAGAAAGAAAACTCCCTGATAAGGCCATTGATGTGATCGATGAAGTTGGTTCATATATCAGACTTTCCCCAGATAGAGAGATCGGCGCAGTTGTGACGATGGATGATATTGAGAAAGTCATCGCCCAGATTGCAAGAATCCCGCAGAAATCTATTTCGTTGAACGAAAAAGAGAAATTAAAGAATCTTGATCGAGATTTGAAAATGATGATCTATGGTCAGGATGGAGCAGTAGAAAAAGTGGCAAACTCACTGATTCTTTCTCGTTCAGGTCTTGGTCATCAAAATAAACCAATCGCCAGCTTCCTTTTCACTGGACCTACTGGTGTTGGTAAAACTGAACTTGCCAAACAACTGGCACATATTATGGGCATTAATTTCGTGCGAATTGATATGTCTGAGTTTATGGAAAAGCACACAGTATCTAAATTAATCGGAGCTCCTCCGGGTTATGTGGGCTTTGAAGAGGGCGGTGTTTTAACAGATGCTATCCATAAGAATCCTTATTCAGTTCTCCTGCTGGATGAGATTGAGAAGGCCCATCCAGAGGTTTTCAACATTCTCTTACAGGTAATGGATAACGGAGCACTGACAGATTCTAATGGCAGAACAAGTGATTTTAGAAATGTGATCCTGATAATGACATCAAATGCGGGCGCAAAAGAGATGGAATCAGGTTCAATTGGCCTTGGTGGAAGTCGCGGAGGGGAAATAAATTCCTCCAAAAGAGACCAGGCCCTAAAAAATATTTTCACCCCAGAATTCCGAAATCGATTGGATGCTATAATAACCTTTAACAAGCTTGCCTTGAGCAATATCGAGAAGGTTGTTGGCAAGTTTTTGATGGAGCTTGAGCACCAGCTGACGGAGAAAAAGGTGGAGCTTGAAGTCTCTGATGCCGCCCGTGAATGGCTAGGTCGTCATGGTTATGATGAGAAGCTAGGAGCACGTCCTATCATTCGTATCATAGACGAAAAAATCAAACGACCGCTGGCCCACGAAATACTTTTTGGACGACTTGAAAAAGGTGGAAGAGTCGTCATCGATGTAAAAAATAATGAATTAGATTTCACTTTTCACTAAACTTCTTTTTTCAATATACCGATCTCATGCATGAATGTTTAAATGATCCATGCATGAGATTTTTCCGATCAAAACTCCGCGCATGAATCTTCACATTGCATTTAGCTTGAACAAAATTTGTATTTTTTGTTTGCGTTAAGTGAAATTTGTGATTAAGCTAAAATTAAGAAAGGTCAATATTATTTAACCAACTATTTCCTGGGAGGAAATTATGGCTAAGAAAGCAACAAAAAAAGTAGCAGCTAAGAAAGCTCCAGCTGCAAAGAAAGCAACAAAGAAAGTAGCAAAGAAAGCTACAGCTAAGAAAGCTACAAAAAAAGTAGCTAAGAAAGCTCCAGCTAAGAAAGCTACAAAAAAAGTAGCAAAGAAAGCTACAGCTAAGAAAGCTACTAAAAAAGTAGCAAAGAAAGCTACAGCTAAGAAAGCTACTAAAAAAGTAGCAGCTAAGAAAGTTGCTGCTAAGTAATTTGTCTTAAAAAGCCCTCGCAAGAGGGCTTTTTTTTTGCCCTATCGCTAAAATCTCATCTTCTTCTGTTCCAAATCCTGCTAATATCAGCGTATGAAATATCTAAATCAGCTTTTTTTTAAAGGTCTCATCGTTATTCTTCCCATAACGCTCACTTTCTATCTGCTTTTTCACATGAGTGTGCAGATGGAGACGTTCTTTGGTGACCTATTGGCAAAAATAGTGGGCAAGGAGCTTTATGTTCCAGGCCTTGGGATCATCACAACTATCGCAATCGTTATCCTTGTTGGCTTTTTGGTGAATAACTACTTCACCGGAAGATTTTTCCACTGGTTCAATTCTTTTCTAGAAAGAGTTCCGCTAATCAAGATTATCTATAATCCACTAAAGGATCTGATGGCCTTGATTCCTGGTGGAAGCAAAGGAAAAGAAAATCAACGTGTGGTTCTGGTTCCACTTCCGGGTCTTGGTGTAAAAACTCTGGGTCTTGTGACAAGAGAAGAGCTGGAAGAAATCAATAATCAGGAATTGATTACGGTGTATATCCCATTAAGTTACATGTTGGGTGGACTGACAGTACTTGTTCCCAAGGATTCTGTGGAGAAAGTGGATATGCCAGTAGATCAAGCGCTCAAGCTTGCGGTTACTGCATGGATTAAAGCTCCGCCGAAGAATTAGTTCATCGAACTAAGATATTGGTGGAGATCGTCTAGGATAGATTGATTGATCTTGAGTTCGCGATACTTCACCCCAGAGAGATCGAGAATTTTCTTAGAAACCTCGTTTTCTACTGAGCCTTGGTATTTATCTGAAAGATAAACCACTTCCTTCACTTTCACCGTTGCCAGCATCTTAGCGCATTCATGACAGGGAAAGAGAGTTACGTAGCAGCGTGAGTTTTCCAGACTGGCCTTGGCGTGAAGAATAGCATTGGCCTCGGAATGAACAACATAAGCATATTTTTGAAGATCCAAAGGAACTGAGCGATCATTTCCCCAAGGAAGTCTTGATTCATCCACACCGGCCACTAATCCGTTGTAACCCATAGAAAGCTGGTGATTATTGTCATCAACAAAAACACAGCCAACTTTGGTATTAGGGTCTTTGGAGCGGAAAGATGCCATCATGGCCTGAAGCATGAAGTATTCGTCCCAATTGATGTGGGCCTTGACGGGAACAAAGTTAACCTTGGAATTCATGACTCGAAAACCTCTTTGGGAGCATTTTTAGCTCAACATTTTAAGCTGTTCGCAGTATCTTTGAAGGGTCTAAAACTGTCAATCAAGGTGAAAATGATGAAATACGAAATTCCTCGCGAAGCTTTTAAACAACGTCTTGAAAATAGATTAAATTTTGTTTTCGTAGACCTTCAATCTGGAAATTCTTCAGTGAATTTCGAAAACGTTGAAAAACTAAGCTACGGCCCGGGTTTTAAAGATGCATTTTCTGCAAAATTTCCAAATAAATCTCAGAACGTGATTCTTTATACAATGAATGGTGATGGAGTTCCGGCTAAAGCTGCTCAGGATTTATCTGAAGCGGGTTACCAGTTCGTTTATTTCTACAATGGCTCAAAAGAAGATTCGATCCTAGACAAAGGTCTGAACTAATAAAAAAAGCCCCGAATTCGGGGCTTTTTTATTTCTGTTTCTTGTACTTCTCTTACCAACCAATAAAGTGACAACCTAGATTGTACGCAGAGTTCACAAATGGTGCTCCTACTGCGAATAAGTTTACTGGAAAAGCTGCTCCAGCAGGAATGATGACATTATGGAATGGAAGAACTTGGTGTCCATAAGCTTTGAATCCATCGATTTGACCAGAACAAGCAATTGGGCGGTATGTATTATTGATGATTTCAACAGTAATTCTTCCAGGAAGAGTAACAACTCTTGAAGGTGGAGTGAAAACATAAGCAAAAGCTGAGAAAGAGAGAAGCATGGTAGCGATTACCGCTAATAGTCTTAATTTCATAAGTTCACCTCATTAAAAAATTCCCTTCTAATTAATGAAGCTTTTACAAGTGGTCAACCAAAGACTCATGACAATCCTTCTCGATCGCGGTAAACCTTTAAATATTAAGACTTTAGTCTGGAGATCATTATGGTAATTCCTTCACACTTTCCTGATACCCCAAAGCATCTTTGGTCATACTTCCATCAAATCACCCAACTTCCGCGCCCTTCAAAGAATGAAGGAAAAGTGCGTGAGTTTATTGTCGCTGAGGCGTCACGTCTTGGTTTTAAAACTCATGTGGATGGCGTGGGTAACGTCATCGTTTATGTTCCGGCCACAGCTGGTTATGAAAATCATGAGACAGTGATTATTCAGAATCACATGGATATGGTGACTGATGCTGTTCCATCAAAAAAAATTAATTTCAACACTGATCCTATCACTACCATGAGAGATGGTGATTGGATTAAGGCAGAAGGCACAACTCTTGGTGCTGATAACGGTATTGGCTGTGCTGCTGCACTTGCTATTATGCTGGAAAAAAATATTGCTCACCCGCCGCTTGAATTACTTTTCACTATTGATGAAGAAACTGGTCTTCATGGGGCGTGGGGAGTTGAGGCAGATAAGCTTCAAGGTAAGAAAATGCTCAACCTTGATACAGAAGAGTGGGGAAGTTTTTATATTGGCTGTGCCGGTGGAATTGATTACGAATTCAATCATACTTTTAAATATGTTCCAGCAATTCTGAATGGGAAAAGCTATAAGCTGGTTGTGGGCGGTTTTGTTGGCGGCCACTCTGGTGTTGATATCCATGAACAACGCGGAAATGCTGTTCGATTCTTAATGGAGTGGTTATCAAAGCTTGATGGCATGGAGCTCGCTGAATGGCGAGGTGGTAAGGCCCATAATATTATTCCTCGTGATGCTTTTGCCCTTGTTCGTCTTGCAAATACTGCTGATGCTCTGAAAGTAGGGGAAGAGATCAAAGCACGTTGGCTTAACTTTTTACCAGAAAACGATCAGAAAATTTTCGTGAAAATTGAAGAAGTTGATCAGGAATTATCTCAAGTGATGAGTGCTGCTGATGCTAAAAAAGTGGTATCATTCATGCTCGCTTTCCCCCATGGTGCTCATAAAATGGATCTTGCGACGGGAAGAAAACTGGTTTCTCTCTCGAATAACCAGGCCGTGAGCCTCCTGGTTCGTGGTCAGTTCTATCTTCAATCATCTCTGCGCTTCTTCGATAGAGGCGAGTGTGTGACACTGGAAAATCAAATTCAAGGTTTAGCCTATGGATTTGGTTTTGATTTCAAAAAGAACGGAGAATATCCAAGCTGGAAACCAGTAAAAAACAATGAACTTTTGAAGCTTGCGACTGAGTCTTATGAAAAATTGTATCAGCAACCTGCTAAAGTGACTGCTATTCACGCAGGACTTGAGTGTGGAATTTTAAGAGATAAAATCGGCCCAATCGATGCTGTTTCTTTTGGACCAACAATTACTGGGGCCCATTCGCCTGATGAGCGAGTAAATGTTCCAACAGTTGAAAAATTTTGGTATTTATTTATAGATATTCTAAAAAACCTATAATTTGAGGAGCCTCATCATGTCTTATGAAATTTACAATATTATTCACCTGACTTCGATCATTATCCTCTTCACAGGTATGGCGATTTCATTCTTCGGTCTTAACTCTAAGCTTATTAAGATTCTTACTGGAATTGCTACTCTTATGACTCTGGTAGGAGGAATGGGATTGATGGCAAGACTAGGTGTTAGTCATACTGAAGGCTGGCCTCTTTGGATTAAAGTGAAAATGTGCATTTGGTTTATTGTTGGTATCGGTGGAGCAATCGTATCGAAGCGTTTTCCAAAGTATGGAAGACCAGCTTACTTCCTAAGTGTTCTTCTCTTTATCGTAGCTGCTTCAGCGGCAACTTATAAATTCTAATTTTTCTCAAAGATTGGCGGCTTTATGCCGCCTTTTTTCTTTTCAAATCATGGTGAGATATCCACAATAAAGTATGGTTATCATTCACGGAATACTTCAACTTTATATCTATATTATCATTATTGACGTTATCATGAGCTATTTCCCTCAGGTGCGTTCTCAGGTTTGGGCACAAAAACTACATCAGGTTGCCGACGTCAGTTTGAGACCGATTAGAGAAATGATGCCTGCGAATCTTCCTTTTGATATTTCGCCGATGATTGTGATTATCGTGATTCAAATTTTAATGTCGCTATTCTAAGGAAAAGAAATCATGGATGATATCGAACTCCTCCTTAAAGAGACTTACAGACACTTTGAAAAAAACTTCGCTGCCATTGAAGAACTGGAAGAGGTGACTGAAGAGTCAATCGTCTCAGAAGTTAATGCAGAAATTCCGGCAACCCCAGGACTTTTGTACCATATCCAGAAAAATAAAGGTGTCTTTGTTCTCAGATTAATGAAATCCAGCAATCTAAGAACTGATTTCACTAATGTGACGGAGAGTCCTGAGAGTTATCCGAGTCTGCGTCTGATTAATGGCAATGAAGTGATTACTCCAAAGTTTTTCATGATGGATAATATTCTTCAGGCCGAGGTTATTACTGACCATCTTCATAACCGCCGTTTCCCGGTAAATGAAGAACTCATGTGTAGTATTTCTGACCCAGGATTTAGCTGGTGGTTAAAACCGCAGGATCAGGGCTTCCAGATTTGTTTCTCAACTTCCCTAGGACTAGATGATCGCTGTATCAAGCTCGGGCCGCTAGGGGATCAAAGTCTTGCCATCAGAAATTTTAGAAAACTTGAGCATTTGATTACCAGTGCAGGTCTGTCACTTGATGTAACTAATGAAATTGGTCGAGTCAGTTTTAAAGATCCAGGTGCTTTTTTATCTGAAGAACTCAAAGACTTATTTGAATTAGGGATCGTAGGTGAAGGACTTTTTGGTTTGTTTAAGATGCTGGCCCGCCGTCATAAAAATCATCATGAACTTGAGGGGTCATGGCTCTATCTTCAAGAGCTGGCCAGTGTGAGACGATTCTGGATTCAGGTCCAGTACGACCTGTCTCAGTGTTGAGGACGAGTATTCTTATCCTCATATTTAGCCGCTAAATAACCAGTAATGATCAATTGCGCTAACATTCCTAGTTCTTCTTCGTCAGAAATTCCGTAGAACTTCTCAATATGCTGAACAAATACGTCTAGCTCTTCATCATTTAAATACGTCTCAGTTAACTTCATCATATCTTCTGATTCCATGTTATCTAGGGAAAGGAAGAAGTTATTTAAAATATTGATCTTTTCGCTCATTTGATGCCCTTTTGACTGTCGATATTCGCCTATTTTACGGCAGTTTCTTTGAATGGAAAGAATAATATAGGTCAGTAAGTTTTACCTGATCTTAAGACTTGTTTTACATTTGATAATCTCTTGTGTTAGATAGGCTGTAGTCGTTATTTGCCTTGCCCACCCGGATCTTAATTGTCTATCAGGTCTAAGTGGTCACCAGGGTTTGTTTTGAGACCTTTACTGATGACCGTGTCTCACCACATTCAAAATGCGCATATATTACCTTATTTCTCTAAAGGAGAAACACGCATGTCTTTTGTCGAACTAGGACTCAAAGAGTCTTCACTCAAAGCTATTACTCAAATGGGCTTTGAAAATCCTTCCGAAATCCAAACTCAAGCTATTCCAGTATTAATGGGTGGGGATGTCGATTTTATTGGCCAAGCACAAACAGGTTCAGGGAAAACAGCTGCTTTTGTACTTCCACTTCTTGAAAAAATTGATCTTAAATCGCCGGCACTTCAGGCGCTTATTCTTGCTCCAACTCGTGAGCTTGCTAACCAGATTAACGAAGAAATTCAAAAGCTTTCAGCATTTGAACCTTGTAAATCAATGTCAGTATATGGCGGAACGAGTGTTGGTCTACAAATCAAAGATTTTAAAGCTAAAAAACCACAAATTGTTGTTGGTACTCCAGGACGAGTGATGGATCTTATTGATCGTGGCGTTCTTAAATTCCATGATACAAAGTTTGTTGTTCTTGATGAAGCTGATGAAATGCTTGATATGGGGTTCTTTGACGATGTTACAGCGATTATCGCAGACATTCCTGAAAAGAGAATCTGGATGTTCTCTGCAACTCTACCTGGTCCAATTGCTGACCTCGTAAATAGAGAGTTCTCAAATCCTGTAACTGTTCGTGTAACGAAGAAAGTTCTTACTGCTGATTCAGTTGAGCAACTGGCAGTTGTTGTACGTCGTGGAGATGCTACTGAAGCTCTTTGCCGTTATATGGATTTTGCTAATGAAATGTACGCAATTATTTTCACTCGTACAAAAATCGGAGCAAAAGAACTTACTGATGAGCTAAATGCTCGCGGTTACCCAACAGATTCTCTACACGGAGATATGGATCAAGCTTCTCGTGATATGACGATGAAAAAGTTCAAAGAGAAGAAGATTAACCTTCTTGTTTGTACTGACGTTGCTGCACGCGGAATTGATGTAAACAACCTTACTCACGTAATTAACTTTGGTCTTCCTCAAGATAACGAGTCATACGTTCACCGTATTGGTCGTACAGGTCGTGGTGGTTCTAAAGGGATTTCTCTTTCAATCATCGAGCCAAATGAGCAGGGAAGAGTTGGTCAAATTGAGCGTATTACAAAAGCGAAAATTGAAAGAATCACTCTGCCTCGAGTAGATGAGATTCGCGAGAAGATCCTTGAGAAATCAATGGTTCGTTTTAACCAAAACATTGCTTCTTTCCATGATGAAGAAGTTCTTCATTTTGATGCTTTCAAAGAAAAATTCGAAAACCTTGATAAGGAAGATCTTGTTAAAGGGATCTACGGATTTATGTTTGAGAACACACTAAAAAGATACCAAAAAGCTTACGATATCGACGTGGCCCCTCGTGGTCAAAACGGTGATCGTGGTGCTCGCGGTGTTCGTGCTACTTCAGGGATGCAAAGATTCTTCATTAACCTTGGTAAAATGGATGGTATCAACCCTGGTGACCTTCTTAAATTTGTGGCCGGAACAACTAATATCTCAGGTCGTGAGATTGGTCGTATTGATACAAAAGAGAAGTTCTCATTCATTGAAGCTCCAGTTGACTTAATTGATACAGTGATGAGTCTACAAGGTCAGATGTACGGAAATCGTCGTGTGAGTGTTGAGCTTGCTGAATCAGCAGGTCCTCGTAATGGCGGCGGATTCGGTGGTGGAGATCGCGGTGGATACCGTGGTGGACGCGGCGGTGGCGGAGGCTTCCGTGGTGGACGCGGTGGAGATCGCGGCGGTTTCGGCGGAGATCGTGGTGGTTTCGGTGGTGAACGTAGCGATCGCGGAAATAGCAGATCACGTTACTAAGGAAAAATCTTCTTTTATATTAAGTAGTTGTAAGCACTAACTGACCATGTTAAATTGTTACTACACAACAACGCATGGTGCAGTTAGTGCCCCATAAAATACAGGATGTATTTGGTGGAATTTAGAGCCCCGGACGAATTTGAAGAAGTTGAATCTCCTTTTGCGACCAGACCTTTGCCTGCCGCTCGTAAAACTCAACGCCTAAGAAATAAAAAAAACGTTTTTAACCGCCCATTCTCAGCGGAACCGACAGTCGCACCAACTGTTATCGAAACTGTTACCACTCGTAAATCAATTGGATATGCCGATCAGGCCGAACTTTTAGAGAGTCGCGAGAGTGAACTCGATGAAACTCCGATCGATTATTTAGAGCCTAAAGTCGAAAAGAAACCTGCTCGCATTAAGCCACGTCCTGCTAAAAAAAATCTTCCTAAACTGACTCTGCTTCCCAAAATGGCTTGGGGTGTGATCGGTCTTCTTGTTCTTCGTCTGATTTGTATGGATAGAGGAGTGTATGATTATTATGCGACTCAGAATGCGATCTCAGAGAAAAACCAAGAGTTGAATAATTTGTCTCGTGAAAATGAGAATATTCAGGCCGAAGTTTCTCGCATTCACCTTGATGGAAATTATCAGCGTCAACTTGCTAAAGAACATTTAGGAGTGATTGCTGCTGACGAATTTCTTATTCTTTTTGCTCAGGACACTGAAGATAAAGAAAGAGATCTAAATTTCCTATAAAGCTGGCAGCACTTTTTTTAGTTCTTCCGAATACTCAATTTTGAGCTGATCACCGATTTGAATTTCTTTGGCAATCGGTGAGTCTGCTCTCATTTCTAACACATGCCATGACCAAACTGCTCGGGCCCGCGGAATAAGGTGGGATTGATTTCTTCCTTGGTGATGTTTAAGTTTTCTGATGATATCCAATACGCGAAAATTCCCATCGAGATAAAATAAGTCGAGGTCAAAGTAAGTATCAGGCATCCAAAACTGTCTGACCCCTCCCTCTGGATAATAAAAAAGCATACCTTCATTATCAGCAAACTGATCATCCTGAATTCCCGAGAGCCCTTGTTCTTGTTCCATTAGACTGATCGCAAAATGGGTTTTGATCGTTTTGCCTTGTGCTGTTGTAATCACGGCCTTTTGATGAGGAAGAGAGGAGCTCTGACAGCCAATGAGAATGAAAAGTATTAAAAAAGGCAGTAATTTTCTCATGAAGATTCACCGTGATTAAGGTATGATTTTTTTCAAGTTTAATACTAGCAAAAAGCCAGGGAGCGAGTAAATGTTAAAACTAGAAGGTTCGATGCGCACACACCATTGTGGTGAGCTAAGAGAATCAGATATCGGTAAAACCGTCACTCTTTGCGGGTGGATGAATAAATATAGAAACCTGGGAAGTCTGCACTTTATTGATCTTCGCGATAAATACGGTGTGACACAACTTGGATTTGAAAAATTCAGTGGTGATATCAATCTCCTTCGCACGTTTTCTCTTGAGTCAGCTCTGATTGCGACAGGTGTTGTAACAGCTCGTCCTGATAGTGCTCAAAATAAAAATATGGATACAGGGATGGTAGAAGTTCAAGTAACTTCAATTCGTGCTCTGGCCATTGCAGAAGAAGTTCCTTTCCTTCCGCACGGAATGGTAGGAGCAACGGAAGATCTTCGTTTGAAGTATCGCTACCTTGATCTTCGTTCAAAAAAACTTCAGGACATTCTTGCTCTTAGATCAAAGGCAACTCGTGCTGCTCGTTCTGCTCTTTATGACCTTGATTTCGTAGAAGTGGAAACTCCCATCCTGTATAAAACAACTCCTGAAGGTGCTCGTGATTATATCGTTCCTTCACGTGTTCACCCTGGAAAAGTTTATGCTCTTCCTCAGTCGCCACAAACATTGAAGCAACTTTTGATGATTGCTAACACTGATAAGTATTTCCAAATTTGTCGCTGTTTCCGTGATGAGGATCTTCGTGCTGACAGACAGCCAGAGTTTACTCAAATCGATATCGAAGTATCATTTCCGACGCTTGAGTATATGAAAAATCTTGCCACCCATATGGTGAAAAGAATTTTTAATATGCCTGAAAATTTTGCGATGAAATCAATTTCATATGATGAAGTGATGCGTGACTATGGTTCAGATAAACCAGATGTTCGTTTTGCTCTTAAGCATATGAATGTGACCTCACTCTTTGCAGGTTCAGGTTTTGCAACATTCGCTGATGTTGCTGCTGCCCAAGGTTTAGTGAAGGCGATCTTTATTCCAACTTCAATGGGAACTCTTGCTCGTAAAGATATTGATGGTCTTGTTGAGATCGTTAAGCCTTACGGAGGTAAGGGTGTTGCTTGGTTTAAAGTTGAAGCTGGCGCAGTATCTGGTGGTATTTCTAAATTCATCACTCCTGAAATTCTAAGCGGACTCATCAATCTTTCAGTAGAGAAGGGTGATGGACTTTGGTTATTCTGTGCAGATAAGAATGAGTTTGTCACTCATGACTGTGCTGATGCTCTTAGACGTCACTTTGGTAAAACCCTTAATCTTATCAACCAAGATGAATACGCTTTCCTATGGGTTTATGACTTTCCACTTTTTGATTACGACAAAGAAACAAATACATTGGCAGCTAAGCACCATCCATTTACTCGTCCTAAGGATGAAGACGTTGAGCTTTTCTTCTCTGATGATAAAGCAAAGATCGGTCAGGCAAAAGCTTATGCATACGATATCGTTTGTAATGGATATGAGATTGGTGGTGGATCAATGCGTATCTTTGATAACAAACAACAATCACAAATGTTTAAACTTCTAGGATTTACTCCAGAAGAAGCTCAAGCTCAGTTCGGATTCTTTGTTGAAGCTCTTAAATACGGAACACCTCCGCATGCAGGTATGGCATTCGGCCTTGATCGTGTGATCATGCTTCTTGCTAAGACTGATTCTATTCGTGATGTAATTGCATTCCCGAAAACAGCTTCGGCAACAGATCTTATGGCCCAATCTCCATCAGCTCCTGCGAAAGCACAAACTGATGAGCTAGGATTTGGTTGGTTGAAAAAAGACTAAGCTGCAATTTGATAATCTTCGACTTGTTCCTCATGCTCTCTTCTTTGTAAGAGGGCATGAAGATCAACTTTCTCGTCACGAATCTCTACTAAATTCTCATAACGATAATCAATCTTCTCAAAGCTATTTTTGATAAGTGGATAAAGCAGACCAAAAGAGCAAACAGTTAAAGTTAGTTTGCATGCCATAGACAGTTCACGGCCTTCAAATTCTTTGTGTGAAACTCTTCTTTTTGTTAGTCGCATTCCTAAGCTCATACCATCACAAGAATGAATACTGATGAGGTAGTAGGCCAGGGTGAGCAGTGGAAAAACTGAAAGCTCCAGTGCCTGGGGATAATTCAGTACATACTTACTGGAGAGAGTTTGCAAAATGCCGTTGAGGCCAACGCTTGTTATTTGCGTGATGAGAGCACTTAAAGTGAGAAGAGCTAGTTGATCTACCGCCAATGCTATGATGTTTTGAGCATGCTTTATTTTTTTCTCTTGAGGCGCCAGATAGGCAGCAGGAATTTTTTGAGAGAAAAGAGCAAAAGGGATTAGATTCATAAAGTCTCCTGACTCTCTTTTCGTCAGAATCAGGAGACTTTATTAGAAATTAAAGAAGTTCTTGTAGCTTTGCTAAAGTATTAAGGGCATCAAGTGGGGTCATTTTCATGATATCAAGGTCTTGAACCTCTTTCTCAAGCTTTAGCAGATGAGGAGGGATGGGTTTTTCTACCACTTCAGCGGCCCCAAAGAAGCTCAATTGCCCGCGTGGGTTAACAGGAACTTCCTCATCCAGTTTGTTAGTGAGATTTGAGAGCACTTCACGGGATGTGGTCTGTTTTTCTTCCAAGTTATGAAGAAGTTCACGGCTTCGTCTCAGTACTGACTGCGGAAGTCCTGCCAGTTCGGCCACATGAATACCAAAACTCTGAGTTGCTCCTTGTTCAATAAGCTCATACATAAACTGCACTTTGCCATTTTTCTGCTCAGTTCGAACAGTGAAGTTCTTTGCCTGTGGCAGAGACTCTACGAGGTCTATGAGTTCATGGTAGTGAGTGGCAAAAAGTGTAATTGGTTTAAGGTTATGAACAAAGTGTTCAACCAGTGCCCAAGCAATAGAGAGACCGTCATAAGTTGAAGTTCCACGTCCAATCTCATCTAAGATAATGAGTGAACGCTCACTTGAGTGGCGAAGGATTTCTGCTGTCTCACTCATCTCCACCATAAAGGTCGATTGGCCGCGGATAATATCATCGCTGGCACCAAGACGAGAGAAGAGATAGTCACAAACACCAAGAGTGGCACTTGTCGCTGGTACATAACAGCCAAGTTGAGCAAGATACTGAATGATGGCAACTTCTCTCATTACAGTTGTTTTACCGGCCATGTTCGGACCGGTAATGAGACCGAAGTAACATTTTGAATCTAAGTGAATATCGTGAGTAATAAAGCTCTCAGTAATATTGGCCTTAATAAGAGGGTGCCATGAACCTTTGATAGAAATGATTTTCTCATCACGAAGCTCAGGTCGAACAAAATTCTCTTGAAGGCTTACCCATGCGAGAGACGAAAATACATCAATCTGAGCAAGACGTTTGGCGATATCAAGAACAAGGAAAGAGTGATCAGCAATCTGGCGACAGATGGCCTCAAAGATTTCTTTCTCAAGTTTTACCAGTTTATCAAGAGCACTTGTGACATCTTTTTCAAAATCTTCAAGTTCACGAGTCACGTATCTCTCGTTGTTCACAAGAGTCTGTCTTCTCATAAATTCTTTAGGAACTTTCGAGAGGTGAGAGTTGGAGACTTCAATAAAGTAGCCAGAAATATTGTTGTGTTTGATTTTTAAATTACCGATACCCGTGTCAGCACGATACTTGGCTTCAAGCTTTAAAATTTCGTCACTGGCCGAATCAGAGAGTTTCGCTAAGCGATCGCGCTCTTTGCTTGCTCCTGGCTTAATAAGGTTACCCTTATCTTGATGGGCCCCCATCTCATCTGAGATTGTTGCAAAGATTTCACGGCTTAAATTAGTTAGGAACTCTTCATCTTTTTTTGGAAGTGCAGAGAAGAAAGCATACTTATTTTTAACAAGTTCTTCTTGAATATCGCGATAGATATCCATGGCGCGAGCAAAATTTAAAAGATCTCCCGCCACTGTTTTATTCGTTGAGATTTTGGCCATGATGCGATCAATATCACGAACGTCGTCTAGTTTTGACCTGAGGTCTTTAATAAGAGCAGGATTTGAGATCAATGAGCTCGTAAGATTTAATCTCTTCTCAATTGCATCCTTACTTGCCAATGGAGTCTGAAAGAAATGTTTCAGATGACGAGAACCCATGCTTGTTTTGGTTTTATCCATGAAGCCAAGAAGGGACTGCATCTCAGTCTCTTTTGATCTAGGGAAAATCTCCAGACCTCTGAGAGTGGCATAAGTCACTTTCATTGATTCATCATTATTCACAATTCTAAAAGGACGAAGGTGGGTCACTTTCTCAATCGTTTGAGTTGAAGTCACATAATAGCTGACCGCCCCAAGAGGAGAGAGAATCTCTGCATTCTGAGAGATGATTCCGTCACGCTGATAGCTTGGAATAAGTTTTTGAATATAGAATCCAGAATGTTTTTCTTGGAAAAATTCTAGAGATAAGTGAGTCTTTAAAGCATCCAAATGAAGAAGGGTATCTTCAAGTATAGGATAACCGTCCCATTGCCCAAGGTAAGTGATGAACTCCTTTGGACGAGTCATCATCAAACGCTCGCAAAGATCATCCATCGTTTTGAAGTTCACACCGTAAAAATCTCCGGTAGTGAAATCAAGAAGCACTAACAGAAAACCTTTCTCAGTTTTCGTTGCACTAGCGATAAATTTATTTTCAGTATGTGTTCCCTTATCTAGATCATAAGGCATACCTGGGGACACAATTTGTGTTACAGCACGTTTTACAATTCCCTTTGCGGCCTTTGGATCTTCAACTTGATCACAAATAACCACTTTTTTACCTAGGCTTGAAATGCGATCAACGTAAGCTGCGGCTGCGTGATGGGGAATACCGGCCATGGGAATCGGGTGCTCACCTAATTTTCCACGGACAGTAAGAGAGATGTTTAATAGCTTGGCCGCCATTCGGGCATCTTCAAAAAACATTTCATAGAAGTCTCCCATCCTAAAAAGGAGAAGATTATCTGGGTGCTGTTTTTTGACGTGGTAGTATTGCTCCATCATAGGAGTGAGCTTCACTCCAAGATTCACGAGGGTCTCAAGTGTCATTGATTCTGGAACTATTTGATTTTGCATGGTAAGCACTCTATCAAAGGGGGACTATAATCGTCATCTAATTTCCTCTTTCACTCTGGGAAAGCTCAGACTTTAACTATCTGAATTCATGACAAAAAGGTATAATCATATTCATGAAATTTAGAGATCCCAAATCAATAATTGTTATTTCCCTCTATGCGCTGATAAATGCAGCGGTTATTTTCATTGGTCTTAAGGATGTTCCCACTTCTTTGGTGGAAAGAAAAAATGCTGCACCTATTGCTCCTGAGTACACCAGAGTTGAGAATCTAGAATATTTTAATATTAAAGAATCACTTCCTGTTTTAAGTCTCAAAGCAGAGGAGATGAAATCCCTTGGTGAGGAGAGAGCAGACTTTTTATCTCCCTTTGGGATCTATCACTACTCAGATAAAAAGAAGTCTCTAAAGTATCAGGCCAATGAAGCTTTTTATCAGAAGAGCGAAGGCTCTTTGAAACTTATAGGAGATGTGAAATTAGCTGATGAGATGGGAGAGTATGAGGGGATTGAACTCACTTATTTCCTGCAAAAAGATTTCATTCAAGGAGTTGGTGGAGTGAGGTTTGATGGTGTTGATCCACAAACACAGGATAAGTTTTTTATCGTGGCCGATAAAATTGAAGCATATCCCAAAAAACAGATTTCAGAATTTGCTGGCTCGGTTAATGGAAAACTCACTCCGAAAAAGAAGTTCCAGACGCCAATGACATTTCGTTCGGAATATCTACGTCTCACTAAAAATCAGTCTCTGGCCGAGTTGTGGGGAGGTGTTCGAATTGATCGAGGCAATTACCTAATAACAGGTGGAAACGCCGAACTCTTTTTTCAGAACTATAATAAAAGTCTCAAGTATTTTGTCTTAAATGACGATGTGAAAGTAACTGAAACTTTGCGCACTCCCGAGGGAGTAGTGGAAAGGCGGTCTTTTTCTGAAAGTTTAGAGGGATTTGGAAGCGATAAAAAAATGGTGCTTTCAGGTGCTCCTCGAGTTGAACAGGGAAAAGACATTATCAAGGGCTATCGCATCACCATCAGAGAGAATGCTGAGTTGATCGAAGTCGATGATGCAATGTCTGATGTTCAAGTAAAACGAAAGAAAAACTAAAGGATCGCTAAATGAACGCAAGCTTCCATGCGCGAGAGTTGAAAAAAACGTATAACGGTAGACAGGTTGTTAAAAGTGTCAGCCTGGATGTTGAAAGAGGTGAAGTTGTTGGTCTCTTGGGACCGAACGGAGCTGGAAAGACAACATCGTTTTATATGATGGTAGGACTGGTTAAAACTGATAACGGAATGATCTCACTTGATCAGGAAAATATCACCGAAGATCCACTTCATATAAGAGCTAAAAAAGGTATTGGCTATCTTCCACAAGAGGCCAGTGTTTTTAGAGAGCTCACCGTAGAAGAAAATATTTTTTCTGTTTTGGAGATTCGAGATATCTCCGAGAAGGAAAAAGAAAACGCTCTTGAAAACTTGATCACTGACTTTGGTTTATCTCATATCAGAAAATCCAAAGGAAGAGAGCTTTCAGGAGGGGAAAGAAGAAGAGTGGAGATAGCAAGATCACTCGCTTTAGACCCAAAGTTTGTTCTTTTAGATGAACCGTTTGCTGGAGTTGATCCCTTAGCAGTAAGTGACATCCAGCAGATTATTAGAAGGCTTAAGCACAAAAATATTGGCGTGCTTATTACAGATCACAACGTAAGAGAAACTCTTGGGATTGTTGATCGGGCCTATATTATGAGTCAGGGTGAGCTTCTAGTGAGCGGTACTCCTGAGGAGATCATCAATAACGAGATCGCCCGTAAGTTTTACTTAGGGGAAGAATTTAAGATGTAAGGGGTTAGACATGGCGATAAAAATGAATCAGGGGCTGAGGCAGACGCAAAGCTTAATGATCACGCCACAACTTCAACAGGCCATCAAACTGTTGACGTTGACCCATCTTGAGATGACTACACTGATCTCTCAAGAAATGGTCGAAAATCCCATGTTAGAAGAAATTGATGGCGAGATGGATGCTGCAAGTGCGAGCACTGAATCTAGAGAAGATTTTGAATCTCAAGAAGCAACATCGGATAACTTTTCAGGTCCAGAATTAATTGAAGGCTCTCGCGATAATTTTGATTGGGAGTCTTATTCAGAATCATTCAATAATACATCTTCGACTCCTAATATGAAGGAGAGTGTTTCCAGCGAAGATGGCCCTAACTACGAAAATATGGTCTCGAAGGGTCAGTCACTGCAAGAGCATCTTGAGTGGCAACTTCGTATGGAAAACCTATCTGACATCGAATTAAAACTTGCGCTAGATATTCTTGGTAACATCAGTGATGAAGGGTATCTGGAATTAAGCTTTGAAGAAATTTTGGCAAGCTATCCGAATATGGATAAAGATCAGGCCCTAGGCATTCTGGGTCTTATTCAGCACCTTGATCCGGTTGGTTGCGGTTCACACACTCTAGAAGAATGTTTAGGTGTTCAAGTGAGGATGCTTCCTGAGAGAAGTCCGTTAGCAGAGCTTATTATTCAGCGCAGTCTTAAAGATCTTGAAAAGAAAGATTACGTCAAAATTTCAAAAGAATTTGGTGTTAGCAAAGACAAGGTTAAGGATGCAGAGCTTGTGATCATGAGCTTAAATCCGAAACCTGGCCGTCTTGTTTCAAGTGAAGAAACTCAATACGTCGTTCCTGATATTTTTGTGGCCGATGTTGGTGGAGAGTTTGTTGTACAAGTTAACGATGAAGGTGTTCCAAGACTTCGTGTCTCAAATCTCTATAAATCTTTGATGAGAACTTCTGAAAACAACGCGGAAGCAAAAGAGTTTGTTCAAGATAAGCTTCGTTCAGCTCTGTGGTTAATCAAGTCAATCGAGAACCGTCAGAAGACTATTTATAAAGTTGCCGAGTCGATTGTTCGCACTCAGCAGGAATTTTTTAAAAAGGGTCCGGCTTTTCTTAAGCCGATGATCCTAAAAGATATTGCTAACGAAATTGGCATGCATGAATCGACTGTGTCGCGAGTGACAACTAACAAATACATGCACACTCCTATTGGAACTTTTGAGTTGAAGTATTTCTTCAATGCAGGGATCGGTGGGAAGAATGGCGGTATTGATATTGCCGGTGAGACATTGAAGCTAAAAATCAAAGAAATGATCAGCAACGAAGATCCGAAAAGGCCGCTGTCTGACCAAAAAATCTCTGAGCTTCTTTCAACCAAAGATATCATTGTTGCGCGTAGAACAGTTGCTAAATATCGTGAAATGATGAGCATTGCTCCGTCATCGAAAAGAAAAAAATAGGAGGCCCGTTGCATGACGTAGAAGAATGAGAACCCGCAAATTGAGATTGAGTATTAGTTATTTTAAATTAGAGGCACGTACATTATGAAATTAAAAATCTCTTTCAAACAACTTAAGCACACAGAATCCCTTGATGAGCGTATCAAAGAAAAATCCGAACGATTTAATAAGTACTTTCAAGCGAATATTGATGTGCAATGGGTTTGTTGGGTTCATGATGACAAACATTGGGCAGAAGTAAAAGTAATCGGCCCACGTTTTGAGTTTTTTGCCAAGGCCTGTGCAGATAATATGTACAAGTCACTTGATCTGGTTGTTGAAAAAATTGAACGTCAATTTGAAAAACAAAAAGACATGTATAAGAAGCATAAAGATAAGTATCAATCACATAAATATCAAGAAATGTTCAGGCAGATTCGTGATGAAGAAGAAGCTTCTTTTGAACTCGAAGAGAAATCTGCTTAATAATAAATATTCTTACAATCTTCACTATTCATCGATAGGAAAACGCCCGGTTCTCGGGCGTTTTTTTATTCAGGGTTGATCTAAAGTCACGACCCTCATAAGATATAACAGTACAGTTACTGGCGATACTCGGCGTAATAAAGGATTATTATGTTTTTCCAAAGTCCCCCAGATTTCGGTCAACCATTTGAAGATGATCATCTTCTGATCTCCTTACTTCATAGATATATCCCTCAAGAACATCTTTCTTTCATTTTAGCTGATCTCAAAAAGTTTGGATCAAGAGTGAAAAATGAAATGGAGTCACTTGCCAAGAAAGCTGAAAGCAGTCCTCCTGTACATGTTCCCTACGATCCTTGGGGAAAGAGAATTGATGAAATTCGGGTCAGTGATGCTTGGCAGAGAATGCATGAAATTGCCGCCGAAGAGGGGATCGTCGCCATTGGGTATGAAAGAAAGTTCTCTGAATTTTCTCGTTTTTATCAGTTTGCCAAACTCTATCTTTTTCACCCATCGTCGGCCATTTACTCATGTCCATTAGCAATGACTGATGGAGCAGCAAGAGTGATTGAATTGATGGGGACAAAAGATTTAAAATCACAGGCCTTCAAACATCTCACGTCCCGTGATCCGAATCGTTTCTGGACTTCTGGACAGTGGATGACAGAGAAGACTGGTGGCTCTGATGTGAGTGGAACTCAGACAGTTGCTAAAGTTGAAGGTGAGATTTATCGCTTATCTGGGATTAAGTGGTTTACCTCTGCTACTACTTCTGAAATGGCCATGACTCTGGCCAAAATTGAGGGTGAAGATAAATTGTCTCTATTTTGTGTGAAACTTCGTGATGAGGAAGGAAACTTGCAAAACATTGAGATCAATCGTCTCAAGGACAAGTTAGGAACAAAGGCATTACCGACGGCAGAACTGACCTTGAAAGGAACTCCCGCCACGTTGATTGGAGAGAGAGGCAAGGGTGTGAAGAACATCGCCAATCTCTTTAATGTGACTCGTATTTATAATGCTTGCTGTGCTGTTGGATATATGAAGAGAGCATTAGCGCTCTCAATTGATTATTCTAAAAAACGCAAGGCCTTTGGTAAAACTTTGAATGAGCACGGGCTGCATGTTCATACTTTGAGTCAGCTGCAACTGGCCTATGAAGCTTCGATGCATCTCACTTTTCATACAGCTTATCTTTTAGGTCGGAGTGAGTTGAATAAGAACTCTGATACGGAAGAGAGAGTTTTGAGACTTCTCATTCCTTTGATAAAACTTTATACCGCCAAGATGGGAGTTCAGATTATTTCTGAAGTGGTAGAGTCTTTTGGGGGGCTGGTTACATTGAGGATACTGGCATTCCTCAGATCCTTCGAAATGCTCAAGTTTTGGCCATTTGGGAAGGAACGACCAATGTACTTTCACTTGATGTTATACGTGCGATCTTAAGAGAAGATGCTTGGAGTGCCTTTGAGATTGATATTAATGCTCGCCTGAATCAATTGATTGAGCCTCAATTTGATCTCTTAAAAAAAGTCATCAGCACTTCTTTGCAAGAGATAGATCAATACTTACAAGTGACTGCAGGTGAAGATTTACAAACAGGTGCGCGCGAACTGGCGATGACTCTGGCGCGTGTTTATGGGGCAACTCTTTTAATTGAACAAGCACGTTGGGACAAAACTCAAAGATCGCTCATCGTGGCCGAGAAGTTCATCCACTCCGGAATCTGTGTGCTTCATGATTCAGATGCCTCTGATCGAGTAAACGAAGCCCTCATCGTCTTCGGCAAATAACCCAAAGACCAAAAGGTACGGCATACTTTTTGGCCTTAAGATCTGTTATTGGAATGGACAGTGTTGGAATACGGTTGGAGGGAAACCTCTCGTTGCAAGTTCACGGCATGTATCTGGTAGTTTACGACCTTTGAGATGAAAATTTCGAATTACTCGCAAAATGGCCGGTGAATGAGAACTCTGTGGGTTTAGCCTAAATTCGAGATTCAAAAATTGTTTTCCATCTGACCCCATAAATGAACAAAGACTTGATGAAGGACTCTGAATACTTAAAGCAATCGCGTCTGCATGATCTTCCTCTGTCGTGAGAAAGTCTTTTTTAAACTTGGTCTTTTTGATATCAGGAACAGTCACTCCCTGCTTTTTTACACACTCACGTTGCTCTAAAAATTTCTTCTTACTGCTTGAGCTGACTTCTGATGAGTTCATAAAATTACTGATGATATGACCGATTTCATGAGCAACTATTGTTTCACTCGCTTCCTCATGGGAGCAGCTAAATGGCGACATGTTGAGTGTGCTTTGTTTATTTGAAGGATCATATCTCACGGAATCAGTAATCAGTGGCTGAGGACCTTTACTAAGACTTGAATTGCAGTTGATCGCATTGACGTGAGTTTTAATTTTATTAGCAAATGAAACCATTGATTCAATATCATTTCCTTTCATTGGATTTCCATCGAGATTATGGGCCCCATAATCAAAACTTGATGTTTCAAGCCCCTTAAACTCAATTCTCACCCTCTCGGCAAGATGCTGACGAAGTTTCCTAGCAGAGTCAGGAGATAGCTTTGAAATATAGGCCTTATCAATTTTCTCAAGAGCATCGTGATAAAGTTTTTCTCGCGGCTGTTGTTGATTTATCAGATTAATGACTTCGTAAGCTCGACAGTTGGCCGCAATATCAGGCAATTGATCTTTCTTCTCTTTAACGAGGGCATCCACCTTGGACTTGAGAGGGTAGAGTTTTAACAGTTCCTGGGCTTGGTATGATTTGAGCTCACTGGCCGGAACTTTTCCACTTTTGAGATCAAAAATTTTTTGATCAATCGCTGCTGCATTTTTTTGCATGAGCGACAGATAACTATTGAGCTTTTGTGGAATAGCATCAATCTTTTTAACTTCCTCAGGTTTGAGTATCTGGCGGTAGTTACTGGCGGTAACAACAGAAACATTCTTTTTATGAGCTCCGCAAACTTCCTGGGCACATTGTGAGGCAATATCATTATCACTCATGCTTTTGCATCTGGGGTCAATTTCTCCCAGATGATCAAGCCCTTTAATGAGATTTCCTAATTCATCAACTGAGCCCCAGATTAAGGAATGAAAAAACAGAACAAAAGTAAAAAGCACGAAAGATTCCCTTTTAAAATTGATCGCATAAAACCATCTCTATTTTATCAAACACTGGCAGATGAATAAAAAAGGTAGAAATTTCCCAGCTCTTTGCCAAAAGGTGCCAAAAGTGCCAAAAGGTACGGCATACCTTTTGGCTTTCCATATAAGAAAATAAAAAAACGAGGTTGTTTTTAAAGAGGATATTGAGTGGTTAATGATTTAAGAGAGAGGCTTTCGTGAGATTCCATTAGACGCCCAATGGATGGGCGCCCTTCTAAGGAGTTTCATGAAGAGATAGTGAGGGTACTTTCCTTAGTTATTTTTATCTTACAGCTTGCTGTTATGATCAAAATACTCTGGTAGTTTTAGGGAGGGGTCACAAGCTCCTCCCACCTAACTTTTCTCTCTTTCATTCTAACCAAAAAAAATGATCGAACGCAAGCGCCAAAAAGAAGCGCCAAAAGGTACGGCATACCTTTTGGCTTTTTGGCATTGTGTTGCCAAAAATGGTGCAACTGTGTAGATTCAAATGAAATGGAATACGGAAACTAGTGAGAATCTAGTACTGTCCCGCAACTGTAATTAAGTGAAGAGCTTAGAGTCAGATACGTTTTCCATATTTAAACTTTAGTCCCATCCCGCGGAGGATTTATGGTGCTGGCCCTCGTATTATGCTCTTTTATTTCCCAAGCATTTGCTCAAGAGGAACTTGACTCTATTGAGGTTGTTACGACCAAAGACGCCAGTGATTTTTTTAGTGGCTCAGTAGATATCGTGACCAAAGAAGAAATCAAGCAGACTGGCTATTCGGATATTACGCAAATCCTCTCTCAGATCCCTGGAGTTACTACCAACAACAATGGTGGTTTTGGAACTCGCACGAGTCTTTTCATCAGAGGGGCTGAAGCACGCCATACTGGTTTTAGTATTGATGGCCTCAGGCTCAATGACCCTTCCAATACTGATCGTCAATTTGATGGAGCCTTTCTCAACCCACTGATCTTTCAAGAAGTTAAAATTTACAAGGGACCACAATCAATATTCTATGGTCCAGATGCCATGGCAGGACTTGTTGAGTTTGTGACCGATAAGGGCACTGGTAAGAATGGAAATGAATTTCTTGTTGGTGGAGGAAGTTTTGATACTTATCGGGCGATGGTTTCGCAAAGTTGGGGGACTCAGAATCATAAAGGGAAGGTGAGTGCTTCTACCTTCAAAACAAATGGAATCTCCCGATTGAATAAAAAAAGATTCGATGCGACTGAGCGAGATGGAAGTGTTACTCATCAAGTGGTGAGTTCTTCAACTCATCGTTTTGAAAAGTTTAATACTGATCTTCTTCTTGGTTATAACTTTGGTAAAAGCGAGTTGGATGATTTATCTCGAGACTCCAAAAAAGATCAATCTATTACTCATCAGCTTTTTCTTCAGCAGAAAACGAGTGTGCGTCTTAATGCCAAAGATTCACTCAATATTCGAACCGGTGTGAATCGATATCACCGCGAGATTCAGATGTCTTCGGGGGATAATCACTATGTGGGAAATACCGGACAAGTTGATTTATTTTGGGATCGTCGAACGACAAATCTTCATACGCTTTTAGGTTTAAGTCTAGATGATGAAAAGTTTGAAATTGATCGAAGTCAGAAGAAAAATAATACACTTGCTTCAACTTATCTGACTCAGAAGTGGAGTCAAGATATCTATGAATTCTCCTATGGTGTGCGCTACGATCGTCACCAACGCTTTGGTGATCTCCTCACGTATTCAGTTTCTCCAGCAGTAAACCTTGGAGAACTTCGATTAGATTATATTTATGCCACCGGATTTAAAGCCCCAAGTCTTTATCAGTTGTACGCTCCCGAAATGTGGGGAGCTCCCGTCGGGAATAAAAAACTAGATTCAGAGAGAAGCTATTCTCACTCAGTGAATGCCAGTTACCCCATTGCCGGAGGTGAATTCAATCTGAGTTTCTTTAACAATAAGTACGATGACCTTATTACTTGGACGATGACTCAAGGATATTTGAATCAACAGAAGTTTTCGGTTAGAGGAGTTGAATCTAGTTTCAAACTCACTCTTGATAAATTCACCATGCGACCATTTCTGACAGTACAAGATTTTAGAGATAACGAGACGGCCATTTTAAGACGCCCAAGAAATATCTGGGGAGCAGATCTGGCCTATCAGATGAATGCAAGACTTTCTACTTGGGGCAGATGGGAGTATCGATCAGCAAGTCGCGATTTCAACACAACTGGTGGAGTCACCAAGATCAATGGTTATGAGAAAGTTGATATGGGTGTGACTTATCAGTTGAATCAGCAGCAGTTCTCGATCAAAGTGATGAACATCTTTGACCGAGAGTATGAGCAGCTTTATGGATTTAATACTCAGCCACGAAGTTTCATGGTTGAATGGGGCGGAAAAATTTAATCCGCCCTTTATTATCTTCCTGTTCTTGAACAAGAAACCATTCTTTTATCCGACTGGCAAAACCACATAGCATTTTCACATGCTTCCACGGAGTGAATCCCTGCACCTTGAAACGTGAAGGCTAAGCCTTGAGCATCGTGGCCTGTGACAAAGCAAACCTTAATTCCATCTCGTGGTAAAAGGCCTGAGAAAGAACTTTGCGCCATAAGTAAGCTTGCAAGTACCAGAATCATTTTTGTCATGTTGTCCCCCTTGGTACATCTTATTTATCTTTTCTTGACCTTTTTAACGATAATAAAGTAAAAAAGGTCAAAAGATGACCCTCGAGGCGGTGAAAGTTGTCCCTAGAACTTCTTAAAATTCAAAATGCCATAAAACATCTGATGAAGACGAAGCACTTCTCCTATGCCGATTTAGGTCTTCAGCTAGGTGCATCTGTCGCCACCATAAAACGCCGACTCAATGGCAATGATATCTCGATTGAGCAATTGCAAGAAATTGCTCTGGCACTTGATTCAAATTTTTATGAAATAGTTGAGATCAGCAAGCAGCAAGAGAATAAGGTCTATGAGTTTAGCCTTAAGCAAGAAGAGCTACTCGCTCAAAATTTTCTTCATATGATGGTGTTTCGACATCTGTTGATGAAAAAAACTTTTAAGGAAGTTTGCAGTCAACTCACTATCACAGAGGGGAATCTAAGAAAAGTTTTGCGAAAATTAGAAGATACTAAACTTATCAAATTAATGCCGAAGGATCGCATCACTTTGTTAGCTAATTTCCCATTTAAATGGATTCCTAATGGTCCACTTGAGAAGAGTTATGAGGAAATAATCTTGGAGAAAATTCTTCAACAGTTAAAACGTGGTGTTAGTGATGGAATGTGCAAAAAATTTGAAATTGCTTTGAGTGATGAATTTCATCAGGCCTTTTGTGCTGATCTGGAAAAGGTTTATCAGAAGTATAAGAATTTATCACAAGCGCATATGACTTCTTTGACTAGTGATAAAGAGATTTCATCTGGAGTTCTTTTCGTGGATCGGTTTTCTTGCTGGGAGTAGAAATTAAAATTTAGCTTCAACTAAATTCGCATTATCCATCAAAATAAATGTCCCTTCCTGCTTTTTGTAGGAATTGATCATTGGCACTAATCTCTTAAAATGCTCGGTTGCACAGTGAGCATCGAGGGCTTCTCTAGATGGCCATTCCTCTATAAAAATAAAGTGGCCAGGATCTTTCTGATCAACAAAAAGATCATAAGTGATACAGTCTTTTTCTTGTTTTGTTTTCTCTACAAGCTCTTTGTAAAAAGGAAGGACAGTTGAAATAGCTTCTTCTTTAATGAAGTCTTGGGCGATTACTTTTAACATTAATCCTCTTTCTTAAAACAACAAGACCCACCATAATCACCTTCATGCTCATCAATTTCTTCGATAAGCGAATCTTTGTAATCTTTGATCTGTTCTTCCGAAAGGCCAAGGGAGTGGGAAAGAGTATCGGATAGAGTAGGGTGATTGATACTGATATCAAGTCCCATCTCTTCTAGGCTTCCTGCCAGCGCGTAGGCGGCATCTAATTGATCCAGGTCAAACTCCTGCATAACTGAGCCAGAGTTCGTCTCTATCACTTGAATTTTTAACTTTTCTTTCACCATGGCCCAATGGTAGAAAGCTTTGGTCTTGATGTCAAAGGAAGTACCTCCCATGGGTCTGATTTTTTGGATTGATGAAAATACGTTTGCTACTTCTTTGCTGGAGAAAGCCCTGAAATCTCAAGGGATGGAGTTTTATACAGTCGCTGATGCTCGTGATTTTGCTTACTTAATCAATGATCTCAAACCTGCCTTCGTTGTCGTGGATTCAGCTACCGCACTAAAAAATATTGAGGCCTTTAGGAAGCAATATGAGGAGACAGAGAGGTTTTCTGGCTCTCCTGTGGTCATTTTAGGGGATGCTGAGCCTTTCTCATTTATAACCAATTCAATTCGCAAACTTGAGCGTCCGTTTGATCCTTTTAAACTTAAAGATTTCTTTAGATAAAACTAAACATTGCCGATAAGAATCGGTATGAAAAAAGATAAAATACTAGTCTCGACGGGGTTGATCTTAGGAATTCTGGTCTTCGCTCTTACTATTTATTTTAGAAGTGGTGCTTTCTAGCACTTCTTGCTTGGCCACTTGAGGCTTGCGCTCGCTTTGAGAAATAAAGAAACTACTCAATCTCTTATCAATCACAGTTAACAAAACATCCACAAGCTCATGATAGTGAGTGTGAATCCATTGAGCTGCAAAGTGATTGGGAACTTCCAGCATAAGTACGTTGTGAGAGATGTTCAGAGGCTTAACACTTTTGAACCATTGATGATGAATCTCAGGTCCAAGAATGTCACAGAGCTGATCAGACAGAATCGACCATACATAAGAGGCCTTAACAACAGGATTAGCGAAGTTAAGATTCTTCTCAGTAAGTCGTGACTGTTTGCCAAGCCATCTATTCTTCAGGCTGGATTTTTTTTTGATCACTCTGGTTTTCTTCATAGGGACGAAAAGCTTATTGATTTTTCTGCGTACACACAAGCTCTTTTTCTTCAATTTTGAGAATTTTGCTCCCAATGTTTCGATTCATCTGGTGCGAGAATATAATTACTTAAACCCAGACTCTTAAAAATGAAATCTGGGATACGAATTCGATAAAAAATCCCTTGCTCATGACTAGTCATCTTAATGATATTGGCATTCGCGCGAAGTTTAGAATGAGAATCTCCATCTTGATAAGGAATGAAAAGATCGTAGTGATCTTGTTGGGCCAAAAAGAAATTGATGATGTGATTTCTCACATTCTTAATGTCATCTTCATCGTAGCTTGAGATCAAGAAAGAATCTGGATAATTTCTCATGATGATTCTTGCTCTCATCGGATCATTTAAAAGATCTTTCTTATTAAAAACAATAAGCTGTTTTTTATCCGCCAGCCCTAATTCTCCTAAAACTTCTTGAGTAACCTTAAGATGTTTTTGGTAGTTGGCATCCGAAATATCACAAACAATCACTAAAAGATCAGCTTCTTTGGCCGATTCGAGAGTTGTTTTAAAACCCTCAATCAAAGTATTCGGAAGATTTGAGATAAATCCCACCGTATCAATCATAATCATCGGTGGTTTAGAATCAGGGTTCAGTGTTCTGAATGTTGAATCAAGAGTGGCAAAGAGCTTATTCTCTTCAAGCACATTCACTCGACAAAGTCGGTTCATCAAAGATGATTTCCCGGCGTTGGTGTAACCCACAAGGGCAGCTGTTACGGCATGGTTTTGACGTTTCTTACGTTGTTGCTCACGAGTGCGCTCAACATCACCAAGTTGCTTCTTGTAGAACTCGATACGTTCACGAACCATACGACGGTCAAGCTCAAGTTGCTGCTCTCCCTCTCCACCAACTGTTCTTCCGCCCCCTCGCTGCTTTGAGAAGTGACCCCACATAGAAGTCAGACGAGGAAGAAGATATTGCAGGCGAGAGATCTCAATTTGAATCTTGGCCTCTTTAGTTCTTGCATGATGAGCGAAAATTTCAAGAATGATGGTGTTACGATCAACCACTTCAAGCCCAGTAATCTTTTTGATGTTACGAACCTGAGAAGCGGTTAACTCAAAATCAAAAACCAGTAGATTTGAGCCCTCATCATGGGCAAATTCAGCAATCTCTTTTAATTTACCTTCTCCCAGCATGGTAGAGGGATCAATACTCTTTCGATTCTGAACATATTCTTCGCCATCCACAATTCCCAGTGTACGTAGAAGCTCACGCAGCTCTTTTAAAGAATTATTTGTCTCAAGATCAGTGGCGTGATGCTCAAAGCGCTCACAAACGATCGAGACTAATGAGGCCTTTTGCCCCAGCGGTAATTTATATTCATCAATATTCATTGAATCTCCACTTGAATATTATCAAGAAGGCGAGTGGTACCCATGCGATAAACAGCAAGGATGGTAATTTGTTGTGAAGATTTCAGGTCTTCACTTAGACTGAGATAATCCCTCATGGTGAGGTAATCCCAGTTTTTATCTTCTAATTTTGTTCTAATATAATCTTGAGCAAGAGCAAGATTTGCTTTTTTGCCAGCAATGATTTTCTTTATCTCATTAAGAGTATTAATGATCATTAAGGCATCTTGTTTTTGCTTATCAGACAGATATTGATTGCGACTCGAAAGTGCCAAACCTTCAGTTGAGCGTTTAATCGGCATTCCTACAATCTCAATATCCAGCTTTTCCTGTTGAACCATTTTTTTTATCACGGCCCATTGTTGATAATCTTTAAGACCAAAATAGGCCTTAGTTGGCTTTACCAGATCAAAGAGGCGATAAACAACTGTCGTCACTCCATCAAAGTGTCCTGGACGGATACTTCCTTCCAAGATTTCAGTAATGCCTGTCACTTTTATCGTTTTACTAAATCCATGATAAACTTCATCAGGAGTTTGTGGAGCAAATACGACAACTTGTTTATGGGTATGTTTTTTTACTTCTGCTTCGATGAGATCCAGATCATTTTGTAAGGTGCGTGGATACTTATCAAAATCCTCAGTGGGACCAAATTGTTTAGGATTAACAAAAATAGAAAAATAAACGATATCAAAATCGCTTAAGGCCTGACTCAAGAGAGAGATGTGACCCTGATGAAGATTTCCCATCGTTGGGACAAACCCTACGTGTCCGTGAGCTTGGCGAGTTTTATGGAGTTCTTCTTGTGTTCGACAAACCTGTATCATTATTTTCCTTCAAACCAAGAAACAAGTTTAAGACCAACTTCTTTTTTAGTAAGAGCAAAAGGACCTTTGATTTCTTTTGTTGTGACAAAAAAGTAGTTTCCATTTTCGGTTTGGAAGCCTTCGACTTTGTCACTGCCTACAAGACCATTGGCCACTTTATTGCCAACCATCAGGTCTACTGGCTTTCTGTTCATCTTTTCTTGAAAAACTTCAGGAGTTGTTTGCGTTTCAGCGGCAAAGCTGACGACTTTTTGATTGCTGTTTTTAAGAGCTAGAATCTCTTTTAAAATATCAGCAGCCTGGTGATATTCCAGAGCAGTTGTCATTGATTCTTTTTTTATTTTTTCACTGGCCACATCAAACTCAATATCGGCAATCGCTCCAGTAGAGATATAAAGATCAGCTTGAGGGAAAAGAGCTACCGCATGATCTCGCATTTTTTGAGTTGTTGGGGCCCGATACAGATTAAAGTTGGGATGAAGAGTAAGGTTATTCACCTCACTTGTGCACTGATGTCCAGCAAGCACACTGACTTCAAACCCCGCTGCCAAAAATTCACGGGCCACACTGATTCCCATTTTGCCGCTGGAAGGATTCGTGAGAAACCTCACTGGATCAAGAGGAGCAGCTGTTGCCCCAGCAGTAATGATGACTTTTTTTCCCGAGTTTTTGCCGGGATTAAGCGTATTAATAATATCTACTACAGCTGCGACTTCAGGGAATTTCCCTTCTCCGATATCACCACAGGCAAGAAGACCTGAGGCAGGATTGATAAGAGCAGTGGTTGCATTGGTGATTTCTTGAATGTTCTTTTTTGTCTTCTCGTTATTCCACATCTGCGTATTCATCGCTGGATAGAGCTGGGTAGGAAGACTGCCACGGGCAATAAAAATGCTCGCAAGAAGATCGTTCGTTATCCCAAGATTTAAGCGAGAAAGAGTATTGGCCGAAAGGGGAGCGATAATCAGTTTGTCGGCCCATTTTACAAGCTCAATATGCAGAACATTCTGACCACGAGATAATTTGGTAAGATTAAAATCATCTGTTGGTAGATAAACTTCACTTGCGCCAAGATAGCGGTAAGTTTGAGGTTTTACAAACTCCAAAGCACCTTGTGTTAAAACAACTTTGACTTCATGTCCTTCTTTAACAAGAGCACGAGTGATATCAAAAGTTTTATAGGCAGCAATTGAGCCTGTTACTCCAAGAATTAATTTCATGAGATTTCCACCTGAGTGCTCATCCAGTGAACGAGTGCACGATGAATCAAATGTGGTTTATGAAGAACTTCACATTTTTGTGTTTTACTCCACTCATCCCAAATTTGATTTCTACCTCCGCTGATGATGATAGTTTCAATATTAAAGTCAGCAATTAACTTTTCTCCCAGAAGAAAAAAAGCATGGTAGCCGCCGATCATGGCATCTTCGGTGTTATGAGGAAACGCAAATGGTGTTTTCTCTTTGACATCAAAAACCTTTAAATTCTGAGCATTCTGAAAAGTTCCCAGATAACTTTGAACAGATGGAATAATGTATCCACCTTGAAATCCGGCAGGTGTTACCACGTCAATCGTCAGATAAGTTCCAGCATCAATGATGAGAGTGGGTTTCTGTATATTTTTATAGGCCCAAAAGCTGGAGATCAGGCGATCCTCTCCAAGAAGTTTTGTGTAGTTCACCGGCATACCGGCAAAACGCTCTCCACGCCAATAATCCCTCACACGAGTGAGAAGATAGCCCTGTGATTGGAGCTCAAACAATTCAGTGTCGTAATTTTTTACTTCACTTAAAACCAATTGAGCATTGTGAGGAGAGAAATGAAGTTGCTCGGCTGTTTCTTTAAATTCTTTTAGTTTGCAAACTTTGACTAATTCCCAAGTCTGATTTCTTTTTTTGAAAAAACCAGCGTGTGGATTTGAGTTACCAAAATCAAGACTGATAAGACCGTGTTCCATTATTTTCTCTGATCATTTAAATAAGTTTGAATAAGTTCTTTTTTCATTTCAAAAAGATCGGCTACAGGTGTGCAGAATTTAGGGGGACGATTAGGTCCAAGTTTTAAAAGATCATTGATCACTAAAACTTGTCCGTCAGTCCCACTACCTGCACCAATACCGATTGTAGGAATGGAAATGGCCTTAGTAATTTTTTGTGCAACTTCTTTTTCCACCATTTCAAGAACTACTGCGAAAGCTCCAGCGGCTTCTAGGGCCTGGGCTTCTTTGATAAGTCTTGCTGCAGAATCTTCATTCTTTCCATGCACATAATATCCACCTAGCTGGTGAACTGACTGTGGAGTTAGTCCAATATGCCCCATCACGGGAATTCCATTTTGGGTAAGGCGTTCAATGAGTTGTAGTTGATAAGGATAGGCCCCTTCAAGTTTCAAGGCTTGAGCTCTTGTTTTTTGAAAAAGAGTTGAAGCATTCTTAACACCTGAAGCAAGAGTGCTATAAGTCGCAAAAGGCATATCAAGGATTAAAAATTTATCAGGGGCTCCACGGCGAACCGCACTCCCAAAGACAATCATGTCTTCAAGAGTTACCTCAACCGTAGTTTCATAACCGAGCATGACGTTGCCAAGACTATCACCCACAAGGATCATATCCAGATCAGTCTCATTGAGCATCTGAGCGGTCTGATAATCGTAGCAAGTAAGCATCTGTAGATTTTTATTTTTAGATTGTCTGATATCTCTCAGTGTTAATGCTTTCACTTTGACTCCTTCTGAACTAATTGATGTGCTTTCATCAGTCCGGAATTGGCCCAACGTGAAGAAATAGTTTTACGTAAAACTTCAAGATTGGTGTTTTTAATTTCTGTATCAAATTGATTGTTTTCAATCTCGGTGTAAAGGTCGCGAAGTTTGGCCTTCAAGTCTGGAGTCACTAATTTTTGAAACCCTTTCTCAGATCCAATCAACGCATTAGGGCTGATAAGGTCAAAAAACTTTTGTGGCCCAATATCAACCATTGTCTTCACAATAAGTTTTAATTCATACCAACATTCAAAATAGGCAAGCTCCGGTTCGATACCCTTGGCAATGAGTTGATCATACATCTCGCTTGCCATGTAAGGGATCATGGAACAAAGAATTCCTTGTTCGCTAAAAAGATCAGCGCGAGTTTCATGCTCGAAGGTTGCTTTGTAAGGCCCAAGGTTTAGACCTAGTCCCTTGGAAATTTCTAGAATAGCTTTGGTATCCAGTTCAGGTGCAGAACTATATTCAACGGAATAAACTCCGCCTAAATCGCCACCTGACTCAAACTGGGCACGAAGCTCACTACCGATAGACTTTGGTGCTAAAAGCAAGTGAGTAAAATCTGGATAGAGCTTTTCAAGCTTATGAGTCAGTACCGAGTAGCCATGGGCATAGATAACTTTGGCCTGATCTGGCAGAGAGCTTTTAAAGCTTTTAAAAAAATCTTGGTGAGTATGATCCGGAGTAAGAAGACAGAAATAATCTCCTTGAAGTTTTTCTTCCAAGTATTGAATAGAAAAACCAAGGTCTGTGACCCCTTTGATGCTAGAGCTATTTTTTCTCAGGGCCACCGTGACTTTAAAGTTTGAATCCCTTAAGTTGAGTGCCCAGGATTTTGCCTGGTTGCCGAAGCCAATGATTGTTATCTGCATCATAAAAATTTCTAGGTTAATCTTAGGGTGCAAAGTTATCATGATCTCTAGAGGGTAGCCAACTCTAAAGGAGGATGTTTGGTGCAGACAAATCGATCTTTTTTGTATGGGGAATCAGTCTTTACCACCGCACGTGTAAGGAATGATAAGATTTTGTTTTTAGCAGATCATATCCAGCGTCTTTTAGAGGGGGCAAACTTCTTTTGGGGGCCTTTTAAAAGTCTTGAGTTGGATCTTTTAGCGCAAAAGATTCTCTCTCAGTTACCTGCTCAAAAATGGCAGGATGGGGTAAGGATAACTCTCAGCTATGATGACCAACTGAGGCAAATGTTGAGAACGAAATTTGATCCAGATAAAATTATGATTGATTTTCTTCATTTCCCTTGTGGTCTTAAGCAAAGGGCCAAATTGAAGTCTTTTGAAGTGGAAGATGAGCAGCATCTTTTTCCTTCTTTCCTGAAGTCTAGTCGTCGAACTTTTCAGACTATTCTCATGAATAGAACTCAGAGGTTATCTGAAGATGAAAGTCTTCTTTTTTGTGGCCCTGATCAGAATGTTTTTGAAAGTTCCTGGGCCAATATTTTTGCGATCAAAGACAATGTTCTCTATACTCCTCCTGTCGGTGGAAGTGTTTTAGATGGAATTATGAGGAAAAAGATTCTAAAAGAATCTGATGTGAGAGTTGAGGATTTTAGACTGGGTTGGTTAAAAACCTGCGATTTTGTTTTCCTCTCCAATGCTCTTTGGGGAATAATTCCTGTTGAGAAAATCGATGGGACTCATTTCAATCAACCCACTACAAGTTTTGCTAATTTAGAGAAGGCGATTTATGACAAAGAAGTTTGAGGTCAAGTGTCCCACTTGTTCCAAATCTTTCCCCTATTATGAAAGTAATTTTAGACCATTTTGTAGCGAAAAATGCCGACTGCTTGATTTAGGACAGTGGTTGAGTGAATCTTATGGTATCCCTGCACAAAAAATTTCTGAAGAAGAAATGGGACAATTGCAACAAGTGATCATTAATGACGAAGATGAATATAAGTAAAACGCACAAACTCGTTGAAGAATGGGCCTGGGAGTGCGGAGAAATTCTCAATAAAGAACTTCGAAAATCTCTGAAAAGACCTCTCAAAATTGTTGATAAAGGTAAATTCGGTCTGGCCACAGAAGCGGATCTTAAGAGTGAAGCTCATGTGATAGGAAAAATTAAAAAGCATTTTCCTGATCATCAAATTTTATCGGAAGAGGATTCCTTTAATACGGGTCTAGAGAGGGGATTTCGAGAGGGCGAGTATCTTTGGTTAATTGATCCTCTTGATGGAACGAATAATTTTTATAATAAACTCCCTTTCTTTTGTGTGAGCTTAGCACTTTATTTTGAAGGGAAACCTTTGATTGGTGTTGTCTATAACCCTGTTAGCGGTGAGTTGTTTAGCGCCCAAGTGGGGAAGGGCTCTTTTTACACCCGCCTCATTGGTGATCAGAAAATCAGAGTAAAATTGTCGCCTCAAAAAGAAAAAAATTTGCGTGAATGTCTCCTTTCGGCCAACACCAGAAAGCTAGCACCCCAGACACTAGATAATTTTGCTCAATTAAGGGCCATGCGCCGAATGGGTTCTGCTGCTCTGGAGCTTTGTTATGTGGCCGCCGGATTACTGGACGGTTATTGGGAAAAAGGGTTAAAACCTTGGGATATGGCCGCTGCCGCTCTCATTTGTCAGGAAGCTGGGGCAATGATTACTCAGCAGAATGGGGAAGCCTTTGATCCTTTTGCAAAAACAGTGCTGGCTAGTCAGGCTTTTATCTATGAAGAGATTCGCAAGCTCATTTGAGTGTAAAAAAGTTCTTGTTTTGACAAGGATCGACTAGGATAAGATAATATTTTTATTAGGTAGGATGCTCAAAAAGTCTTGGGCCTTCATGATCCATGGAGGGGTTGTGTGGATGTACTAATTAATTACTTAGATAAGTTTGGACCTGAATTGCTTGTGATTCAATTCGGCTTCCTTGTTATTCTATCTACACTCTTTCTTTGGCTCTGGTTTTCTAACAGACGCAAGTATCACAACCTCAAACACGTTATTCCTGCCAACGTTGTTAAAAACTATCTAGATTCTATTATTCAAAACTCAACCTCTCTAAAATCATCTCTTTTTAGAGGAGGCGGACTTGATTTTGATCATATCCCTTCGGTGAAGCCTCTTGGCGAATTGGGTGGAGATGATCATGTTGCACTTTCAGGTGCCCCATCGGCGAAAGTTATGGAAGAGCTGGCAGAGAAAAAAGCATTGATTGCGGCCCTTGAAGCTCAATTGCAAAGTGCTAAATCAGGTGCTGCTGAATTTGAAACAAAAGCAAAGTCTCATCATCGCGACCTTACAGTTGCTCTTGAAAAGATCTCTGAACTAGAAGCTCAATTGCAAAATAATGGGCCTGCACAACCCGCTTCAGGCAATGATGCTAAATTGAAGGCTGAGCTTGCAATCGTCACTAAAGAGCGTGATGAATTACTTGAAAGATTGAAAGAATTTGAAGTGATTGCTGATGATCTTGCGAATTTAAAACGTCTTCAGCAGGAAAATGAGCAGTTGAAAAAATCTCTGGGTGCTGGCGCTGGCGCAAGCGCCAAAGAAGCAGCGGCTCCGACCGCGGCAAAAGCTGAAGTAAGTGAATTGCTTGAAGAAGTTTCTGAAGCAGTTGTTGATAGCGAGCCTACTGATACTTCGGCCCTAGAAGAGTTCTTATCTGCGGAGGAAATGACTCCAGAAGAAAAAGAAATGCTAGAGGCGATGCAGGCTGAAGTGTCTGCAAGTTCTGAAGAGAAAAAAGAGGATAAGCCTCTTGCTAATGATGATCTATTATCTGAATTTGAAAAGATGTTGGGTTAATTCATGAAAATTGTTTCTTCTATTATTCTTCTAAGTGTTCTTTCAACCTCGGCGATTGCAGCTGTTAATAAAGCAGCTCCGCAAAATCAAACTAAAAAAATGACACTGCAAAAATCAGATGTCATTGAATTAAGTAAATTCGAGTCGATGTTCTCATTAGATCCAAAGACTCCTGGCCTTCACATTTCAATGAAAAAGACTGCTCTTGCTTATAAAGAGAAGTCGGTGCCGACACTGATTAAAGTGATGAAAGATGAGAAGTATCCTGATCCTAATCGCTGGCAAGCAACAATGCTTTTAGCGCAGGTGATGGGGAAGAAGTCTTCGGCCTTTATTGCCAAATACTCTGAACATCCAAATTGGATGATGAGACTTGCCTCATTAAAAGCATTGATGGGATTAAGACAAGATTCTTATATCTCTGTTTATTCTCGTGCCCTCAAAGACTCATCTTTGATTGTTCGTCTTCAGGCCCTGGATAATATCTCTCAGATGAAAATCAAAACTCTTGCTCCCGAAGTTTGGCAGATGATGTATGACCAAAGTAACTATGCTGGGGATATCGGGCAAAGAAAAAGAACATCAATTGTTAAAAGTATCATCAGAACACTTGGGGATCTTGAATACAATAAGGCAACACCAGTTCTGGCCAAGCTTATTCAAAAAGATAAGTATCACGATCTTATGGATGATCTGGATTATTCATTGGAGAAAATGACTAAGAAAACTTCTCCGAACTCAAAGCTTGAGAGAAGAAAATTCTGGGCAAGCCACACACAAGAAATTAAAAGTCTTTAAATAAAAAAGCCCCTCGATGAGGGGCTTTTTTTATGTTTAAAATTCAGCGTTCTGTAGTTGTTCTTTTTCGCGTGCTTTATCAATTTCTTTGAGCTTGTTATCAATAGCGATGAGACGTGAAATGCGGTAGAGGAGAGTTTTCTCAGCAATACCGTCTGCAGGAGCTTCTTTCCAGCCTTGGAGAAAGTCTTGTTCCAATAATTGTCTTTTGTAGATGATCACTTTGGAAACTTCCCGTCCATAACGGTAGCCTTTCACCACGTTAACGACCAGCTTATACTTGGCAGCTTTTACAGTATCGGATGAACCAAAAGCATCAGCAAAGTTCACTTCCATCGTATTATCCATCCAGCGAGTTTTAATAAAGCCCGCTTCCTGGTTTTGTTGAGCGATATCATATCTTCGCATCACTTGAATGACGGCCTGCCATGTTTGGTTATAGTCAGCGCGGTAAATGCGTGAGGGAATTTCCATCTCTTCGGTAATTTGTCGAAATTTCTCGTAATTGGCACAAGAACTAAAAAATAAGAAAAAAACGATGAGATGATAAAATTTCATAATTATTATGGTATCAATGAATGAGTAATTTGCAATCAGTAGGATTATTATGGATTATCAAAAGATTTTGACCCAAGTTCTTATCACTGAATCGGAAGCTTTAAAGCTTGCTGCCCAGAGGGTTACCCCTGAGGTTTCCCTGCAATTAGTGAAGCTTTTTGAAATGCTGACCCAGACTGGGGGGAACCTCATTATCTCAGGCGTAGGTAAATCAGGTCTGATTGCTCAAAAAATTGCGGCCACTTTCTCATCATTAGGGCTCCCGTCTTTTTTCCTGCATCCTACAGAGGCCATGCACGGAGATTTGGGGCGAGTTACAAAGTCCGATGCTGTTGTCCTTATTTCAAAATCAGGAACCACGGAAGAGCTTTTAAGCATGCTTCCTTATGTGAATATTCCCGAAGCTCGTATTATTGCTCTCGTTGGTAATGTGAATTCACCGATTGCCAAAAAGTCTGGGATTGTTCTGGACGCTTCTGTGGAAAAAGAGGCCTGTATCAATGATCTGGCGCCAACAACGTCTACCACTGTGGCACTGGCCCTTGGAGATGCAATGGCCGTTCTTTACGAAAGTGCGCTAGGGGTTTCAAAAGAAAAATTTGCGATTAACCATCCGGCAGGGCTTCTTGGAAAGTCTCTTTCATTAACAGTAACTCAGCTTATGATTTCGCTCAATGAATGTCCTGCAGTGACAAGTCATGCGACTCTGCAAGATGCCATCATTGCTATGACTCAGAAACCGATCGGGATGTGTGCTGTAGTAGATGGGGAAGAGTTTAAAGGAATCCTCGTAGAGGGAGATATTCGTCGAGCATTTTCAAAATGCCAGGATGCTATCACCAGACCTATTACTGAGTTTATGACGAAAAATCCAGTTACCGTTCCTTCACATATTCTGGCCTTTGATGCGCTTAAGATTATGGAGAACCCTCAGAAACAAATCACTGTTGTTCCGGTAACAACAGATGGAAAGTTTGCTGGAGTTCTACGTCTCCATGATCTTTTTAAAGCAGGATTTAATTCCTCTCTTGCCACCAAATAACTAGACCCATCAAGAGTGTCACCACCAAAAATGGTATGACACCGTAACGCTGATAAATCGTATTTTGTGCCGGAGGAAGTGGAATGACTTCCTCCAGTGCCTTCTTCTCGCCGATAAGTAATCTTTTCGATTCACTTCCATCTGGATAAATAACGGAAGTCACTCCCGTATTAGTACTTCTGATTATCGGCATTGCAAATTCTAAGGCACGCCATTTGCTTAAGAATAAATGTTGATAAGGCTCGGCAGTTCTACCATACCAAGAGTCATTGGAGTGGTTCACAATGAACTGATTGTTTCCATGCTCATTTAAAAGTTTTCTCATGAACTCTGATTCAAGAATTTCATAACAAATAGGAGTAACGAAACGTGCACCATTTCGTATTTCCATTTTTTCTGTTCCTTCTCCTCTGGCAAACAAAGCAATCGCAGGAATCATTTCTACAATGCTCTGGTTGAAAGGGCCAAAGGGAAGAGTTTCACCAAAGGGAATCAAAATATTTTTGTAATAAGATGACTTCAGCTGATTGTTTGAGAAGAGAAGACTTGAGTTATAGATCTGCTCAAAAGAAGTGTAATCAGGATTTCTGACATAACCTCCAATAAGAATTTCGGCATTCGTCTCTTCCATAATGTCGTTAAAGATTTTAGGAAGGTACTTTTGATCTTTTGCAAACTCATTAGGATAGGCCGTTTCAGGCCAGATAATAAGATCAGGCTTAAACTCAGGGTTGGCCGTACTTAGGTCTTGATAGCTTTCAATGATGGAAGATAAAGAGTTTTCATCTCCTTGTTCACTGCTGACTTTCAAGAAGTTTCCGATATTGGCCTGAACAATTCGAACACGAAGTGTCTGGTTACTTTGGGGAGCTTTAATTGGAGTGAGGGTATTTATCAGAATGAAGACGACAAAAGCAATCCATGGGAAATAGTAGAGACGTCTGTCCCTGATCTGTTCCACAATTTCAAGACTGATCCAATAGGTGAAAAAGCTAAAGATGATGACGCCAAAAACGGGAGCAAGTCCAATGTAAGGTGCTAGATGAAGCCAAGGAGACCCGACAAAAGAAGGAAACTGCTGCTGAACTAAGCGCTCAAGCAGGGAAAGAATCACAGCACTTAAAAAGAGACCAAAAGAACTTCCCCATTGAAAGCGAGGACGCCATTTAAGCCAAAGAGCGTAGACCCACCAGTGAGGTTGAAGAATGAAGGTAAAGAAAAGAGAGATAATCAGGGAGATAAAATAGGGGAGTTCACCAAACTCTTGCAGAGTGTGAGGAATCCAGTAGTAACCAGTAAGGTTTAACCCTAGATTAAAAGCAAGAATTGCCAGCAAGTAGCTGCGAAGAGAACTGAGTCTTCGAAGAGAGTAGAGATGAAGTGGAAGAGCAATAAAAAGGAGAGGAAACCAGCCATCCCCTAAAAAAGAAGGGTAAGAGAGCGCATAAAGGCTTCCGGCGATTAAACTAAAAACAAAAGAGATGAGTATTGATTTCATCTCTTTATTGTAGAGAAGATTTTAGCGGTTAGCTACTGAACGCTTAGGGCGGGCAGTAATTTTTCCATCCACTTCAGCGGCTAGAGTTAATGCTCTTGCAGCGTCAAGTTTACCAGCTCCAAGGATCTTACCTTCAAAGTTAGGAACACGGCTTGATGAGCTTAGAACAATATTTTTGATCTGATCGTATTTCATGTGTGGATACTGAGATTTAATCAGAGCAGCGACACCAGAAACGAAAGCTGTTGCTTGGCTTGTTCCTGTCATATAGGCCGCGCCACTACCAGGGATGGCAGAACGGATTCTATGTCCAGGAGCTGCGATATCTACTGATTTTTTACCGAAGTTTGAGCTTGGGATGATATTGAGCATGTCATCATAAGCACCGACAGTAATGATATTTGAGAGTCCGTAAGAAGCTGGGAAGTAAGCGTTCTTCTTTTCATCAATATTTGATTTCTCATTTCCGGCAGCTGCGATTACAAGAATACCTTTTCTTTCAGCTTCTTTGAGAATTTTTAATTCTTCAGGGCTAGATTCAGGTCCACCACCAGAGTAGTTGATGATATCAACATTGTTTTCCACAGCGTAACGAAGTGCCTTAATAGTCGCCGCAAGATTGGCCTGACCACTGGCCGCAGGATTGTAATATTTAAGAGCTAGAATTTTAACTTCAGGGAAAACTGATTTTACGATTCCGGCCACATGAGTTCCATGTCCATGCTGGTCAAAAGGAGTTTGTGTTTCTTTACCGGTAGAGTAATCAATTCCAAAATTGCTTTTACCCGCAGCACCTTTAAGAACATGGATATTGTCTTTAAGGAACGGATGATCAATTTGAATACCAGTATCAATAACAGCAACAACGATTTCTTGATTCTTCTTAAATTTTTTCCATGTATCAGCAAGATTAATGTTCGCAGTAGTTTTCTCAGGATCAACACCCCAGCTGGCGAAACGAGACATCAGCATTTCTGGTGTATAGTTTTGAGCAAGCACACCTTGTGCAGCAAATGCTAAAACTAGAATAAATGAATGAATAGCCTTTCTCATCTCGTCATTTCCTTACCACATAAAAAGCCAATAGACTTATCGGATAATTCCTACAGAAACAAAGAGAGCAATTGTCTTGCCAAGTAAAATAATTGAAATTCAGTAGTTTAAGAGGAGAGTAGTGTTAGCAGCAGAGGCGGGTGTCTAAGTTTTAGACAAAAAAAACCCCTCAGAGTCTGAGGGGTTAGTTAATGATTATGCCATTTTCGACATTTGCGCTTGTTCTCTTTCACGCTCTTCAGCATGTTCTAAGCACAGATCTGTCCAAGGTTGATTCTCGAGACGTTTGAGAGAAATTTCCTCATCACATTCGTCACAATGCCCGTAATGTCCGCTTTCTACTCTTTCTAAGGCCATATCGATCAGGCGCAGCTTCGCCAGTTCACGATCTCTCATAGTGCAGCTAATCTGCTGATGAATCATAGACGAGGCAAGATCAGTTTCATCAGATCTATCTTCCTCTGCTACATGCAGATCTTCGGACCTATTGATAAGTCCTACGCTCATAATCTGGGCCCTTTGCTTGAGGAGCAAGCCTTTAAAATAGTCCAGTTTCTTTTTATCCATTTGTCCCCCTCATGAATCTAATGAGACACTCCCTGTCTTATACCTTCTATTGTAGATTGAGGTAGGAGAGCACTCAACTGATCCGACTTATCGGCACATTTTACCAAAAAACTAACATAACCTTGCATCTAAAGTGAAAAAGCCTTGAGATTTTGACAAACTTCACGCCCCATCTATAGAGTAAAAGACTACATTATTATTAGAACTCAGTAGGTTACGTTGCTTAGCATTAGAAACGTGGGAACCAATCTGACCAAAAATATTGATTTGGGAAGAAAGATTCTCTACAGAACGTTTATTGGGCTCTCTTTTATCGCTCTCGCCTCGTGCGGGAAGAAGGTAGAAGACGGCAATAAAGGTTCCGGCTCGCAAAGATACGACATCCCTGTTTCCAGTGATCTGGATCAGACTCTACAGGAGCAGCAACTGAGCTGTGAGCCTGGAAGTGTCTGTCCTAATTATATGGGACTAGTGAATGTCGTTGAGAAAGGTAAGATCAGATCTTGCACGGGGTTTCTTGTAGCGCGCGATATAATGGCCACTTCTGCCAGCTGCCTTCCTTCTATTCTTCGTCTTGCTGAGCAAGACTGCTCAAAAGATGTTCATTTTTATTTTGCTGGAATGACTAGCCGTGAAAAGACGGTAAGGGTTGCTTGTAAAAAAGTACTGGGTTCAAGTGATCTTAAAGGATCTAGTCCCGTTCGCTGGCGAGATGATGTGGCCTATCTGAAAATTGATGGGGACATGCTTTATAGGCGAAATCTTTATTTCTCAAGGCAGGGATTTGAAGATCAGAAAACTTACCAGGCATGGTACGTCTCTAAGGTCGATGATAAGACCTTCTTTATTAAAAAGAATACCTGCAAGAACATTCAAGCAAGTTATATCAATCCATTCGCAAGCTCTATCTCATCTCCCAATATTCTTCTTTCTGACTGTGAACTTGATGCAAGCGCATCAGGAGCACCTCTATTAGATAAAAGAGGACAGGTGCGTGGAGTTGTTTCAAACCCAATGGATAATCAAATCGCTGACTATTTATCTAAAACAGGGTTGCTTGCTAAGCCTCTAAGTAAGATTTATCACGGAACAAGCTTTGCCTGTGCTCCTACTATTTATGATTCTCAAGTTCTAGATGAAGTAGAGTGTCTTAAAGATATGAGTCAATTGACTCTGGATGAAGAGCGCTTCAAGCTTCTTAACCCAAGAGATTTCTTTGATAGATCCATTCCTGATCTTGAAAAAATGGTAAACAAACTTTCAAACTATCTCTTCTTTAAAGTAAGACTCTTTGGGGAAGGGGACGAGAAACAGATGGGTTTTGAGCCCGTGTGTTTTAGACCTCTGAAAGATTGGATCAATAACGTTGAGAATACTTCTGCTCTTGTTACTGATTTTACTTTTCCTACTTACAAAGTAAAAAAAGCTCTCGATTCATATGGAAGATTAATTGCTAATGTGAGTAATGATGAGAAGCCGATTAAGTATCACATTCAATTTAATGTGAGGAACTTAAAGCGATACGCGAATTCCAAAGTGTTCTTCTGGAATGACGTTTTTAACACGAATTATCCGCGTATCACTGAAAGTTGTATCTAATTACTGTTTTAATTCTCTCCAGCTCTTCCCAGTTCTTGCCTTAGAGTTTTTCTGAAAGTCTGAAACGGCCTTATCATGATCTTTATAGGTTTCGCTAAAGACATGTGTTCCATCATTCTTTGAAACGAAATAAAGGAATTTATTCTCTTCAGGGTTTAGCACCGCCACAATGGCCTCAAGGCTAGGATTAGCAATTGGTCCTTTAGGAAGTGCAGGGACTTTATAAGTGTTGTAAGGTGTCGGTTCTAATAAATCTTTCTTTCTAATATTCCCGTCATATCTCTCCCAGATACCATAAATAGTTGTTGGGTCAGATTGCAGTCTCATTTTCTTCTTCAAACGATTAGTGAAAACCCCAGCAATCGTTGGCCTTTCAAATTTTGCACCTGTTTCTTTCTCTACCATTGAAGCAAGAATAATCACTTCATGTTTATTTAAGAAAGGGTGATTGAATTCGATTCCTTGAACTTTTTTGTGGAACTGTCCCACCATTCCTCTAATTACTGTTGTCGCTTTAGAATTTGGTGCAAAATGATATGTTTCAGGGAAAAGATAACCTTCAACACTTTCACCTGGAATATCCATCTCTGCCAACAGAGTCGTATCTCTGGCCGCTAAAATAAATTCTTCCTCGGAAGTGATTCCTTGTGCTGCCACAATTTTTGCAACCTCATACATATTCTTTCCTTCTGGAATAGTGAATACTTTAAGGTTCGGCTGTCCATAGATGAGAGTATTGAGCACATCCGCCATTTTTGATCCAGATTTGATCGTAAAGTCCCCGGCACGAAGTTTTGTTAAAACTTTTTTATACTTGGCCATGTAATGGAAGAGGCGTGTGTTGTTAATAATTTTTTGATCGTAGAGTCTTTGATTTACTTTGCCGAAAGTATCACCATTGTGAACCGTGAAGATCACGTCCTCACCACTATATGGTTGATTAAGGAGAATGGTGACATGAACTCCGACGAGAAGTAATGCCATGAGGGGGGCAAGAATAAATGAAAAGAGTAAAGTTTTTTTTACCATGAGTACGCTCTCAATTTTAATAATATAAAAATAGAATAAAGATTATAACTTGAACTGGGCCTTGTTGCGTCGAATAAAATCCTCTAAAATAATACTGGCACTTACAGCATCGATTTGAGTCAGATCTACAGTGAAATTATAGCGGGGAGAATTCTTCATACGCTCAGTAGCTTCAAAAGTGGAGAGTGTTTCATCCTGCTCGCAGACTTCCAAACTAAATTGCTCGCTTACCCAGTTAAGAAACTGACGTGCACGCTCAGTTGATTTCGTCTCTTTTCCATCAGTCAAACGAGGCAGGCCGATAACAATAATATCGGTGCATTCGTCATCAATAACTTGTTTGAGTTCACGACGTACGATCTCCAGGCCTTTGTTGATAATTCTTCCGTAGGGAGTAGGAAAAGGATCGCGGTTCACACAATAAGTCGCAAGCCCGATAACTTTTTCACCAAAATCGATGGCGAGAATATTTTTGAGATTGAGTGGGTGCTCTACTGGTACGTGGAATTCATTCATAGGCCCACTGTAACAGAGTTTTTAAATCTTGATAAGACTAAAGACTTGCTCTTCTCCATCTTCATGGAGAACGAACCTGAAATTGTCCTTAAGAATGAGCTGTCCTTCCTTGATCTGACCGACTTCTTCTCCTAGGAGAGTGATCGTTTTAGCATTTATTTCAAATTGCAGTGGAGTACTGACCTTTTGAGTTCCTGCCTGCTCAGTTTTAATAGCATTAGCAGAAAAATGAATCTTATTATTTTTCAAAGTTAATTTGTATTTGCCTTCATTGATATGAAGTCCCTGAACTCTGATTAGGTCCCATTTTTGAAATTCACGGTGAGCAAGATAGAGTCTCTGTTCATCATTATTTTCTTTAAGACGAAAGCTGATGATATTGAGTTGTTCCTCTTTTTTTAGATTTTGTTCCAGTTTATTAAAGTTTCTGAAACACTCTAGCGAGTGACAACGCTGATATTGAAGAGGAGAAAGATTCGTCACACTAAAAGCATCATCAATATCAAATTTCAATTCATTCAAATAAGAACTGATTCCTTTAATTTGATTAAAGCTCAGCTCTTCTTTATTAATATAAATGTAGGCAAGTTCTTGAGTGCTGAACTTTTGAATCAGCTCCTCAGTTTTCATAGCAGGTAATTGAATTTCAGAAATTTTCTTCTCTAGAAGGGAAGGATTCTTCATTACTAGCTCTGGATAAATGGTAAGGTTGTTCTTTCTAAGCCAGTTATGAACTCTTGTTGGCACAATGGCCTGTTTATCATCAACAGTAAGACCAGCTTCAATGAGGAATTTTGAAATAACTCCCACGCAATTATTCTTAGTAAAAGTGTAATTCTTGAGCTTCTCAGGATTTTTCACATATTCAAAAGTAATATCCAAGAAATGGTCTAATTGTTTCTTATCTAAGTTAAGAACATATCGACGAAGATCACGGCTTTCAACTTGAGTATATCTGCTCCAGTACTCATGAAGAGTCATGACTTCAGGTAAAATGGGATAACCGCCAAATACACCTTTAACGAGAGATAATTTTTCAGTATCAGAAAGGGCACCGAAGCTGATGACAATATCATTGGCCCATAGACCGTCTTTATCTACAAAGCGAAGCAGGGCATGACCAAAACGGCTGGCCATATTGTTGGCACGATCAGCTACGATGATCTCAAGACCCGTAATCTCAGATCTTTGAGCAAAAAGAAATTCAGCACGAGTTTTATGAATATGAATGAACTGTTCTAGATCTTTTTTAAATTCATCTTGGTTAGCAAGTGCTGCTTGAGAAAAAAGAATTAAAAAAGAAAGAATCCATTTCATAAACACCCCAATGATTGATGAAATGATTTTAACTGAGAATAGGGTGTGTGTAGGAAGCGAGAGTAAAAAGAACAGGGGGTGTTTAAATTTTAGACACCGAGCTGACTAAACTGGGGGAAGAGTGAGTCAGCTCGGTGAAAAACGTTATTTATTAGCGTCTTAGAGCAAGTTCATCCATTGCTACTTTCAGAATCCCTTGAGCTGAAAGCATTGTCTCTTCAGACTCACAATACAACCCTTGAGCATCCTGTGACTTAATTGTTTCAGCAAGATCTCTTAAAGAAACTGATGTTGAAATTTCATTGGTTACAGCAACCATGGCCTTTTGAAGAGTTGGACCATTACCGACTTGAGCTTCTTTAAGAAGAGAAAGTCCATCTTGAATCGTTGCCTGAGTAGACAATAGCTTTTTAGTGCTATCAGAGAGTCTAAAGTCGATATAGAATTCAGAGATCTTAGCACTTGAGTAAGATACCGCCGTCACTCCTGTTACAAGTAAGAAAGGGTTCGCCGTTACAGTTGAAACACCTGTTAATCCAATAGAAGAAGAGGCACTTGATAGAATTGCTGTTTCTTGGGCCGCACGGTTTGCATTTGTTTCTGCCACTTTCGCTTTTACTTCAGTTAATTTTTGAGAATAAGCATCATAACAGCTAGCAAAAGCTTGAGATGAAAGAAGAAGTGAAGTGGCGATAATTGTGTGTAGTTTCATATGCGGTCTCCCCAAAAAAGTAGTGATCGTTTTGAGTCATTATAGCGAAAAAGGGGAAGCAGAATATCTGAGTTGAAAAAAATACGATGGCCGTTTAAATTTTAGACACATTTCAAGTTAGGGAAGGGGAAAGAGAGCTGAGCATCTTCATGATGGGTTTCAGTCGAATAGAGTTTTACACCCACTCCTAGCAGACGAACGTCCCTAGGATCTTCTGCAAATCTTTCTTCAAAAAGATCAAAAAAGTTTTGATCTTCAACAGGAAGGTTTCTCTCAATAGTAGTTGATTTGAAGTCACTATACTTAATCTTGACGTGAATGTTTTTAATTTTTCTGTCTGTATAGCGTTTAAGGTCATCTTTAAGTTCAGTGATAAGTTTTACCATCTGGGTTTTCATCTCTAATGGAGAAGTAAGGTCGTTAAGAAACGTTCGCTCAACCCCAACTGATTTTCGCTCATACTCAGTCTGAACTTCCCGATAATCAATGCCACGACAATAAAGATAGAGGCTATCGCCAAATTTTCCACAGATCTGATGAAGTTCGTCTAAGGATAGTCTTTGCAGATCTTCACAAGTTTTAAGGTTAAAAGAGAGGAGTCGTTCATTAAGAACTCGACCAACTCCTCCAATCCTTTTAAGTTCAATCTTCTTGATGAATTCGCTGACTTGATGAGGGGCAACTGTAAACTGGCCATTGGGCTTATTATAGTCACTGGCAATTTTGGCCAAAAGTTTATTAGGAGCGATGCCGGCAGACGCTGTTAGTTTTGTTTTTTCAAAAATTTCATTTCTAATTTTTTGAGCGAGAAGAGTCGCCGAGTTTCCACACTCAACAGAATTGGTTACATCTAAATAGGCTTCATCAATAGAAACCTGCTCGATAAGGTCAGCATATTTTTCAACGATAGCGAAAACTTCCTGACTGGCCTCGCGATATTTAGAGTGATGGCCTTGAATAAACTTAATATGAGGACATAGTTTTTTGACCTGAACAGTGGACATGGCCGAGCGAACCCCAAACTCCCGGGCCTTATAGTTACAGGTAGAGATAACTCCACGCTTCCCGCCACCGATGGCAATAGGGATATTTTTAAGCTCAGGACGTTCTCTTATTTCAACAGAAGCGAAGAAAGCGTCCATATCTAGATGAATGATTTTTCTCACAAAACAATATTACGGAAAAAATACGGAAAAAGCAAAAGGGAAGGTTTGCCCCCATAAAAAAAGTCAATTTACCACCGCAACCACTTGAAAATACGTCTAAAAGTGCGAAACAAAAAATTGACTTCTATGAGTTTCAAGATAAGATAAACAAGTATCAAGAAAATTACCGTCGTCAAATTTCGAAATTGAAATCCCAAAATAATTTAACTTAATGAAAAATCGACAAATACAAATCAACCTATAATCATTTTATCCGCTGGAGTCCAAATGCATTTAAGCGCCTTGCGTGAATTAGACATCGAAGAATTAACCAAACTCGCTGAAGAAGCTCAGATTGAAAACGCCGCCGGTCTTAAGAAGCATGAACTTATCTTCGCCCTTCTTACAAAAAAAGCTAAAGACAATGAAGAAATTTTTGGAGATGGGGTTTTAGAAATCCTTCCTGATGGTTTCGGTTTCCTTCGTTCACCTTCTTATAACTACCTTCCTGGTGCGGATGATATCTACGTTTCACCTTCTCAAATCCGCCGTTTCGGTCTTAGAACAGGGGATACAATTGAAGGTCAAATTCGTACTCCTAAAGAGGGTGAGAGATATTTCGCTCTCCTTAAAGTGAGCCATATTAACTTCCGTGATCCGGAAACTCATCGCTCAACTGTGCTTTTCGATAACCTTACTCCGCTTTATCCTCAACAAAAAATCAACCTTGAGTCTAAACCAACAAATTACTCTACTCGAGTGATTGATATGTTTGTTCCCCAAGGTTTTGGTCAACGTTGTCTTATCGTAGCTCCACCAAAAGCTGGTAAAACAATGCTTATGCAAGATATCGCTAACGCGATCTCTGATAATCACCCTAAAGCGAAACTTATCGTACTTCTTATTGACGAGCGTCCAGAGGAAGTTACAGATATGAAGAGAAACGTGCGCGCAGAAGTAGTTTCTTCAACTTTCGATGAGCCTGCAACTCGTCACGTTCAAGTGGCAGAGATGGTTATTGAGAAAGCAAAACGTCTTGTAGAAGCAAAACAAGATGTGGTTATCCTTCTGGATTCAATCACTCGTCTTGCTCGTGCTTACAACACAGTTGTTCCACCATCTGGTAAGATCCTTTCTGGTGGTGTGGATTCAAACGCACTTCATAAGCCTAAGCGTTTCTTCGGTGCCGCTCGTAATATCGAGAACGGTGGATCTCTTACAATTATTGCTACAGCACTTATCGATACAGGTTCAAGAATGGATGAAGTTATCTTTGAGGAATTCAAAGGTACGGGTAACTCTGAAATTCAACTTGATCGTAAACTTATGGAAAAGCGTATCTTCCCTTGTCTTGATATCAATAAATCAAGCACTCGTAAGGAAGACCTCCTTATGCAGGATAAAGATCTTCAACGTGTATTCGTTCTTCGCCGTGTACTAAACCCAATGAACACTATGGATTCTATGGAGTTTATCCTTGAGCGTATGAAAGATACTAAAACGAACCTCGACTTCCTTGATAAGATGAACGGCTAATGAATAAAACTTTTAAACGAATTTCACTCCTTCTTGCCAAACAATATACCTCGATCGGTGGTCAGGCCGTTATTGAGGGAGTGATGATGAGATCTCCTAACGCTTTTGTAGTAGCGGTAAGAAAGCCGGATGGAAGCATTCGTCTGCGCCGTGATCAATGGTATGGACTTTCAAAAAGATTAAACTTTTTGAAAAAACCATTCCTGCGTGGGATTCTCATGCTCGTTGAAACCATGGCCAATGGAGTAGTGTCTCTGAACTATTCCGCCAACATTGCTATGGAAGAAGAAGAAAAGGCAAAGGCCCTTAAGAAAGGAAAAACACTAGAAGAGTTTGAAGAGGCGCAAAAGAAAAAAGAGAAAGTGAGCATCGCTACTTTTTTAACGATGGCCGTATCTTTTGCTTTTGGTATCGGTCTTTTTGTTTTCCTTCCCCATATGGCCGCTTACGGCATCGGAGACCTTTTAGGTCTTAACTGGACACTAGATAGCTTTGGCTTTCATGTGGTCGATGGAGCAGTTAAAGCTTTCATCTTCATTGGTTATATTTGGGGTATATCTTTTATGAAAGATGTATACCGTGTTTTCCAATATCACGGTGCTGAACATAAATCGATTGCCACCTTTGAAGCAGGTATGGATCTGACAGTTGAGAATGCTCGTAAGTTTTCAACTCTTCATCCTCGCTGTGGAACTAGCTTTGTCTTTTTCCTTATCCTCGTTTCCATCATTCTTTTTTCTGCTGTTTTCACTATCATTCCTATCGGAACGAATCTTCCTCCGCTTCTTCGTCATGTCGTTGCTGTTCTTTTTAAAGTGGCCTTGATGTTACCTGTAGCTGGTATCAGCTATGAGTTAATCAAAGTTGCTGGAAAGTGCTCAACTGCTTGGTGGGCCAAGATGATGTCTGCTCCAGGTATGTTGTTACAGAAACTAACGACAAAAGAGCCAGATGATTCTCAGCTTGAAATCGCTCTCTCAAGTATCAAAGCGGTACTTATCTTAGAAGAGAAGTACAATCTGAAAGATGCTTCAGGCAAAGTGATTCAATTGGAAGAAATTGATATCAAAGGTATTGGCGAGATGGAACAGACCAATTCAACACTTACAGAATTTTTAGAGTAAATATAAGGACATTTTGTGTTTCACAAATTAGACGCAGTTGTTAGGCGATTCGATACCCTTACGGAAAGATTGGGGGATCCCACTCTTTATGATCGTGCTAAAGAACTTAGAGAAACAAATACAGAAAGATCAAATCTTGAGCCAATCGTTTTAAAATACAAAGAGTATAAAAAAACTGTCGCCGACATTGAGGGTAATAAAGACATTATCCACAATGAGAAAGATGAAGATATGAGAGAGCTTGCTAAAGAAGAGCTTTCTGAACTTGAGAAAAGCCTGCCCATTATTGAGCAGGAATTAAAATTGTTACTTCTACCCAAAGACCCTAATGACGACAGAAACGTTATTATTGAAATCCGCGCAGGAGCGGGTGGTGATGAAGCTGGGATTTTTGTAGGGGACGTTTGGAGAATGTATAAAAACTATTTCAATGCCAAAGGTTGGCGTGCTGAAGTTGTTTCTATTTCAGAAGGAGATGTGGGGATTAAGGAATTAATTGCCAACGTTTCTGGAGATAAAGTTTATTCAAAAATGAAGTATGAGTCTGGGGTTCATCGTGTACAGCGAGTTCCAGCAACTGAGACCCAAGGGCGTGTTCATACCTCAACAATTACCGTGGCGATTATGCCAGAAGCCGATGAAGTTGATGATGTTGTTTTAGATATGAATGAAATCCGTATTGATATCTATCGTTCAGGTGGTGCCGGTGGACAGTCAGTAAACACTGCTGACTCCGCTGTACGACTTACTCACATGCCTACAGGTATTGTGATTGCGATGCAGGATGAGCGAAGCCAGTTAAAGAATAAAGATAAGGCTTTTAAAATTTTAAAAACAAAGATTTATGATCTACGAGTTCAAGAAGCTCAGGCCAAGGAAGCGGCCACTCGTAAAGGACTAGTAGGAACAGGAGATAGATCTGAGAGGATCAGAACTTACAACTATCCTCAGGGTCGTATTTCTGATCACCGAATTAACTTCACCATTTATAACCTTCCTAATTTTATGAACGGGGATATTGATGAAGTTATTGATGCTCTGATTGCTCACAACCAGGCCATTCTTCTTCAGGGAGCTGAAGAATAAAAACGCTAAGAGATCTTTGGACCGAAATTTTTAATCAGGACAGTGAGACCCTCGGGTTTCATTATCCTGGATTGAATAAGGCCCGCTTCTTAAAAGAAGTTGAAGATCTTCTGATTAAGCGCTCAAAGAATCCCGCCATTGAATTAGATGATTCTGAATACTCGGTTCCCAATAAACTTCTTATTGATATGAAAAATGACTTCTTAAGAGGAGTTCCATTCTCATATTTATTAGAGATGAGTGAGTTCTACGAGAATCAATTTTATGTCACTCCTGATGTCTTAATTCCTAGGAGTGAGACGGAGCAACTTGTTGATCTCATCATTCAAGAAAATAAGGAAAGTGTAGATCGTATTCTTGATGTGGGAATTGGAAGTGGGGTTATTATTTTAAGTCTTCTTTCCAAGGGAACTGCAAAATCTGGTCTGGGTGTTGATATTTCAACAAAGGCCATTGATGTAGCAATGATCAATGCGAGAAGATTGAGGCTTCTCGATCGAGTAGAGTTTCGTATTTCTGATAGACTTACCAGTGTTGAAGGGGAGTTTGATATAGTCGTATCTAATCCACCTTACATTCGAGCCAGTGCTCATTATGAAATGGTTCATCAACAGGTAAGAACACATGAGCCTCATCTGGCCCTCTTCTTAGATGATGATGCTTATGAAAACTGGTTTAAAACTTTCTTTACACAGGTGTTCAATCATTTAAATGCTAATGGGAAATTCTATATGGAAGGTCACGAACTTGAGGTAGAGCATCAAGGAAAAATGCTAGCGGCATGCGGCTTCAAAAATATCAGAGTTCTCAAAGATCTTCATGGATCTCCTCGTTTTCTTTCGGCCCAAAAATAACTAAATCAATTCTTTAATTTTATATTTTTCTAATTCTTTAATGAAGGACATAGAAGCTCCCGAGAGCATCTTTTTGAGACGGCACTGAGGACTTAGCGTACAGGTATTCGTTTCACGATTAAAACATTCCACAATATCCATATCTTCAATTTTTTTCACCAGCTCACCAACTGTGGTATCAGCAAACTTTGGATTAAACTCGATTCCACCTTTTGGGCCAGAGACCGAAGTCACGTAGCCTAACTCGGAGAGTTTATTCACGGCCACGCTCAAATGATTTTTAGAAATTTGATAGGTGTCTGCGATTTCTTGAATTTTTGATTTTCCAGGATGCGTCTGTAGGTAAATCAAAACCCTGAGACAAAAATCAGTTTTAGTAGTTAAGCGCATAAATAGTCCTTGCAATAAATCCTACATTGGTATATTTAAAATGTATTGATATAAAAAATATATATTAAATATTGAGGTTAACTATGCGTAAGTACTGGTGGCTGTTAGTAGGGGTTCTCATACTAACATTCTCGATTTTAGGTTTTTTTGGACGTGAGGTGTACCGACAGGCCCCTCCTTTGTACTCGGTTATGAAGACAAGTGATGGGAGAGTGCTTTATAGCAAAGAGGATATCCTGACTGGGCAGACTGTCTGGCAATCAATCGGCGGTCAACAAATTGGTTCTATCTGGGGGCATGGTGCTTATCAAGCGCCGGATTGGACAGCTGACTGGCTTCACCGTGAGTTAGTTCATTATCAAGAAGTGTACTCACATGAGAATTTTAGCAAAGAATTCTCGCAAACCAATGCTGATGAAAAATCAAAAATAAAAAATGAAATGCTCAAAGATTATCGAGAAGCTCAACTTGTTAATGATGAGTTGATCATTTCAGATACTCGCTTTAAAGCTTTTGAACTGACTAAAGAATATTATCTTAAACTCTTTGGAGATGATGCTGGTTTAAAACCAACTCGTGTGGCCTATGCCATTCATGAGAATGTACTACCTTCGCTTGAGCGCAGAGAAAAGATGATGAGTTTTTTTCATTGGTCGACTTGGGCAGCATCTGCCAATCGTCCGGGTGAGAAGCATACTTATACCAACAACTGGCCTCATGAACCTCTGATTGACAACAATCCAACATCAGAAAATATTTTCTGGTCAATCATCTCAGTTATTCTTTTGATTGCCGCAATTGGATTTCTTGTTTGGTTCTACTCATTTAAAAAAGAAGATGATTTAGAAACAAACCTTCCTAGCATTGATCCTTTAAAGAATTTTAAACTCACTCCTTCGATGAAGGCCTTGTGGAAATATTGGGGAGTGGTGATTGTTTTATTGGTCGCACAAATCGGATTGGGTGGAATTCTTGCTCACTACACAGTAGAGGGACAGGATTTTTATGGTTTCCCACTCTCTGAGTATTTACCATATTCAGTGGCAAGAACATGGCATATTCAAATTGCTCTCTTCTGGATTGCCACCTCATTCTTAGCAGCAGGTCTTTTCTTAGGGCCAATTGTTAACGGTGGAAAAGATCCCAAGTTCCAACTCTTCGGTGTGAACTTCTTATTTATCGCTCTTCTTATTGTGGTATTCGGATCTTTGACTGGAGAGTTATTGGCCGCGAAACAATTCTTCACTAACCTTGATATGAGTTTCTGGTTTGGACATCAAGGATATGAATATGTCGATCTTGGACGTTTCTGGCAGATTCTTCTTCTTGTCGGTCTTGGTCTTTGGTTAACTCTCATGCTTCGTTGTGTGGTTCCTGCTCTTCGAAAAACAGATGATTCAAAAGATCTTCTTCTTCTTTTTACTGCTTCAACTGTGGCCATTGGTCTCTTTTATGGTGGTGGTCTTTTCTACGGAGCAAGAACGCATATCAGTATCATGGAGTTTTGGCGTTGGTGGGTGGTTCACCTTTGGGTAGAAGGCTTCTTTGAAGTATTCGCAACTGTCGCCATTGCTTTTATTTTTGTCTCACTTGGTCTTATTAAACCACGTTCAGCATCGAAGGCTTCGCTTCTTTCAACTTCTATTTTCCTTCTCGGAGGGATTCCTGGAACTTTTCACCACCTTTATTTCAGTGGAACACCAACTTCAATTAGTGCGATTGGGGCCTGTTTCTCTGCTTTAGAAGTGGTGCCTCTTGTTCTGGTGGGATTTGAAGCATTCCATACATACCGTGTGCAACATCTGACTTCATGGACAAGTCGTTATAAGTGGCCGATCACTTTCTTTGTGGGAGTTGCTTTCTGGAACTTGGTAGGTGCGGGAGTTTTTGGATTCCTTATTAATCCACCGATCGCTCTTTATTATCTTCAGGGTTTGAACACAACCGCTGTCCACGCTCATGGAGCAACTTTTGGAGTGTACGGATTATTATCTTTAGGCCTGGTGATTTTCATTGTTCAAACAAGTTTTAGTAAAAGTGATTGGAATGAGAAATTAATGAACGTTGCTTTCTGGGGATTAAATCTTGGTCTTGGATTGATGATTGTGATGAGTTTACTTCCAATTGGTTTGATCCAATTTAAGGCCGCTCTCAGCGAAGGCCTTTGGTATGCCAGAGGAAGTGAAGTGATGCAAAGTCCACTTATTCAAAACCTTCGTTGGTTAAGATCAGTTGGAGATATCATTTTTGCTATCGGTGCTTTGAGCTTTGCTCTCGCAGTTATTGATCGAGTAGGTCTTTATAAATTTAATAAAGTTGAAATGGAGATTGAAAATGATGAAGTCGCTTCCCTCTAATGTTGTTGGCTACAAGAGAACAGATATCTTTGATGAGGTATCTGTTCCTAAAGCTCTTCTTAATGAACATCGAACACTTCCCAATGTATGGGGCAAGATTGTCGTTATCGAAGGCAATTTAACTTACATCATAGGCGAAGAGGAATATGGATTAGCAAATGGAAAACCTGGGGTTGTTGAACCTCAGGTCATTCATAAAGTTCGTCCTGAAGGTAAGGTTCGGTTTTATGTCGAATTCTATAAGTAGTTACGGATCAGCTGACAGTTCTTATCGAGCTGCCGGTGGGGAAGAGGGGCTGCGATCACTTTGTCGTGATTTTTATGAGTTGATGGATATTCTTCCAGAGACTCAAAAAATTCGAGAGATGCATAAAGATGACCTGACGGTTATGATTGATAAGCTTACTCTTTTCTTATCCATGTGGCTGGGCGGGCCAAAGACCTATCAGGAAAAATATCATTTTGTTGGTATGCCTGCTGCCCACCAGCATCTCATTATTTTGGAAGAGGAAAGAGATGCTTGGTTAACATGCATGGATCAGGCGCTTGAGAAGCAGCCCTTCGCAGATGATTTTAAGCAATATCTTCGAAAACAATTTCGATTTCCCGCAGAAATGATTTATCGAACATCAAGATTTCAATAGTCAGTAGTCAGAATCATGGGACTTCTTTAGAATGAATTGAAACTCTTTCTAGGAAGTTCCATGGATAAACTACTCATTTCTGGCCCGTGTATTCTTAAAGGCGAAGTTGCTATCTCTTCAGCGAAGAACGCAACACTTCCCATCTTGTGTGCCAGCATCCTTTCTCCTCATGCTATTCATTTTGATTCTCTGCCTGAACTGGCGGATGTAAAAACGATTACCAAAATTCTTCAAAGTCTAGGAGTCGCAAGCTCTACTGAAAAGAACATCACAACTTTTGATGCTTCAAATATTACCAGTCAACATGCTGATTACTCTCTCGTAAAAACGATGAGGGCTTCGGTTCTGGTATTGGGACCTCTTCTTGCTCGTTTTAAAACAGCATCTGTTTCGCTACCTGGTGGATGTGCCATTGGAGCACGACCTGTTGATATCCATCTTTTAGGAATGGAAAAACTGGGTGCCAAAATTGAAATTGAAAATGGTTATATCAAAGCATCTACTGAAGGATTGAAGGGAGCCCATATTGTTCTTCCATTCCCAAGTGTAGGTGCTACTGAGAATATTATGATGGCCGCTGTTTTAGCTGAAGGAACAACTGTTCTTGAGAATGCGGCGAGAGAGCCAGAGATTGATGATCTTGCTGATTTCCTTATTGCTCAAGGAGCAAAAATCTCAGGACATGGAACTTCAACCATTACGATTCAAGGAATCCAGTTGGCCGAGATTAAACCACTAAGCTCTCCTTATCGAGTGATTGGAGATCGTATTGAGGCAGCAACATTTATTATTGCCGCTCTCATGACTGGTGGAGATGTTGTCGTGAAGGGCTTCAATCCTGTTCATCTTTCTTTTGTTTTAGATATTTTAAAAGAGATGAATGCCAAGCTAGAAATTGGAAATGATTTTGTTCATGTGAAGCCTTCTAAGAATTTAAAAGGTGCTCAAATCGAAACAGCTCCTTTCCCAGGTTTTCCAACGGATGTGCAAGCGCAAATGATGGCCCTGATGAGCATTGTTGATGGTGGCTCAGTTGTAACTGAATCTATCTTTGAGAATCGCTTCATGCACGTTCCTGAAATGGCCCGCATGGGAACTAAGATAGCTCTTAAGGCCAGTTCAGCTTTTATTGAAGGTGTGAAGGAATTAAGTGCAGCTCCGGTAATGTGTACAGATCTTCGTGCTTCTGCGGCACTTGTTCTTTGTTCATTAGTGGCCAATGGTGAGAGCGAAATTCAGCGTGTTTATCATTTGGATCGTGGATATGAAAAGATTGATGAAAAGTTAACAAACTTAGGTGCAACGATTAAGAGAGTAAAAGGATAGAGTCATGAGTGATTGTCTATTTTGTAAAATCTTAGAAGGTAAAATCCCTTCAACCAAAGTCTATGAAGATGATCTCGTTTATGGATTTAAAGATATTGCTCCTCATTCTAAGGAACATTATCTTTTCATTCACAGAAATCACACAAAGGACGTGAATGATCTTATGGATAAATCACAGCAGGATCTATTAGATCTTTTCTCAGCGATGAAAAAGTTCACTGAGAATTCGGATCTATCTAATAATGGATTTCGAATTGTGACAAATATGGGTCCTCATGGAGGCCAGACTGTTTTCCATACACATTTTCATGTATTGGGTGGTGAGCAGTTAAGAGGTTTTGGAAGATAGAAAAGAAGGGCAGGATGAGATCCTGCCCGTATATCATTTAGAATTCAAGACCATTAAAGATCGCAGCAAGAGTAGTTCTCTGTAGCTGATTAAGATTAGGAACACGAGCAAGCATCAGAATAGGGCTTCTTTCAACTTGAACGACAGCTACAAATTGTCCTTTTTCAGGATTCATTTCAGTAACTTCAAAACTTCCATGTGATTGATCAATATAAGTAGTCATCAACTCTTTTTCTTTTGCTCCACCAACCACAAAGTTGGCCTTCTTCGCACCTGAAAGAATTGACTGAGTCAGCTTAGGACGATCTTTCTTTTCGTTATTATCATCTTTTTCTTCGACACTAGTGACGTCATTAAAAATGATTGAAAGATCAACAGCTCCTAGATTTCTTTTCATCCAGTACCAGTACTCCTCAAAGAAAGCGAGGCGATCTTTCGCCCAAAGAGTTCTGAAGTGAGTGATAAGTTTGAATGAGTTTTCAATGCTGTTAAAGTTCTGAATCATAGTCCAGCGATTGATAATTTTTAATGCGAGTTCTTTAAAGGCATGGGCCCCGAGAGCTTCAAAACCAGTAAAGGTAAGATCTTCGTTTCTAGCATCAACGATAGGGTAGTAAGATTTTTCTTTCTCTAAGAGAGAAACGAGAGAGCTGAAATGTTCATCGTCTTCTACGAAAAGTCCGGACAGATTCTCATCCGGCAGGTCAGTTACATCGATAATTCTCGATTCGAGGGAATTTTTGGTCCAGTTATAGTCACGAACTAATAGTTGGCTCGCTGAGCGGATGAATCCGATCGAAATAATCATGTAAAACCTTCCTGTTAAGCTTTGAGATGTTAACAATTTTGAGTTTAAGTTACAATAAAGTCATGGCCCAATTACCTCTCCTTTTTATCATTTTCCTCATTTCTACCAATCTTTGGGGCCAGGATGAGCGCTATTACCGCAAAATGTTATCTGGCGGGTTGGCCGTTCCTGAGAAATCAGTGGACAGTGTACCGAGGTTTCATGTGGCGGGGCCGGCCTATTTGGTAGATTTAAATAGTGATGGTATTGAAGAGAGAGTCATTCCTGAAAAGAGGGATGGGGTTGATTGGTTAAAAATTGAAGATTCTTCTTTCTCCACTATTTTTGAGACAAAACTTTTTGCAACTGGCTCTAATAGCCATCTTTATAAAGTTAAGCTTGCCAGCTTGAACAGTAAGGTAAAAGTCCTGATTCTTTTTCTCGACGAAGGGACAACAGAAGGGGCGAAGCTTGAATCTTATGGAAAAATCTCATTGGTAAGTTTTGAAAACAACAATTTATCGAGCATGAAATATCAAGAGGGAGCGAGATTTTATCACGAGTTCAAAGGTCAGCGTGAACAGTACTCTCGTCGCTCTTATAATGTGAACGTTTATGATATTGATAAAGATGGTGAGAGGGAAGTTGTGGTCGAGTACCAGCATATTCAAAGAGTTTTTAAATATGCTGGGTTTGGTGAGTGGAGAATTTTTTAAGAGACTTTTCTATTCTCTTCTTTAGTCTCTTCGCTTGATTCTTTCTGCTTACGGTAGTTTTCAAGAATCTCAATATTAGAAGCATGTTCTTCAGCAGATTTCTTTCTGAAATAACTCATAAGTCCTGACCAAATAAGTAGTGGCAATCCTAGAAGGGTAACAAGGGTAAAGACAGCAGAAGTCGTCCATGCGTTTTTCTGATAGCTTTGAGTTGCTACGGCCTGAGTTTCAGGGGTATCAATTTTAGCAATAAGGCTCATATCGCGCTCAAGATTGTAGAGCAGTTCTGCCCCATGGGGAGTTCTATGAGCTTCCTCCACTTCCACACCAACAAAATCCTCTACCGCAGGACCTCGGGCAAAGAGAGGCTGCGAGTTAACTACTAGAAAACATAAGAGAAAAAGACGTGTTGGCATAGGTTTAGGGCTCCTTCAAGACTATTATCGGCAAAATAAGGAAAATCTTTAAGACTAAAGTCAGATAATCTTTTGCCGATAAATTCCAAGTAGATCTTAAAGATTTTTTTGAGGTCTTTTGGAGTTAACATGAAATACCTACTTACGTTCGCCATTCTCTCTGCAGGATATATCGGCACTCTATGGAAATATGGAGGAGTCGGCGAAAGTGTTATGACAAAAATCAGAAGCTCGCAGAATGCAGAACGTAGAGCTGAAGAATTGCATCAAGAGAATCAGTCCTTGAGGGCAAAAGTCTCTGGTCTTCAGTATGAGATCGCTCAGCTTGAATCTAAGAATCAATATTACATGGCCCAAGTGCAGGGGAAAAAAGTTGAGAAACAAACCCGCGCCATTGCCAGTATCCCACAAGTGAAGTCTGGTGATTTAGTTAATTACGATGTCTATCGTTGGGCACCGGAAAAGCTTCTTGCGATCGGCGAGAAAGAACTTCATTTTAAAAATTATCAAAAATCAGCTCAGTTTTATCAAGAGCTACTTAAGCGACATCCAGAGCATGAAATTATTTCTGATCGTGTACTTTTTGGAGCTGGAGTGGCCGCTTTCGAAGGCAATTACTACAAATGGTCTGAGGATCATTTTCAGCGATTGGTAGAGAATTATCCACGTTCGGAATTCTATCGTGGAGCTAAGCTTTGGATGGCCCTGTCTCAATATCATCAGGGTGAGAATCAAAAATTTTTAAAAACAGTGGAAGAGTTCAGGCTTAAGTATAGAAACACAGAAGAATGGAAAATTTTAAGTAGGTACTATGAAGACATCTCATACAAAATTAAAAAGTAGTCTTGTTGTTCTTATCACTCTTGGGTCGATGAGTCTTTGGGCCAAACCGATTGCTCAAGTTCAGTCTGTTAAGGGCCTTGCTTTTGTGATCACTGAAGGTGGAGCAACCAAGAAAGTGAAGTCACATGACATCATTGATGAGCGTGATGAATTGTTGGTTGAAGATGGCAGTCAGCTTTCTTTAAATGACTATTACAACTCAACTTATTATTTAACTGGCGGCAGTCATATTAAAATCTATGATCGCTCCATTCAATTAAAGAAGGGTAAGACTTGGGTAAAATCTCAAAGTCGTTCTCCTTTAGCAATGACTACGGCCAATGGGAATGTTGAGTTTGCTGCTGGTCAGTTTATCGCAACTTTTGACCAGGCAACAAACCGTTCACAGATTCTTGTTGTTCAAGGCGATGTGAATGTCTCAAACGTGCTTGATCGTGATCTGATTCAGTCAGTTCCGCAAGGTCAGTTTACTGTTATTGATCCTGAAGTAGAGAATGGTATCCCTCGTGTTCCAACGAAAGTAGGAGCCGTTTCACTAAATGCTGCTCTTGAAGAATTTCAAATGAAAAATGAAGCACCTCTTCAGATGCCGACAGTGACAAAGCCTGCTCGCTCTATTGCTTCGGTAACGGCATTGGAAGTTCCAATGCAAGTTAAAAAAGGACAAATTATTTTCATGTCTTCGACAGCACTACCAGAGGCAGTAACTCCGAAGAAAACGGTTCGGGCACCGGCATCGGTTGCAGTGAAGAAGACATATAGTGATGCAGCTATTGCTTATTATGGAACTAAGGCTCAGGGTGAAGTTGTGAGTGCTAGACTTCCGGCTTCCACTCCGCAGCCTATTCAGATTGAGAGTACTCTTAAGAAAATCGAGCCTGTTAGGCCTGGGTACTCTAACGAGCTGGAAAGTCTGATAAACGACCTGAAATCATACTAAATTCTCAAAACTCGGTTATTGGGTAGTGGTCTAACTACCCAATAACTCTGGTCTTTTCCCTCAAAAAATTTTCAAGAATTCTTAAGTTATAGTTTGAATCTAAAATGTTTAGGATACATGTATGGAAAAGACACGTATGCATGTAACAATCATTGACGACAATAAAGACCTACTTGAAGTTCTTTCAAGTTCACTAGGGGATACCTTCAGTTTGGATACCTTCAGTGAGCCGGAAAAAGGTTTGGATTTCATCCGTAATAATCATACGGACGCGATCCTTCTTGACCTTCACATTCCGGGGAAAGATGGCTTCCAAGTTTATGAAGAAGTGAAGAAAGCTAAGAGCAATCTTCCTATTCTTTTTCTGACTGGGGATTCAGATCTCGATAGCAGAGTAAAAGGATTGGAAATTGGAGCTGACGACTTCCTCATTAAGCCGGTGGCCACAGAGGAACTTATTGCTCGCGTTAAAAACAGAATCTCTCTTTCTAAGAGAAACGTTCAGAACAACAAGGTGATCAAGTTTAAAGATCTTTCAATTGATCTTGATGGACACCAAGTTATTCTTACTGGTCAGCCAGTGCGTTTAACTCCGAAAGAGTACCAACTTCTTCTGGTGTTAGCGCAAAACCCTAACCGAGTGATCCACAAAGATGATCTTATTCAGATGCTTTGGAAAGATGTGCACGTTGAAGTGAATAACCTCGACACACACTTCTCAAACCTTCGTCGTAAGCTTCGTCCTTTCTCTGGACATATCAAAACACTCAAGAACTTAGGTTATGTGCTACGCATATAGTGCCTAATGCTTTAAAACTTCAAAAAAAATCATAATCCGCTATCCTTTTATAAGAATATAAAAGGATAGCCTTATGTTTTATACTGAAGAACTTGCTCTAACTTTCGATGATGTTCTCATCGTCCCTAATTACTCTGAAGTCCTACCAACCGAAGTAAATCTTAAAACAAAATTCTCCCGCAGAATTTCAATGAACATCCCGATTATTTCATCGGCGATGGACACAGTTACTGAATCCAAAACAGCGATCGTGATGGCGCAAGAAGGTGGGATTGGGGTGATTCATAAGAATCTCTCGATTGAAGATCAGGCCTTTGAAGTGCAGAAAGTAAAAAAGTATGAATCAGGAATGATTCTTGATCCTATTACGGTTAAACCAGATCAGAGTATCGGTGATGTTTTTGAGTTGATGAAAAAATTCAAAATTTCAGGATTTCCAGTCCTTGATGATCAGAGAAAACTGATTGGGATGATTACCAATCGTGATCTTCGTTTTGTTAGTGATACAAAACTGAAAGTGAAAGATGTGATGACTCAGCATAATATCATCACAGCTCCTGAGGGAACTAGTTTTGAGAACGCCAAAGAAATTCTTAAACAGCATCGTGTAGAAAAACTTCCGGTGATTAATTCTCTTGGTGTTTTGAAAGGTCTTATCACCATTAAAGATATCGAAAAAACTCAAGCTTATCCTAATGCCAACAAAGATCAGTTCGGACGTTTGCGTGTTGCCGCTGCTTGTGGTGTTTCTGCCAAAGAAGTTGATCGTGCACAAGCATTGATCACCGCTGGCGTGGATGCGATTATTATTGATACCGCTCATGGACACTCAAAAGGCGTGATTGAGATGGTTCGCACTGTTAAAAAATTATCTCCCGATGTAGATGTCATTGCTGGAAACGTGGCAACGGCAAAAGCTTGCGAAGATCTTATCGCTGCTGGTGTTGACGGCATAAAAGTAGGAATTGGCCCAGGTTCAATTTGTACCACTCGTGTAATTGCAGGTATCGGTGTTCCCCAAATGCAGGCGATTTTTGATTGTCGTGATGTTTGTCTTAAAGCTGGTATTCCTTATATTGCTGACGGAGGAATTAAGTATTCAGGGGACATTGTGAAGGCCCTTGCTGGTGGAGCATCTACGGTAATGATCGGTTCACTTTTTGCCGGAACAGATGAAGCTCCAGGTGAAATGGTTCTCTATCAAGGACGTGCTTATAAAATGTATCGAGGAATGGGGTCTCTTGCCGCTATGGAGAAGGGATCAAAAGATCGATACGGACAAGGTGCTGTCACCGAAAATAACAAACTTGTTCCTGAGGGAATTGAAGGACAGGTTCCATATCGAGGTTCTCTTTCTAATAATCTTTATCACCTCATCGGCGGTATTCGTTCAGGTATGGGATATGTAGGAGCAGCGACTCTTCCTCTTCTTCGTGAACGTGCAAAATTTGTTAAAATTTCTCCCGCTTCATTAAAAGAGTCTCATCCTCATGATGTGATTATTACTAAAGAAGCTCCTAATTATAGACAGGTGTAAGAATGAAAACGACTAGTGTTTGGATTATTGATTTTGGTTCACAGTATACGCAATTGATTACCCGTCGTTTTCGTGAGCTTGGTGTAACTTCTGAAATTATCACTCTTGAAGAGGGACTTGCTCGTTTCAAAACGGCCAAGCCTCGCGCGCTTGTTTTATCAGGTGGTCCGCAAAGTGTATTCGAAGATAAGACAGATTATTCTCCATTCTTAACAGCGGATATTCCGATTCTGGGAATTTGTTATGGAATGCAGATCATGGGTCAGTTCTTTGGCGGAAAAGTAGAGAAGGGTGTGATTGGAGAGTATGGTCTAGCCAAGATTCATCTTTGTAATGGATTTAAAATTAATGGAGTTGTGGGAGACACAGATGTTTGGATGTCTCACTCTGACCACGTTTCAGTTCTTCCCAAAGATTTCACTCTTATTTTTGAGAGTTCAAATAAACTAGTCGCAGGAATTAAGCACACATCTAAACCTATTATGGGATTGCAGTTTCATCCGGAAGTTGCTCACTCTGTAAAAGGCAAGGAGATCCTTGAATATTTTATTAAGGATGTGGCAAAGCTTGAAAGTGATTGGACTAGTCAGTCGGTTCTTGAGGATTGCTTAGAGCAAGTCAGACAAGTGAAAGGATCAAAAGTTCTTTGCGCTTTCTCCGGTGGAGTTGATTCATTAGTAGCAGCAGTTCTCGCTCAAAAAATCTTGGGAGATGATCTTTATTGTTTCTTTGTTGATCATGGCCTTCTTCGTCCGCAAGACTTACATCACATTGAAGTTTTAAAAGAAAAAACAAATCTCCATATTGAAATTCTTGATGTGAAGAATGAATTCTTATCACGTCTAGAAGGGGTGAAAGATCCTGAACAGAAAAGAAAAATCATCGGAACAACTTTTATTGAAGTGTTTGAAAAGAAACTTAATGAGTATCAGGATCAGAAGGGAATTCATTTTGAATATCTTCTTCAAGGAACTCTTTATCCAGATGTGATTGAATCTCTTTCTCCTCATAAAGTGGGCGGAAAATCAGTGACGATTAAATCGCACCATAACGTCGGTGGACTTCCTGAGAGAATGAAACTGAAGCTTCTTGAACCTCTTCGTTTTCTTTTTAAAGATGACGTTCGTATGATGGGGACTGAGATGGGACTCGATCATGATTGGGTCTATCGTCATCCATTCCCAGGGCCAGGAATCGGCGTGAGAGTTCTCGGAGAGCTAAGTGCTGATTCAATTAGAAAGGTGCAAGAGTCAGATCAAATTCTATTTGAAGAATTAAAGGCCCATAATCTTTACGATTCAACGTGGCAGGCCTTCACCGTACTTCTACCTGTGAAGACAGTGGGAGTAAAAGGGGATGGCCGAGTTTATGAAGAGGTGATTGCTCTTCGTATGGTGAACTCACAGGACGGGATGACTGCTTCGGTAACAGAATTACCTTGGTCATTCTTAAATCGTGTGTCATCAAGAATTTGTAATGAAATTAAAGGTGTAACACGAGTCGTTTACGACATTACGTCAAAACCTCCTGGCACTATTGAGTGGGAATAGGCACCATTTCATTTTTCATTTCTTTTTGGCCCAGTTCAGGGTATGAATTGGGCCATGAAAATTCTCTTCACTCTTCTTTTCCTCTGCGCTTGTACTCAAAAATATACGGATTATGACCTTATCCGTAAGATCCATTTTACTGGTGAGCAGCACTATAAACAGCCTCTTCTGACGAAGCCGGTGGTTAAAGAAGGAAATGACCATCTTAAGGCCTGTTTTAATCAATGGTTTTTTGATTCAAATGCTGAGGCAAGAAAGAATGAATCCATTCCTTTAGTGATTAGAACTCTTTGTCCTCAGCATGACTTTCTTATTGATGCACATGTAGAAGAAACTTGGTGGACGACCATCATTTTTACACGTGCCTGTGCAGAAGTTACAGCGAGCTGTGGAAAGATCAATTAAATTTTAAATTCACTAAAATCTTTGATTCCAAAAAAATCACTAACAGCAGTTCCAGGGCGAACTAAGTGAACAGGATGAATTCCTGCTTCTTTTGCTGCACTCAGTTCCTGAGGAATGTCTGAGAAGAAAGTCACCTCATTGGCATCTCTTTTAACTTCGTGAAGGATATTAAGGTAAGAGGCGGCTTCACGCTTAGCTCCTACTTTCGTATCAAAATAATAAGAAATGAGTGGTGTTAAATCTCCGGCAGTCGAATATCCAAAGATGAGTTTTTGTGCATGAACTGAGCCGGATGAATAAATACCGATATCAAATCCGAGATATTTTAATTTTTCAAAGAAGGGTTTAACGTCTTCGTAAACATGCCCTTTGAAGTCGCCACTTTTATAGCCTTTATCCCAGATGAAACCCTGAAGCGCTTTGAGAGCTCCATGTTTTCTATCATTCTTAATCCAAGAATCAAGTACAGCACACACTTCATCTAGAGTTGTGAGTTCTCTCTTCTCTTCTTCATAAACTGTTTTTTTGATGTCTGAAATAATGGGAGCCACTTCACTTTGAAGAGCGTTCTCTTTTACAAAAGTGGCCATTCTTTCTTTCGAATAAGGAAACAGTACTTTGTGAACAAAGTTAATATCTGTGGTGGTGCCTTCTACATCAAAAAGAAAAAGTTTATTCATGGGATATACTTCTTATCAATATTTGAATTGGTATAACTTGCTACCCAGCCTTCTGGAGTTTGGAAAACACGAATGGCCTTCACAAAATAAGTGGGGGCCAGATCAAACCAGTGAGTGACATTTTGTGGAACGGAGATGAAATCTCCCTTCTGACAGAGAAGTTTGAATACTTCTTTACGCTCTTGCAGATGAAAATAGAATGAACCTTCACCGTCTACAAAAAAACGTACTTCATCTTCAGAGTGAGTATGCTCAGATAAAAACTTAGCTCTGATCATTTCGATATTGGGAGTATCTTTATGAACATTGATAACATCAGCATTGATGTATCCGTGACTCTTCATATAGGGCCCAAGCTCATGCTCATAAGCTTTAAGAATAGTCTCTTGTGAGTCATCATTTTTAAGAGGCATGGAAGCTTCCCATTGCTCAAAAATAATTCCTCTCTCATTCATAAAATCTTTAATATCAGCAGGATTGTTGATCGTTTTTTGAACAGGATCCAATAATGTTAGAATGGCCATATATTACATTCTCCTCATCGCGTAGAGACACTCAAACAGATACTGATAAGTTTCAATATGTCGTTTGGCCGTGGCGATGTTTTTTCCCCAAGTATAAAGGCCATGACCAGCAATGAGGAAACCATGAATATGAGGATGAATTTTGAAATTCTCTTCCATATCGCGAATAATATCGGGAATGTGCTGAGAGTTGGGAACGATAGGAACAATTTCGGTCAAATCATGAGTCTCGTTTCCATCTAGACCTTTAAGAAGTTCGAGACCTTCAATTTTAAGATGCCCATCTTTTAAGAAGAACATAGAAAGAACTGTATCCATTACTGAGTGAGTATGCAGAACACACTGAGCTTCAGGGAAACGGGCATAGATATCGGTGTGAATTTCAGTTTCTGCTGAAGACTTAACTCCTTGAATATCGAAAGGAGCAAGGATTTTACCTTCTTGGTCAATGAGAATCAGATCTTTATAGTCAAAACGAGATTTGTCGACTCCTGAGCGCGAAATAATATAGTTACTTGAATTATACGATGAGCGAACAGAGTAGTTTGTCGAGGTTGCAGAACTCCACCCACGGTTAGAAAAAAAGGTAATGGCCTCGATAAGCTCCTTAGATCGAGCAAGATCTTTTTCATTAAACATAGCAACATTTCTCCTAGGGGGCTTAGGTACCCCAAAAGACCCTGAATTTCTAGGAATAAAATAAAAAATACACTATAAAATTGATCTAAATAAGATGTTTTGATGCAACGAGCGTTCTTTGTCATCTTAGAGAGAAAAAGGTACTCTTAAAGCTGATATTCTAAGTCTTAATCTAAGGTTCCAAATCAATGAAAAATCCATTTTTAAATAGTGATTTTTATAACAACCGCAAAGACAGTTTTGTCCATTTGCATCTTCATACTCAATACTCCCTTTTGGATGGGGCCATTCGTCTGAATGATCTCTTTAAGCGGGCAAAGGAACTTGAAGTTCCGGCCATCGCTTGTACCGATCACGGTAATATGTTTGGAGCCATTGATTTTTATACTCGTGCTATTAAGGCCGGGATTAAACCGATTCTTGGAAGTGAGATTTATTTTACTCCAGGCTCTCGACATGATCGTCGCCCGCCAAAAAACTTAAAGACTCTTGATTCACAGGATGAGATTGAAGGGAAACACCAGATTCACCATCTCATTCTTCTTTGTAAAAACATCACCGGTTATCGAAATCTTTGTAAGCTTCTCTCAAAAGCTTATGCAGAAGGATTTTATTATAAACCACGTGCTGATATCGAATTACTCCGTGAGTATTCAGAAGGACTGATCGCTACTTCGGCCTGTTTAAAAGGGGAAGTAGGTTACAATCTCTTCACTGGTCAAGATGATCGTGCTTATCAGGCAGCGATGAAATTTCGTGAAGTCTATGGTGATGATTTTTATCTGGAGATTCAAGAAAACGGAATTCCTGAGCAGGTTGAAGTTAACAGAAAAATTGTTGAATTCGCCAAGGCCAATAATATTCCTCTCGTTGCTACCAACGATTGTCACTATCTGACTCGCGAAGATGCGACAGCTCAAGAAGTGCTGATGTGTATTCAGACTGGTAAAACTCTAGAGGATGAGAAGAGAATGAAGCTCTCGACAACAGAGTTTTATTTAAAGTCTCCTGAGGAAATGAGAAAAGCTTTTGATTATGTTCAAGAGGCCTGTGATAACACTTTAAAAATTGCCGATGCCTGTAACCTTGAAATCACTTGGGAAGATGAGAAAGGAAAACAAATTTATCTCCTTCCAACATTCGAGATTACAACAGGTGAATCAGAAGTTGATTATTTTACCCGCCTCTCTCGTGAAGGTTTGCAGGCTCGTTTTGAAGGACCTCACTTCCGTGAACTTACTTCACAAGATAATTGGGAAACAGAATTAAAGCAGCAGTACATTGATCGTCTCAATACCGAAGTTCAAATTATTAGTCAGATGGGATTCACTGGTTACTTCCTGATCGTATCGGACTTCATTAAATGGGCCAAGTCACAAGGTATTCCGGTTGGTCCGGGACGAGGTTCAGGAGCTGGTTCTATTGTCGCTTACGCACTTGATATTACCAACGTTGATCCTATTCCATATAACTTACTCTTTGAGCGATTCATTAACCCTGAACGTATTTCCATGCCGGACTTTGATATCGACTTCTGTCAGGATCGACGTCAGGAAGTGATTGAGTACGTAACGAAAAAGTATGGAGAAGATAAAGTAGGGCAGATTATTACTTTCGGAACTCTTTCAGCTAAAGCAGTTCTTCGAGACGTGGCACGTGTGTTTGCTCTTCCTTATTCAGAATCGGATGCACTGGCAAAATTAATTCCAGATGAACTTGGGATTGATCTGCAAGATGCTATTGATAAAGAACCAAAACTAAAAGAGCTTGAAGATAACGATCCAAAGATTCGTCGAATCCTTCAGATTTCTAAACGTCTTGAAGGTCTTAACCGTCATGCGGGGATTCACGCCGCTGGAGTGATTATTACCGATGAGCCACTAGTAAACTACTGTCCACTTTATCGTGGTGCCAAGGGTGAGCAAGTTGTTCAGTTTGATAAAGATTTCTCAGAAAAAATTGGTCTGGTGAAGTTTGACTTCTTAGGGCTAAAAACTCTGACTGTTATTTCTAATGCCCAAAAGTTAGTTCAAAGAGATCTCAATCCAGACTTTGATATTGAGAATATCGATTTTAACGATAAGTCTGTTTATTCACTGATTTCAGGTGGAGATACAGTAGGAGTGTTCCAGCTAGAGTCCAGCGGTATGCAGGATTTATGTAAAAGAATTAAGCCCGATTCAATCGATGATATCACCGCTATTAACGCTCTTTATCGTCCAGGTCCAATGGGTTCAGGAATGCATCTTGAATTCGCCGACATCAAACACGGACTAAAACCTGAGGTCTATACCTTCGAAGAACTAAAACCTGTTCTGAAAGATACTTACGGAATTATCGTGTATCAAGAGCAAGTAATGAACATCGCAAGGGTTGTGGCCGGATACTCTCTAGGACAAGCGGATATGCTTCGTCGAGCGATGGGTAAGAAGAAAGCTGAAGAGATGCAGCGACATAAAGAGATTTTCCGTCAAGGTGCTGTTGAGCGCGGATTTGATGAGACAAAGGCCATCGCCCTTTTTGAATTAATGGAGAAATTTGCGGAGTATGGATTCAACAAATCCCATGCTGTTGCTTATTCAGTAGTTGCTTACCAGACTGCTTTCTTAAAAAAATATTACCCTGCTCAATTCTTTGCTGCACTTTTAGGAACTGAATTATCTAACAAAGATAAAATCACTTCTTATATTAACGAAGCTAAAGAAATGGGAATTAACATTCTTCCTCCTGATGTTAACGAGTCTTTATGGCTCTTCAACGTAATTGGAGACACTATTCGTTTTGGTCTAGGTGCCGTGAAAGGTGTGGGAGAAGGTGCAGTAGAAGAAATCGTTCGTGCTAGAAATGAGCACGGTCCTTTTACGAGCTTCATTGATTTTTGTGAAAAAGTCTCTCATAAAAGCGTGAACAAACGTGTGTTAGAATCTCTCATTAAGGTGGGAGCATTTGATTCATGTGAGACTTACAATAGGAAAACACTACTTGAGAATATGGAACTCATCACTACTTTTGCTGAGAAAAAGCAGGAAGAGAAGATGATGGGACAAACTTCGCTTTTTGATATGGGTGGAGCCGTTGATACTTCAGTTGATCAGCTTCATATTCAAGAATCTCAGGAATGGGATGATAAGCAGAAGCTGATGTTGGAAGCAGAACTTCTTGGTATTTATGTTTCCGGTCACCCGCTGCAAAAGCTTGGTGAGATCATGAAGAAACTCTCTTCAATGACGATTGTCGAGATTCATGAGTTGCCGACAGTGGCCCGTCCTGAAGGATTCTCTCCTCGTGGAAATGATCATGACCCTTCAAAGAGAAATATGGTTATCACAGGGATGATTTCTGAAATTAAGACAGTGATGACGAAGAAAGGTGATAAAATGGCCATTATGGCCATTGAAGACCTGACAAGTAAGATTGAGTGCATGATCTTTCCGAAAACTTATGCAGAAGTTCATGAACAGTTGATTCCTCATGAGCCGCTGGTTTTCCACGGGGCCGTTAACTTAAGTGAGGATCCTAAGAAGTTTTTCTTATCTAAGATCAGCCACCTTAAAGATGAATCTGATTCAAGAGTTTCATCTGTTCGTATTCAGGCCCAGGCCGAAAAACTTAATGAGGTTCTTTTAGTGGAACTTCAGAGAATTTTACTTAGCTATCGCGGGACAGTGCCTGTGCACTTTATTTTTGAAACACCGGAAGGGCGTGCTAGAATGCCTCTGGATGATAATTACTTAGTCAGTCCGTCGCCACAGATGGCGGCCAAAATCAATGAAGTTCTCAATGAGAACTCCGTGCATTTTATTGTTGATGGAAAAGTTGAGGAAGTGAACGCATGAAGTTTTTAACTCTATTAATTCTTTTAGTCTCTCAAGTCGCTCTGGCCCAGTTTGAAACTCGTCAAGATGTGAGTTTAAATCTGAACTCTTATGGAGAGCTGAGAGGGGATGAAGTTAAAAAAATTCTTCTTCATGAAGCAGCAACCCATGCGATTGGAAAATTTGCATCGGAGTTGGGTTTTAGCTTTAATGACTATCAGACAAAATTAAGTAAAAACTTCCAAGAGTATTATGACCAAAAGTTAAAGGCCCTGGCCGATGACGGGAAAGCTCCGACAGGACAGACTCCGCAAGAGATTTATAAAAATCGTCAGTTGGAATTCATTCAATATTCTAAGCATGCTGATCTTTTAAAATCTTATTCTATCATTTCAATGAGCCGCAATCCTGATGATCAGGGACAGTGGTCTTCAACGATTCAGATGAATATGGATCAGGTAAGACTTCAAAGGCTCTTAAGAAGAACGCTTCAGGCAGATGCCACAAAGTTTTCTAAAATGTGGCTTATTGTTGAGAGTAACATCCATAGTTTTAAATGGAGTGATATCGGACTTGAGCGTGAGGGACAATTCTCAAGCGCTCTGGCCAGTGCGTGGAAAGATTGGTGGGTGAAAAATCTTCCGGCCAATTTTGATGAAGTTGAAGTTTGCCATGATGAATGTCTGAACTATCTTCATAACTGGCAGAGTGCTAGTCGTAATAAGGCCTTTAATCCTGACTATTCAGATGGGGTTTGGGTAAACGTTTCCTACGACATTTTCAACATCGGTAATTCGACTCCTCAATATCCTGTTTATAAATGGGAAGCGCGAGTAGTCTTTACTGATATCAATACGAAGAAAGTTTTGGGAAGTTTAACTCATGACAATCAATCTCGCAGTCTTCGCGGGGGAGATCTTCAGCGCCTAAACTCTATTCTCGCTTCTCAGGTTTTCTCAAGTAGTTCTCAAAAATTCCCTCAGATGAAGGGCTTTTTAGAGCAAGTTGTGAAACTGAATCAAGTTGGTCAACTTAAAGTAAAAGGTCACAAACATCTTGGAGATGTGCTGGCATTGAAAGATTTGATTAAGACGAGAGGGAGTAGTTTAGGACTTGAAATCGAGCTTGATCACTTCTCTCAAGATAGTGCGACATTACTTTATTTCTTCCAAGGTGAGGAAAAAGCATTTCAGGATTTATTGAATCGCATAAACGAGTTAAAATCATCTAAGGTCTATGAGCTTAAAACTCAGTATGAGGGGAGCGGACCTGTGATAGAATTACATGCTCTGTAATTGATCATAAATTTGACTCAAGGATGATGTCTTATGCAAGTGCTTAAATCTGCGCTTTTACCTCTACTCACACTTTGTTTTTTTATTACTTCGTGTGCCTTAGATCAACCTCGCCGGCCTTATAGACCGTCGGTGAGTAAGAAGAAGGCACACGAGTTTTCTCCGATAAGAAAAAAAATTGCCATTCTTACGTTTCATAACGAAGCACCAGTCGGTGGTAAGGATCTTGCCATCACAGCGACAGAAGAATTTCGCCGTGAAATTGCCTACGCTAGAGATTTTATCATTGATCCTATGGGTGAGAGAATTTTTGGTAACAGCCAAGAGATCTATGCAGGTGGAGGTGTGAAGCTTACTCAGCTGGCACGCAAGGCGAAGATGAGTGGTATTAACATCGTAATCTTCGGTAGAATTAAAGAGGCCCGTGTTCGCCAAAAGTCTGATGAGATCGGCTTTGTTCGAAAAGTAAAATCCCTTGCAGAAACTTATGTTGAGATAAAAGCTTTTGATGTTCAAGGTAACAAAGAGATCTTCAGCGAAGTTATGGATGGTAACGTTTCTGATGAAAACTTAAAGTTTTATCAGGCCGATCCAGAGGATAGTATTGCTTACCGCCAAGAACTACTGCGCTACTCAGTACAAGTTGCTGCCAGAAAGTTTGTTCCTAAAGTCGTCAAGGCCGGAGAGAAACTTGATTGGATGGGAAGAGTTGCCAAAATTATTGGAACAAGAATTTACATCAATGCTGGCCGTTCAGCAGGAATCAATATCGGTGATATTTTAAAAGTAGTAACGGAAGGACAAGAGATTTACGATCCTGCTTCAGGTGCCATTATTGGTATTTCAGAAGGAGAAGTGAAGGGAACTCTAGAAGTGGTTGATTACCTTTCCGATGAAGGTTCAGCTTGTATTCTTCACTCAGGTGGTTCCGTAACAGAGGGTGACTTCGTTCAACTTTATTAATGAAAAATATGAAAACAAAACTACCTTTACTCGTTGTTTCGACTTCTCCCTATATGAGGGGGATGGTTAAATTTGTTCTGGAAACTTTACTGCAAACTGATGTGACAGAGCTTGAATCGGAGGAGAAAGCACTTTATTACCTCCGAGAGCTTAATGAAGCTCCAGGGATGATTATTTATGACTATACTCCGAATGCTTATCTACTAGAGGATTTTGTTGCTTATCTTAAAGAGAGTTCTAAAAAAGTAAAAATCATGGTGCTGGTTGATAAGGTTCGTGAAGATGTCGCGAATGTTCTAGGCACGGCCAATTTTAAATTGCTTGAAGAAACAGGACTTCCTAACAATCTCTTTAATGAAGCAAAGTCCATCTTTAAAGATACGATTTATTCAAATGAAGATGAGTATTGTCGTATTGATATGAACTTCTTGGCCATTTTAGATGGCATTAATAAGAATCTTTTTATTAAGATCGGTGAAAAGTACATCAAGATTTTTAACGAAGATGATAATACACAGGTCATTGATATTAAGAAGTATCGAGATAAGGGGATTGAGTATCTCTATCTTCATCGTGATACTGCTCTGTGGGTAATTTCTCAGATCCAAAATCAAATTGAAGTGTTCTTAAAATCAAATAACTTTAAATTTATTTTAAGAGGAGCATCTGATTCTCCTCAGAAAAGATTTGAACAGAAAATTCTTCGTATTAATGATGAAGTGCATATTGATAAAGAGTTTAGAGAGGCGATTGATAAAACGGTCGCAAAGGTAAGGGGGCTAGTCAGCAAAGAAAATGCTATGGCACCTTTTTTAAATAATTTAAAAAATCTTCGTGAAGATGAAGCTTTCTTTGGTGCTAAGGTTAATTTAATCTCTACCATTTCATGTGCTCTTGCTCAAAGACTTGAGTGGATTTCAAAAACAACAATGGATAAGCTGATCTATTCGGCGATTCTTTGTGACATTACATTGGCCGCTCGACCGGAGCTTTTGCGAATTACCGGATTTGCCGAGTTTGAGCGCAGAAAGCATGAGTTCACAGTTGAAGATCAGAAGATATACTTATCTCATCCCAAGGATGGCGGAAGTCTTGCTAAAAAGTATTTCTCATCAGCTCCTCCTGATACTGACTCATTGATTATGCAGCACCATGAACTTCCCGATGGAAGCGGTTTTCCTTTTGGTCTAAAAGCAGAAAGGATTTCTCCACTGGCAGCTCTTTTCATTATCTCTAATGATTTTGCTTATTATGTTCTAACGGATGATGATCCTTCTATTGATGATTTTCTTTTAAGAGCACAGGGTCGTTATGACTTTATGAACTTTAGAAAAATTATGAAGGCATTTGAGAGAATTAAGAAACCTACCAGACGTTAAGACTGGTAGGTGATGGGATCTTTCATATTAGCTTCGGCAAATCCACGCAGACGCAGACGACAAGAATCACAGACTCCGCAAGCACGGCTTCCTGATTTATAGCAAGACCAGCTTAGTTCAAATGGAACATGTAACTTTGTTCCAAATTCAACGATCTTAGATTTTCTCATAGAAATCACTGGAGTGATAATCTGGATATTTCCTTCTTTCGTTCCTTGCTGGATCACTTTATTAAAAGCTTCATAGTAACTAGGACGACAATCAGGATAACCAGGAGAGTCCTCGTGATTAGCACCTATGTAGAGCTTACTGGCACCAACAACTTCGGCCCATGAGACAGCGAGAGAGAGGATAATAGAGTTTCTGAAAGGTACATAGGAATCAGGAATGACGGTGCTATCAAGATTGGTTGATTTCACTTCAATTGATTCATCCGTTAAAGAACTTCCGCCAATCTGTTTTAAGAAAGTCATATCAATGACTTTCCTTTTAGATTCAGGGATTTCATAGAAATCAGCAATACGATCAAAACACTCTCTCTCTTTTTGAGATGTCTTTTGACCATAATTCATATGAAGAAAATAAACATCACTGTTTTCTTTTAATGCCAGTCCGGCACAAACAAGTGAGTCCATTCCTCCACTTAAAAGAACAATCGCGCTCATTAAATCTTCTCACAAAGCTGTTTAATTTCTTTCTCAATAATCTCAACACGGGCCAGAGCATTTTCTTTCTTCGACTTGAGGTCTCCTTCTGTCACGCGAACCATTGTATAGAATTTAATCTTTGGTTCTGTTCCTGATGGACGTAAGAAAAGTTTGTTACCGCTTTTGAATGTGAAGCTTAAAACATTCGACTTCGTCATTTCAATTTGAGTAATGACTTGAGTTTTAACATTTGTTTTCTGAAGTGTTTGGTAGTCTTCTTTCTCAATTATTTCTTCACCAGCAAAAAGAGACTCAGGATACTTTCTGAAAAATTCCATGATGCGGGAGATTTTCTGTGTTCCGGCAATTCCTTCATAAGTAAGAGATACTAAAGACTCGTAGAAAAATCCGAATTGCTCATAGATTTCATCAAGAGCTTCAACCAGATTTTTACCTTGTAGTTTATAATAAAGAGCAGCTTCACTCATAAGAGCAAGCGAGCTTACACCATCTTTATCTCGACCTTCAGCATGTGGCATATATCCAAAAGATTCTTCGCTGGCGAAAACAAAGTTGTATTTTGAATTGTTTAATTCATGCTGACGAATCAGTCCTGCCATCCATTTAAAGCCTGTGAGCGTATCCTGAACAGTTCCACCGAAATGTTCAACAATCGCATTTTGAATAGGGCTAGTTACAATCGACTTAATCACAAGAGGATTGCTCGGCATTGTTTTATGCTCGGTTTTGTACTTCATCACATAATAGATCATGATGGCAGCAATCTGGTTACCATTGATGTAGTATGGAGTTCCTTTGTTATTGATCACAACACCCAGTCTGTCTCCATCAGGATCTGTTCCATAAGCAATATCTGCATTAGTTGAGATCATGCGTTGTACCGCCATATGAAGAGCTTCCGCATCTTCTGGGTTTGGGGATTTTACTGTAGGGAAGTTACCGTTTGGTTCAGCTTGCTCTGGGATGGAGTAGAAGTTTTTGAAGCCAAGACGTTGGGCTACTGCCTGACAGTAAACTTCTCCTGTTCCATGAAGGTTAGTGTAGACGATGGAGAGTTTACTTCCATTCTCAAGACACATTTTTTGATCTTGAATAACTTTTGTTTCAACAACTTTGTAGTAATTTTCAACAATCTCATCTTTTACCCATTCAATTTTGCCTGAGCTGAGAGCTTCATCGAAAGAAGTTGTTTTAATTTCATTCCAATTAGTCAGATTGTTATAGGCATTGATGATTTCTTTATCGACTGGGGGAACAACTTGTCCACCATCATTCCAAAATGCTTTAAAGCCATTATAGATAGGCGGGTTATGGCTGGCAGTAATCATTACCCCACCAAGGGCTTTGTACTGTCTGACAGCAAATGAAAGCACTGGAGTTGGAGTCAGTTGTTTAAAGAGGTAGGCCTTAATTCCGTTGGCCGCAAATACACTTGCTACTTCTTTAGCAAAAGCAAAAGAGTTATTGCGTGAGTCATAAGAAACGACAGCAGAGCCACTCTTTTCGTATTTGAGCATCATGTTCACGAGCCCTTGAGTGGCACGGCGAACATTGTATTTGTTCATTCGGTTTGAACCCATTCCCATCGGAGCACGAAGACCTCCGGTTCCGAATTCAAGATCACGATAAAACCTTTCGTTGAGTTCAACTTCGCTCTTGGGAAGGGAGTCGATGAGGTTTTTTATTTCAGCTCGATCTGCTTCATCGAAGTAGGTGTTACTTACCCATTGTGAGGCATGTGCGAGAATTGATTGGTCCATAAATTTATTCCTTGAGAACATGGATAAAATGCGGTTTCTACAACTTCTATTTTTTACTATATTTTGTCAAAAATAATGCAAAGCATTTTATAGGGCAACTCTTGCATAGAGGACCACTTTTAGACTATATTCCCAGTCCTATGGCAAACCCTAAAAATAAACATACAAGTAATGTACCCGGCCCTTATTATACGACAGATCCTGATGATGATGGGGGAGAAGGTTGTATTGCCTGCAATGTTTGTTACAACAGTGCCCCAGGTTTTTTTGCCGAAGATGACTATGGGAATGCCTTTGTAAAAAAACAGCCCCAAACATCCGAGGAAAAAGCTCTGTGTGACGAGATGATTGATGCCTGTCCGGTCAATTCCATCGGCAGTAACGGACTGTCTTAAATTTTCCTCCCCAACGTTACTGATTTCTCTTAGAATAGATATATCTATTTTTTAAAGGGGAAATGAATGAATCCTAGTTTTCTAGAGATGGTTGCAACAGTGATTTTTGCACTGGCCATCTGTCACACATTTTTAGCAAGTAAATTTGCTCATCTTGCCCACAAATATCCCGAAGGCTCTATTGGAGAAAACTTCTGGCATTTTATGGGTGAAGTAGAGGCTGTTTTTGGTATTTGGGCCGCTATTTTCTTAGGTTTTGTTTTTTTTACGGAAGGACCTATGGGGCCAGTGACTTTCCTAGAATCTCAAAATTTTACTGAACCTGCTTTTGTTTTTGTGATTATGGCCATGGCCGGAACTCGCCCTGTTATTAAACTAGCTGAAAAGATCATCGTAGGTATTTCAAAAGTACTTCCTTTCTCTAGAAAAATGAGTTTTTACCTAACTGCTTTAATTGTAGGGCCACTACTTGGGTCTTTTATTACAGAGCCAGCAGCAATGACTGTGACAGCAATTATTCTTCTAAAAAACTTTTTTTCAAAAGAAATGTCACTCAAGTTTAAGTACGCTACTCTTGGCCTGCTTTTTGTAAACGTCTCAATCGGTGGAACTCTTACTCACTTTGCAGCTCCTCCAGTTCTTATGGTTGCAGCTAAATGGAATTTAGGAATTGCTGAAATGGTAGCGCAATTTGGTTATAAGGCTACCATTGCTTGTATTATCTCAGCACTTGTTGTTGCTTTTACTTTCAAAAAAGAACTGACAGGAGATTTTGATCTTCGTCCTGATAATAAAGAGAAAATTGCACCAGCTTGGTGGATCACTCTTATTCACGTTATCTTCTTAGGAGTTGTTGTAATTTCTGCTCACCACATGGTGGTGTTCATGGGTCTATTCCTCTTCTTCCTTGGATTTGTAAAAGTCACCGAAGAGTTTCAGGATGAGGTCAAACTAAAAGAATCTTTAATGGTAGGATTCTTCCTTGGTGGCCTTATCATTCTTGGTTCTAAGCAGGCCTGGTGGTTGAAGCCAGTGATTGGTCAGTTAGGTGATTATGTTCTTTATTTTGGAGTAACTGGTCTTACCGCAATTACTGATAACGCTGCTCTAACTTATCTTGGTTCACTTGTAGAACTTTCTGAGAAAGCAAAATATATGCTTCTTGCCGGTGCCGTTACAGGTGGTGGTTTGACTGTTATCGCTAACGCTCCAAACCCAGCCGGTTATGGAATTCTTAAAGATTCTTTTGGACAAGATGGGATTAGCCCACTTGGTCTTCTCAAAGGTGCTTTATTTCCGACTCTTGTTGCGATTGTTTGTTTCTTAGTTTTTCCAAGCCTATAAATAAAAAAACTGGCCCCGTGATCTATCTTTGATCACGGGGCTTTTTTTATGTCTTTTTTATTAAATCATGCTGCATTTATTACATGTTGGTAGGTCAATCCTTGCTCGAGTAGGTATAAATTGTGCCGTCTTTTGAAAATAATCATTTGAGGAGCAATTACTATGAAACTAACTACACTAGTAGGGACCCTTGTCTTGATGGCGTCACTAAGTTCTCAGGCACATAGAAATTATGGTCTTTCAACAGCTCAAGTTGGAGCTGCTACCATTCGTGCTGTCATTATAAATCTTATTCTCGAAGCAAGTACTCATCTGACTTATCAGATCAATAAAGAGCAGCTGGAAGTTGTGAGAGGAGATGCTCTGGATTTCTTAGCGGGAGATGAGGCTACAGAATTTCTCTTGATATCTATGAGTGAGTTAAGATCTCAAGAGGGTCTTAAAGATTTAGATGATGAAAGTATCGCTCAGTTAATTATTGAATCTTTAGAGTAAAAAAAAGGCCTCTTACGAGGCCTTTTTTATTGGTGATTTTTAACTGGATATAACCAACCTTCAGGAGCAGGGTGATTCCCGCACTGAATATCGATCAGCTTCTGTCTTAGTTTCATCGAAATCCCACCATCAGCGATAATAGGAAGCTCAAAGATTTTACCTTTATCAAGGAATGATTTCACAGGAGCGATAACGGCCGCAGTTCCGCACATAAAGGCTTCTGTACACTGACCCTTAGTCACGAGATCAAGAACTTCATCTACAGCTAACTTTCTTTCAAAAACTTCCAGACCCTCAAGTCTTGCCAGATCAATGATTGATTTGCGAGTGATACCATCAAGGATTGTATCTGTGAGAGTAGGAGTATGAAGAGCGCCGTTAATGATGGCAAAGAAATTCATTCCTGACATTTCTTCAATATATTTATGCTCAAGAGCATCTAGCCACATCGTCTGATCACAGCCGATATCAAGTGTCTTTTTATATGAGTTAAGAGAAGCAGCGTAGTTACCGCCAGTTTTGGCATAACCCATACCACCTGGAGCACAACGGATATCTTTTCTTTCTACATAAACTTTTACTGATTCACCTGAGAAATAACCGCCAGAAGGAGAGGCGATAATGATGAACATGAATTCTGTTGCAGGCTTAATTCCCAGACCTGCTTCTGTCGCAATCATGAAAGGACGAAGGTAGAGAGACTCACCATTTTTACCTGGAACGATAGATTTTGAGTAAGCACAGATTGCTTCGCAAGCATCAAGGTAAAGCTGCTCTGGAACTTCTGGCATCGCCATACGGCGAGCAGACATATTAAAACGACGAGCGTTCATCTCAGGACGGAACATAACAAGGTCGCCGTTTTTCTTTTTGAAAGTTTTCATTCCTTCAAAAATTTCCTGAGCATAATGCAACACTTTCGCACATGGATCGAGTGGAATTGGGGCATAAGGTTCAAGCGAGAACTTTCCCCACTGTCCCTTCGAATATTTCGCAGTGATCATGATGGGAGAGTAGTATTTACCAAACCCCAGACTAGTATCCTCAACTTTAAAGTTAGCAACCAGTTTAGGTACATCCGGGTGGACTTGAATATTATTCATTAAGACTCCTTAGCTTTTTATCAAAGTGAACCGATATTAACATAAAGCAAATTGAACTTGGAATTCAAATGAAAAACTTACGTAACCTAAGCCTCTCATTGCTTATCTCTGGCGTCTTGGCCGTTATTCTCATTATTCTTTTTGCAATTACGAGTAAAGAGAATAGTCCAGGAATCAACAGACTGACAATTCTTCTAGGTGGAGATATTAAAAATGGTGGATATATCCAGATTTTAACCTATTTGGCCTTCTTTTGGTCATGGTTTGAAGCTCAGGAGAAACTCAAAAAAATTTCTCGAGAAAGACGTGCTTTCAAGCTCAATATCATTCCGACCGGAGAAAAAATAGTTTTCCTTCCTACTGATGTTAATAACTTAAAGTTCAAACTCATTGAATTTGAGAAGAAAGAGAAGTTTATTCTCAGTGATCTGTTAAAAAAGGCCTGTACAAAATATCGCTCTTCTTCCTCTCTCTCAGAATTAATTGATATCGTAAGCATCCAAATCGAGGTCTCTCAGGAGAAATGGGAGGGTGAGCAGTCAGTATTGCGATATTTGACATGGGTTATCCCTTCTATCGGCTTCGTTGGAACAGTGATAGGGATTTCTCAGGCTTTAATTGTTGCGAACTCTGGAGATATGGATCTCATTACCTCACTTCTAGGTGTGGCCTTTGACACAACCTTAGTGGCCCTTATTTTATCTATTATCATCATGTGGTTCGTGCACCAATTGCAGGAAGAGACTGATCGTTTTCACTCAGATCTTAAAGAGTTTGTTATTGATAATCTCATCAATAAAATTGAGAGCGCATGAAAAAAAGACGAGAGATTAACGTCTTCTCAATCTCGTTTCTTGATCTCTTAAGCGGTGCTTTGGGTGCTGTGATTATTCTTTATGTGGCCATTCCCAAAAATACTCCTGTTGACAGTAATAAAGTAGATAAAAGCGTGGTTGAAAGCTATGTCAAAGAGCTGGATGAAGCTGATAAAAAATTAAAACAAATGCAGGAGAATCTCACGACTTTGACGAGCAAAGTAGCGGAGCTGGAAAAGAAACCAGAGCCTGTTCCTGTTGCGGCCAAACAAGATTTTGATGTCGGTTTTAAGTTCAAAGGAAAGAAAGTACTCTTCATTATTGATACTTCATTATCAATGAGAGAAGAGGATCGTATCGGGCAGGTGAAAGCAGGGCTAAAAATGCTTCTGACTGCACTGCCGGCGGAATTCTCAGTTGATGTCATTCAGTATCCGTTAGGTCAACGTGCTCCCTTCAAACCACTCTGGGGCAGTGTACGCAATAACAGTGCTGAAAATAAACATGAGGTCTTGGATTTTATTTATAATCTGAAACCTTTCGGAGGAACTCCTACTCGTGATGTTCTTCTCTACGCGCTCAGGAACTACCAGGGCAATATAACTGATATAGTTCTTCTCTCAGACGGAGCACCCAGTCTGCACAATTCTAATCAGAAAGATGATATTTACGATATTTTAAAAGTAGTCAGAGAGAGCAATCAGGCGAAAGTGCAAATCAATACCATTGGAGTAGGCTCTGATTTTATCTATGATAAAACGAGCTCTCATTATCAATTCTTGAGTCTTTTGGCCGAAGAAACAGATGGTTTTTTTGTCGGGTTTTAACTTTAGAAAATCTTATTAAGACTTTCCTTGAGTGGGCCAGCACAATTTCTTATAGGAGGAAACCTATGAGAACCATGCTGACCATTCGAATTTTTATGATAGCAACAATGTTAACGATGCTCTTGCAGGCCGCTCTCAAACAGACCCTCATCCTGCCTTAGATGTTTTTCTTCAACCAATTCACACGATACAAATCGTGTCTTCGGTCTTTAAGGTTTCTAACCGTTCCGGAGTTCCTTGCTTTAACCAAGTCACCGATACTCAAGTCGGCAATGGCCACCATCTCAACACCAGGGTTAGTATCAGCGGCAATTCCATCTTGGGCAAACGGCAGATCGGATGGAGTAAGAATGCAGCTTTGAGCATAGTTGATGTCCATATTGTGAACACGCGGAAGATTTCCGACGTTACCAGAGAGAACCATGTAACATTGATTCTCAATAGCACGGGCCTGAGAACAATAACGAACACGAAGATAGCCTTGGCGAGTATCAGTGGCGAAAGGAACGAAAATAATCTTTGCTCCCTGATCAACCAGATGGCGCGCAAGCTCCGGGAATTCAGAATCATAACAAACAAGAACTCCGATGGCTCCACGATCAGTATTGATTACTTCTAGAGTGTCAGCACCTTTGATGTCCCACCAGTCTTTCTCACTCGGAGTCGGGTGAATTTTTCCTTGGCGGTGAATTGAACCATCTCTCAAGAAGATATGACATACGTTGACGAAATGCCCGTCTGCATCTTTGAGTAGGTGTGTCCCACCGATGATGTTGATGTTGTACTTCATGCTGGCTTCATTCATAAAGCTGACATATTCATCAGTGTACTCATTGAGGCGCTCAAGAGACTGCATCGGAGATAGTTTTTTATTCTCAATTGAAAGCAGAGGCATAGTAACGAATTCAGGGAATACCACGAAGTCGCATTTATAATCGCTGGCCACTTCAATGAAGTATTCAGCAATATCTTGGAATTCTTGGACAGAAGCCAGCTTCCTTTGCTCAAAATTGATGGCACAAACACGCACGTTATCTTTTTCATCAATGGAGTAAGTGACGATTCTGTTACCTTCATTATCAATCAGAGGATTATCCCAACGCATGAGAACGGCGTATCCTTCCGACTCAAGATCTCCTGGCAGATAGTTAGGCATGACTCCAATAGGAACAAATCCATTTTTCATTTGAAAATGAATCGTCGGATCTTTGACTCTTTTGCTTTCGACTGCTTTTAAATAATCGAGTGGATTAGGATAATGCTTCTTCTTTTTACGATAACCAGGGATTCTGGCCCCAAAAATAATGGCCTTCAGTTCATGTTGCTGACATATTTTCTGGCGCTCATTATAGAGTCGCTCGCCAATCTTCATCCCGCGGTAGTCCGGATCGACACAGATATCCATGCCATAAAGGCAGTTTCCTAGAGGATCATGGCGGGAAGCAAAGCCCATTCCAGTGATTTCATCCCAAGTATGGGCCCCTTGAACTTCTTTTTCATTGATAATAAAACTCATGCAAAAGCCAACGATTTGGCCGTCATACTCAACGACCACCTGCCCATCAGGGAAGTGGTTGAGCTGTGCCCTAATATTATCAAAGGTATAGGGAGAGTCGTAAGAGTATGTTTTCTTTAAAATCTTGTTTATACCTTCGGTATCCTTGATGGTGGTACGACGTATAAGAAGTTTGTGATCTGACATATTAAAACCCTTTTAATCGCTTTCTCAAAACCCTAGGATTCAAGACAGCCATTTCCTCGCGAAGTGCCTGATTTATACCATGGAAATCATTAAGAAAAAATTGATTTGAGGGAACTTAGAGATTTTATGGTTTTTTCTACAAAGTCGCTTGATGCCTCATCCACTTAAGGACTATACTCTGGGCACAAATTTCTATGTGGAGTTGGGTAATACTGTATGAGAAAACAGTTTCGAATTGCATTTGTAATAGTCGTTCTTTTGAACGTGATTTTCTACTTTGTCTGGAAACCGGGGTTATTTAACCTCATCCTGACAGCTCCTTTTTTCGCGATTGGTTTTCGAGATATTGCTCAGAAAAGACATGCGATTAAAGCGAACTTTCCAGTGTTCGGGCATCTTCGATATATCATGGAATCGATTCGTCCTGAGATCAATCAGTACTTCATCGAATCAAATACAGATGGTCGTCCGTTTAGCCGTGAGCAGCGTTCAGTTGTTTATCAGAGAGCTAAGAAAGTATTGGATACAGTCGCTTTCGGTACACAACATAATCTCTATGCGCAAGGTTATGAGTTTGTTAACCACTCAATGTATCCGAAGCATGTTCACAGTAAAGAGTTAAGAACGCTTGTAGGAAGTGATTTGTGTAAGCAGCCTTACTCACTTTCAGTTCTCAATATTTCTGCGATGAGTTTCGGTTCTCTTTCTCCTCACTCAATCCTTGCCCTAAACGGCGGAGCGAAGGACGGGAAGTTTGCTCACAATACGGGTGAGGGTGGTATTTCTCCTTATCACTTAGAGCCAGGTGGAGATCTCATTTGGCAAATTGGTACTGGTTACTTCGGTTGCCGTACTCATGATGGAAAATTTGATCCTGAACTTTTCAAAAAGAATTCAAGTCACCCTCAGGTGAAGATGATTGAGCTTAAACTTTCTCAAGGTGCTAAACCTGGTCACGGTGGGATTCTTCCTGGTCACAAAGTGACTGAGGAAATTTCTAAGATCAGAAACGTGCCGATGGGTAAAGATGTTATCTCTCCTCCAGGTCATACGGCATTTACTGATGCAAGCTCAATGCTTGATTTCATCAACTCTCTTCGTGAACTTTCAGGTGGAAAACCTATCGGTATCAAACTTTGTATTGGTCATAAGCAAGAATTTGAAGATCTTGTGAAGATTATGAAAGAGCGTAACATGTATCCTGACTACATCGTCGTTGATGGTGCTGAAGGCGGTACAGGTGCTGCTCCATTAGAATTTGCTAACTACCTTGGGACTCCAGGTGTTGACGCTCTTATCTACGCAGTTGATATTCTAAAATCTTACGGACTAAAAGGTCAGATTAAAGTTATAGCAACTGGTAAGATCACAACAGCATTTGATATCGTTAAGCTTCTTTGTCTAGGAGCTGATGCTACCTATGCAGCTCGTTCAATGATGCTTGCCCTTGGTTGTATTCAGGCCCTCACTTGTAATAACAATAAGTGTCCAGCAGGTGTTGCAACTCAGAACCCTGATCTTTATAAAGGTGTTCACGTGCCAACAAAACGTCAGCGTGTGAAGAACTTCCATAATGAGACTCTTGAAGCTCTTGCTCACTTAGTTGGGGCCATGGGGTTAAATAGCGCAGATGATCTGAGCCGTTTCCATCTTCATAAGAGAATTGAAGCAAATAGAATTAAAACATACGAAGAAATGTATCCTTCCTTCAAATAAAAAAAGGGCCCTTCACGGGCCCTTTTTTTTTATCCCTATTTGCCAAAAGGTACGGCATACTTTTTGGACAAAGGTGTAATTATGGAAAAAAGAGACACGATTACTTTTGAAGATTTTCTTAAAGTTGATATTCGCGTGGGGACGATTGTTGAGGCCAGTGAATTTCCGGAAGCTCGCAATCCTGCCTATAAGCTTAAGATCGATCTTGGTGAACTAGGTATTAAGAAAAGTTCTGCGCAGATTACTGTCAACTATAAACCAGAGGACCTTGTGGGAAAACAAGTTCTTTGTGTTGTGAATTTTCCTCCAAGACAAGTGGGGAAGTTCCTTTCAGAAGTTCTGACGACAGGTTTCTATTTAGAAAATAAATCAGTCATTCTTGCGACGACCGATGGACAAGTGCCTAATGGAGCAAAACTCGTTTAGGAATTTCTTTTTTATCCTTCAACAAAGACTCATTATTTCAATAAATTAATCATCAAGATTAATTCAAATCTTTTGCACTCTCATTCTGGTGATCCAGTATCTTGTTTTAAATGAATCAGTATTCAGGTTTTTATGTGCATGATCAGGGAATTAAGGAAGCAAGTCTCACTTCTCGTTGATAATAAAAATGTAATGTGAGGTAGAGATGTTAACAGAGGTATTGAGAAAGCTTCTTGATGAGCGAGGTATTTCCATTGCTGAAATTGCGAGAAGAACAGGTGTTCCTAAATCCAACATTCATGCATGGCTGCAGGGAGCTTCGCCTTCAGTAGATCAGTTGGATCGAGTGGCCCAGTATTTTGGAGTTTCTATGGAGTATCTGGCCTTTGGTAGAGAAGCGCAGGATCCATTTTCAAAGTTTTTTGATCAGTTCGAGGTTCATAGAGGAGAGTATGAGATTTCCGTCAGGAAAATAGGAAAAAGAAATAAATAATCATTTGTGAGGTGGATATGAAGATTCTATATGCAGAGGATGACTTACTTATTCGTGAGATTGTCGAAACACTGCTCATTGATGAACTTCAGGCACGTGTTGATGTGGCGTCATCAGGCAATGAGGCAATTGGCCTGCTTCTATCAAGTTCTGATTATGATGTTATTGTTTCTGATCTGGAAATGCCCGGGGGAAATGGATTAGATCTCTTGCAATTTAAAATAGTTTCAGGAATTAAAATACCGTTCTTTCTATTTACCAATGCATTTAATCCAGTGATCCCATTCCCCTCAAGCGAATATAAACTTATAGAGAAAAATGACTTCGAAAAATTAAAGTCTCTTATTCTTCACTTTGGAAAATGAGACTTATTCTTTTGGGGCAAAGGCCGCAAAAAGTTCAGCGCCAGTCATATTTTTAGTTTGATTCGCGAATTCATAGTAGTTTGGCTTTTCATCGATAAAAACTTGATGATCAAAGAAGAAGTCACTCTTTTCAAAGATTTCAGAATTAACATAATAGCTTTCAGTGTTTTTTAGTTGATAAAAAAGACTGCTGCCGCAATTCTTACAAAATCCACGCTGGGCCCATGCAGAGGATTCGAAAATCCCAAGATGCTCAACACCTTCGATTTTAAGATCAGCGCAAGCTGAAGACAAAAAAGGACCGGCACTCCATTTGCGACAGAAACTACAGTGGCAAGAACCCATATTGTTATCGAGAGAGTTCGTCTTTAGAGTGACTTTACCGCAGAGACATTTTCCTGAATGGGCCATGTATTTTCCTTTGTTAGATATTATGCCAAATGTTGATCTGTATGTGAGTGTGGATTTTTATATCCTGATTTAATGAAGCTTAAAAATGCGGATAAGGCCAAAGAAGGATTGGAGGTAACCCAACTGCTATAGATGTTTAATCGGGATTGATAATCTGAGAATGGTATGAATACAGCATTTTTTTCATGATGAACAAAAACTTTAGAGGTAATGAGCAAGCCTTTTCCCAGAACGGCCAGATTGCTGCATGATTCGTGTTCTTTCTTGAAATAAATTTTAACTTTAATTTCATTCTTGCCTAAGAAATCATGGAATTCTTTTTGAAAACCGAGAGAATCTTTTTTGCCATGGAAAATGAGTGTTTGGTTCTCGAGTTGTCTGAATGTGAGATTCTTCTTTTTAGATAAAGGATTATCCAATGAAACAAGAATGCCCAGCTCATGTGACTGTAATTTAAACTGTTCAATTCTTTCATGAGGCAATTCATTTGTTCCAAAAATGACATCAACTTCGCCAGCTTTAAGTTTCTTTAAAGCAATGGTTCCCGAATGAACATTCATATCGATGTCAATCCGAGGAAAGTGTTCTTTAAAGGAGCTGATAATCCGTGGAAGATTTGAATGAATAGATGCGGGAGAAAGAGATATGGCAAGTTTGTTATTCTTCTTATGACCTATGATCTGAATATTTGATTCTACTTCTTGAACGTCACGTAATATTGATTTTGCTTTTTGAAGTAAGTAAACGCCTTCTCCTGTTAACTCAACATTTCGAGTAGATCTTTTAAAAAGAGGAACACCCAGATGATTCTCCATCTGTTTAATCATACGTGTGAAGGGAGGCTGACTAATACCAAAACGCTCAGCAGCTCTTGTGAAATTGAGTTCTTCTGCAAGAAAAATAAAGGCTTTAAGTTCTTTAATATCCATTAATACCTTTTAAGTATAAATGAGTCATACCCAAATAGAATTTATCTTAGATCAACATATCTTTTAAAATAATAAAACGAAAGATTGTTCGATCAAAGGATAAAATGATGGATAAATATTTTGATGTACTCATTATTGGTGGAGGCCCGGCTGGATTATCTGCTGCATTATCACTTGTGCGTGGAAATAAGAAAGTTCTTCTGCTTGATGAAGGAGTAGGACGAAATTTTCCTGCAGCTCATATGATGAACTTTTTGACCAGAGAGGGAACACCTCCTCAAGAATTTAGAAAACTGGCCCTGAATGAACTAGAGGAATATGAGAATTTTTCTTTAATGAAAGTGCTAGTTGACTCTCTTGTCGGGGAAGATAAATATTTTGTTGCGAATGGTAATTTAAAGGGAAAGAAAGTATTACTGGCACACGGTATACGTGATCAATTGCCAGAAATTCCGGGGGCCCGCGAGTTGTTCGGGAAATCTATTTTTCATTGCCCATATTGTCATGGGTATGAATATAGGAACAAGGCCATTGGCATTATGGCCAATGAGCAGATTGCGCAACATCTCGCTCCTCTTATTTGGGGATTAAGTCAGAATCTCGTTCTATTCTCTAATGGACTGGAGATAACTCATCATGAAGCTTTTAAGAAAAAAGGAATTAGGATCGTTGAAGAAAAAATAGAAAAGTTTCGTCATCAAGGAGAGAAGCTTGAGGGCGTTATTCTTACATCTGGCGAGTTTGTTGAACTGGATGCTTTATTTTTAAGGCCATCCCTTGAATTCACATCAACAATAGGATTAGATTTAGGCTGTAGAGTTAACAGTTCTGGTCTTTATGAAACTGATTCGATGTTAATGACATCAGTTAATGGAGTCTATGCAGCAGGTGATATTGTAGAGGTGAGACAATCAGTTGTCGCTTCCTGTGCTTCAGGAAGTTTTGCTGGAGCAAGTATCAATCTTGCTCTTTCTAGGGAGGAGTTTTATGGAAGCTAGTTTTTGGATTGAGAAATGGAATCAAGGGCAAATAGGATTCCATCAGAATAAGTATCAGGACAAATTAGTAAAATACTTTCCTTTGTTTCAGCCTAAGGCCGGTCAAAAAGTACTAGTGCCCCTTTGTGGTAAATCAAAGGACATGATTTGGCTTCATGAGCAGAGATTACAAGTTCATGGAATTGAGCTTCACGAAGGTGCTGTAAAAGCATTTTTTGAAGAGAATGGGTTTCGTGACGTTGTTAAAAAAAATGAGCAGGAATTTGTTCATTATGATTATCAAAACATAAGAGTTAGTTGTGGTGATTTCTTCAAGTTAAATGCAATAGGATCATATGACTTTATTTATGACAGAGCTTCTCTTGTGGCCCTTCCATTGGAAATGAGAAAAAGTTATGCCAAGGTTGTTACCGATGCTCTTAATTCTGGAGGAGAGTATCTGCTTTTGGTTTACGAATATGATCAGTCTAAAATGCAAGGACCTCCATTTAGTATCACTGATAGTGAAGTTCATGAGCTTTTTGGGAAATCATTTGAGATCAAAAAAGTTGATTCTCAAAAGCCAGAAGAAGCAGGTCCTCGACTGGATGAACTAGGTCGTTTTGTTCAGAATGTCTTTTTAATGAAAAAACACTAGCCGCTTCAAGGCCAAAAGGGCCAAAAGGTACGGCATACCTTTTGGCCTTCTAATAATGAGCAATAACAGTTGCTATTAAAGCTAGGATTGCAGGAACTCCTTGTATGAGGAGAATTTTTTTACCCACTGAATAAGCGCCATATAGGGCAGCGATCACCACACAGCCTAAAAAGAAAAGAGAGAGTTGAAAGGAGAACGTTTCAGGGCTGAGGAGTGACCAGATTAACCCAGCAGCTAGAAATCCATTATAGAGACCTTGATTCGCCGCTAAGACTGCTGTGCTCTCCGCTCTTTCTTTGTTCATCCTGAAGGCCTTCATTCCGATTGGTTTTGTCCATAAAAACATTTCTAAAATAAGAATATAGATATGAAGAAGGGCGACGATCGAGATAAGAATATTTGCAATGATTGTCATATTGGCCTAATTTTTAAAAAGCTCGGAATGAAGTTTGAGAGCAAAGTTACCAGCTTCTGATTTTACTAAGTATGCAGGCTTTTCAACAGAGCCATTTCTTTTAATAATTTTCCCTTTAATTTCTTTCTCAATAGGACCCATAAAGATTTCTTCTATGGTTCCATGAATAATTCCTCCGGCCCATTTCCAGTTGATTTTGCTTCCGAGCTTGTAGGGGGTCATAGTGATTTCTCCTTACTTTAAATCCTATACCAATGATTTGGCCCTTGCACGATGCACAGTCCAGAAAGCCAAAAGGTATGCCGTACCTTTTGGCAGGAGGGTGTCTAAAGATTGGTCATCTATCAAAAAGATGGTGGAATAGGAGGCTTATTCTATAGGGGGAAGGGGATATCAGCCGGCACTCCGTTTGCTCATCCTCTGGATATGAAGTTCATTCTTCCAATTCTCTTGCTCTGCTCTTTTCAGCTTTTTGCTGGAACTAAGCATATTATTATCCAAGTGAATGGAACTCTGGCCCAAGAGGTCTATGGAAGAGCTCAGATCAATCAGCATCAGGTAGCGGTTGTCAGTGAGTACCGTGAGGTAAGGCAATTTGCTATTTATGAAGGGATGAGTGAGTTGTTGTATGCCCTTTACGCAAGACCTGATGTCGTACTTCATTTTGCGGATAGTGACCCAGAGTTAGCTCAAAAAATACTGAGTAAAGTAAGGGTGAATAGTAAGTATAGACTTAGTCATCTTCTTGATAAAGCTGGGTCTAAGATCTTTACCCTTCCTTACAGGGGAAGCGTTGATTTTAAACAAATCTTGGGGAATGAAGACTTTATTTTTATTTCATCAAGAACAAAGGATGATCAGGTTACTGAAAAAAGAAATTATCTTAAATTAGGACAAGTATTTCATTTCTTTGAGAACTATTCGGAGCTTGAAAGAAGCCGAAATGCAACTTCTGGCAAGGATAGCTTTCCGGCAAATCAAGAAGAATGGATCTTGTCGATGAAAAGGTCCTTTGTTGCTTCTTCGATAATTCTTCCGAATCTATCAAAAAATAATTTTATTGATGAAGTTAAAAAAGCAAGCTTCGAGAATACTGAAGATCTGTTAAAGAAGTCTCAGCGATATGCTTCAAATGTTTTCTTAGAAAGAGAAGTGAAGATTAAGAATGCGCAGGGAGTTTTATCCTCTTGTTCTACCTTCAATATTTATCAGAACAAAGCAGAGAAAGATCTGTCATTAGAAGAATGTGCCCGTTATTTTGGCGAGCATCTTAAAGTCAGTTATGATGATCGCAGTAAGACATGTGACATTGCTTTACCAAGTCAGCATCTGTCAGGAGTTTATCTTGAATCTTGTTTAAAGCTAAAAAGATATAATGCAGTTTTCTCCTATGATTTCAAGAATTGCGGTGCCTTCGATAATAAGAATAAAAAGATAGCTGATCTTCCCATAAGTGAATGTAAGGGAAGGGAAGTGTACATTTTTGAGCCTCAGAATCAGGCCTATCTCTTCGGGGCAGGAAAAAAAACATATCAATCGATGTCTCTCGAAAATATTATCCGTGATATTTGGAATCTTCCTTCAAGCAGTGATCTCTTAAAACTTTGGTTTCCTTGGCAAAAGGATTCAACTGTCGGTTTTGAGTGGAGGAATTGTATCGATGATCTTGAAGGCGGGCATCCTATCCGTGCATTGGAAACTAATTCAGCTTGCCGAGGTGATACGTTCTATTCGTGGGGTTCATTGAAGAAAATTGATTCATTAAAATCAGTAATGGGAATTAAGCCGTGGCAAAATAAAATGCAGGCCCTCTATCTGGCAAGAACTCCTATCGGCTCATTTGGATATGGTCTCTACGCAGTGAGGGTAAAGGTTAGAGCAGATGTTCAGTGGAAAAGAATCGATTATGGAGTCACTCCTTGCTCAACAGGAGATATTGATAAAACCATCTTCTTTAGAACAAAGCAAGTTTATGAGAGTTCTCTTTTTGATATTATCATCTGTTCTCCACAAGTGATCGAGTCATGGTCTTATGGAACTAAAGAGCATTATGATGAAATCGTTAAAGACGTAGAATGGACCATTAATAAGAAAAGAAGTGAAGACATCACAGAAATGTATATAAATGATCCAAAATTTTTAAATGCTCAAGGCATTGATGGAATGGATTTCAGGATTGAAGGCATAACTTCTCGTCTCAAGGCCCATCTTAAAATATCTCAGGAAAATACAGGAGAAGTTTTTGCGCATCCTCTCTTAAAGAGTAAGCATGAACACTTCCTGACAAATTACTCCATTTACTTCAATGAGGATTAAGCTCTAGAAGCTCATCTTTCTTTTTTCTTGGTAAATTCTTGTCCTTGGTCTATCCATGCATCTGTTGACATAAGCCTCTAGTATTTCATTTTCTGGAATTGATTTCTGAAAGAAGAACCATTCTAAGTAAGACGACATATAGAGATCAGCAGCAGTAAATTGGTTACCTAATAGAAAATGATCTTTAACTGCATTTTCTAGAGTTTTAATTGTTGTTTGAAAATTTCCATAGCCAAGAGCTTCATCTGGAACAGTTGTTCTTCTTGGGAAGCCATAATCCATGACAGCAGGCTCTAGACAATTTGTGGCAAAAAACATCCAACGGTAGTATTCGCCTCTTTTTGGATCACCTATTGCTGGAGCAAGATTGGCCTCAGGGAAAATATCTGCAAGATATAAGCAGATAGCAGCTACTTCTGAGACATGGACTCCTTTATGAGTAATGGCAGGAAGCTTACCCATAGGATTGATCTTTAAAAATTCAGGTGTCTTTTGTTCATTCTTTTTTAGGTGAGTATATTTGATGTCATAATCGGCGTTAACCTCTTCCAACATGCGATAGATGACTTGAGCACGTGACATAGGATCAAAGTAGAAAATAATTTTATTCGATGGGTTCATGTTTGTCCTTGTGCTTTGTTTGTTTCTGAATTTTATCAAGTAATTCTAATTGTTTTTTTTGAATTTCAAAAAGTGAATTCATTTGATCAGCAATCAGGAGATCTATCTTTTCGTGAAGATTTCTCACTTCCAATTCTGATTTGAGATTAATCATGTAATCGTTGATGGCCCGTCTTCTATCTTTTTCTTCTTGTCGATTTTGACTCATCATAATGATGGGAGCCTGAAGGGCGGCAAGACAAGAAAGGCAGAGGTTGAGAAGAATGAAGGGGTATGGATCAAAGGGCCCAAAGAACAAGTAAGAGACGTTATAAATCATCCATAGGAGCATGAAGCTTAAAAAGCTAATAATGAATTTCCAGCTTCCTCCAAAACTGGCAATCTTATCGGCCAATCTTTGGGACAGGGAGAGAGAGATTTCTTCGTCTGTTTCCAGTAGCTTTTGCGAAAGAAGATTTTCTTCATTAATTGAATGCTGAACAAGTTCATGCATTTTTTGGAGATGAATTTTTTCGCTAGTAAGAATTTCTTCAATATTCATACCATTAAGCTTAGTGGGGATGATTTTTCTTCGTCAATAAGGATTAATCCAGAGCTATTGAGCTCTGGATTAATATTTCTTTACTGTCCAGATTGAGGCACTCCGCATTTAGGAAAATACCTTCTCGGAATCTCAATAATCAGAGTTTGCGCTTTCTCATCATTTTGATTCTGGGGGTCTACAATAATCCCAACGATTTGGTTGCATCTAGGGTTAAATCCATTTCCTCTAGCCAAGGCTCGAGATACCAGTTCATTAACGCGCGTTTGATTCCACGGATCAACTGATTCTCCAGCGGTAAAGGTAAAATTGAGTAGAGTCCAGATGGCAACTTGCTGATCGCCAAAAGTAAAAGGTCCTAGATTTCCTGATGATGGTTTTCCAACTAGCTTCTGATTAATAAGCCAATTAACTGAATCTAAATGTTCAGGTTTATCGACAAGGCCATCAGGGTACTCGCTCAAGAGACTTGAATAAAAGGTATAGCGATGTGTTTCTCCGAACTGAATAGGTAAGTTCGCATTCATACACCAACCAGGAAAAGTTCCATTAATAACTTCTCCATTTTCAAGCATGGCAACCAAATAGCTATGCTCTTCAGGATCAGACTCTGCGACGAGAGTATTTTGGGAGTAAGCTTGCATGGGAAGTATTCCCAAAGAGAGACAGAATAGTGTAAAGATAATTTTCTTCATAATTCCTCACTTGTTTAAAGGTTTCAAACTAATTCTTTCTCAGAGCATTTAGAAAGAAAATTTAGTCTTAAGCTCGCTTGGCCTTAAGGTTGCAGAAATTTGCTGCAAAGAGGTCTTATGAAACACTTACTCACTTTATCACTCATTATTTTCTTTTTCAGTTGTGCTAGTGAGCAACAAAGACAAGAGGAAAGAGAAGAGCATTGGACAACAATTTATAAAGCCTTGAAAGAGGGACAGATTAACGAGATTGAGGAAGCCATTGGCGATGATGATATAAAGGGTGAATCTCATATGTATAACTATTTGGCCAAGAATTGCAGCCCTATGACTGATTCAAATTATCGAAAGAAAGCGGAGTTCTTGCTTCGTCGAGATGTCACCATCCAGGAAAAAGATCTCACGGAAAAAAATCATGAGGGGAATCAGTACACGGAGGATTATTTTGAAATGAAAGGACCTTTGGTGACGTCTATCAAAAACGGATGCTTTGAATTAACAAAATTCTTTCTCGATCATTTAGATGCAAAGGATATTGCTTTTGCTTCTACGAATTATTTTGCAACAACGAGAGAAGTTTTAACGGGAACTCAGGGTAATGATCTCAATCTAGAGGTGATGGATAAACTTCTAAGCAACTACTTATCAAGTCTCCTTCCTATTACATTTTGTCTTTTAGAAGCAACTAATAGAAATGAAGCTTTTTGTCGGAAGGGAAGTGCTGAGAATTGTGAAGCAAAAACACATTTGGAAGTTGAGCAGTTCAGGACGGTAGATGAAGCCTTAAATGCTGTTTCAAGCAAATATTGTGCAACTAACAGTTTACTTGAAGATAAGAAAGATCTTATGAAAGGACAGTTGGAATTTGGTCGTGAAACAGGTGTGGGCAGTCCTAAGACATATGATCGTCATGCCCAAGATGCTCAATACCTTCTGACAAAACAAAATCAATACAATCAAATGATGAGAGAGACTTTTAAAGTAGAGTTGAGGCCTGAGGATTGTATGCGCTAGAAGATAGTGTATTATAGAGGGTATGAAATTAGGATATTCTAAAAGAGAAGGGTTCTTAAAAGAGCCATTGATTGATGAGGTGGAAAATATCCTCAGATCATTTCATCAGCAATGGTTGCTTCACAATGAAGCCGCTTTTCAGAAAGGGGCCATTAATAGCGCCTATATTACTAAGCGGCATAGTCTTGCTGATGAGCAGAGACAGATACTTTTGAAATTTATCAGCTCACATTCTGTAGTCGACTTGGCCCGACAAATTCTAGGGGAGGATGCTCAATTCCTCAATACTCAGCTTTTCTTTAATCCCCTTAATCATCTTCAAAAGAATTATTGGCACAGAGACATTCAATATACAGATTTAAACCAGTCTCAGCAGCAAGAGATACTGACTTCTGGAGAATCACAAGTGATTCATATGAGAATCGCAATGGCCGACGAGCCTGGGCTTGAGGTTATTCCTGGGAGTCATAATAGATGGGATACAGAGGATGAATGGCGAGTGAGAATGCAGTTAGATGGTAAAATTCAATCTGATCCTATCTCTTCTTCTGAAAAGATTTCTTTAAGACGAGGTGATCTCCTCATTTTTGATGCCAATATAATTCACCGTGGACTCTATGGTAAGGATCGGTTTGCTTTTGATATTTTATTTTGCAAACCTCTCCCTCATATTATGAAATATAGAACGGCAGAGACTTTGCCATTGGTAGAAGAATTGGCAATTATGGAATGTCCGGAAGTTTTTTAATCAAATCCTCGAAACACTCCTCAATACTTAAGTGAGCAGTATCAATTTGAATCCGCTCTGATTCCCAAGGATGATAGTCTCGTGCTAGGACTTGCTCCCAAGTCACACTTGAGTCTCTCGCTTCTACTCTTGTCTTGTGAATGTCTTTATCAGAACAGATAATCTCGACATTGATAAATGATGCTCCTATTGTTTCAGCCACAGCATTCCACTCATTTCGGGTAAGCTTCCAAGGGTTTACAGAGTCAGCAATAACCAGATTCCCGAGTTTCAGATTCTCTGCAGCGATACGATAGGAGAGCCGATAACCCATACCTTCTATTTCTTTGATCTGACATACTTCTCGCAGGCCTTGCTCAACAGTATCAATCCTCAAGTAGGTAGCATTAAGCTTTGTCGCTAGCATTGATGCCAGAGTTGTCTTACCCGATCCGGGAAGACCTGAAAAAATAATGAGGAAGCCAGGTTTCATATTTGTCTCTAAAGTTAATCACTATATTCTAGCATGTCTCTTGAAGAGTATTGCATTATTTAAACTGGCCAATTATTCTTTCTAGAGAATCTTTTTACGGAGGAAATATGGCAAACACAGTCAAACTTCATCTCATACTTAAAGCACCCGTTTCTCGCGTCTATCGAGCTTTCTCAAACCCACTTGCTAAATCGACATGGCTTCCACCATTTGGATTTATCTGTGAAGTCCAATCCTTTGATTTTAAGGTCGGAGGAAAGTATCACATGTCGTTTCTAAATTTTACAAATGAACAAAAACACTCATGGAGTGGAACATTTACTGAAATAAAGTCTAATGAACTTCTTGTCTATAAAGACAAATTCGATGATCCCAATATGCCAGGAGAGATGACCGTCACTATTTCTTTTAAAGAAGTCTCATGTGGAACTGAAATCTCCATTAAACAAGAGGGGATACCTGAAATGATTCCGACTGAGATGTGCTATCTGGGATGGCAGGAATCATTAGTAAAACTTGCTCAATTAGTGGAGCCTGAGATTTTAGGATGATGGTTTTCAGATAAAATGTGGCTTAATTTATTCAAATCAAAATAAAACGAAGGTCTTTTATTGGCCTTTTGATCCACTAATTATTCTTAGATAATTTCTGTATTGTCTTATCTGAATTTAGACTAAGATGTGATCATTAGGGGTCAGAATGAACTTCAAGATCATTTTATCATTTGCCATTATTTACATTGTTTGGGGATCGACTTTTACAGCGATTAAGCTGGGTTTAGATACATTCCCTCCTTTCATGCTGGCGGGATTAAGGTTCTTTGTTGCCGGATTGGCATTTCTTCTTATTGCTCGTGGGAAGGGAATTCTCGCCATGACCAAAAAAGATATTTCTCGTGAAGCACTCATTGGGATTTTATTGACGTCGGCCAATGCTGGGGTCTGCTGGTCTGAGCAGTTTCTGTCTTCGGGTGTAGCGGCCCTTATTGTAGGTGCTATACCGGTGATGTTTATGCTTGTTAATAGTGTGGGATTTGAAAAACAAATTCCTCACTTGAGTGCCATTCTGGGCGTATTAGTAGGTATTATTGGTATTCTTTTCATTTCCCTTGATAATGCTTCGTCAGGTTCTAATTGGCTTGTTGTTCTCGTTGTAATTCTTGCAAACTGTTCATGGGTTGTAGGATCTTTAATGATCAGAGCAACATCACCAACTCATGCTTATTTTCCAAGAGCTGCCGTTCAGCTAATCTGCGGATCAGTTTTCCTCTTTATTACTTCGGCATTGATGGGTGAAAGAAGTGTGGCTTTAAGTGACATTGGTTTTTCTGGCATTGCGAGTGTTGCATATCTTTCATTGATAGGAACAATCCTGGCCTATACTTGTTACAGCTTCTTATTAAAAAATGTCCGACCTGAAATTACTTCTACCTATGCTCTTGTTAATCCGCTTGTCGCTATGCTCTTCGGAGTAATTTGGTTAAGTGAACCTTTCACTGTAAATATCGGAATTTCAACAGCACTGATTCTTTTCAGTGTTGTATTGGTGCTTTATGGAAAACAAATTTTTCAAAGAGTATCATCTATCGCCTGAAACAATGTGACGAGACGAACTTGTAAATATTCCTTAGATTAGCAGTAACTTGCTAACGAGGAATATGGCGTGATTAAAATAAAACGTGTCTATGAAGAAAAGCAAAGAGGGGACGGCTATCGGGTCTTGGTTGATCGACTCTGGCCGCGAGGGATTAAGAAAAGCGAATTAGAACTTGATGAGTGGTCTAAAGAGATTAGCCCGAGTTCAGAATTGAGAAAGACATTTTCACATGACCCTGAGAAATTTGATCGTTTTCAGAAGGCCTATCAAAAAGAACTTAAAAGCAAAGATATTCAAGAAAAGCTCGCTCATCTAGTCAAGAAAGCAAGAAAGAGTAATGTGACCCTGCTTTATGCTGCCCGCGATGAGGTTCATAATAATGCCACTGTGCTCAAGGCATTTCTGGAAGAATTCCAAGCTTAAGAATCAAAAAATTTTCGTAGGAAGTAGTATGAAGACTATTTATTTTGCAGCCGCTAGTTTAGATGGATTTATCGCTGATAAGAATGATTCTCTTGAATGGCTTTTTAAAAACGGGCCGACCGATATTTCTTTTATTGATGAATTTGTTAAAACCGTGGGTGCTATTGCCATGGGGTCTTCGACTTACAAATGGTTGCTTGATAACCATTCGGGGCCTTGGCCTTATCAAGTCCCTTGTCTGATATTTACTCATCAAAATCTGAAGGCCATTGATGGAGCAGATATTGAGTTCGTATCAGGTGAAGTGAAGCAGCAGCACTTACATCTTCAAAAAATCGCAAATGGAAAAAATATTTGGGTTATGGGGGGCGGAGATCTCGCAGGTCAGTTTCATGACCAAGGATTGTTAGACGAGATTCACCTTCAAACAGTTTCTGTTTTTTTGAATGAAGGTAAAAAGTTTTTTGCCCGAAAAACTGAAACCGCTTTCAAAATTAAAGATATTCGTCAAAGAGGTGATACTTGTGTTGAGGTCGTGTATTTAACTAAATAGTAGTGAGGAAAAGCCATGCCATACATCAATGTGCAGATTACCAAAGGTGCTTCAAGAGAGCAAAAAGCTAAGATCGTTAAAGATTTTACTGAATCGTTAGTAAATGTTTTAGGAAAGAAGCCTGAGCATATCCATATCGTTATTCAAGAAATCAATGAAGAGGACTGGGGATTTGCAGGGATGCTCACAGATGATTGGAAGAAGCTTAAGAAATGAGTTGGATGTAGAGGGATATACTTCTTTTATCTAAGGTTAAGAATTTAGAGGCTTTCAATCTTTAATTAATCTTTACCTTCTGAAGATTCATTTCATGTTAAAATGAAGGAATGCTAAAAAGAGTCTTATTTTTTCTACTTAGTATGAGTTGCTTTTTTGCATCATTTATTACGTTATTAATCGTTTCATTTTTTGTTCATAGTAAAAGTATAAATCATTTTGCTATTCTTTTATTTCTTGTCCCAATGTTTTTTCTTTTACCAGTTTTTTGGAAATATCTTCCAAAATCTTTAAGTTCTTATTTACGTGTTTTGTTATTTTCCATAATTTCTCTATCTTTTATAACTCTTCTTCAGTTTATAACGAACTGGTATGAGAACTCGATTGGTTTAAAGAAATATTCATTTCAAGTAGGTAATGGTCTTGGTCCATATCGAGTTCTTGTTCAGAATAGCTTGATGCAGAAAGTATTAAAAATAGGGGTGGGTCTTTTTCCTTATTCATCTCAATACTTAGTATATATCGCAGAAGATTCATTAAGAGTGATGGCAATTAAGAATGATCTGAGTAAGAGTGAATCTGTTCAAAGAATTTGTATGGAGAATGATCGGTACAAATGTTTTAAGGAGATTTTTTTAGAAACTAATAAAACGACACCTTTTAATAATACGGGTTGCATTATGATGGTAGCAGTAGGTGCTCAGATTATTCATGAAGAAAAAAGAAAAGAGAATATAAGATCTACGATTGAAGCCTCCATTCGAATTATGGAACTTGCTTATCTTTCCTCTGTTGCAATTTATAATGATTCCCGTGTTGAAAATATTATCTCTGGTTTTCCAATAAATAAAATCAAGATAATGCCCAAGGAATTGATTGCAAAAATTGATGAAACACCGATCAATAAAATTGGCATCAGGGAATTGATTCTTGGATTTAGTCCCAGCACAAAGTTATCCTATGAGGAATCGGTTATTGAAGCTTATCTGTTAAGAAAAGTTGAAGATGAAATAATTCAGAAATTCAATGATTCGATGGGTAAAAAAGTAAAAGAGATTAAAAAGAATACTTTTAAAAGAATGAATTCTGATGAGGCAAAAGAATTGAGTACAACCGAAATTAGTGAATATAAAAAGAGTATAGAATCTTTGGATACATTTTAAATTGATGAATTTCCATGTATGAAAATCCACTGCTACAACAGGTTTTCGTTTTTGGGCTTGATAGATTTAAGGAGATTGTAGATGACCTCAAGAGATCATCTACAATCGAATTATTATCGAATAGAGTAGCGGCAATTGGCCTTGCCCTTCGAGAAACCTTCACGAGTTGTTCTCGTAACATTAATCCCTTTCTTGTCAGAAGAAAGAGAAATTTCAAGGCTATCGCTTTCACGACTTACTGGAATCCCCGCCACGCGAACTGAACCTTTATAAGAAGCAGTTAGTACGCCATTTTTAAGAGTAATTGTATCTTCTCCTTTTCTCGATGAACCAGCTTCACCGTGAGATCCACTTGTCTCTCTTGGAGCACCATTTAACTCCGCAGAGAACATTGGCCCGTAGGCAGTTACCTCACGGAAGACATCTACGATATTTCCGCGATTAGAAATCATTACTTTTTCAAAGCAAAATGTATCACCATCTACGCTTTGTTCGATTAAGTCATAACGACCAACAAAATCTTTAATATTGTTTGAGGCAAAAGCTTGGAAAGAAAGAGCTGCAAGAGAGGCCAGAAGTAAAACTTTCATATTGATGACTCCTTGAAGTTATTGAGCAGTTCTTAGCACAGACAAGGAATAAGGTAATTTGGGTTGTAATTTATACAGACTCAGAAACAATTGCTCAGTGGTATGCTTTCAACTGCTTAGGCTGTCGTTATGGAGTCACATTATATCTACTTTTAATCCATAGAGATACTTTCACCAGCCCTATCAATACTGGAACTTCAACCAGTGGTCCAATAACTGTGGCAAAAGCAGCCCCATGATTAATGCCGAAGGTGGCAATAGAGACAGCAATGGCGAGTTCAAAGTTATTCGATGCGGCCGTAAAGGAAAGGGTCACTGCCTTGGTATAATCGGCCCCTGCTTTTTTACTCATGGCAAATGAAACAAAGAACATAATAAGAAAGTAAGCAGTTAAGGGAATGGCAATCTTAAGTACATCTAGTGGAAGTTCAACAATTTGATCTCCCTTGAGGGAGAACATAATCACGATAGTAAATAGAAGAAAGATCAAAGTAAGAGGGCCAATCTTGGATAAAAAATTGTTTTCGTACCAAGTCGCACCCTTTTGTTTTAGAAGAGTAACTCTGGTGATGATGCCTGCGAGGAAAGGAATCCCGAGGTAAATGGCCACTGATTGAGCAATCTCCAGCATGGTGAATTGGACTTCAAAACTCTTAAACCCCAAAAAGTCTGGAAGAATATTGAGAAAGAAGGAAGCATAAATGGGAAAGAAAAGAATTTGGAAAATGGAATTGAAGGCCACTAGACCTGCACAGTATTCGGAGCTTCCTTTTGCTAATTGATTCCAAACAAGCACCATCGCAATACAGCGAGATAATCCAATTAATATGAGACCCAACATATAGTCGGGTTGATCACGAAGAAAAATAACCGATAGCCCAAACATGAGCACTGGCCCAATAATCCAGTTTTGAATGAGTGAGAGAGCAAGTATTTTTCTATCTTTAAAGATAAGTCCTATCTCTTCGTATTTAACTTTGGCAAGAGGTGGATACATCATAAGAATTAACCCTAAAGCAATGGGAATGGATGTTGTCCCAATACTCATCGAATCAATAAATGCAGTGAATTCAGGAAGTCCATGTCCTAGACCAATGCCAAGAAGCATTGCTAAGAAAATCCATAAAGTTAAATATCGATCAAGAAAAGATAGTTGTTTCATATGTTATAGAATTTTTTTTATGTTTTTAATAAAGTCTTCAATTTCATCTCTAACTCGACGATAGACTGCGAGCACTTCTGCTTCATCGGTCATATCACGGGTCAAAGCAGGGGGGTCTTGAAAGCTGTGATGAATGATTTTGACACCAGGGAAATAGGGACAGTTTTCTTTGGCCGAATCACAAACGGTAACGACATAGTCAAACTGAGTACTGCTTAATTCATCAGTCGTCTTAGAAAAATGACCGATGAGATCGACGCCGACTTCTTTCATCACTGACATCGCTCTCTCATTCATTCCATGTTTTTTTGTTCCTGCCGAATAAATAGTAAATTCATGGCCCCAATATTTTTTGGCAAAGCCTTCTGCCATTTGCGATCGACATGAATTTCCTGTACATAAAAAAAGGATATTTTTCATATTAGCAGCAAGATTTTGTTGAGCTTACTTTAGGTGGACAACAGGATTGAGGAGCTGTCTCAACTTTCTTGCTGAAGACTTCTGCATCAGCCATTGTTTGGTAAGCTTCCCAAGCAATTCCTGATGGATCTTTTACCCACGCTTTATTGGAATTGGCGTAACAACAAGTTGTTTCTCCTTCACCATAGACACCTAGGTCAGCTTTTTTTAATCTTTCTGAAATTTCGGCCAATTCATGGGCTTCTTCTACTTGAATCCCGAGGTGATCAATGCCTTCACTGTTTACTCTCGTTGAAATAGCAAAATTGACTTTAGGGTCTTCCAGCATCCACTTCGCATAGTCTGATTTTACTTTAGAGGGCTGTTGACCAAAAAGTGTTGAATAAAACTGAATAGAGTTGTTGAGATCTTTAACTCCCACATGAATATGAAAACGTTTCATAAAGGCTCCTTGTTATAATCTTCTTAAAGATTTTAACATCCGTACTATGGTACAGAGTCAATGAGGTTTTATTTTGTTTTTTATTACAGATTTAAAAAGAAGAAATGCCTCTGTTGTCGTTAGAAAGATTCCGCCAAGCACAAGTGCCATCCCATTCCATACAAACATAGCTGAGTACGTACCATCAGAGAGAGGTGTGAGTGAGGTTGGAAGTAGTCTGTAATGCCAACCTGCTATGAAGTAGGAAATGGTAATTGCACCTGCAAAGGTACTTCCGATGGTGTGGATGATGTATTCTTGGGTGGGAACTCCGCCGAGTGTTTTGCGGCTTTTACCTTCGATAGAGACATCAAGGATGCTATTTATAAGATCGAGAACAAATATGGCCCCCGTTATCCAAAACCAGAGTCCTGAAGGTTGATAGTTTAAGAGAATAAAAGCCCCGGTACTGAAAAGAATTCCTCTGATGAGATGTATTACTGTTTCAAAATAAGAATCTTTGCGGTCATAAAGTTTGAATTTGAATCCATGATAATAAACTAAATCAATGGCACTGAGTGGTGCAACGATCATCATAAGTAGTAAAGGTATAAACATGGGAGTTTCTAGCATTTGCAATCGAGTCCAAAAGAAAAACACTCTTGCACTTTAAATTGCCTAATCTCATCCTGACTGGCATTACAGGCATTAGATAATTTCTCTAGAAGATGTTTCATGCGATTAAGGTCAGCAATCTTTGCTTCAATCTCGTTTAATTTCTCTTGGGTTTTTATTTTAACTGTTCCGCAAGTCACACGAGATTTAGTATTTAACTCAAGAAGCTCTTTCACTTCCGCTAAAGTGAATCCTAGTTCTTGTGCCCGTTTGATGAACATGATCCTTTGAGCATCTTCTTCCGTGTAGGTTCTAAACCCTTGAGTCACCTTAGGTTCTCGCAAGAGGTTTTTTCTTTGATAGAATCGAACGGTTTCGACTCCTACGCCTGACATTTCTGCTAACTTTCCGATAGTGATCTTTTCCATGAATCTTATTATATCGTCTGTACTATGGTACGGAGTCAATATATTTAATAATCTTGAAAATTGAGAGCTTAGGACGGATATTGTTCAAATCTTTTAGTGTTTTCAAGTTGATCCTCCCAAGAGGCTTTACTGGAACAGAAAATATGAGCAGTTGGACTGATTTCGATAGGAGTGTCGAGGCTACCTGCTGGAACAACAAGTAATTTTCCATCCATTTGCAAAGAGGGGACGGCCGAACCACACTGACTGCAAAAGCTTCGTTTGTGTTTAGTTAAGGGAAGATTGAAAGTCTTGATATAGTCGGTATTCGTAACCCATTTGAGTTCAGCGTTTGATGAAAATAAGTTTGCAGCATGGGCCGAGCCTGTATCTTTTTGGCAATGTTTGCAGTGGCATAGATAAAAGCTTTCGAAGTTTCCATTAACTTCAAATTTAATTTGCCCACAGAGACAAGAGCCTTCGTGCTTCGAGTTCATGAAACCTTCTTGAAGAAGTTCGAGAGACGTTCTAGGTGCTGATTGTAACGTAAAGAGTTTTAAGGGGAAACTAAAGATGGTGCGCCCGGCAGGATTCGGACTTCCAGTTTCGAGCTTAGTTTTTAAGACCTATTTTCTTACGGTTAGACTTTAGTGAAGGTTTGGCTTCTTCTAATGAGTCAAGTCTTTCAAAGACTACTTAAACATTCCACTGGTTCCTTTCTTCAGGTTTGAAATCTCCTGTTTCAGTTCTTGCTCTAATAGTAAGAAGCTTCTGAGGCGCGTAAAAATTCTCATTATAGCAATATTCACTGCAACTGCTCTTTCGCTATTGAGAATTCCAGACAGCATCGCTAAACCGTTTTCTGTAATTTCTGTTTTCCTCCACGACCTAGTTTTGAAGTCAAAATTTGTGACTTCAAAACTAGGAACTCTTCTGAGTTCAATTGAAACATAAAGTCTTGCGGGAAGCGGCTTAGGTTTCGACTCCGTAAAGTGCGGCGAGATCAGAATCTAGCATCACTCTTTGATCTCGAATCACATAGATCATTCTTTCTATATTTGATAACTTAATCTCATTCATGAGTTGCTCCCGAAATCGAGCAAGATAGACCTTGCTGCAATGAAAGTTCAATCGAGCTTTGGAATTGTGCTGTTTAAATTTTAAATATGAAAATGCGAGATTTGTTTGATTTTATCAGAATTTTGAATGGTGCGCCCAACAAGATTCGAACTTGTGACCCCTACCATGTCAAGGTAATACTCTAACCAACTGAGCTATGGGCGCGTCGAGAGTATTAATTTAATCCAAACTTACTGCTTTTGTCATCATAGAAATCATGACTTTGG
>CALHBF010000006.1 GCA_937931205.1 uncultured Bacteriovoracaceae bacterium
GTGAAGTAATTAAATCTCTTCATATCAAATCCTTGATTTCTAGAGTTTCCTCACTTGGCTCTTCGGAAGGGAGTGAATTTTGTTGAGAGATAAGTTTTTCACTCCTCTTTTTTTCCGTAAGAGGTTAAAATTTACCTATGATCAATTATATCACAATTCCGATTAACAATGTCAGGATTAAGAAAGTACTGGTAATTCTAAGCCTTGGTCTTCTTTCGTATTGCCACAACTCTTTGGCAGCACGTGAGGCGATTGTGACCACGCCTAAGGCCGTTATTTATTCGAGTACTGATCTTCAGGCCCCTATTGGTTATGTTACTCGTGGGAAGAAGGTGAAGGTGGGTGAAGTGCTAAAAGGCAAGGCCGGCGTTTATCCTATCGTAGTAAGTAATCGTATTGCCTATATCCGAGCTCGTGACATTGATTTTAATGTGGAAGAAAAGCAGGCAGTGGCCACTCGCTTTTATGAATTAACAAAAGAGAATTTCCATAAGAGTATTTCAGTCGGTTTTACCAATTACTCCACCAGCATTGAAAGCGATACTGATGAGGGCAGCTTTGATTGGTTAGGCTACCAGATTAAGGGTGAGGTCATTAATAAGAATAAGTGGGGTTTACAGGTTCTTACTGGGGGGCTTTGGGCCACCAAAGGTGAAGAGCAGTTTCGTATGATTGAATTAGGTGTAGGTGCAACTTATACCTTATTTCAGTTCGGCCCTTTTCGCACAAATCTTTTTGGTCAGCTGATCGGTATCCCATTTGCCAATTATTCTCTAGGGTCAAAATTTAGAATTAACGGCGGTGGTTTTGGATTCGGAGGCGGAGTTTCTGGATCAATGGATATTGCTAAAAGATGGGGTGTAGAAGGATCTCTGGGAATCTATCGCACGAAGTTGATGGGATTTGATGCCCCCGAAGGTTATGAGGCACCAGATCCTACTTTTAGTGGTTCAAGACTAGTACTAAGCGCTTATTACCGGTTTGAGTAATTCAAGGAGTTTTTCAAGATCAACTTTTCTTGAATGGCGATCAACAATGATTCGCTTCTTATCAGTTTCTTTTAACCAAAGAATAAAATAACCCTTGTTTTGAAAACCTTGAGTTCCTTCTTGAGCTTTGAGACGGGCCACATTTGGTGAGTCAATATGGGCTTCAATGCTAAATTGATCAAGAGATTTGATTTCAAACTTCTCAGTAAAAACAGGTAACCAGAAAAGACGATGTTGAAGAATAAGCTGATTCTTCTTAGCGATGATTCTTTTCTCGTAAAAAAAGAATGAGAGGATCACAACTGGGGCAGATCCAATAATTGAGAGAAGTGCATAACCTAAAGTTGAGTCAGTCTCATCTCCAAGAGAGACAAGTTTAAGAACAGGTCCTTTAATCCCAACAAACATCAAGGCCACAACGGCAATCACACAAACGGCATAACCCCAAAAGATATAGGGAAGTCCATAAGATTTAAGAGTGATAGAATTTGCGTCTTCGGAAACGAAATCACTTTCTTCTTTTGAAACAGGAAACGGATAGAGGAGACCCATGATTTAAAGATCCTTTAAGTAGCGAGGAGAAAAAATTTCTAATATCTCGAGTCTAATGACCTGATTCGAGGCCAGGCCCCGAAAGACAAGAGGGTTCATTTTATCGAGCTCATCATATAGGTTTTGATAAGGAATGGATAGTTCATCAGAGGAAATTGTTCTCTGAAGACCCAATCTTTTCTCAAATTTCAAAGTCATAAAGTTCTTTTGGTCACTTAAGAAGGCCGGGACTTTCATTTTCTTGAGTCGATCGTAGATAAGGCTAAGCTCTTGATTATTCCCTATGGCCTTGTATTCCCAGGCCATTAGGAAAAAGTCCCAAATATTCTTCCAGGTTTTATCAGGCATCAGGGCGATGGCCATTTGTAGTTGATGATAACCAAGTTCAGCATCTCTTTTATCAAAACTTGCCTGGGCCTCTCCTGCTAGCTTCCATGCTTTTTCAAAAGGTGTCTCTTTGCCCTGAGATTTGATTTCTTTAAAATCTCCTGATCCAAGCTCTAGTCGATAAATAGCATCTGATTTAGTCACGGGTCCATTATCCGAAACTTTAAAATCAACATAACCATCAGTCAGATTAATAAAATAGGCCCCAATGCTTGCAAGTGTTGCAGCAGGGTGGTGCCAGGTCTTATTTTTTTGATGTCCGACATCGCAGAATTGATCGAGAGGATGATCCTTCGTTTTACGTTCTAACTCATTTTTAATCCATGTCTGGCGTGAGTGAGTAAATTTTAAAAATTGATGTGATTCATCTGTATGTGAATGCAGTGAGATATTAGTAAAAAAAAGTTGAGGTGATTCAAAAAGTGAAAAGTGCTTTTTGTGAAATGAAATATGATCAAGGTCACAGGCCAGTACTTCTCCCTGTGCATTTACTGCGTAAATACCCCATTTAGAAAAGGTGGACTGATTTTTTAACAATTCCTTCCAGCGGTTGAGATCTTTTGTCTCAAAAAGCGTATTGAAAAGAATTTCAAAAATTGATTTTCCAGTATTGTTACAATGAGCTGAAGTCTTGTGATGAAGAGAGAAGCTCATTCCTGATTGATGGATGCCGTTAATAAAAAGCAGGGCCAGACCAGGGGAGCTATAGGTGAGAACACTTTCTCTTCCCTCTAGTTTCCAGTGATAAAAGCGCTGATTGTTTTCAAAGATGTCGACGAGGGGGAAATCTAGAATTCTTAAATGAGTGATTTTACCTTCTCGATTTTCAAAGATAGAACTACATCCTGGAAGGAGGGCCTTAAGATCAGGGAAAATATTTTTTTGAGCAGCAAGTTCGATTAAGAGAAGAAAAGTGAGGTACTTGCTGGGATGAATTCCCAAGCCTTCTGAATAAGAGCGTAAGGCCTGATGAAAAAGTGTTTTATGTTTGTATTCAAGAATAACCTTTGCACGTCCTGCAAATTCGATAAAGGTAGAGAGAATTTCGTTATCACCTAAAATCGTTGTCACTCGCTCATAAATTTTGCCAAAGGCTTCTTTTTCCTGAAGGCCAAGTTGATAGAGTGATTCTTCTGTATCATTAATGGTAATGAGCTTGAACATATTAACCTACGTAATATTCCACAAGATGTTTTAGATTGTTAGCATACTCAAGATTAAATTTTTGGTTGTTCAGATTCTCAAGCATATGTTGTTTGCAACGGATATAAATTTTAAGCATTGGCTTTTTATGTGAAAGACCAATATGTTTTAATTGATTGAGCTTTGTTAGAAACTTCACATGCTGCTCATTTGTCAGTTTAAAGGCTTCTTGTGCTTTAACTGAATTCCACAGCATCCATGGATCATATCTTCCAACAAGAATGGCGGCAATGGTCAAATAAATCAGAGCATCAGATTCAAAACCATCTCCAATAAGAATCAACTCATCAGGGATACCTGTCATTAATAGAATATTAACGATGGTATTAAATTTATAAAATCCCTGAGACTTTAAATCCTTGGTGGAAAGGTCTCCCTCAAAGAGAGAGAAAACACTTCGATAATCTTTAAGAAAGATATTCCCTGTAAAGATCTGCCTCTTGTAGAGCCAGTCTCTGATAGCATTTTCATAAAAATGTGGAGAAGCAGAAACAACAAAAGGAATGAAATCTTTTTTTATGTTCTGATGAACAAGCTCCATCGAACTTGGTACTTCAGGAAAGTACTGAATGGGATTTCGTAGAGAGAGATACAACTCTTTAATGGTAGAGTAGCGTGTATCCACTAGTGTTTTATCAAAATCTGTAATGAGGATCTTTTTAGGTTTTTTGAGGCGGGTAGAAATGAAACTACCAATGAAAAGCTCAAGACCTGCTCTGGTATTTGTCTCATAGACATTTAACTTTATTTCCCCACCAGTCTTAGGCTTAAGAATTCTAAAGTTAAAGTTTCCAAAAGGATCTGAGTCAAAGGACTTCATAAAGATAATGTGATCCTTCTGGTCAAGGCCCACGACTTTGATACGAAACTCATGAGAACTTAAAAGGCTGATGGCCTGAATGGGGCGAGTCGGAACAAAATCCTTGAAGTTCCTTTTGACCTCTTCAAAAAATTCAAACTTGCCTTGAGTCGAAAAGGTCATTGAAGCTCTGATGTGAATATATTCATCAGATTCAATGCTTGTAAAGTGTACGAGTTTGGGCCTTTTCATAAGACCTATTGTACTCGGAACTCAGAGCATTCACTAGTGATTTAGACTTGCCTCTTTGTGAGAATTTTGATCCTATTAAAGCATGTTGAAAATGACACTTAATATCAAGGGCAGAGTTCAGAAAGTTGGTTTCCGCTATAGCGTGGCCGACTTCGTAATGGAGAGTAATTTGACTCTCACTGGATATGTGAGAAATCTTAGTGACGGTAGTGTTGAAGTCCTGGCAGAAGGGGATTTGGAAGAGCTGAAAGAACTTCATCGTTTTTGTCAGAAAGGACCGCCTCGCTCTGAAGTTCGCTCCATCGATCAGGATCTTCATCCATTAGAGAAAAGAGCTTATCAGCGTTTTGTTATTCTTGATTAGGCCTTAGCAATCTTGTAAGTCATCACCCCATTCGCATAGGTAGAAGTGACTTTCTTAGCATTAAGAAAGTGATCTGTTGGCATGCGTGAACTTAATGTCTCAATCTTGTTGATCTTGCTGGTTCTTCCATTATTTTCGAGCTGATCCTGATAGCGGCGATTAAGCGTTAGGACAACTTCTTTATTATTCGTTGTCAGGCGCAGATCATTTTTTGCATAAGAAGGGACTTCGACTTCGACCAGATAGTGATCATCGACTTCTTTCATTTGAGCTTTGAGTTCGGTGAATTCAAAAAAGATATCATCTTTCTTATCTTCTTGAGCACTGATCTCTTTGACAAAATTTTTCTTTAGATTGTTAGTGATAGAATCATACTTCTTATCAAGGCCTGATAGTTGAGTGTGGTGTGATCCAAGCTGGCTTTCAAACTTCTTTTCAAAAAAGTTCTGCTGCTCGTGAAATTTCTTGCGATAATCTTCATTCCTAGCAGTGTAAATATTCTGATGTGTTTCAGTTTGAGTAATGATCTTATTTTCGTGATCTTCCCGCTGATTCTTCTCTTTCAAGTCATACTCTGCATTTTTTTGTTCATTGAGTTGCTTAAAAGTTGTCTCATTCTGAGAAAGAATATTACGGTGATGATCTTCGGCCAATTGAATCTTATTTTGATAACTCTTTTCGATATCAATTTTTCTTTGACCCAATTCATTCTTGGAGGTCTCAATTCTGCTCTCACCCTCAGCATTTATTTTCTTAAGCTGTGAATTAAAGCGGTGATTGGCCTCAGTTAAATGCTGTTCATTATTGGCATTTAAAAGAAGTCTTTTCTCTGCATGATCGGCGTGAATCTTATCTTCTTGGGCCGTGGCGCTAGTTTTCAGGCCCTCTAAACGTTTTTGGGTAAAGTCCTTAGTTTGAGTCAGACTTTTTTCTAAATCGCCCAGTACTTTTTCTTTGTGAGCCGTGGCTTCATCAATTGATTGAGCATGATCATTTCTGAGTTCGACGATTTCTTGTTCTTGGGCCTGTTTTACTGAAGTTTTATTTTTCTGGTGAACTTCTTCTAAGGCTCTTCTTTCGCGAGCTGCTTGATTCTTGAGACCAAGAAGTTCTTGTTCACGAATTTGTGAAAATTCTTTGATAGTTGAACTCACTTAGCTTCCTCCTGATCATAAGGATGAGGACAAATCTTTTGTCTTCCTCCAGTATAACCTGGACAGATCCAAGTGCGAAGTAGGGAAACAGTGAGCAGGCTTCCACCATGATAACTTTGATACATGGCCGGATTGAGGGTGGAAGTCACTATCTGTGCCTGTGCTCCATTTGCAATTGCAAATTGGTCAGTTGATTTAATGATATATTGATAGGCCCGATACTCTGCCAAGCAAACACTAGAGGTTAGAAGAAGGGTCAGGCCTATCAAATATTTCAATGAAGTTCCTTTAGGCGGTCAAGTGATCTGAACTCAACCATTTTCATGAAAGAACGAACAAATTCTGCTCTCTCATTTTGCTTTAATGCCATAAGTGCTGTTTGCTGACGCTCAATTGATGAGTGACGCTTGAGTTGCTGGTAGTAGCGCTCAACATTCTCGGCAGCTTTAGAAAAGGAGATTCTTGGCTGATTGTCCTCTTGAAAACTTTCTTTGATCCAGTCTTGGTGAAATAGTGGGAAAAAACCAGAGCTTCCTGCTTCGATTAAATGGTTTAGTCCTTGTTGAGTCTCTGCTAATTTCCTCATGAAATTTGCTCCTTTTCTTGTCTTTTATTCTACCTTCTTGCCCAAACGACTTCCGAGAGGGTATCTTTTTCCTAAAGTTTGAATGATTAGAGGTAAGTCGTGGAAATTTCGGATGAAATAGAAGAAAAACTAGGTCTTTTAAAATCAACTTTTCTTAGTGAAATTATCGCTTATCAAAAAAATGATGACTTTGACTTTGCTGATTACACAAAATTTGATGAGCAAATTGAGAGTGCCATCACTGATCCGGATGAAATCTGGTCCTATGATCCTGAAGTTGATACTTATTTGAAATATTTCATGCACGAAGGAGTGAGGGCCAGTCAGGTCATCCTTATGCTTAAAGCGAGCAAGGATAATCCCTTGATGGTTATTTTAAGTTTTGTTACTCGTGATGAAGACTTAAGAAAAAGATTTTGTCTGGGAAAAAGAACGAAGATCAGTACGCACCATTAGCGCGTACTGATATCTGCATATGAATTTCTGTAGGTATTTTTAAAGCTCTCACAAACCTGAGTCATATATTGGTTAGCAGCAACAGCACAATTGGCATTGGTCGCAGCACCCATAGGACAAGCAGGTGTGACATAATTTACTGCTGCATTCATACAGTTAAAGTAAGAGGTATGAAGCCCGTATTTCATAACGATAACACCATTTATCGCAAAACCTGTGAAGCCAGGACGTGTTTTATAAAGTCTACCCTCGTAATCTTTTCCTGCCTCAGTGAAGACACATTGTGGCTGTCCTAAATAGGTCGAGTTCCCGTTACCAGCTCTATAAGTAGGGATCAAGCAGACTTGGATATTTCTGTTGGCAATTTGAGTTTTGAATTTAAATTTGGACTCATCGGTACTGCTCTGACAAACGGCAAAGTGACCAATATCCATCGTGTGGTACTTATAGCTATAATCACAGCCTGAATACTCTGAGTTGGTATTTGAACCACCATTTGAATTACCAGTCAGACTACCTGTATTTCCATTTGAACTTTCAGGATTAGGGTTCGTTCCCGTGTAAGGGTTTCCTAAAGAGTCGTAGGCAGACTGAAGCCTTGTCCTTTGAGGGGCATCACAACTGATGAGTGTAAGAAGTGATAAAGCCGTAAAAAATATCTTCATAAAAACTACCTCTATCTCCTTTATCGGAAATCAAGAAAAATTCATGAGTTTTTATTAAACTGCCGATAGATAAAAGAAATGATTTAAATTTAGGACACTTGGAATGCGTTGGCTTTTTGGCCTTTTACTACTCATCGGAATTTCTGCTCTTGGAGGATATGTCTTGGTTAAAGGCTATCCTTATCGCGTGTATTCCCGCTGGATGGAGGGTAAAGGATGGGATCGCCACTATGCCTTGTCTCGCTATCGTGAGGATTTCCTTAAACCTCAATCGATTGATCCGATGGCCGAATACAGAGAGGAATTTGGTCAGCTATGGAAGCCTTTTCCTTTAAGAAATGCCCTTATACCTTTGCCGGTGAGACATCCGCTTTACAAAACAATTCCTATCATTCAACGGTTTGAAACAAAATCTCCACCAATGATTGGGATGAGTATTAGTTCTTCTAAGGGCAGAGTCCTTTCTAATCTCTACACGATTGCTCCGCGATTTCTTTCTGACTATCGACAAGGGCAGGAGCTCTTTAAGCTTCCTTTTGTGAGAAATAGAATTTTAAAGTATGATCCTGAAAAAGTTTGGAAGGATGTTTATTCTAAGGAACTTGTGGTCGAATCCAAATCGATGGATGACATGATCTATGATCTCTATCTTCTCTATTTGCGCTCAGAAATGATTCCTGAAAATGTTATCAAATACGGTATTATTAACGATGATCTGGCCCTGATGGAAGTGGCCTCTTCTGACCGTGATTATAAAGTTGAAATGATTAATAAACTGCTTAATGGGCAGGTTTATACTTATGTTCTAAAAACAGATTTAGCTGATAAAGATTCTCTCGCGCTAAGAACAAAATTCTTGACCAATATTAATTTCACTCATGTGGACTCTAGTATGGGAGATATTCTCTATAAAGAATTTAAAGGTCTTTCTTATGCCAGACAAGTCGATCAAGAGGGGATGCTTTATCTTTTCTCGGCCTGGAGTTTGAATATTGATAACTCAGAACTGATGCGTGAGATGATTTTTTATCTAGAGCGCGGTTCACAAAATGAGCTGCAATTAATTCCACTTCATCGTTATGCCTTCGCTCGTTTTGGCAGCACTTATACCACTAAGGCCACCGATTCAACTGATCCTGAAATTCAATTACAGAGAATGATTGAATTGGAAAAGAAGGAGCAGCGTGCCCGTGCTGCAAAGAGTGTCGTCGTGCCTGATGAGATGGAAGGGCTGAGTGAGAAAGAGAAGTTAAAACTTCGTCTTAAGAGGGCCAAAGAAAGTGACCCTCGTAAGAGCGAAGATGTTACGGTTCATTAAGAATTGAAGGCCTTAAATCCCTCAATAAGTGCATTTGTCAAAATAGGCTTAAGTTTTGTTACTTTTTCTGGAACAAGAAGCTTAGTCGACTCATCCATATAGATTTCACGTTTAATTTCAATCTGAATGTTATTTGATCTGAAGCCGTTTAAATATTCAGTGATATAACCGCCAACATAAGGGTTATTCTGAATTGTCTCATAGTGCTGAGATAGAGGGCGGTCAAAAGCATCGATGAATTCTTTTTGACAAGTAAGTCCTTTGCGGTCACTTAAGCAGAAATCCGCTCTATGAGTTCCTTGATTAGGATTTTGTTTCATATGGTATTCAGTAGGGCGTGAAGGCATACTGTGAAGATCCACAGCACTCACTAGACCAGACTTTGTTTCCTCTAAGCGCTTCATGATATTTTTCAGCATCTCAAAGTAAGGAAGATAGTATTTATCCAGAAGTTTTCTTTCCAATTCTTTATCTGCTTCTTTCACTACCAGAGGCAATCCATGAGTATTCTGTTTCCAGAACATGAAGCTCGCATTTTCCGCGCGGTTTAAATCAATGCAGATGCGGTGAACATGGGCCACCATCACAGCAATGCCTGCATTCTGCAAGGCCTGAATATCAACAAGCTCGTTGACCTTAAAATCCACATCTTCTTTGTAAGCACGCTCATCTCCGCTTAAGTAAGGCAGGAACTCACTGGGAATAGTCTCGCCGGAATGGGGGATGGACAGGAGACCGAGAAATTGGTCTTCACGAGGTGGAAAATAGTCAAAAACAGGGGTACTTTGGGGCAATCTGATCGTATTCATGTGAAAATTTTACCATGAAATCGGCCTTAACGTCGAGCTGTCTCTTCCATAGAGGAGCAAAATGGTTTATAAGTAAGCATCTAATTTTAGAGGTATTTTATGAAGTTTCCGGGGCGCCGAAATACAAAGCATTACTTTCCTGTAGAAGAAAAACAAAGAAGATCATTAGACGATGAAATTCATCGCCCAGGTAATATCTATGTGGCAGGCCTTGATCAGCTACTAGTGGATATTGAGATTTCTGTAGAAGAAGATTTCTTAGCAAAAAATAATTTCCCCAAAGGTGAGTCTTTCATCATTGATGATCAAGTTGCTGATCGAATTTATTGGCAATACAAAAATCAGGGACGTGTGACTGGTGAGTTTCCTGGTGGAGCTGTTGGTAATACTCTTCACAACTTTTCTGTTTTATCCGAGTGCCCTTCTGTGGCCCTTGGAACAATTAATAAAAATATTGAAGTAGGTGATTACGCTTTTCGCTACATCTGCAATACCTCTTCAAAAGTTAACCTCACTTACCTTCAGCCTTGTGCCCGTCCGATGGGAAGAGCTCTTTGTTTTATTTCACCAGATGGTGAGCGAACATTTGCCATTTCTAAGGGGTGCATGAATGAATTAAGTCCTGAGTTCATTCCTGCTGACGTTATTGAAAACTCTTCGGCACTTCTTGTGACGGCCTACACTCTTAGAAATCCTTCAGACCCCATTTACGCTTCAACTATCAGGGCCGTGGAGATTGCTCGGGCCAGTGCTGTTCCTGTCGTTCTCTCTTTAGGAACGAGCGGGTTGGTTGAAGAGAAGAAAGAAGTGTTAATCGATTTTATCCAAAACTACGTTTCAGTTCTTGCGATGAATGAAGGAGAGGCTTTAAGCTTAACGGGTATTTCAGACCCACTTCTTGCGGCCGAGAAAGTTCTTGATATGTGCGAGATGGTGCTTTTGACTGTTGGACCTAAGGGACTCTACATTGGTGCTATCACAGATAAAACTGAAGCTCGCCGTACGAAAGAGCCACTACATACAAAATCAATTGTTGATTATAACGAGTTCGAATACTCTCGTCCGATGAAGCGAAATCAGTGTACAGAGATTGTGAAAGTGTATACTCACATCAATCCTTATCAAGGTGGACCTCAGTATATTAAAAATACCAATGGAGCTGGTGATGCTGCTCTGGCAGCAGTAATGCATGATATTTCAGCTAATAGATATCACCGTGCTCGTGTGCCAAATTCTCCGAAACATGCTGCTGAGTTTTTAACTTATTCTTCTATTTCACAAATCTCAAAGTACGCTAACCGCGTTTCGTTTGAAGTGTTGTCTCAGAATTCTCCACGTCTTCTTCGTGGACTTCCTGAACGTGAAGCAGCTCTAGAAGAAGCATATTGGTCTCAATAGATCCATGAGTGGTCAGATCAATAAAGAAGCATTATTCAATGAAGTTAAAGGGTCACTATTTGAGTATCTGGTGGCCCTGAAGCTTTCACAAAATTCCTCAATCGAATTAGATTTCATTTCAGGTCTTGATAAAAACTACTTGGCCATCTTAGGTCAGCAGGATCGTATGATCAGACAGTTTTATCCGGAAATGTTGCCCTTTCTTGCTCAAGTCTCTACTCAGTGTGTGGAGGCGATTCAGAATACGTATGGAAGTAAATGGGTCATGATTAAGCTTCTTGGCAAGTTTACTAAAAATCAAATGCAGGAAGATTTAAAAGAAACAGATCTTCTTTTAGTTGATGCCCAGAGCGAGCAGTTCTTATTAAGTTTAAAATTAAATAAGAAAAGTGCTTATGTTAATACGAAGAGTGCAGGGGTGAGAAGTTTTTTGTTGCAGTACTTTCCTTATCTTGAGCCTCACTTCCAAGAGGAATTTTCCAAGATCATTGATCTGGAATTTTTTTCGATGGCCGATGCTCTTCATCGTATGAATGATTTAGATTTTCAGGGAAATTTTCAAGAGTGGACTGGCTTAGGACATTCTGAACTACCAGGGGATTTATCAAACGATGAAAGAGATATTCTCAAAAAGTATTATGCTAGACTCTCTTTGAAACTTCATGAAATTCTTACTTTTGCTCAAAAGAAATACCCCCAAGAATTTGTAAAGAGCCTTTATCCCTTAATGGGTTTCAGTGATGAGCGCATTAAGCAAGTGGTCTGTTATCATGAATTCAAAGCAGGACATGAAAGCTCAATAGAGATTCATGATCTTAAAGACATCTATGCTGAGAGCATTGCTATTGCTGATTTTAAAGAGACGGCTTCAGTTGAAGTTCATTCCAAACTTTGGTCATTGCAGATTCGCATCAAGCCGATGAACAAGTTCACTACGACGGCGATTAAAGTAAATTGTGCGGTAAAGTTTAGGAGTTAAGCGACCCAGTGTTTGCTTACTAGTTCACAGTTGAGTTCTTCAATATGAATCTTATATTCTTTCTTTGAATAAATGCGATGACTGCAATCCAACCATAAAGAGCTGATCTGGCTTGCAAGAATGATATCTCGTTCAATGCGAACAAACATTCTTTTAAGAAGCATCACCATAAGCGGTGTGAGTTCATCTTCCTTCATATCAATAAGAAGATTTCCCTTCGACTTGAGTCCTTTAACCAGTGAGATAATAAATCTCTCCCATGGTTGAGCTGACGAGCTTAGGGTATCGGGGTTCTTGATAAGTCTCATAAGAGCAGAAACTTCGGTGCCTGAGGTATTAAGGATTTCTGCCCAAGTGTCACCATTGGTGGCCAGCTTGAGATTCTCCCAAAGGGTAAGCCCTGGTAACAAGGAATCTGAGGCAATAAAGGCGAAAGGGCCTCGTGGGCATTGGGTCTTATGAATTTGCATAAGATCTCTTAGAACCGAATGATTCGGATTTTCTTTAAGATAAATGCTAATTCCACGATAAGTAACCATACAGTCATACTAATCGGCGAGTATTTTTGAAAGCTTTATGGAAAAAATGAATACCGAAGGAAAAGAGTTGAGAACTAGGGTCTTAGTTGGGCTCTCCGGTGGGAAACATTCCTATATGGCGGCCTATCTGCTCAAAATTCAAAAATATGATGTGATGGCAGCAACAGTGGTTCAGGATCATAATCGTGAAACAAAGTGCTCCGTTAATGCTGAAGAACTTCAAGAAATTAAGGATTTTTGTAAGAGGTTAGGAATTCCCCACTTTTTGATTGAGGGGAACGAGGCATTTACTGAATTGGTGCAAGAAAAATGGATTAGTTCACGAATTGAAGCACGTCCTTGGTCTGCCCGTTGTGGTAGTTGCCAGTCATTTCGAATGGAGCTTCTTTATCAAAAGATGCGGGAACTCGATGCCCAATTTTTGAGTACTGGCCACTTTGCTAAAATTATTAAAATGGACTCAGGACACTTTCATGTTCACAGTGTGCATGATCTGAAGCTTGATCAGTCCGCTGTTATTCAAATGTTCGCTGATGAGATTAAATCAAGTCTCATTCTCCCTCTGGCCAGTATGGGAATGATAGAACTTGAAAAACTATCGGAGCACTTCTCTCTTAAAAATATTGAAGACGAAAATAGAGAATGCTTTGTTGGTGAAGAATCAGCTCAAATCCTACAGTCTTACTCGAGGCTAGTAGGAGAGAGACAAGAAAATACTCCAAATCAAAGTACCACCCAGGTAACTCCGGAAGAAAAAGTCCCTGAAAAAATAAGTGTCAAGTTAGGTCAAGTCGCCTGGGCATGGGGAATGAAAAAGGGAAGTCCTTTTAAGGGATTTATTAATCAAAAAGATGTCTCCATTCCTGTTCGAATTTATCCCAAAACTCTCTCGGGCCTGTGGATTGAGTGCGAATCTCCGTGGGAAGTTGAGCTTGGGGAAGAGATCGAAGTTTACCAAAAAAAGGGTGGAGGGGCCAAACTCCTGCTAGAGGGAGTTATCTCTCTGAAAACTCAATCACCGCTCGAGAGTGAAGAAGAGAAAGTCTGGACTTTTTAGACTGGTAACTTTCCTCTTTTTGAGGCATAAATCACTTTATGAAACTTGAATTTAATCCAGAACTTCTTAAAGAATACGGCATCGAACTTACTCTTGAACAATATCAAAAGAATCAAGAGAAGACGGTTGTTGTAGGTATGAGTGGAGGCGTGGACTCTTCCGTTTGCGCTCTGCTGATGAAGCTTCAAGGATACCGTACTATTGGTCTTTTTATGAAGAATTGGGATGAGACTCTTCCCGATGGTCATTGTACTGCCGATATCGATTATCAGGATGTCATCAAAGTCTGTGAACGACTTGATGTTCCTTATTATTCTGTGAACTTTGTTCAAGAATACTGGGACAATGTTTTCTCTGAGTTCTTAGATGATTACCGTGCAGGATTTACTCCTAATCCAGATATTCTTTGTAATAGAGAAATTAAATTTAAAGTTTTCTATCAGAGAGCAAAACTTCTTGGGGCCGATTACTTGGCCACAGGACATTATTGTCAGTTAGAAGGCACAATTCTTAAGAAGGGTGCTGATCAAAATAAAGATCAGAGCTATTTTCTTTATGCTGTAGAGAAAGAAGTTTTTAAAGATGTGATCTTTCCTATTGGTCATCTGCCTAAGCCGAAAGTCAGAGAACTCGCTGCTCGTTTTGATTTAGCTACCAAAGTAAAAAAAGATTCTACGGGAATTTGTTTTATCGGAGAGAGAAACTTCAAAGATTTTCTTTCAAGTTATATCCAAAAGAACCAAGGGAATTTTGTCGATCTTAACGGCAAAGTTCTGGGCCCCCATGATGGTGTTTGCTTCTATACTCTCGGACAGCGCAAGGGTCTTGGGATCGGCGGGCCAGGTGAGGCATGGTTTGTTGTTGATAAAGACTATACTAAAAATGAAGTAGTACTGGCCCAAGGTGACGACCATCCGGCGCTCTATTCTGATGGATTAAGCGCTAATCAAATGAATTGGTTTGCCCGGCCAGCACAAAATGAATTCAAAGCTCGAGCAAAGGTGAGATATCGCCAAACTGAGCAACCTTGCACAGTCAAGATCTTAGACGATGGTAGCATTGATCTTGTTTTTGATGCCCCTCAAAGGGCCATAACTCACAGACAGAGTGTTGTACTTTATCTGGGCGAGCTGTGTATTGGTGGTGGGATTATTAACGACGTGAAACCTAACTACTTCGTACTTAAGAAAGATCTTCCTTCCAACGCTCACGAATAGCCTCAGGGGCCTTCTTGGGCGAGAAGCCCTGGCAGTCCCCTGAACCAGCATTTTTAACCGCTATTTTGGGTTCCTGACGAGACATTATTCCATACAGCTTACAGCCATAGGGAGTCCCTTGATTCCAGGTAATAAAGTAGTGTTTGCATTGGGAACATCTTTTGTTTTCCATCATTTAGATTATCTCTCCTGTCCTTTGAGGGGTAAATCGGGTCAATTTTTCCGGATCAATACTGTCTAAGATAGTGACACTCTTTATAAGCTTTACAACCACAAGGGTTTCTTAAGGCAATCAATTTAAATCTAGGGTTTAATGGCCTTAGATGAACGGGTGGAATGAAGCTGCCTGTAAGATTTAAAAAGGTAACTGATGAAAACATTAACTGGTCAACATGCTCAAGCGGACAATATTATCTCTCTTTTTGGTCAGAACATCTTAAATACGATGGATGAAGAGATTGGGGATTTTGAAGTTGAGCAAGATTTGGGACTAGAGCTTAATGCCCAAATGGAAGATGTCTTCTCTCCACGTATTTCAAATCCAGACTTGAGTCTTGAAATGGGATTTACGGTTATTGCTGATCAACTTAAAGACCTAAGCTCAAAACTCAGACGCACAAACTTTTATTTAAACGATCTTGAAAATTTGCTCTCTTAAAATAAGAAGGGCCCTTCTGGGCCCTTCTTTTTTATCTCTGTGATAGTCTTAGTAAAATATTTGAAATTTGATCTAAATGTCCTCTCATCCTTACAATCGCAAAACTGATAAATCTCGCATCAAATGCTTGATTGCGATAACAATAATTGTCCAATCTTCCTTTGAGTGACATCGTCGTTTCAGTTTGGAGGGCCTGAATAAGTCTTTTTAGGTCGAGTTCGTCAGGATAGCTGGCATTGAGACGTGTTCCAAAAATTTCCAAACGAAGCACTGAATTCTCTACCTGGCCCCAAAGATGGCAAGTGCGACGAGGCTGATTGCTTGTGAGGGAATCATTAAGTTGATTGATAGTGAAAAGATTTAGGGCAGTAACTTCAGATGACAGATATCTAAATTCTTCTGTTTCAATTTGCGCCAGAGCTGAGAAAGAGAAGAGAGAGAGTAAACAACCAATAATGATTAGCTTCATAAAAGTACCTTTAGAATAATTTTGGAGGAGAATAGTTATCATTGAGGGGTGCTACTTTCAAGGCGTGTAAGAAGTTGTGTGAAATTTAAGTTCCCCTTACGTCATCAAAATTAGAAAATAAGCCCATGTCTAATCAAAAAACGGCCATTCAATTCATTCAAACCTGTACCCTAGAGAGTCCAAAAAAGGCCTTTGAACTCTATGTGCACCCTCACTTTCGTCACCATAACCAGTACTTTGCTGGAGACAGTAAAACGCTAATGGAGGCGATGATTGAGGCTGATAAGACCCATCCGAATAAGGCCTTCAGTATCAAGCAGGTTTTTGAAACCGATGATCGAGTCGCACTATTCTCCCATGTGGTCAAAGAAGAGATGGAGATTGCAGTGATTCATATCATGAGATTTGAGGACGGCAAAATTGTCGAAATGTGGGATGTGGGGCAGATTATCGACCCAAATTCTCCAAATCAAAACGGTATTTTTTAGGTTTGAATAAAATCGATGAGTGATTCAGAAAACTCTTCCGCTTTTTCAATATTGGACAGATGACTGGCCTGTAAAACGCGAAGTTTGGAATTTGCTACTTTTTGATGCATTTTTTGTGCTTCTTCAATGGTGCATACCTGGTCACCATCGGCCGCAATAATAAGAGTAGGAAGTTTAATGTTTTCAATCTGAGACCAGAGATCTTCATCAACAAGAGCTTCACAGCAAGCTGAATAACCATCTGAGGACATGCGGGCCAGATAATCGGTCATCGCATTAATAATACTTGAATGCTCGCGAATAAATTTCTCAGTGAACCAACGTGCGGCCGAACCTCGGGCCACTGGACTCAATCCTTCATTCTTAATAAGTTCAATACGCTTTTGCCAAACCTCTTTGGTCGCAATTCGTGGGGAAGTATTGGCAAGAATAAAACCATGAAAAAATTGGGGATAATCAATGGCCAGCTTCATACCAGTGATACCACCAATCGAAATGCCACAAAACCAAGCTTTTTTTATTTTACACTCTTGAAGAAGTTCAACAACATCAAGCGCTAAGCGATTAATTGAATAAGGACCAGGTGTTACATCGGATCGTCCATGTCCTCTGATATCGTAGCGAAGAATGTGAAAATGCCGAGCTAATTTTTCAACTTGTTTGTTCCACATACTTAAATTTGTGCCCAAAGAATTGGAGAGAATAAGCACTGGTTTCTCTGGATCTCCCTCCCATTGAAAGTAGATACCGTTGTGCGACTTCATTTATACTTTCTCCAGTAGAAGGGCCGAACCTTGTCCTACACCGACACACATAGAGCAGATCGCATATCATTTGTTCTGGCGTTGAAGTTCCAAGGCCGCATGAAGAGCAATTCTTGCTCCACTTGCACCGAGAGGATGTCCTAAAGCGATAGCACCTCCATGAGGGTTAACGTAAGGAGCATCATCAGGAATCCCGAGATCTCGAAGAACTGCAAGAGTTTGAGAGGCAAAGGCTTCATTGAGCTCAATGAGATCAATGTCTTTTATGGTGAGTGAATGCTGCTTAAGAAGCTTTTTTATGGCCGGAACTGGACCAATTCCCATAATGTCGGGAAGTACTCCTGCAGAATATGAAAAAAAAATAAATTCATTAAGTATTTAAATCCGAACCTGGATCTGCTCCTTGTAGATGAGCTGGTTACGACGGATCACTTCTAGATTGAAGTAGAGATGCGTATCCACCTTTCTTTTTAAATCAAGGTGGATAAGCTCATCGGCCAAGGATAATTGTGGTAAGTTTCTTCTCACTTCAATGAAAGGAGCTTTTACATAGAGTTGCGTTTCATTGATAGGAATAATTCTAAAAGTAAATTCTCCAGAAGGAAGGAAACTCATAAATTTAAAACTTAGAGCTAATGAATTTATTTTAGGCTCATAAGTGTAATCTGAATCTGTTAGAGCGACTTGTCCGTTAAACCAGCATTTAGGGCGATTGTTTGAATAAAAAATTTCGTCTTCATTCTTATTGGCACAGAGAATATTACTAAAGTCAGCAGGGTCTATTGAGCTACGGTTAGGATCTTCAACCTGACAAAGAGCTCCTGCCATGTAGGTGTCATAGCGACATTGAGTTGCTGGGTGGGATGAGGAATTGACAGATGTCACGAGAGGGTCAGTCTTTTGAGAGAAATTGATCACCGGATCTGATGAAAATGATTCAAGCATAGTCGCCGAAGAAAGAGCTGCATTAGAGAGGTGATAGCAAGTATCTCTATCCGCCTGCTCTTCATAATTCTTATCACATTTATTTTTGGCAAACTTATCTTTGATTTTCACTTCTTGGGGATAAGCTTCAAAATATTTTTTCAGACAAACGGAAAAACCCCAGTAGTCTGCTTGACCCTCAGTAGAAGCCCAGCCAAAACTGGGGCCATAGGCCGATTGAAACATCTTATAAGGAGCGCCAGCTAGGTGATGACCTAATTCATGACATACAACTTCTGCCAGACCTTCATCAGTAATATCCTTATGTCGATAGTATCCACCAAGAATATGTACTTCCCAGTCACTTCTTGTCTGCAGAGCATAGGCATTCTGTTCTTTTGATTTCCAGTCTTTGATTATTTTTAAATTTGATCCGCGAAGCCTGACCTCATCTTTAAATAGTCCGGTAATGCGATCGATAATTTCATTGAAACGTTTCTCTTTTTTTGCACTGAAAATGAACTTTTCATTCTTTGGAAGCCCCATCGTTCGAGCGTCACACCCCACTTCTGTTGGCAGGTGGGCCCATGCTGTCGAAGAAAGACCGATTGTTGTTAATACGAGAAACTGGAAGAACTTCATCCCAACTCCAAAGATAAGAGAGCAAATATTTTGTTGATTAAATAATGAAAAGGAATCGAAAGGAAGGGGAGTTGGTAGAAGTTATGGGCCGTCTAAATTTTAGACGGCCTTGGATGGGGTCTATGGTTTTAGAACTTCCATCCCACGGGCTGTCTTCGGTCGCTTCATCAAATGATCAACCCAAGCGTTAACGTTCTTAAATTGATCTAAGCCTAACTGCTCCTTGCCGTTATAAAAAACATCAAGACAGCGTACCCAGGGCATAATCGCCATATCAGCAATAGTGTATTGTTCACCCACTAAATACTGACGACCTTCAAGTCGAGTATCGAGCACCTTCAACAATCTCTTAGCTTCATTCGTGTAGCGCTCAAGCGGATAAGGGTGATCACATTTCTCTTTGGCATATTTATAGAAGTGACCAAACTGGCCAAACATCGGACCGATGCCGCCCATTTGAAAGAAGAGCCATTGAAGAACTTCGCTTTGAAGCCTTGGGTCTTCAGGATAAAACTTTTTTGATTTTTGTCCTAAGTAAATAAGAATGGCCCCTGACTCCATAATGGAGAGTGGTTTCCCATCAGGCCCTTGTGGATCAACGATGGCCGGAATTTTAGAATTCGGATTAATTTTGATGAACTCAGGTTTAAACTGATCACCTTCCATAATATTGATCTTGTGAGCATTATAAGGAAGATCCATTTCTTCCAAAGCGATAGAAACTTTTTGTCCGTTAGGTGTGCCGAGTGAGTAGAGCTCAATTGGTTTCATTGATTCCTCCTGATGAATTTTAAAGATTTTCCACGAGAATTTAGGAAAGTTCAAATTTAGTATAGACAAAATTTCATCAATTAAGGTAACTTACAGGTCTATCATATGGTGTGCCCAGGTGGCGAAATTGGTAGACGCACTACCTTGAGGTGGTAGCGCCGCGAGGCGTGCTGGTTCGAGTCCAGTCTTGGGCACCATTTTTTTAGTTAAATGACAGAGACCTTTCAAGGTCTCTTTTTTTTACCCTCCGACAAGAGTTTGCTTGACCAAACAAAAATAGGTCGATACAAACTTAATCAATTAAGGCCATTAAATCCATTGGAGGAAATATGAAAAAGGTGATTTTAGGACTATCTCTGGCAACTCTAGCAAGCGCTTCGTTTGCTCAGGACATTAATTTTGGCGCTCAAGAGCGTTGGTTAGCTCAATTCGGTAGCTACACTTGTGGTGGAGCTGCTAATGCTCCAGTTCTTAAAGAGCCAACTGAACTAAGAAATCGTGCAGTTGTTTTTACTTATATGACTACTGACTATACTTTAGATAATGGTAAATTTGTGGCCTCTTTCTATGAGAAAGGTACAGAGTGTCGCTACAATCTTGTAGGGGACGCTGATAACGTAGATATGATTTTCACAAAAACTAATTCTCATGCTTACTCAATCAACGGTGGAGCAGTTGAGAACTGTGCTGAAGGTAAGGCTTACCTTGATTCATTATTTGCAGCTCCAAATAAATACTTCTACAAGCATGGAACAATGTCGATGCAAGTAGCAGTTGCAGATGCTGCTGAGGTTTGTGGCGAAGGTGCTACTCACGTAGGAATTTTCTTCAAGAAAGCTGCTAAAACTAAAATTGATTAATCGATAAATGATGGGCCCAGTTAAGACTGGGCCTGTTTTGGTAAATAGATACTAATTTCTGTTCCTAGTTCTTGAGTGCTTGAAATTTTTATTTCCCCACCTGCTTCATAAATTTCCTGATTGGCCTGTGTGAGGCCCAGTCCACTTCCATTAGATTTTCCATAAGTAAAACCCCGGACCAAAATAGAGTCAAGAAGATGGGCCGGAATCCCTTTTCCGTTGTCTTGAAACGAGATGATGACTTTGTCATTAAGCTGTTGAGTACTTATAGTGATAGATGAAGCTTGGGCCTCAAATGAGTTATTTATTAAATTAGAAACAATTCGAATAAACTTATCTTCGTTAAAAAGTACGGAAACACTTGCAAGTTTTGTAGTGTCAAAATTTAAGTTCTTAAACTCTTTTTCTTTGAGACTTAAACATTTACTGATGACTTCCTTTAAATTGATTAGTGTATGACCTCTTTTCTTTCTCTCAATATCTAAGTCATTAATGATTACCTTGATTCTTTGAGAGGCCAGTTTCACGACCTCTGCTTTTTGATCTTCAAGTGTGTCTGCGATTAAATCGAGAGCGGCCAGAGGAGAATGTAGGTCATGAGATAAGTCTTGAGCGATACGGCTAATTCTGGCCTCGTCTTCAAGACCGTGGATTCGAAGGTTTGTTTTTCGAATCAGATCAATAAAGTCTCCAATCATTTTGTTGATGAAATTCACTTCTTTGATAATGCTTGGGAAATACTTGCGAGAACTCATTTGTGATTCTAGTTCTTCCATTGTCGAAACATTTTCAAGCCTGTTGAATTTATCCGTGATGGTAATGCTAATTTTTCTAATTTCCTTGGATATAAAAGATGCCAAAATGAAGGCCAAGACCGTTGAAGAGATGAGAATGAAAAGTGCATTCCTATAAAGTTCTTTAATTCTATTCTTTGTCTCTTGATTAAAACTAGTTAAATCCACTGTGGCGGCAACTGTTCCCCATGTCTGACCATGCTCACTTAGAGGAAAGTGGAGATGACTAAAACGTTCACTTCCTTTGGTTTGATACTTTTTGAAAGATGCCAGTTTTTCTGATTCATACCTTATCTCAACTTCTTGGATGATATCCTCATTCTGAAAATTGAGCTGTAATTGCTGTCCTAACTCAAGGTAGGACCCGAGTTGAATGAGTCTAATGTAGGTCAGTTTATCTTTCTGGAAAAGTTCTCTGACTTTTCTGTCAGCATCATTATAAACATCATGCTTAATAATATCTGTGTAATAGTTAACAATAAAAAGTGTGACCAAACTTACGATAGTCGTAATGGTGATCGTTATAAATACTTTCAAGCTCATTTTGAGTTTCATTGTTAGTTTTTTTCCAATGTTGAATAGTATTCATGGTAGGTGGATATTTTTGAGAAGTTATAGTTCTTAATGTTATCTCTTACAAGAACGTACTTAATCTGATTGACTAGTGGAATTGCATAACCGCTTTGAACTAAAAGTCTACTGGCCTCGGCAAAATGCTGGTGGCCTTCAAGTTCGATCGCGGCCAATCCCTTTTTCAGGAGTTCATCGAATTTTGCATTTCGAAAACCTGTGAAGTTCTCCTCACTCTCTGAGCTAAAAAGGCTAAGAACACCATAAGGGTGTGGACTCTGAAGGGTTATCGTCTCCAGATGAAAGTTTACGGTCTTCTCCGAGTGCAGACGGTAAAGCTCTGCAAGGGATACCTTTTTTATTGTAATTGGCATTTTTGATGATTTAAAAATGCTTTGTAGATTATCTATCAGGGCACCTTTGTACTCCACAGAATCAGGAACCCAAATGATTTCAGGAGACATTTTATATTTAAGGTTTCGTGGAATAGAAATTTCTTCAGAATAGAGCTTATTTAAACCCGACGATACAACATTTCCGGCCAGCTTATCATTTGATTTATCAATCAACATCTTGTTGTTATATAACAAACTCAAGAGAGCATTTCTGTTTTCAGTAAGGTCACTTTTTTGTTTTGAATAAAAGAGTATTGTTGTATCAAAAATATTGATCGGATAGGCCACTCCTTTAGCTTCAATTTCCTTATTGATTTTTAACAACTCGTCTTGACCCAAAGAGAGATATTCGATCAGATCAATATGGCCTTTTTTAAAATCTTCTAAAGCCTTTTGTAGAGGATAGTTATAGGCCGCTAAATGAGAACAACTTTTAATGGAGTTCTTTTTACTGAAGCGCTCAAAGTTAAAAGTATTTGAATTGCTTTTTTTGAGTACCCAGGGGCCAGAGCCAATTTGAGGATTGTCTTTTTTATAGATGGATAGTCTTGGGGTCGCTAGTAAATAAATATCATATGCAGATATTTCTTTATAATGAATTTCTAACTCATGCGTATTAATTTTTGATACTTCTAGGATGTTTTTAAACTTATTACGATCTGGATTTTTCTCATTTCTAATTCGATTGATTGCAAAGATGACATCATCAGAAGTAATCAATGTTCCATCATGGGCGGTAATATTGGAATTTAGAATTATTTTTAAGATTTTTTTCTTAGCATCGACACGCCATGTGTTGGCAATTCCGGGAGTTAAATTCCCATTCTCATCATATCTTAAAAGAGTAGAGTAGGTTAATGAAACATACTTCTTATCCCACCATGTAACAGCAGTAATAGGGTCTCCTATCGGACCAGAAAATTTAGCGTATATTCTTATTTCACAATCTTTAGCAAAAGCATGTGATGAATAAAGAAATAAGCTAAGAGTCACACTCCAGATATATTTCAACACCATAGTTTTTACTTTCAGGGTCTTCAAAATAGTTTTTAATAATGGCCCCTGGTTTCATTCCACAGGCCAGCCACTTTGTGAGAACAGGATCAAACAATTTCCCAGAGGAAACACCTTTGACATAATCTTCGATGCTACCTTGATACTGGTGAAATCCGCATAATCGACTTCCTCCATAGATATATTTTTTATTAAACTTTTTCCCTAGAAGCTTCCAAGCTTCTACGATACTTCTCATTGTTCCTTCAGGGGCATCTTTTGAGCATGTGATTGAAATCCCAAACATGCTATTGGCATTAGGACTATGACTTGATCCAGTTCCATCTCCGGAATCGATATGCCAGTTAATCCCTCTACCGATATAGTAGTCATAGAAAATTCCATAAAAACTACCTACTGTTTTTCCATTAGGAGTTACTGCAATAAGAAATCCATCCTTAAAATAATTGTAGCGAAGGTGGAAGTTCTCTTTAGAACAGGCAAGGTCGGCGGGCCAAACCTGGTTTTCAAGAGTCATGAGTTTTTCTAGCTCATCTTCTGAAGTTAGCGACCTGATTATGATTGCTTCATTTTTAATAAATATTGTCATTATCTGGTCCTGCTGATCTGAATTTTTATGTCTTCAATATGGTATTCATCACAAGCTTTAAAAATGGAGTTTGCTTCTAATGAATGTATTGGGGTAGGCATCTTTTTTTGAATTTTTAGACAGGCCTCGTATGCACCTCGTACATATTGAATATCCAAAGGTATGGAGTTATGACATGGCAGAAGAGAGTATTGATTCTTTTCTGCTAAATGAACAATGGTTTCCAGAGATTTAATATAGTCCTCAAAATGACTATCTGGCAGATTGAGATACAGCATGCCATTGTAGACTAAATCTCCGAGAAAAATGGCCTGATGTTGGTGTGAGATAAAACAAAGATGTCCCGAAGTGTGGCCAGGACTTTTGATAACTTCAAATTTTTGATCAAAAACAGTGAGAATATTCTCTTCAATGAATTCAAGTTTATCTGAAAAGTCGGCTGTCTCTTTAATCTGCTCCTCAGGCCAGCTTTTATAATTTTTGAGCAGGTGATGGTAGTTTAAAATTTGTTTTTCATCAGATATGGCCTGATATTTTTCAAACTCAGTGCGACTTACATACACTTTTTCTGCCAGAAAGTTGAATCCAGCATGATCACAGTGAAGGTGAGTGGAGAGAACTCTAAATCTTTTGACAGATAAATCACTTAAGACTTTTTCAAAATCCCTTCTTGCAATTCCTAATCCTGAATCAATAAGGATTGCTCGTTCATCTATTTTGATAAGAAAAAAAGAAACATGGCCTGGTTCTTGTATTCTATAGAGATGAGGCGCTAATTGATGGATGTTAAACCACATGCTGACACTTTTGATTAAGGGTAGTTAAAAGTTTTAAAAGATCCTGGTATTGGCCCGCTAAAATGATTTCACCCAGTCTCTCTGAGAGGTCTACACTTTTTGTTTTCTCAATCCATTTTTCTGAAATGATTCTGCAATTATTTTTCAGAACTTCTTCACTTAGATAAGTGGGTTCAAAAGATTCTCCCCAAGGAAAGTAAACAGCGAAAGACTCAGAGGATTCCACCGATTTAGGATTGATCTTTTTATCAGTAAAAACTTCTGCGACTCTTCGGGGATAATTCATTTCCTCCGAATTCATGTACAAATAGGGAATCATGTCTCCCCCTGGTCGGGCGGCCAACTCAATTGTATAGATATCTTTGTCTCTTATCATCACTTCAAAATGGAACAGGCCATTTTGAAGAGAGAAGGCCTTCACTACTTCTTTAGCATAATGGTGAATTTGTTTTAAGAGTTCATCAGTGAATTCTCGATTACTGATATGGCCTGTTTCATAAAATAAAGGAGGAAGCACTTTGATTTTTTTCGTAATTCTTATGTCTAGAATCAGCTCTTTTTGAATCATACACTCAATACTGAATTCTTCCCCTTCAATGTATTCCTCGATGACGACTTCACTGGACAGAGAGTAGTGAGTTCTCAAGTTTTCTTCAGGGATATCGATAGTAGTGGCCACTTTTAATGCCTGCATTAACTCAGATTCGTTACGGACGAGACTTACTCCAAGACTTGACATGAACTCCGCGGGTTTAACTATGGCAGGGAAGACGACCTGATGAATATCTGAATACACTTTAGGAGAAAGGAGTTTTGATTTTAGTAATTCCTGCCTCATCAGTTTTTTATTTCTTAGGGCCTGAGGTAGGTGATGGGAATGGATGCAAGGAAGTTTGAGGGATTTTTGAAGGTCATTGGCAAAATTAACCGTTCCTTCATTGAGACAGACGACCCCTTTGATGTTCATGGGAATGAAGAGCCTTACTAATCTTTCAAGTTCCTGTTCCCATTTATCAAAAGTGCATTCAATATACTCCGAGATATATGATTTCTCCCATGTAGGTAACCATGGCTGAAGGAGTATAAGCTCGTAACTTTTTGACATTTCTTTGAGCCAATATTCTCGATGATCCTGAAGACCCGCCTCAAAAACAATGATTCTTTCCATTTTAACTCTTTGAAATATTATTAATATCTATCGGAATAATGTGATTTTTCTTTACTTATTTGGAGAATAACCGATTAGTTTTCTCAAAGAGTATGAGGTGTGAGCTTGAATCAATTTCTTGTGAAGTTAGCCTTTTCTAATTTTTTTTTAGTCTCTAGTTACTCTTTTCTGGCCCTTCATACTTTGTTTATTCATGAGGCCCACTCCAAAGAGCTTAAGACTGCGGTCTATATTGGATTTGGTCTTTATAATGGTCTGCAGGTGGGTGGTGTATGGGCCATCAAGAAGCTATTTGGTGAAGTTGGTCTCAATCGATACTTTTTCTTATCTCTTCGTCTGATAGCATCCGTTTTACTCTTCATAGCAACACCTATCTCCATCATTACTTCGTATCTTTTGTTTGGTTTAAGTTCTGCGAGTTATTTCAAAATCTCCAGAGAATATCTTAAGGATTTAAACAATTCTGATGGGCCTAAACTCTCTAACCCCTATGTCGTTTTTAGTATTTCTACCAATCTGTCTTTTGTGGTTATGCCCTTTCTAGGTTCAATGATTCTTGAATTTAATCATTTTGTACTTTTGGGGGTATCACTGAATATAATGATGTCCTTTACTTCATTCTATTTATTTCCCAAATATTCTCATTCTTCAAAACAGATAGAAAAAGAATCAGCATCTGTTGGAATGCCTTTAATAAGAACAGACTTCTTCCGACTTCTCTTCACCTTGCTTCCCTATGCGGTAATGATTACGTTACCACCGCTTAAAGCAAAGGAGGCCGGACTATCCTCGGAATACAGCTCTTATCTCTACACCATTAATGGACTTGCAGTTGTTCTTATCCAGGTATTTTTATCTCGCTCAGAGCTTTTAAAATTCTCATTCAAAAAGTACGATTTGACCTGTGTAATCGCTACTGTCTGCTTCGTATCCTCATATTTTTTGAGCTACCAATGGTTTGTCATGACATTTGTGATTTGGAGTATCGTTGAGACTTATCAAATTCCATCTCTTGAGTATCTACTATTTGGTGAAAGAAATTATAGTGAGGGGCTCATCAATCGTCTTCTCATCATAGATGCGTTTGTCTGTGTGATTGGTCCAGTACTTAACACTCTCTTGATAGCTGGCTAATTATTGCAGATTCAAAGAATCATTCTTAATAAGCTTATAATAGGTATTTGTTGAAATTTTAAGATCCTGTATTGTCTTATTTACTTTCCCATTATTATCAAGGCTAACACTCTTCATGATTTCATTTTTGAGAAGCTCAATCGTCTCATAAAGGCCTATCTCTTTGGCCATCTCTTTAATTTCCGAAGTCATTAGCATTCCTTCAGGTTTGTTTTCCTCTGAAGCAGTGGTGATAAAAGTGGGAAGATCTGTAAGATCAATACAACCTTTTTGTTTTGTTAACAATAAATGGATAACTTTTTTAAGTTCACGAACATTGCCCGGCCACGAATAATGAATGAGGGCATTTCTCGTTTCAGCTGAGAGTACAATTCGGCGCTCAGACATTTTGATAAAATGATTGATAAGAAGTCCGATATCTCCTTTTCTCTCACTTAGTGCCTGGATTTTAAGATTGATTCCGGAAATACGAAAATACAAATCATCTCTGAATTGATTATTTTTTCTATAACCTTCTAAGTCTTCGCAGGTGGCAGATACAATTCTAAAATCAGATTTTACGACTTCTGTTGATCCCACCGGTGTAAATGATTTCTCCTCAAGGGCCTTGAGAAGTTTTGCTTGCAAATTAAGAGGGAGGGCCCCAATTTCATCGAGAAAAATGATTCCTTTATCGGCCTTCTGTAAAAAACCTATTTTGTTGGAGACCGCCCCAGTGAAGGCTCCCTTCATATGGCCGAAGAGTTCACTTTCCAGAAGATTTTCAGGAATGGCCGAACAATTTAATTCTACGAACTCTCCTTCGCATTTAGAAAACTCATGAATCTTTCGAGCAATAAGAGTTTTCCCCGTTCCTGTTGGACCTAGAAGAAGAATAGGGGAGGTGTTATTACTGACTTCTTTAAGTAGTGAGAGTTGTTCAATCGTGTGAGGATCATTGGTTATAAATTCTTGTGCTATAAACTTTTGAAGTGAATCATCTTCGACTCTATTTATATAATTTTTTAAAATAGTATCGATTGCCCTGAGATCCTTGCCCTTTACGTAATAATCATTACAGCCTTTCTCATAAGCTGTTTCTATAAGCTTTTCATCATCACGGGCACTTAAAATAATGCGATAGATATTTTTGTGGGCCAAATTCTCTAAGAGTTCCAGACCGTCATTTTTTTGTTCTAAATCCAAATCAATAAAGGCCAGATCCAAGGGATATGAATCAATAATGTTTCTAGCGCTCTGAAGATTATTGGCCTCAAAAACTTTTCCAAAGTTTTGAAGTTTTAGCTTTAGGGCCAGGCTAAATGATTTTTCATCTTCAACAATCAGAATTCGTAAGTCTGTCATAGAGTCAGAGCCTAAAGGTTTCGGGAATTGATTTCAATCAAAGTGTAAAAAGGTAATAGAACGAAGGAGTCGTCCATGGCCCAGGCCATTCTCTTAGGAGAATGGCCAATTCTCCCAAGAGAATGTTTTATTAAGAAATATCTCCTAACGTCTTGTTTCTTGACTAAAGAAGGCCGGCATAACGTTTGAATTAGCTCAGATCAAGTTTAACGAACTCACCCAAAAACAGGAGATAGAACATGAAACAGCTTGTTGCTTTATTAGGGGTAACCTTCTTTTCTTTAAATGCATTGGCACTGCCGATCCTAACTGAATCCGATAACAACACCGGGCACTTGGCCACTCTCTACAAGGACCATCAGGACCCTGACAAGGCCTACTTTCTCCCAAATCGTGGAAGATTGCAGACAGATGCGAGAGGAGTCCCTGAATTTGGTATGGGTTATTGGGGAATTACCAAAGAATCAACTGAGGGCGGTGGATTCTTTGCAGGAATTTTCAATCTTTTTGTCGGTGGTCAACTTCAGAGCGCGATTGATCAACATTTAAAGTATGGAAAAAAAGTTGCTCTCATTCCTGTTCAGGAGTCTCACGTTCATTTTATGGAGCGAGATGGGAAAAGAGTTATGGAGAAATTATTTGAAGAAACTGATCTCCCTCCATTTGCAGGTCGAGCAGAAGATAGTTTTAGTCTTTCTGCTTCTCTAACAAAAAATGGAGCAAGAATGTTAGCAGCACAATTGAGAAGTGGAGCGGTGGGAGCTGATCTTAACTACTGTTATCTTGTAACAGGATTATCTCCCATATTTCATGCAAAAATAAAACTTAACTACCATAAAGTTTATACGCATTTTTTAACTCAATTTAGAACTGGTCGTTGGTTTTGGAAGGCCAATGTCAGAGTCGAGGTTGAAAAATTAATTGAAAGTAAAAACATTAAAATCGAAATTAATGGTGGAGATGCTAAACAGGCCGATTATGTAATGGCAATTGTGGACAGATTAATGGAAAAGTTTTTTGTGCCAGAGCTTCAGAATAGAACGAACTCGGCCGGTGGACGATTTGGAATTAGTACAACGATTATTACTGAAGATAGAGAGCAGGTTTTTGAACTTACTCAGAGAGAGAAAATTGATCGTGAGTTCTGTGTTGGTCTTAGTCTTGGTCAACTCAAAGATCATCCAGAGCTGATTGTAAATGTTGATGAAGCAAACTTATAAGCAAGGATTTAGGGAGAAAGTTATGAAAAGAATATTTATAGGTATGATTTTTTTATCGAGTATGACAGCTATGGCCCAAGATGTTTGTCCTTTCAAGGTTATTGAATCGACAAGTACTGTGGCATCACTTCCCATCTATGAAGCAAAGGCGACTTATTATTTTGATGACAAGGATAAAACGGCCTCAGCGATCGTTCACTGGAATCTTAATTCTGAAGTAACACGCAAATGTTTTGAGAATAACCAAAACTTGTTCCCACAACATAAAGTTATTATTCCTAGCGTGCGGGTAAGTGAACTTGAAGTGTCAGTTCTAAAAGGTCTTCATCAGGATAAACTTGTTCTCTATCCTGAAGCAGGAGGGCATTTTCACGGAAGCACCGACATGATCAAGGTGGATTATCGTGCCAAGGAAATCATCAAAGAAGGCATTAGTAAAGGTAAGGATATGGTGAAGATATTTGGAGATTTCAGATTCTCTTTCACGATTAATGAGCAAGCTATTATTAAAGAAATTCCTTGTGAAAAGGGTCTGAATCTAGGAGTCATCAATTTACATCGTAGATTGGGTGAAGTGATTAAGGAAATTGAAAAGACTAAACCTGAAGAGAAAGTTAATAAGGAGCTTGTTCTTGATCATTTTATGACTTCTTGTGTGGAATTTATTCAAGACTCTTCTTCAGTTGTAGGCTTTGAGCAAAACTTTCTGAAAAGAACAAAGTTAAAAAAAGGAAGAATTCCTGTTACTGGATTCAAACCTTCACTTCGATCTGAGCCGATGGAGCCTGTTCTCATGCAGGAATCTATGACCCTCGATTTTTAAGAGGAATTTATGAAAATCGTATTCTTATTTTTATTGCTTTTCTTATTGAGCTGCGGCTCTGGCAAAGATGGGTCAAGTCCTTCTGCCAGTCACCAGGAATCTCTTAATAGTGAGTTAACTCAGAGTGAGGAAACACTCATCTCACAACTTCTTATTGAGAGTCCTATGCGACCAAGAGATGTGTTGAAGAAATTATTAATGCAAGAAGAATTATCAAATGATGTTTTAATGAAGCTTGATCATTACTTATCAATTGAATGTATCACTGAACGAAATGATTGTTTTATCGAAAGGAAAAAATAGTTATGAAATTTTTATTATCTTTACTCTTTTTAATGTCTACAACTTCTTATGCTGTGCCTGTTCTGAATGAAAACATAGCAGCTGAGGGAACACTAATAACAATTTGGCCTGATCATAAAGACCCAAATCATTATTACTTTGCTCCAAATATGATGAATATCTCAAAGGATAAAAACTCAGACCCTAAATTACACTTCACTGAGTTTTTGAGTAATTGTAACTTTACCCGTCGTTGCTCTGTTAAAGGGATGTTGAATGTTTTTTTTGTGGCCGGGTATAGAGAGGATCAGTTGCGTGACGCTCAAGCGGGAATTTTAAAGATTAATCCCAAAGCGCGTTTTAGTCCTATTCCATTTCTTTCTTCAAAAGTTGAATTTGGAAAGGTGCTATCTACTTTTGTTGATCATCATGATTGTTCACCTCGTGCAGGGCAGGCCGCAGATGAGGTTCCTTGCTCCCTGGTATTGAATTCAAGAGGGCTCAAGACTCTGGTTCCATACTTGCGTGAGGGAAAGATTTTTCCATTTAAATTCTTTTACAGAATTTCGGGTGTTCTTTCTTTGGGAGATGGTAGTTTTAAAGATGAAATGCTTGATTACGCGACAACGGTGAATCTTGGTGGAGATGTTTTAATCGGTCATACTGATTTGAATTAACCGTTTTTGAGCAATGAAAGGCCCAGCGATCTGGGCCTTTCATTATTTAGGCCATGCAAAAGAGATTAAATTTATTCCCATCAAGATCTCTGAAATAAGCACAATAAAATGTGCCAAGTCTAACCCCAGGAGCACCTTCATCAACTGCACCAAGAGTAAGTGCCAACGCGTGAAGGCGGTTAATTTCCTCAGGATTTGCCACATTAAGAGCGATCATTGATCCATTACCAATAGTTGCATTATTTCCATCAAAAGGTTTCATAACGGCCAACATTGGTCCTTTGCCACTACCATAAAAAGCTCCTCGAGGAGTTTCTTTCAGTCGCTGACTGCCAAGTTCTTTTAAAAATGTATCATAGAAGGGAAGAGATTTCTCCAGATCATTGGTTCCAACAATTACGTAACTGAACATATCAGTCTCCTTTTTTTATGCATCAAATTTAAACCTAAAAACTCTGCAATTTAAAGCGGAAGTTTTGGCCAACTTTTAATTCAAAACCCTCAGTATCTTTGAAAGACTCAGATTTTGTAACAAGGAGAGGTTATGGACATTTACAAGGCGTTAGAAAATGATCACAAGGAGCTTAAAAACTTGCTTTCAGAATTAGTAGATTTGGAAGAACAAGATAGTTATCGTGAAGTTTTAATCGAAAATATCAGTACGCTTCTTTCTTCACATTCTCGTGCTGAAGAAAGTGTTCTTTATAATTCAATGAGGGCCATTGGAGACTCGGAATTAGTGATGCATGCATACAAAGAACATATGGAAGCAGAAGCCTTACTAAAAAAAATGGAGCTCAAGGAAGTCACTGGAGCCGATTGGACAAAGACTGCCATGGAGTTGCGTGATGCTCTTCTTCACCATATTGATCAGGAAGAGCATGACGTTTTCACTGAGGCCCGTAAGATGTTTTCAGCTGAAGAGGCTGGACAAATGGGTGAAGCATTCTTAAAACTTCAGTCGGAAATTAAGAACCAAGGATTTGTGAAAAACTCTTTCGATCTTGTCGTGAACTTAATGCCACCGCGCTTTGTCGATAAGGTAAAGAGCATTGGTTCAGGTCTAGGTAAATAGAAAACCTGCTTGAACTCATAAGTATATTTTAAGACAATGTCTTTATGAGAAACTTTGAGCAATGGATGGATGAGTATGGGGTTGATCATACTCATCCTACAAATAAACTGATTCACAAAATCTGTGTCCCCCTGATTATGTTTTCCATTATTGGCATTTTATGGTCTCTGCCTCGGTGGAACTCTATCAATTGGGCGCTCGTTCTTATCATTCCCACTTTGCTCTTTTATATTTCATTAAAAAAAACAGTGATGCTTGTTCTGATGATTATTCAGACGTTTTTGATGTGCTGGATTTCTGCTGTTCTCTATGGCCAAGGAATTTTGTTAGAGGTAAGTATTACTGTTTTTATTCTTGCATGGATCGGGCAATTTGTTGGACATAAAATTGAAGGTCGAAAACCATCCTTTCTACAGGACCTTTCGTTTCTTCTTATTGGCCCTCTTTGGGTCAATCGTTTCTTATTACAAAAATTAGGATGGAAAGAATGATTAATGATTTAGTGATCGGTGGACTTTATCAACATTATAAAGGCAAAAATTATCGACTGATCAATCTCGCTCGTCACTCTGAGATGTTGGAGTGGTTGGTTGTTTATGAATGTCTTTACGACAATCCAGAAGCCCAGATCTGGGTTCGTCCGCTGGCCATGTTTTGTGAGACAGTGGAAGTAAATGGTAAGATTGTGAACCGTTTTAACTACATTGGGAACCAGAAGAGCAATAAACCTCTCTAATTGAGAATCTCTTGAACATACTCCAGTAATCCTTGTTTGGTGAACATATCACTTTGAAGCCATGAGTATTGCTTTAAAAGAAGGAAGGCATGTCCTTTCCCATCTGGAGTATGAACACTGCAGTTAGGGCTGGTCAGGATAATATGTCTTAGTCCATGAGGACCTAGAACATTAAGACGGTGTTCCATCGAATCCATTTGTCCGAAGACATTGGCCATCACCACATCCTCTGTTGATTGAATAAATCCTATTTTCCAATCTTCGTATCTTCGACAAAAGTTTTTTATTTGAGGAGCAAAAAGCCCGTCATTGGGGTTGAGGTTGAGTCCGGTCTTTTTTAATTTCTTGGTATAGTCTTGTAGTTGATGAGAAGTAAACTTATGCCAAAATTTCTCATTCCAATGAAGTCCCGGACTGTCCGCAATCATAATCTTTTGAGCAGTGGGAGCAAGTTTATTTAAGTGATGAATATTGGCAAGGGCACCAATGGCCCCGGCCGATGAGCCGAACACCACTAGTTCTTCAATATTTTTAAAATAATAAAATTGTTTAAGATAAAATATCGCAGAGGTGAAATTATTTTCTCCCTCATGATGAGTGAGTCTTCCATTCCCATAGTCTGCAGAATGATTTCCCATCCAGACATCCCCAGTGCAATACGGTAGATAAATGATGGTGTGATCTTTTAAAGGAGAGCTACTGCTAGTGAGATAAGAGTAAGCAGGAATTTTGGGAATAGGATGAATCCAGGTGACAAGTTTTGGACCCCAACAAGTTTCGGCACTCCAGCAGGCCCCTCCTCCCATAAACTCGATGGCCACTTTTTTTGGGTTGGTCCCAGGACTCACAAATACTTTGTAACTTTGTGAATCAGCACATCTGGCAAAAGGAACATCATAGGCGAACCAGTCACGGGCAAAAGAATCAAAGGAAAAAAAGAGGAGAGTGATTAAAAGGAGATGTTTCATATTTTGAGAATGTGTCTCTTTTATTTCATCGTCAAGGCCAGTTATCCTGGCCTTAAGAGTCAGTAGTATCTCTATTAATATTTTGAAATTTTTCTAAAAACCATTTCAACCTTGATTTGAATGCTTCCAGCTGGACTCTCGCATTACTTTCTTGTTCGTCACTGTTCAGTTCTTGAATCATGGAACTCAGAATTTCTGCAGTATCAGCAAGTATCGGGCCTGCCAGTTTCAGTAATTTAGGGTCAGTGGTTTGACTTGCCTTATAACCAATTTTTTTTCCAAGCTCACAAAAACGGCCAACTTCTTCTAATTCTAAAGTATAGGCTGCACCCATGATACGATCAATGACTTGGCCAAACTCTCCAAGAAGCTCAGGTCTTTGAGTATCTTCAAAAACTTCAGTGATCCGAACTAATTCTTTGAGGAGAGTATCCGTTTCTTCGCAGAAGCCTTTAATAAGTTCTTTATCCATTAGTTACCCATTATCTTTTTTAAGAAGTTCATGAGTTCAAGATCATATGAACCAAGATCATTAAGGAACATATCGCGAAGAATTTGTTCTTTCGGAATCTTGTGTCCTGCTGATTTAAGAGCAAAATGATTACTAAGAGAAACAATTTTTTCTTCTAAGGAAAGCTTTGTGCTTCCTTTAGGAAAACCTTTGCCGCTGATTTTCTCTTCATGATTAGCGATAAGACTGAGCACAGTAGAGCTGATTTTAGGAATGCTTTGCAGAAGTTCAGCTGAGCGTTGTGGGTGTTCTTTATAGGCCTTGACTTCTTCAGGTGAAAACTCTTCAAGATTTTTGGTAAAAAACTTTTGATAATCTTGATGAAGTCTTGGAAGTGAAATATCACACAATAGAGAGGCCGTAGCGATATTTTTAATCTGTTCCTGATCTAACTTTTTTAATCTAGCCAGAGCAATGGCCGTTGCACAAGTACAAATCGCACACTTAATTGTGACATCATCTTCAGACTCTAGACCAAAAAGTTCTTTCAGCATTTCTGGGCTAAGTTCTGTGGCATTCATCAAAGAGAGTGCCGCTTTTTCTGAATGAGCAAGGGCGTAGACGGAATCAGGTTGCGCATAAATACTTTCAAGAGAGTCCGCCACTTGACCAGCAATCAGTTCAGTTTTCTCTTGAACTGTAATATTTTCGTCACTAACCAGCAGACGATCTAGATACTTTTGGTATTGGGCTTCGTCGCTGGCCTGTATGTAAACTTTTCTCACCTTCTTCTGCACAAGATTATTAAAGCGATGAGTTTCAATCGAGTCTTCAGGATTAATGTACTTAATAAACTGACCATTTACTTTTAACAGTAAAAGAAAGCCCAGCGTGACCTCAGGTCTCAAGGTAGTTAGTCTAATAGGTACAAATTGTTCGTTCATGTCAAAATATCATATCAAAGCTTTAGATATTCTCCATATAAAACAGTGAGTATTATTTTTATGCTGGAGTGATTTTGATGGCTTCCGGCGCTTCTCTGATGGAATATGCTCGCTATGAAACATACTAAATTCGTCAGCATTCTGGGTCTTATCCTTTTCTCTATCTCTGGAGCTCATGCTCAGTGTCCTTGGAATCAAGAGGATGTGGAGAATTTGCAGAAAACTTCTTATCGCAGTTTTACCGCCAGTGAGTTGTGGGAGAAGAAGCTCAATATTCGTTTGGAAATGGAACAAGTGTTTGAAAAAGGCGAGTTTGATAAAGACTGTGCGAATGTGGCACGCGATCTTTTTTTCCAAATCAGAGAGAAGGAAGACTTCCTTGATGAAGAGCGTTTCAGAGTTGAGGGTGTGACAGCTCTAGATCACTCATTTGAAGATTCATCTTATTTAAGAGTTACACCTGCTGCTAATTCAAGAAATATTCGCCAAGAACTAAAAAGTGGTGACATTCTTTTAACCAGAGGTAAGGCCTATACTTCAGCTGCTATTTCTAATTTAGGTGAATTTGATACTCAATTCTCACACATGAGTCTGGTTTATCAGGATGAGTTAGGAAAATTCTGGACAGTTGAAGCTCATATCGAAGTGGGATCATTCGTAAGAGAATTACAAGATCATATTGATGATAAGAATGCTCGTACGGTACTTTACCGCTATGGCGATAGTGAAGTTGCTCACCAGGCAGCTAAGGCCATGTTTGAGAGAGTAAAGAAGGCCTTCGATACAAGAGGTCCGATCAATTACGATTTTGGATTCGATAAAAAAGATAGCTCAGAGTTATTTTGTTCAGAAATTATTTCTCTTGGCTTTGATCTTGCGACACAGGGGAAATTAGATATTCCTCTTTTTGAGAGTGAGATTTTTAAGAGAAAGCCTAAAATTGTAAAACAACTAGGATTAAAAGCTCAATTCTCTTTTATTCCAGCTGATATTGAAGTTGATCCACGTTTTGAATTGATTTCCGAGTGGAAAAATCCAGCAGTCCTTTCAGATATTTTGCAGAAAGACGGAGTTCTTCGCGCTCTTTTCAAAATGAGTGATGAAGAAGGTCATGTACTTAAACAGGCCTCAACCGGGACCTCATTAATCTATAGAAATGTTGCTTGGCCACTTCGTCGCGTACCTTTCTTAAAGAAGTATTTTATTGAAAAACTTCCTCTGAATATGAGCCGAGAAATGGTTGGATATTTTGGAGTTTTAGAGACGATTGGTAAAATTTTGCAAACAGAGCTTAAAAAAGCTGAAGAGAATAGTCTTCAAACTGAAGGACGTATCTTATCTCCGCAGGAAAAGTGGGCAGTACTTGATAACTTCAGGAAATCAGATTCTAAGCCGGCAAGAAAGTTCAGAAAGAGCTTCAGACCTTAAGTCGGTTTTAGTTATCTGAAATTGTAGATATTGGCCTTTTTCTTCTAAGTAAGACACTCTTTTCATAGCAAAAGCATTGAAAAGCTTGATATGCTCATCCCTAGATAACCCTTAACAGGATTAGAGGGAATGAATAAATATTCTTGGAAGAACATCGATCTTATCAATTTGCTATTTCTTGGCCTAACTCCCATATTTGCCATCATTTTAACTGTCATTTGGATCAACAATGGTGATTTCCATTGGGGTCAGATTTTGATGGGAATCATTTTTTATATTTTCACTGGAATGTCGATCACAGGTGGATATCACCGTCTTTTTGCTCACAAGGCCTATGACGCTCATGTCTTAGTGAAATTATTTTATTTACTCTTTGGTGCAGCATCGTTTGAAAATTCTATTCTTAAATGGGGTAGTGATCACCGCAGACATCATAATAAAGTTGATTCAGAAGAAGATCCTTACAACATCAATGAAGGTTTCTTTTATGCCCACATGGGTTGGGTATTTTTAAAGAAGAATTCTGCTATCCATGAAAAGTATGCTCAGGATTTTTTGAAAGATAAGTTAATCATGTGGCAGCATAATTATTATATGTATATAGCCATTGCTATGGGGATTGTTCTTCCAACCATTCTTGGTGGAGTCTTCTTTGATTCCTACCTTGGTGGATTTGCTGTAGGTGGTCTTGGTCGTATTGTGCTTACCCACCACTGTACATTCTTCATTAACTCTCTTTGTCACAAAATGGGGTCGACTCCTTATACAGATACCAACTCTGCTAAGGATCATTGGTTCATGGCCCTGCTTACTTTTGGTGAGGGATATCATAATTTCCACCACTACTTCCAAAACGATTATCGCAATGGGATTCGTTGGTTTCATTTTGATCCGACAAAGTGGCTAATTAAAACTCTTTCTTATTCGGGTCTGGCTTCTAAGTTAAGACTTACTTCTCAAGATAAAATTCTTGCAGCAAAAATGCAGATGAAGTTAAAGCAGATGAAGCTAAAAACGGAATCAGCTGATTTGTTCTCAGTTGAACTTGAAAAACTTAAGCTTCAGGCCATTGATACTCTTAAAAAACTTCAGGCCATGAAAGATGAGTACAAAAATTTGAAGTCTCATGCTTCTCGTGAACTTCTTGCTGAGTTCAAGTTGAAAATGAGTACAACTCAAGAAGAATTCAGACGCACTCTTGAGCAATGGGAAGCTCTTGCTAATTACTACCGTCTGGCCGTCGTTCGCGCCTAAATTAAATTTTCAGCTATTTGAGCACTCAAAGTACATTCATGGGTGCTCAAATGGTTTTTTCTCATGTAGATTAGGAGTATGGAATTTAATCTCGCTCGTTATCTACCCGATAATTATCTACTTTCTCTCTTTTATCTCTTTGTTCTGATTGTGATTCTCTTCAATGTATCACGGCTTATTTTGACCAAAGTTATTGGCTCTCTTACTGGAAATTTTGATTCTTACTGGTCGAAGGTGATCTTTTCTCCGAAATTTCTCTCTCAGTTAAGTTGGCCTATTCCTCTGCAACTTGCTTACTTTGCTCCAGAGATCATTGTTGATCTGCCTGTGAATACGGGAGTTGTCATTAAAAGAATAAGCCTCGCCTTCCTTAGCATTATGGTCGTGAGAATTTTTACTACTCTGTTAAATGAGTTTAATGACGTCTACTCAACTTTTGAACAATCTAAACAGCGTCCTATCAAAGGGATCATTCAAGTTATAGTGATTCTTCTTCATTGTGTGGGATTCATTGTGATGATTGCTGCTCTTGCTGATAAAGAGCCTTGGTATCTCCTGAGTGGTCTTGGTGCAATGACGGCCGTTTTATTGTTAGTGTTCAGAGATACGATTCTCTCACTTGTTGCCGGCATTCAGTTAACAACGAATAATCTAATTCAAGTCGGTGACTGGATTGAACTTAAGCAGTTTGGTGCTGATGGTGATGTTATTGATATTGCCCTTCATTCAGTGAAGGTAAAAAATTGGGATAACACTGTAACGAGTATCCCCACTCACAAGTTTTTAGAGAACTCTTTTGTCAATTATCGGGCCATGCAAGAGTCTGGTGGGCGCAGAATCAAGAGATCTCTATTTATTGATGTCTCAACGGTAAGGTTTTTAACAGAGAAGGAAATTGAGAAGTTTTCTCATTTTAGACTTTTGTCAAAATATATTGCTGATAAACAAGTAGAGCTTCTTGATCATAATAAAAAATTTGAAGATGGCGTAGTTTCTTATTCAAGACGAATGACTAATATTGGGACCTTTCGTATTTATCTTGAAAACTATTTAAAACAACATCCAATGATTCATAAAGAAATGAGCATTATGGTGAGACAATTGGCCTCAGGAGAAAATGGGATTCCCCTTGAGATCTATGCCTTTGTGAATGATGTTCGTTGGGTTTACTTTGAAAAGGCCCAGTCAGACATTTTTGATCATATCTTTTCAGTGATAGATGAGTTTGGCCTGTATGTTCACCAAAATCCATCAGGACATGATTTTCAAAAAATTTACGAAAAATAAATCGATAACAACCTCAAGTTAATTGAGGTTGTTATAAGCATTGATATCTAGTTTATTTTCACTCTTCGCTACGATACAGCTTACCACCGCATCTCCTGTGATATTGACACATGTTCTAGTCATATCAAGTAAGCGATCAACACCAATGATAAGTCCAATCCCTTCAACAGGAAGACCTACTTGATTGAAAACCATAGTAAGCATTACCAGGCCAACTGCCGGAACTCCCGCCGTTCCAATAGAGGCCAGTGTCGCAGTTAGAATGACCATAAGGTATTCAGAGAGACCAAGAGGAATGCCATAGGCCTGTGCAACGAAAACTACTGCTACTCCTTGCATGATAGCTGTTCCATCCATATTGATGGTAGCTCCAAAAGGAATGACGAAGCTTGAAACTGATTTATCCACACCCATTTTATGCTCAACCGTTTCAAGATTAAGTGGAATGGTGGCATTAGAGCTGGCAGTAGAAAAAGCAAAAACTAAAACTTCTTTAAATTTTCTTATAAAAGTTAATGGATTAAGACCTGCAAAGATTTTTAACATTCCCGAATAAACAATACTTGCATGGAAGAAGAGAACAAAAAGTACCGTAAAGAAATACTTCGCCATAGGAATGATGGCCGATAACCCTTGAGTCGCAAAAACTTTAACCAGAAGGGCAAAAACACCAATAGGGGCAAATTGAATTAGGTAGACAACCATATTTAAAATGACTTCATTGAGGTCTTCAAAAAAACTTAAAACACGATCTCCCTTTTCTTTGCTCATAGTAATCCCAATTCCAAAGAGGATGGAGAAGATGATGATTTGAAGCATTTCACCTTTGGCCATGGACTCGATGGGATTACTGGGAAATATGCTGGAGAGCATTTGGGTAACACTCATTTTATGATTCAGTTCAACAGCATCAGGAGTGGTGAGATTGAAGCCTAATCCCGGATTAGTAAGCTCAGCAAAGAAGAGAGCGAGAGCAATGGCAAGACAAGTTGTTGCTGTATAACATATAAATGTTTTGGCCCCTATTCTTCCAAGCTTTTTAATATCTTTAAGTGAACCTGTTCCTGTGACGAGTGAGACAAAGACTAGTGGCACAACCATGACTTTGAGAGTTGCCATGAAGATTTGTGAAATGATTTCAATCGCACCTTTAACGATATAGACATCGACCCAAGGATGTTGGAACTGATTGATGATCATTCCTGTTATAATTCCCAGCATCAGCGCGACCATTACTCTGTTTGTTAGACTCATATTATTCTCCTCCTACTATTCTTATCTCCTAAATAGAATTTGGAAAGTCTTAAAGTCACCATTGAAAGTCTTGAATGATACCATAGGTGTGATTATCAGGGGGGTGTCATGCAAATACCTCGGTCCCTGTTCTATTTCGTGCTCTCGTTTATTATTCACTCAAGCCTCTTACTTGTTTATCTGCCGGAGATTGAAAAAGAGAAGAAAAAAGAGATCGTTCAAAAGGATAGGATTCTTAAAGTTTATCTTCAGACAAAAAAACAGATCGTTCGCAGTGAGGAGAGTAAAGATAAGAGATTCACGAAAGACAGTTTTTTAAGTGATAAAACGCGCAGCTTTGATCGCCAGTCAGTAGCAAAAAAGGTTTCTCCTTTCCAAGGTGGCGGGGCAGGCAGTTCATCGCAAAAGACTAAAAAAGAACTAACTCTCTCAGATATTGGTTTCAAAAGATCAAAAGATCTCTATAAGACTACTCCACAGGAAAAAACTAAAGGGGAAGTGAGTTCTACCAATGACCATATTAAGGAAGTTCCCTTAGGTGATCATACTTATCTCAATACTGTAGAATTTAAATATTACGGATTTTATTTTCGCATCAGACAGAAGTTGGAGCAGTTCTGGGGGCGCAGCATTCATGAAACGGCACAGAATTTAATTGAGAAAAAACGTCGCATTTCAATGGAAGATGAGCATATCACTGCCTTACGGATTGAGCTTGATCACGAAGGGAATATCACGGCGATTAAGGTGGTCGGCACTAGTGGTGTTCGTGAACTAGATAATGCTGCGATCAAGGCCTTTAACGAAGCTGGACCTTTTCCTAATCCACCGAAAGGGATGGTTGTGAAAGGCAAAGTTACTTTAGAATGGGGCTTTGTGGTAAAAACTTAAGTTTGATAATATTCTCTACGTACTTATAATGGAGTTTATGAAAAAGATTTTTATCATTGATGATGACCAAGATATTAGAGATGTAATGTCCTATGTATTGGACTCAGAAGGGTATAATGCTCAACTATTCAGCAGTGCTAGGGAAGCGCTGGAAGTTTTGAAGCTTGAAAAAGATCTTCCTCGCGCTATTATCCTGGATTATCTGATGCCGGGGATGAATGGTGTGGAGTTTTTAACGGCCCTCACCAACCTTTCAGTTGAAGTAAAGGCCATCCCTATTGCATTCTCTTCCGGTCTTGGACAGGTAGAGGCTCCCGCAGGACTGAACATCACTTTTCTTTCTAAGCCTATCGACATAGAGCAGTTATTCGATTTCTTGAGTGACGTCTAATTTTCTAAATTTCTTTCTTGATAACGAAAATTTAAAAATTGTTTTTAAATACTTCACATCAATCTCTCTGGCCGTTGCCGCCATTCTGATCGCACAGTAAAAACTGATCCCAAAATTTAGGGCACCAATAACGAGAACGCTGATAATCATATCCACATAAAGATACCATTGATCAAGCCCCGGGCCGATAGAACTAATGGCCATGGTGACAGTTCCTGCAGCAAGAGTAACGTGTCTGATATCTAAAGGTAGTCCAAAAATTTTCCCAATAATAATGGGTGTGGCAAGAAATAGAGCAATAGATAAAGAACCAACTGTTGCAGAAATGAAAGCAGGAAAACCATCTGCAAATTGGTGAGTTTTCTCTTTTCCTAGAAGAAGCTTTAGAGTTTTACTCTTTGAGAGAAGAATATGGATATTGCGATAAATAATCCAGTTCTCAGTCCAGCCAGCAGCAACACTAGAAGCCCATAAAAGTATTCCAGTGAAGGCCGCATAAGCGATTGTCAAACTGGTGAAGATGCTATGCTTATTAATAATTAAGTAGGCATCTTTTTCAGAAACAATTGAGTGACCAAGCGAATACTTACTGATCAGATCAAAAAGATAAACAAGAGGTACAACCCAAAGACAGTTACCTAAAAAAGCAAGAAACTGCGAGTAATTAATTTTTTTTACTTCATGAATGATGTCAGAAAGCTCTCGCGTGACTTTAAATTGTTCAAACTTTTTTGAGAGAGCACTTGCCGTATAGGCAGGTTGTTTACTGGAGAGGGCAAGATGCCATTGCTGCATAATAAGGAAGCTGATGGCATAGTTAATAAAGAAGAAAAAGCCTTCAAAGAAATAGGGTAGTCTAGCAGCTCCAATCCAATATTTAAAAATCGCAGTGAACGCAGTCAGAACCCCTGCCCAAGAAGCAGCAACAAAGAGTTCTCGCTTATCTTTTGCGGAGTCGGCAATGTAGTGCTCGCCTTTATCTCCGGCCCGTTCCACGATTTTTCGCGTAAGCAAGTGGATGTTATGTTGAATAAATTCGCGGATACCCATGTTCTTGTGTTCATCCTCAATCAGCTTTCCGATGAACTTGGAGAGAAGTGAAGAGTTCACTGGGTTGTAACGAAGATGAAGAAGGTACTCCACACGATTAATGAAGGATTCAAGTTTCTCAATCATGTAAATGAGATTAACTGAGACTCCTGATGCTTCAAGGCTCTCTCTTACCTGAATGATTCTTTTGCGGCATTCGACAAGTTCTTTAAGAATGTTGTCGGGAGTATCAAGTCGATTAATGGACATTGATAATCTTAAAAAGCTTGAGTCTGATAGTTGAGAGTGCTGGAGGTGGCGACGAATTTGTCTTGATACTCCCAAAGAGGCAATATGTGACCCTAGAATAATAAGTGCATCTTCGAGGTCGTGTTTAATATTGTCGAAGTCAACATCATACTTTTTTGCAATTTGTATGAAAGGTTCAAAAATATTTTCTGCATATTGTTCAAACCAAATGACATCAGCGGCTTCCTTAAAAAGAAAGCGACATACTTCTACTAAGTCTTTCTCTTTGAAAGCAACAGGTAAAATCTTGATGATGGTTCGATCAGTAAGTTCACTAAAAAAACCATTGTTATCCGAGACTCCCGTAATACAGAGAAGACGAATAATTTTTCCTCTACTGATCAGTTCATTAAATGTTTTAAAGAAAAAGGGGGCAACTTCCTCATGCCTGTCCAGAAACTGGAGAAGAAATTTAATTCTAAGATTTCTCGAAGCATAATAATCTTTGACTTCATTACCTACCGTAACAGGTGTTTTAGTCCAATCCACTAACTTATTCATGAACTCCATACGATGTTCAAAGGAGTGCTCAGGATTGAGTTCAATCAGAATAGAGTGAAGGTCTGCACGGACTTCTTCCGTATTTAATGAACGATTAAAGCGTCTAAAAAATTTTAACATGTGAATATCTTAGGAATTAAATTCTGAAAAAGAAAGGACGGAATTACTTCCGTCCTTGAATGAGCTTAAAGTGTGTCAACAAATTCGATGCCAGTTTTGTCAGGATCTAAGTGAGGAGCAAGCGAGTTGAACTCTTCTCCACCACCTTTCCAAGATGCATGAAAACGTCCATACCAATCGGCCTGACGGATAGAACATGATGCATATCCACCATGCAGTTGTCCTACAACTCGACGATTCATATCAAATAAAGGAGATCCTGATGAACCAGGTTCAGTTGTTCCTTTATCCCAACTTGAAATTCTTACGTGAGTGCGCTCACCTTCATCTTCAGAAAGATATTTAGTGATGCTTGTTTGCTTATCATGAAAGCTAATCGACTTTTCATCAGTATTTGGATGGTGAATACCAACAGCACCGTTAGGAGCTACGTCTTGATTACTCCATCCACTGTAATGAACATTCCACTCATCTTTAGGAGCTGAGAGAAGTTTTACAAGTGTGAAGTCTGATTTTGCCCATGAAGCCAGGTGAACTGCACCACTTTGGAAGTCAGAATATCTCCCTCTGCCTGTGCGACAGTAAGGTTTTTGATAGTTCCAGTGAGCTACCAGGCTGGCCGCATTGCTGCTGCTCACTCGACAGTGATTGGCAGTCATAAAGAATGGTGTCTTATCTTCTTTAGCATTGTTAACCATGAAGCCAGTACAGAATGAACGACCACCAATGGCAATGACGGCCACCGAGTTCACTTCTTTTTCCCAGCCTTTAGAATCATCACAGGCCACATCAATGTTACAGCTTCCAGCTTTTTGAGTCGATTGACCAAATTCTCTGAATCCTTGACCAACATGCCCAATAACGAGACGAAGTTTTGCCAGATCTTCTTCGTCTACTTGAACTTCAATGACAATTTTATCTGCGAGGATAACTGGCGTCCAAAATTGGTGATTGATGTTATTGTCTTCTGAGGTCAGCTCTCTCATAAATTGAGTGTGATCTTCTGAGTGAATTTGTACAGTGGCACTTTCCGGTAATTCAAATTCTGTAAAACCTAAATTTAAGCTGACGGCATTAGGTGCGTAGACAGTATGTCTCCAAACCATTTTACCGTTTTCTCTTTCCCATTTATCCGGGCGAATATTCGTGTCGTGAGCAACAGCAAACTCAGGCGCTTCACCTTTCTTTTCTTGCTGAAGTTGCTTCTGATGAACTTGATTAATATCAAGTGAAGGGAAGAATGTTGTTTCTGCTATTGCATGAAACGAAATCCAGCTTACTGCCAGTAAAAATATATATTTCATAGCTAACTCCTTTGCTTCCATTAGTATAGAAGGAAAGTTATGGGCTTGAAATTTAACATTTTCTCTCATTTGCATAGACAAAGATTTTCTAGAGATAAATACTAGTGTGATGTTGGGATTTTTTATTTTCTTTATTGGCACACAACTTTGGGCCCAGGACATATCTTCATTCTTTTCTCCCTCTAATCACGTGGGGCAGTTGAGTGTAGAGAATTTGATTCAACCCAAAGTGGAGAGTGAAAGCCGTGAAGAAACTAAAATGGTCAACTCTAAATTAGATGCTCAGTATAATGTAAAAACTGACCGCTTTGATTACATGATTGGGGCCAATTATCGCCATCTTGATTTTGATAATAACACCCAAATTAATCGCGACTATTATCAGTATCAAGGATCTTTCGGGGTAAAAAAACATTTATCGAATAATCGATTTTGGTTAGCAACTTTGAGCTATGGAACAGCATCGGACAGGCCTTTCAAAAATGCCAATGATGATACCATTTCGGCAAACTTTATTAAAAAGACCTCAGATAAATGGTTCTTTGTTTTGAACTACTCTAATAATAGAGTCTTTCTTAATAACATTCCTTTTCCTGGTTTCTTTTATGTTAAGGAAGCAACACGGGAGAAGATGACTATCTTCGGATTACCGTTTTTCCTTTTTGTCCGACAATATGGGGATTGGTCAGTAAAATATCTGGGCTTTCTGCCATGGACCCATCAGGCCCGTGTAAGTTTTGTTAAGTTTTTTTGGATTCGCCCTTATCTTGGTTTTGAGCAGGGTGTAATGAATTTTTTTCGACATGATCGTGAGGATCTTGCTCATCGAGTTTTT
>CALHBF010000007.1 GCA_937931205.1 uncultured Bacteriovoracaceae bacterium
TCATAGGTAAATTTTAACCTCTTACGGAAAAAAAGAGGAGTGAAAAACTTATCTCTCAACAAAATTCACTCCCTTCCGAAGAGCCAAGTGAGGAAACTCTAGAAATCAAGGATTTGATATGAAGAGATTTAATTACTTCACACTTATGATGCTTGCCCTGGTGGCGGCCACAGGCTGTAATGAGAAAATTTCCCCCAAACTTTTAGAGGGAAATCAATCAACGACAGTTCCTCCGATTATTGAGCCTGAAGAATACTTCTTGAAAGTTACTAATACCTCACCATCGATAAGAAAATTTCATCTTCACCAATCTGGTGCAGGAAACTATGCTAAGAAATGTGAAGTGAGAAGTACTGATAAGTTTTCATCTTCTCTTTTTAGAGATCCTTCTCGACGAGCAGAATTCGATATTTCTTGTATTTTTGAGGCCGAGGAACTTTCATTACAACATGGCTTTAGCTTTTCTTTTGAAGCAAGCCCTAATACTTGTGAGTATGTTACCTACGCTCCATTCTCCTACTTTAACTTCAAACCGGGAGACTCATCTGGAAGTCTGACACAAGTAAGTTGTACTGAAGGTACAAGTGCAGCCAATATTATTGCTGTAGCTGGAGCAGGAGCTCTTCCTGAAAGTGCAGCAGGACCTGACTCTGTTGGTTGTGGACAAATGGTTGATAATGCTTTTGCTGATAACGTGAGACAAGTGTTCGCGGCACCTACGGATGATGAAACACTTTGTCGCTACAATTACAGCCGTAATGATGGCCCAAATTGTGATATTGGAACTATTACTGTTACTAACCATGAATACTCATACACTCCGGCCCAAGATGCCAATCCAGCGACTTTAGGCTATTCTGTATCGACTCGACAAATTAGATGTGGTGGTAAAGTTGGAAACTGTATTGAAGGTCCAATGAAAACACATAATCCTCCTGCTGATGCAACAACCTTTCTCATTTATCATGAAACAGTAAAGAATCAGGCATTTTCTAAAAATGAGGAATATAAGAGTATTTTATCGTCAGCTCATCAGAACTATTACTACGCAAACTTCAGAAGAAATTTGGCGAATCCGCATATTGATTACAATATCCTAACTGGCAATCTAGTCAATTATGTCGATGCGTTCACAGGGATGACTGAAATTTTCGCTACTCTGATGGAGAACTATTCTAATAATAAACTTTATAATAATGCGACCACTGTGCCTGGAACTGATCCTTACCTTGATTCAATTCCTAACACAAGAAGAACGAGAGCCTTAGCTTCTGAGCCTTTTATGGGTCTTGCAGGCTACAAAACAAATCCTTACTACACGATTTATTGTCTTGATGCTGCGGAAGAAATGAAAGGTCGAATAAAAATTATGGTGCGTGATTGGGATAGATTTTTCTCAACCAATCAAGCTACTTTTGACCTCATTACAGATGCTGATCAATACGATAATGCGCGAATTGATAACCTTACTGATCCGGGAGAACTTCCTGAAGATGGAGATGTACTTAACCCTCTTAATGACAGAGCAGACTGGGATGATTTAATTCCTATGAGCAGAACGGTTGGGCCATTATCACCTAATACCACTACATGGGAACCAGAGCGAGGTTTCTTTCACAATGGGAATTTCCCAAGAATTATTTTAGAAAATTAAACAATACTTCTGTCCTGATTAATTGAGAGTAATTCAGATAAAAAAAGGCCCCTCAAAAGAGGGGCCGTTTCATTAATTTTCCATGTAGTTTTTAACTTTAAATTTTTTCCCCATCCACCAAAAGACGAGAGAGAAAAGCGCCATAAGAACAGCGAAGAACATAAAGTAGCCAGCTGAGGCCACTGGATAGAAGTTAATCTCTGAAACATAAGCAGTAATTAAGTTACCAAAAAACACTGTCAGCAGGAAAACTGACATGATTGACGATTTCATAGAACGTGGGGCTTGCGTATAAGCAAATTCAAGTCCTGTAATAGAAATCATCACTTCGGCCATTGTAATAACTAAGTATGGAAAGAACTGCCACATCACGTTTACTTTATTCCCTGACCCATCCATCCATATTTGGATGAGACCGATGAGAAGGAATGAGAAAGCGCTAATGAACATTCCCCAAGTCATACGACGAATCGGAGTCATTTTAATTCCCATTCTTTCGAAGAATGGATAGACCACGAATGAGAAGAATGGAATCAGTCCCATCACCATAATGGGGTTCCAAGCAGCAATCTGACTTGCTTCAAATTGCACACCCATAAATACCAAATCCATATTCATTGCTTGAATAACCCAGCTTGAACCGTGTTGATCAAAGAGCGCCCAGAAAACAGAAATAGCGGCAAAGAGCTTTGCAATATCAAATACGGCCTTTACAGCATCGATTTGTTCTTGAGAATGATCTTTGATAGCAGCATCAAGGAAACTCATCCCTGTTACTCTATTTTTACCATTTTTAAGTGCTGACTTCACAACATGAACAAGGCCATGGCCATCTGACTTTGTCGGTGGAATGTGAACGAATTGATTTCTTCCTAACCAGAAAATGAATGTCGCAATAAACATCAACACACCAGGAATACCAAAGGCGACAGAAGCGCCATACTCTTTAAGGGTCCATGGAGTAATAAGTGTTGAGAAGAATGAACCGAAGTTAATCATGAAATAAAAGAGCTCATAGATCTTTTGCATCAAATGTTGCTGACTAGATTTAAACTGATCTCCTACGTGAGCAGAAACACAAGGCTTAATTCCACCAGAACCTAGAGCAATTAATCCAAGACCTGCATAAAGACCCATCTCTGTTTCCCAGATTGCAAGGACAGCATGTCCAAGACAGTAAACAAGCGAGAGATAGAGAATTGTTTTATATTTTCCCCAAATGCGATCAGAAATCCACGCTCCAAGAAGTGGAGTAAGGTAACAGACACCCGCAAACAAGTGATAAACAGAAGTGGCCTTAGCTTCTTGAAAAAGCAAAACCTGAATCATAAATACCGTTAGGATTGAGCGCATACCATAGTAGCTATATCGCTCACAGGCCTCATTACCTACGATGTACTTAATTTGCGGCGGAAATTTATTATCTAGTTCAGTAGTACTAGTTGTCGTCATTCTTAGTCCTTGAGTGAAATAATCTGTAAATTTTAACACTCAAGAAATAATTCTGACAACTTTAGATAAGTTACAAGGGAGATTCCTCCCCCTGTAACTCAAAATGCTTATAATTTTGAATACTTTTGGATCTTGACCATATCATCCGAGTGGCACTCATCATAATTCTCAGTATAAATGCCCTCCACTTCAAGAGAATCAGGAACAATGTTTCTGGCACCATCCACTAATACGGAGTAACTTAAAACTTTACTGTCACTATAATCACAACCAGAACCACGAGTGTGGGCCACAACTTTTTTCACAGCAACCTTAAACTTATTTCCCGCTTCTCTAAAGATCACCTTATTTTCAACCAGCTCACCTTCATTAGTCTTCACTGAAAACTGATAATATGGCGTTTGAGGTAGAGTTGGAATCACCAGCTTCAATGAAACATCACTTACACAAGTCACAGTTGGAAGACCTTCGAGGTCAGAAGGCAGTGATTTAGCCTCGAAACAAGTCACAGCAAATGAAGTGGCCGATGTGAGAAAAAGAAAAAGGGCGATTAATGATTTCATTATAACTCCTATCAGTTGGTAATTTGATGTGGAGTATGTAACAAAACTAAACGTAGAACTAAAGTTAAGTTTTGGTTAAGAGCTTATATGCTCTAGAAGAAATTCTAGAGCATATAAATAATTCACTCTTCCGAATCTGAAAATTTAAACGGCTTAGGTCTCTTGTTTCCGCCTAGTTTTTTAGGCTTGTTTTGTGAATCAGGAGCTTCATCACCATTCTTTTCCCAGTGCTTGAACCAAGTATCGCCATTCTTACCTTGAACAACTTTTTCTTCGCGTTCTTTCAGAATTGATTCTACTTCTTCTTTCTTACGCACTTTGGTCTGTGGCTTCTTATCTGACTCGTTTTTACCAGTGAAAGTATTTTTCTCGTGAGCAGAAATATCAATCGTCACGTCCCCTGTGAGACGAGTCTGACATGATAAGCGCTCTTTGGTGATGTGAAAAACATTTCCAAGAAGTCTTAACTCTTCAAAGCTTTGAGGAGTTAAATTTTCTTCACCTGACTTCACAACAATCATACAGTCACTGCAAGTAGCACAACCACCACAGCTTGATTTAATTTTTTTTCCAGCACCTTTTAATTGTGTCAGGAGATTTTCTTCGCCATTGAAGTCTAGGACTTCCCCGCTTGGCAATAGGGTTACTTTAAAATTGCTCATACTACTTTCTTAATCTGATGTTCGATCGTCTCTAAAATTTTTGATTTAAATGGTTTTAACATAAACCCAAGATCAACGCTGACCTGGGCTTCTTCATCGGTAAAGTGAATCTTGGCCTCAAAACCACTTCCCTTCGCTGACATTTTACAGTCAGCATCACTCTTCTCAACCTGAGCTTTAACACCGAATTTGGCAATCACTTCAGGAATCAATTCGCATGCCTTGTTATAAGCAGCTTTTTTATCAGTGATATTGGTATAAGGAATTTTTAAATCCATTTAATCTCCTCTACTACTTGGTTCCTGTTGAACCAAAGCCACCAGCACCACGTGCAGTGGAATTAAGCTCGGTACTTGAAACAAAGTTTGCCTGAATAACAGGAGCGATTACCAGTTGAGCAATTCTTAGGCCATGCTCAATTTCATAATCATCTGTTCCGAAGTTACCGATAATAATATTAATTTCCCCGCGGTAATCAGCATCAACTGTACCTGGTGAGTTTACTACCAGTAACGGTGATTTTAGAGATAAACCCGAACGAGGGCGCACTTGAATTTCATAGCCCTCTGGGATTTCCATCGCAAGTCCAGTTGGAACAAGAATTCTCTGACCGGGTTTAACGATCAAAGATTTTTTACCAGGAAGACTAGCGCGAATATCGGCCCCAGCGGCCTGTTCAGTAGCATAAAAAGGAAGGCCAAACTCTGGATCAAAATGATCCAGAGTTTTTACTTTTACAGGAACCATTACTTCGCAGCCTTCTTAGTAAGAGGAGCGATAGCTTTTACTGAAAGCTTAATTTTTCCGAAGCGATCAACTTCAAGAACTTTTACATCAAGCTTTTGACCTTCACTTAGGTACTCGTTTACGTCAGCAACGCGCTCATCAGCGATTTCTGAAACGTGCACAAGTCCTGAAAGACCCGGAACGATATCAACGAATGCACCATACTCTTTAATTGTTACAACTGTACCGTTGTAGACAGCACCAATCTTAGGACCGTTTAGTTGCATATCTGCAAGAGTAATAACTTCGTCAATCTTGTTTGTATCAACACCAAGAACTTTAACTGTTCCATCTTCAGCAACATCCATAGTAACTGAGAAGTTTTCTTGAAGAGCTTTAATGTTTTTACCACCAGGTCCAATAAGAGCTCCGATTTTATCAGGAGCAATTTTGAATGACTTGATTTGTGGCACACCAGCTTTGAAAGCAGGACGGTGAGTAGAAATCGTTTTTGCCATTTCTCCAAGGATATGAAGACGAGCTTCTTTCGCTTGAGCAAGAGCTTTACGGAAAATCTCCTCAGAGATACCAGCAATTTTCATATCCATCTGAATAGCTGTGATTCCATTTGCTGTACCAGCAAGTTTGAAGTCCATATCACCTAGGTGATCTTCATCTCCTAGAATATCAGTTAGGATCTTATAGTTTTCGCCTTCTTTCACTAGACCCATAGCAATCCCTGCAACAGGACCTACTAGAGGAACACCAGCATCCATAAGCGCCATTGAACCAGAACATACTGAACCCATAGAAGAAGAACCGTTAGATTCTAAAACTTCACAAGCTACACGGATGGTGTAAGGGAAGTCAGCCTGAGAAGGCATTGCTTTTTTAAGAGCGCGCTCAGCAAGGTTTCCGTGACCAATTTCACGACGACCAACACCTCTGTAACCTTTCGCCTCACCAACAGAGAATGGTGGCATAGCGTAGTGAAGATAGAACTTATCGAAAGCAACTCCGAAGATTGAGTCAGACATCTGCTCACCTTCTTTACCGCCGATCGTTACAGAAGCAAGAACTTGAGTCTCACCACGTGTGAAAAGAGATGAACCGTGAACAGATGCAAGAACAGAAGTTTCAGTCTCAATCTGACGAACTTTCGTTACAGGACGACCTGCAATTCTCTTCTCTTCATTTAGGATATCTGCACGCATAAGTTTATAAAGAATTTCATCTGTAACTTTTGCAGCTTCTTTTCCAAATTCAGCGTCTGCATCTAACCCATAACGAGCAGGATCTTTCTTAAGAGCTTCTTTAACAGTTGCTCTCATAGCATTAGTAGCATTTGTACGTTGTTGTTTTACGTTTACTGAAAGAACATCACGAGCAACTTTTGAGAAATCCTCAAGACCTTTAGTCATAAGAGTTGCATTCGGAGTTGCAGGAGTGAACTCTCTCTTTTTCTGACCAACTTCTTTAACCATTTTATCAAGAAGCTTACAGAACTCTTGAATGTTTTTGTGAGCGAAAACAATTGCTTCAAGCATTGCTTCCTCACTTACTTGATTAGACTCACCTTCAACCATTAGTACTGCTTCGTTAGAACCAGCAACAAGAAGTGAAAGCTCAGACTCATCCCACTCTTTACGAGTTGGGTTAAGAACTAGTTTTCCATCAAGTTTTCCAACTTTCGCATAACCCATTGGACCATTGAAAGGGATATCAGAAATAGCAAGAGCAGCCGCAGTTCCTAGACCAGCTAGAACTTCCGGATCTCCACCACCAAGAGAAACAACTTGCGCCATGATGATTGTCTCATTCATGAAGCCTTCAGGAAAAAGTGGACGAAGAGGACGATCGATAAGACGCATGATTAGGATTTCAGCGTTTGAAGGACGACCTTCACGCTTAAGGAATCCACCTAGGAATTTACCAGCAGCGTAGAATTTTTCTTTATAATCAACAAGAAGTGGGAAGAAATCTTGCCCATCGTTAACTTCTTTAGCACAACAGATTGTTACTAGAACCTGAGTTCCTTCACATGAAGCAAGAACAGCTGAATCAGCTTGTTTTGCTAGACGGCCAGTTTCAATGGTAATTTCCTTACCACCGTAATTCATCTTGAATTCTTTTTTGTTATTTAACATAGATTCTCCTAGAAATAACCTTCGTAGTGGACCAAATAGCACACCACATGTTTATGTATATATAGTTTGGGATTTTTTAGAGGAAGTTTGAGAGATAAAGAGTAAACAAAACTTTGAATCGTTTAATTTACTTTTTATCTCCAAAAATCACGTCCCTTCTAAAAAATCTAAAAAAAAGGGGCCAACAAAATTGGCCCCTTCTTATTATTACTTACGTAGACCTAGCTCTGCAATTAGTTTCGCGTAACGAGCGTTATCTTTAGCATTTAAATACTTAAGAAGTGAACGACGCTGACCAATTAGCTTCATAAGACCTCTCATTGAAGAGTGATCTTTCTTGTTACCAGCAAGGTGACCAGAAAGGTTTGTGATTCTTTCTGTAAGGATGGCAACTTGAACTTCTGTAGATCCAGTGTTCTTCTCAGATCCACCGAATTTTTTTACTAGTTCTGCTGTTTTTTCAACTGTAATCATATCTTTCTCCTATGCCCAAGTCCCAATCTTGCATTGAAACCTAGTACAAGTTTTAAGTAGTTGAGCACTATTGCCACTACCCTTGTTTTTTTGTCTTAAAGCAGTTTTATCTAAGAAATTCAGACATGTAAATCTTTAATTGGGCAAGTAGTCGCTCCTCAATCTGGCGAATTCTCTCGCGACTTACTCCGTAATCATTAGCAATGGATTGCAAACTTTCTGGGATCTCGCTAAGTAGTCGTTTTTCAAAGATTTCACGATCACGAGGCTTTAGGTGACGCATAAAGTCACCTAACTTGTCTTTGAGGATCTCCAAATTCTCCAAATCACCCAACTGCTCATCTAAAGAAGCTGAGTCATCGGCAAGAAAGTCCCCAATACTGCTTTTAGAGTCCTCATCCACCGGTCGATCAAGACTGACCTCTTGGCCAAATGACCCCAGACGCTGGTCCATTTCTACCACTGACTTTTCAGATACACCCAAAGTTTCTGAAAGAAGTTTTACATCAGGATTAATCCCCATGCTCATCAACTTCTGTTTTTCTTTCATCAGATTATAAAAAAGTTTTTTCTGTTCTTGGGTCGTTCCAATTTTAATCAAACGGAAGTTATCAAGGATAAATTTTAGGATGTAAGAGCGAATCCACCAGCTGGCATAATAAGAGAGCTTGGCCCCTTTAGAAGGATCGTATTTTGAAACGGCCTTCATCAAACCAATATTGCCTTCCTGAATCAAATCCATCACATTCTTGTAAGCTGAACGATATTCAAGAGCGATTTTTACCACTAAGCGAAGATTGGCCACCACTAGTTTTTTGGCGACTTCAATATCACCAGTCTGAAAAAGTTCACTCGTAAGTTCTTTTTCTTCGTCAGGGCTCAGTAATTTATAGCGAGCAATTTCTTTTAAATAAAGTGTAAGAGGATCTTGAACTTTGAGCGAACGATCCGGTCTGATCGCTGGAGTACGTGTGGCCACTTCTGGAAGAAGTTGATCCATATCCGAGATATCGATGATATCTTCTTTATTTTTGTGAATAGACTTATTTTTATCCGTGACGATTTCAACATCGACAACAGGTGATTTTGGTTTTGTCATGAATCTAATGTGGGGATTGTCCCCTTTCTTGTCAAGTTAAGCCCATGAATTAAAGTGAAAGTTTACCCTCATGACTCTTTGAATCGGCCCTGTATTTCAAGTAATTTAGCGCAAAAACTCCATAATAAAATTTTACGGGAATTTGCACCATTTTATCCTGATAGCCATCCTCAAACCAACGGGTCGGAGCACGTGAGATTTGATTGAGCAATTCAGTGGAAATAACTCGGAATAAGTCATCATTCCAGATCTTTTGCAAATAATGTTCTTCTTTTGGTCTAAATAAAGCGGTCAAAGTTTTTTCAAGATGTGCTCTTAACTCGCTCTGTCTCTCATAGTGTGCTTTTTTTAAGGCTTCACTCCACTCTTTACGAAGCCAGAGAAGATAACTTTTAGAGAGCTTGATATCAAACTTCATAGAGAGCTTATCTGTTTCTCCTAACATGCGATCCATTTCACCGAGAGTGATAAAGAGATCCAAGGAGTAACCTTGAGTCACAAGTGAGACGTAATCAGATTTATCTTTGATGTTAATCTTTAAAGACTCTTCAAAGAGTAAGTCTCCAGAGAATACGTCCAAAACCTGCTTGGCCCATTTCATCCAACGCTCGTCAACATTACTTTTTGCTAAGAATGGCAGCTCTTTATAATCAGGCATCCCCATTAACGGATCTGGGACTCCTGACATCAATGAGAGAAGAAGATTTTGGCGGAAGACAGGAGCTTCTAGGCTTTGGGCCTTAATCCAAGACTTCACTTCCGGAATCGTATCACTTTTATAATCCAAATATCGAAACTGATGACAGTAGAGTTTTTCAAGATCCGTTTTTAAACCGGAAGATCCTACTGAAAGAGGAAATTTTAAATTGAAATTTTCTGTCGTTGTTTTTCGACAGATCAATTGTTCACAATTAACTTTAAGAGTATCAGGAGCATCGGTCAGATAAACTTTACCTGTAGTATTGTTATACTGCTGTTTTTTTCCTGTCATATTTTCGACGACCAGACTCATCAAAAAGCGGTTCGCCAGATATGGTCCCATCATTCGATAATCGTCAATTTCTCCTCCCCAAGAGCAGAAATCACGAAATACTTCGATAGCATATTCAAATTCATTTTGTCGGGCGATATTGTTGTCCGCGTGGTTTTTAAAACTTTCTGTCGCGTAAGGTGAGCTTTCAATCTTAGGCAAAATATCAATAGGGTTTTGATAATAGTGCTTTAACGAAGCCTTCACCGTTTTTAAAGAAAAAACGCTGAGATTCTTTGAGCAATACTGAGCAACAACATTTTCAGTTAAATTTTCAAATCCCGATTCCTCTACACCCAACTCACGGGCCAGAGCACCTATCGCTTTAATTGAAGTATCAATGCCCAAGTACTGAAGGGTTGCGGCCACACTTCTTTTGGCCTGATCTTCCCTCCAACTCTCTCCATAAGTAATAGGCCCATAAAAACGGCAGGATTCAACTAACTCATCGGCCACTTGATAGCGATGAGAATAGAGCTTAACTTTCTGGGCCTCTTGAGAGTGATCAATGCCTATGTGAGGAAAAATAAAACGAAGCGGGTCTTGTTGATATTCTAAGTTGGCCTCACCTCGCAGGATCCCCTCTACTGGCACCAAGGCCAATACCCAAGCAGGAAAGCAACAAAGGATAAAAAGGACTATTTTTATCAACTACAACCTTTTGAAATCTTTTTAAACTTATCGGATAAAAATTCGATATGTTTATTGTGAAATTCATACTTTTAACTTTTCTTATGTTTTCCTCATTAGGTTATTCTTCTACTGCTGAAGAACAAGATCACTATGTTAATCGCGGAAGTTATCAGTTGCCGGAAGAAATCTTTGATATCAAAGAACTGAATCGGGTACTCTTCAGCGAACTGGCCCGTGAATCAAAGGACCTGAAAAAAGCAAAGTATTACCTGCTCAATGGAAAAACAAAAGAAGCAGAACTTCATCTCTCAAAGCTTGCTTACTCCCATACCAAATTGCGTCCCATTATTCATCGCTATTTAGGAACACTCTCTTTTATTCAAGGGCGCTATGAGAAATCTCAAATTTACCTAAACATTCCGGAGTTATTAAATTTCCCTCATCACGGGAAGGTCTGCACCCTACAGATTCTTAACCAGATTGTTTTAAACCAAATCAACAACCTCGCCATTAATTGGGACAAATGCCAATTGAGTAATGTCGCTGAATTTAAAGTAAGAAATGTGGTGTGGCTGGATACCTTGGTCAAAATTAAAACGGACACGAGCGAAGATGTGACGAAGAAGCCTTTTACTCGTATCAGACTTGATACCCTCCAGTTGCGAGATCTTAAAATTCTTTTGAAACTCTCCATTTACTTGAACCAAGATAAGATGCTGCTTCCAGGACTTGAACTGATTCAGTCTGAAGAGTTAAAAGATCATGAGCTTCGAGAAATTATGGGGCACATGTATTACCGAAATGGCGAGTTGGTGAATGCTTATCGTTTTATTGAAGATTTAAAAACACCCAATGCTGAGACCATGAAGGGAAATCTTTATGTTCTGCGCGGTAAGTATGAACTCGCCTATGCTCAATTCAAACTTGCCCTTGAAATGAAACATAATTCTGAAAATGCTCTGGAGCGACTCCTTCCTCTTGCCTGGATTTTAGGAGACTGGAAACAAGGAAGTATTTATGCTGAAAATCTTCCTTCTGATCTTCGTTATAAGGCCCATAAACTCACTCTACTCACTGCCTTTATGGTTCAGCGAGGCGAATTTGAAAAGGCCGAACAAATTCTTCATTACATCGCCACTCAAACAGGACAGGGTACTCACCTCGATGTCACTCAATTGCATGGGTTTACCAAACTAATGCGCAGTAAGCCTCAAGAGTTTGCCAAAGAGGCCAAGATGAGCTGTTCTCAGTATGACCTTGTCAGCTGCTGGCTTCTTTATCAGAACGTTCACTGGCAGGATCTTCCTTTCGTCATCCGCCGCAAAGGCGAGATCGAACATACTCAAAACTGGAAAACACTTATCGCGACTAAAGAAAATAAACCGCTGACTGAAAAGAAGTTTATCAATCAGCTGGATATTGAAGAACTGGATGATCAATTAATTAAACTGATCCCGAAGAAATAATCTTTTTACTGCGATTCTTTTGAAATTGATTCCCCATCACACTTAAAAAAAGTGCACAAACGATCAGGACGACTCCGACAAAAAGATTCCAAGTCAATTTTTCACCGAACATAAAAACACTGATCAAGACCGCTACCACTGGCTCAAAGGCACCTAAAACAGCAGTACTGGTACTTCCGATAAGTTGAATCGCAAATACGATACACAGAACGGAAAGAACAGTTGTCACCAGCGAGAAGGCTCCGATAAAGCCGAGCCAGTACGGGTCTGTATAAACAAGTGTCGCCCCAAGACCCAAAGTTTTAATGGCATAAAATAAACTTGAAAAGAGCACAGAATAAAAAGTAACCATCACTTCACTGCCTTTAATGCCCCCTTTACTCACCATAATCATATAGAGAGCATACGAGAGAGCACTGAGCATAACTATAACAACTCCATAAATATTAAAATTCATGGAGCCACCACCTTCCCAACTCATAATCATCACTCCTAATAGAGCAAAGAGAATGGAGAGCTTAGTGATGAGGGAGATCTTTTCTTTAAAAAAGAAGTAGAGAATGATCGCAACTAAAACCGGGTAAGTATAAAGGACGGTAGATGCGATCCCCGCACTTAAAAGATCATAGCCCATGAAAAGAAACTCAGCTGAAAGAGCATAGAGAAGCCCCATCAAGGCAAGTTTTCCAAGATCCAGCGCTCCTACTTTAAAAGAAGCTCTTTTAACCAGTAAAAAAGATCCAATCATAATCGCGGCAAAGAAAAAGCGATAGAAGAGCACTACATCCATGGAAATACCAGCAGTCTTTATGGGAATAACAAAGAGTGGGATAAGTCCGAAAGAGAAAGCAGATAGAAATGCGTTGAAATAACCTTTAACTTTATTACCCGAAGGCATAAGCGGCATCCTGAAGTGTGAAACTTAAGTTCATCATAAACTCATCTGGGGCGAAGTCTAGCGAAAAGAATGGGCCTATAATTGAAGCTGATAGTTATTCTTGGACGAATAACTGCCGATAGGAACTCAGGTAAGGAGAATCATGAACCGGCCAAAACTTATCATTATTCATGGTCTTAATAATACACTAGAGTCCTTCTCACTCCTGGGAAGAAGTTTGGAAGATACGTTTCAAGTAACTTACTTAAAGCTTCCACAGCACGGACAACTTCCCCGCTCCTTTCATTTTCAAAATGCTGTTGATTTATTTGTGCAAGAACTCTCCCATCACCTAACTCAAGAGACCTCTATTCTTTCTTATTCATTAGGGTGTGCATATTTGCAATATGCTTTGGAGCAACACTTAATCACTACCCCTTTAGAGCGCATTATCTACCTTTCTCCTGCCATCAAAACCAAATTAAATTTAGCCCCTTTTGCTTACCTACCTGCTCTATTGCCTGTTCCTAGTTTTGCTCCACGAGATCTGCGGTTTCGCTCATTTTGCTATTTAGGGCAATACCAGACATTATTGAAACTTACGCAAAGTTTAGCTCTTGAAAACTATCCCTACATCTATGCTGATCCCAAAGATGAACTGATTAACCTTCAAGGTCTAAACTATCAAAGTATTAATAGAGATTATTTAAAGACAGGTGAGCATCATTTAACCTTTCACCCCCGCTATTATCGCGAGGATGAATGGATTAAATTTGTTAGTGATTTAAAGATGAGACTTTTAGCTGTCTAGTGTTTTGAATTCTTTGCCATTGAAGTGAAAGACGACTTCTTTATCTTCATACTTAGTTGCCAGATTAACCGGCCTTTTCCAGATTGCATGCAGATTTCTTAGTGTCGCATCCACGTACTGAGCATCAAGATCGACTCCGTAATGAACATGCTCAAGAAGAAGCTCTTTTCTATTCTTAAAGTTTCCATCAGTAACTTCAATGATCGGCTGACCAAAGTTAGTCAATTGCGAGAGAAGCTTCTGTTTAATGGCCGCAAAGTCTTTTGAATCAATCTCAAAACGAGAAGTTCTCGGATTATACTTATAGGTAAAAAGCTGCTGTCTTTCACAGAATTCAGGAGTGAGGAACTCGTCGATAAAAGAAATATCGTTATGAGTTTTTCTCACTTCAAAAATCTTCTCGCGACCTTTGCCTAAGTTAGTATTCCAATGAAGTTTCGCATTCATATCAGTACATTCATTGAACTCTTTACCAAACATTCCACGATTCCAGCGGTATTCAATGTCACGCATAAGTTCAATCCCAATTTTGTAAGGATTGATATTTTGCTTGGACATATACATCACACCCGCGTGCTTATCCGCAAATTCTATAATTTCAGAAGCATCAAGTGCTCTGGTCGTCATGATGTTGGAGTGCCAGTAGCTTGCCCATCCTTCGTTCATAATCTTAGTTAAACGCTGAGGGAGGAAATAGTAAGCTTCTTCACGAAGAATACCAATGATATCGGCCTGCCATTCTTCAATGGGAGCAAAATTAATAAGGTATCCTAGAATATCTCTTGTTTTCACTTTAAGATTTTCTGCATGGATCATGTCGACTTCATGCTCGACTTCTTTTTCGTTCTTAGAAACATTTCTCTCTTTAGTGCGCATGAAAGACTTGAGAGCAGCAGAACGGTCATCAATAAAATAACCTCCATCTGCTTCTTCATCTTTTTGTCTTTGAGACTGATCTCTTCTTTTGCGTGCGAGTTCAGGTGTCTCAAAAAGCTCATTAATATCAAGAAGGTTTTCAAGAGAGAGAACCTTATCAATAAAAGTTTCTACATTATCCTGGCCATATTTATCCATATAACGACGGATCTTCGTTCCATGGTTGGCCATCACATCCATCATTTTTCTGTTGGTGTTCTTAAACCAGGCATTGTTCTTAAAAAAGTCATTGTGCCCATAAACGTGGGCCATTACGATTTTCTGATCAACCCAATTGTTCGCTTGAAGAAGATAGGCGTAACAAGGATCAGTATTGATCACCATTTCATAAATTTTCTGAAGGCCGTAGGCATACCCTTTAGAAAGTTGGTCATAATCCATCCCGAATTTCCAATGAGGATAGCGGGAAGGGAAACCGCCTTGAGCCGCGAGAATATTAATGGTGTCGTAATCACAGACTTCAAAAACTTGGGGAAAGAAATCTAGGCCTGCTTCAATGGCATAACCTTCAATTTCATTTTTCAAATTAAGCAGCTCTCCAGTAATAGGCTTAGTGCGATTCATCCTTACTTACCTTTTCCTAGAAACTCTTTGATGGAATCAAGGATTCCTTCTTTGTTTTTAATCTTACTCATAATGAGCTGATCGTTCTTCTCACCATATTTGGCAGTTAAATCTTTGTAGAACTGCCCGGAACCATAGCGGCTTTCCACCTGGCCGTAGCAAAACACATTCGATACTGGGAAAATAAAGTTATCCAAAAGATCCATACAAACTTTGGTATCTTCAGCTGACCAGTTATCACCATCTGAGAAATGGAATGGGTAGATATTCCACTCATTTGGATTATAGTCTTTTTCGATGATCTCTTTACAAAGAGTATAAGCAGAAGAAATGAGTGTTCCCCCGCTCTCACGAGTTCGGAAGAAAGTCTGTTCGTCCACTTCTTTTGCAGTTGCATCGTGAATGATGTAACGGACTTCAATATCTTTGTACTGAGATTTTAGCCAGAGGTTAATCCAGAAAGATTCGGTACGAACAATTTCCTTCTGCTCATCACCCATAGAACCTGAAACGTCCATCATGTAAATCACAACGGCGGCATTTTGCATTTCTACTTTAGTATCAGCAGCACGATATCGGAAATCTCGACGAATCGGAACGACAGAAGGATTGTTGGGATCATAAGAATCCATAGCAATCTGGCGCTTCAGGGCCTGCTTATAAGTACGACGGAGATGTCTTAATGAGTCAGGTCCTGAAGTGCCGATATTGGTGTAACGATCAACTGTAGATTGAAGAGATTTTTTTCCCTTAGGTTCAATATTAGGGAGTGCAAGCTCCTCACCAAGAATTTTGGCAAGCTCGTCCATGGAAAGCTCAATATCAAGCTCTTTATTTCCTTCGCCTTCTCCTGCCTCACCTTGACCTGGCTTTCCGTTCGGATCAGGTTTCCCATCAACTGGATCACCTTCTTGACCTTGACCTTGTCCAGTTCCGCCTTGGGATTTATCACCAAAGCGGAAACGAGGAATATCGATACTTGGCATCGGGATAGTAAACTTATCTGTCCCTTTAGGCACAATTTGTGAGCCTTCAGAGACATACTTCCTTAGATTGTCGCGAATCTTGCCTTTAACAATTTTTCTAAATCTGGCATGATCGCGCTTGATAGGATGATCCACTACCACTCCCTTCCTTAAAACACTTAAGACTTAATTGAGTCACCTTTAGCAAAGATACTTGCCACAAAATTAAGAGCATCCGTTGCACAGATCTCACAGTAACCAAAATTTTTGATTAGGCGAGATTTAACAACTTCGATCTTCTCTTGTGTCTGCTTATCAACAACATTCGAAATGATTGTTGTTAGCTTAATCGTGTCTCTCTGATCTTCAAAAAGTTTCAATTCAAGTGCACGGTGTAGTCTCTCATTCATTTTGTAATCAAACTGTTTGCCTTCAATGGCAAGAGCACCGATGTAGTTCATAAGCTCGCGACGGAAATCATCTTTGCGAGACTCTGGAATATCGATTTTTTCTTCAATTGCACGCATAAATCTTTCATCTGCTTCCTCTAATTTATTAGAGTACTTGTTTCTGATTTTTTCTTTTTGCGTATAGGCCTTAACGTTGTCAACATAGTTGGCGCAAAGAGTTTGAATGGCCGACTCATCAACAGAAATTGCTTTTTGCACATCGTTTTTAACGATATCTTCATACTCCTGACGAGTAACTGCTAGCATCTCTTTATAGTGATCAAGCTGATCTGGAGAATTCACCAGAGCGTGATGCTTTAACCCAGACTCAAGCTCATTGAAAACCATGAACGGGTTAAGACATCCCACGTGACCATTCTTAACAAGAGCGTTAGAGATTTTATCTTGGATGTAACGAGCAGAAATCCCTTCAAGACCTTCACGAACTGCTTCTTTACGAAGTTCTTTCACGTTATCTTCGTTATAACCTGGAAGTGTTTTCCCATTATAAAGTTTTAGTTTTTGAAGCTTCGTTAGATCAGACTTCTTCGGCTCTTCCAGACGAGTTAGGATTGCCCAAGTAGAGGCCATCTCTAATGTGTGAGGAGCAATGTGAATATTAGGAATAGTATTGGCATTATAGTCTTTTCTATAAATACGTACTTCCTGATCAAGACGAGTAATATAAGGCACATCAATTTTTACTGTACGGTCACGAAGAGCTTCCATGAACTCGTTAGATTGAAGTTTCCTATACTCTGGTTCGTTGGTATGACCAAGAATACAAAGATCAATGTTAGTTTGAGCAAACTTTTTCGGCTTAATTGACTGCTCTTGAGAAGCACCTAGAAGGTCATAAAGGAAGGCTACATCAAGCTTTAACATCTCGATAAATTCAACGATACCGCGGTTAGCGATGTTAAATTCCCCATCAAAGTTAAAAGCACGTGGATCTGAGTCAGAACCATAAATTGCAATTTTACGGTAGTTAATATCTCCCGTTAACTCTGTTGAGTCTTGGTTCTTTTCATCTTTGGGTTGGAATGTACCAATACCACGACGATCTTTTTCAGAAAGAAGAAGACGCTTCACACGGATGTGCTTCATCACTTTCGTCCAGTCGCCTTTATACTTGATCATGTATTCATTAAGAATGAAACGACATGCCGGATTCACTTCACCTTTAATTTTCATTTTGTAAGGTGACTTAGGATGATTTTTTGCAAGTTCCGTAATTAGTTTTTCTCTTACTTCTAAAGGGATTAGTTTTAGAGGCTCTTCATGCATTGGTGATGGGAATATTTTTTGTCCACCAAGAATATCAGAACCATCCTCATCAACCCACTCATAAGCGTAAAGAGCGCCTTCATCAGTTTTTGAATAGTGCTCAAGACCTTTTTTGAGAAGACGAGCGATCGAAGATTTAGCTGAACCTACTGGGCCGTGAAGAAGAAGTACACGTTTCTCAGTTCCATACCCAAGAGCAGCTGATTGAAAGAAGTTCACAAGCTTCATCAGGTGAACATCAATACCAAAAATAGCATCTTTGCCATTCTCAATAGGATCGTCAAAGAAGTGATAACGAGTTACATCTTTTTTGTATTCAGTGTAAGAGCTTGTTCCGTAGCTCATAATCATGTCGTAAATTCTCTGGAATGAGTTACGAGCAATTTTTGGATCTTTTAAAAGAAGATCAAGATATTCTTGCATTGTTCCCTGCCAGTGAAGATGCGAGAAATCCTTAGGATTGTAGTTTTCAGAAATAAACTGCTGTAGATCAAGATTGGCCATGGATTCCCTCCCAAAGGCAATTAATTGGAACTTATATATATTCTACTCTTATTGCCCATTTTAACCAAAGGAAAATAGGGCCACCTTGTCTATGATGGACTACCCCACTCAGTTAATATTCAAAGGTAAGTGATTGACTTAAATCAGATTGTTTTTACAATAATTTTATTACAAAACTAATTAGGGCCGATAAATGGGAATAATCTTTGCGGGCGCGACAGACATTGGACTTAAACGAAAAACCAATCAAGACTCAATTTGTTTGGACCCTCAGCACTCCTTCTTCGCTGTGGCCGACGGTATGGGTGGACACAATGGCGGAGATATCGCCTCTCAGCTCTCAACTTCCCTAATGCCCAACTATCTCTCTCAGTCTTCTGAAAAAGAAGATCAGGGATTGATGAATAATCTTATTCAGCAAATTAATAGCGCCATCCTTCAGCGGGCCCAGCAAGAACCTGAACTATCAGGCATGGGAACAACCATTTCGGCCATCAAATTTTCTGGGGCCAATCTCATTATCGGCAATGTTGGTGACTCTCGTGTGTATATGATTAATAACCAACACATCTATCAACTAACTCGTGATCATTCATTTGTGCAAGAAAAGCTCAATATGAATATTTATTCACGAGAAGATGCGGCCCGAGATCCACAAAAAAACGTTTTAGTTCGTTCCGTGGGCTTTGATGCTGAATTACAAGTTGATGTTTTTACCTATCGCATCTCGAAAAACGATATTTTTCTTATTTGCTCTGACGGACTTCATGGTAAGGTTTCTGACGCAGACATCTTGGAAATCGTAAAAAATCATGTCAAAGACCCATCTCAATGCACTAAAAAAGACATTGAGGCCCTTGTCTACGCCCTCATTCATCAGGCCAATGAGAATGGCGGACAAGATAATATTTCTGTCATTATCGCTGTGGCCCAAAATCAATAAGCTTTTTAACCACTGGGTTAAAAAGCTTGGTGACACTCGCCAAGCCTTGCGTTTAAAATATTGCCATGGATAAATACTACACCGTTATGGTCGTCCCTGAAAAAGAAAAGGACGTAAAAACATATCGAATCCCTACAGTACTTTTTAAATCACTGGCCTTTTTGTTTGTGATGCTGATGGTTCTCATTGGAGTTCTTGCTTTTGACTACTGGAAAATCCTCCAGCAGGTTTACGAAAATAAACACCTTTCTATCGAAAACAGACAGCTTAAGGAACAAATTCAACTCTTCCAAATGAAGATGAATTCTATTGCCTCTGACCTTAAGCGTATCAACACTTTTGAAAAGAAGCTGAGAGTTATTACCGGTCTTGAGGATATTGCTGAGAAAGGTCCCCTTTATCGCCCTAACACCGGCGAAGAAGAAAAAGAAAAATTCTCACTTGAAGATTTAAACAGTTCGCTGGATATCAAGTTCCATCAAGATGTTGAAAGTGAGCCAAAGTTTAAAGAGCTAAAATCTCTTTACGATAAAAAAATTGCAGCGAACCTGGGCCTTGAGCGCAGCTACCTTCTCACCAAGCAATGGTCAGAATTGGCCCGACGCAGTTTTTCCTTATCTAACGACTATGCTAAATTTGATTATAAATATTCGCTTCTCAAAGAAGTGGTTGATGGAATTGAAGGACGAATCCACCAACTCGATCAGCACCTTCTTGATCGCGAGTCGTTTTTAAAGTCCACTCCGACTATCCTTCCAACAGCTGGGTGGGTAACAAGTTACTTTGGCCAGAGGGTTTCTCCTTGGGCAGGAACTGTTAAAATGCACGAAGGGCTAGATATCGGTGCTCCGTTTGGAACACATATCCTTTCGGCCGCGGATGGAATTGTTACTTTCTCTGGTGAGAAAGCAGGATTCGGAAAATTTGTTCAGGTTGATCATGGCTACGGTATTGAGACAATCTATGCTCACAACCGTGACCTCTATGTTAGAGCTGGTCAAAAAATTAAAAGAGGAACTTTACTTGCCGGAGTTGGAAGTACAGGACACTCTACCGGTCCTCACCTTCATTATGAAGTACGTGTAAATGGAATTGCAGTAGACCCCTTATATTATATCCTTGAATAAAAAGGTTTAGTCATGTTGAACTCAGTGATGAAAAAAATTTTTGGTACAAAACAAGATCGAGACCTTAGAGCCTTGAGGCCAATTCTTGATCAAGTTAACACCAAAGAAGCTAAATACCAGGCCATGAGCGATGATGAATTGAAATCGCAAACTCAAATTTTTAAGGACAAGATTCAAAACGGTGCAACACTTAATGAACTTCTTCCTGATGCTTTTGCGGTTGTTCGTGAAGCCAGTAAGCGTGTGATGAAGATGAGGCACTTTGATGTGCAGATTCTTGGTGGTATCGTTCTTCACCAAGGAAAAATCTCTGAGATGAAGACTGGGGAAGGTAAAACTCTTACGGCCACTCTCCCGCTCTATCTCAATGCTCTAAGTGGTAAAGGTGCCCACCTTGTTACAGTTAACGACTATCTAGCAAGCCGTGACTCTCACGAAATGGGTGTTCTCTATAAATGGCTAGGCCTTTCAGTAGGCTGTATTGTGGCCAATATGGATGACGAAGACAGAAAAGCCGCTTACGTGGCCGACATCACTTACGGAACAAACAACGAATTTGCTTTCGACTACCTTCGCGACAATATGAAGTTTGACCTCAATGACTACGTTCAAAGAGAACACAATTTCTGTATTGTGGATGAGGTCGACTCCATCCTTATTGATGAAGCAAGAACTCCGCTTCTTATCTCTGGACCAAGTGAAGGAGATACAAAACTCTACTCAGTAGTTAACAAAGTAATCCCTCAGCTTACAAAAGAAAAACACTACACAGTGGATGAAAAAGCACGCTCTGCTGTTCTTACTGAAGACGGGATTATTCGTATTCAGGAAATCCTTGGTGTTGCTAACCTTTACGATGTTAAAAACATCGAAGTTCTCCACCACGTTAACCAATCTCTTAAAGCTCATACTCTCTTTAAAAACGAAGTGGATTATGTTGTTCGTGACGGTAAGGTTATCATCGTTGATGAATTCACAGGGCGTCTTAAAGATGGTTCTCGTTGGTCAGATGGTCTTCACCAAGCTGTTGAAGCTAAAGAAGGAGTGGAAGTTAAATCTGAGAACCAAACTCTCGCAAGTATCACATTCCAGAACTACTTCCGTCTTTATGCTAAACTTTCGGGTATGACCGGAACTGCTGATACTGAAGCTGACGAGTTCATGAAAATTTACAACCTAGAAGTGGTTGTGATTCCAACTAACGTACCTCTTACTCGTCTTGATATGCCTGATGTGGTCTTCGCCACAAAAGAAGCCAAGTATGAAGCCGTTTCGAAACTCATTTTAGATTGTCACGCCAAAGGACAACCTGTTCTAGTTGGTACTATTTCAATTGAGTCTTCAGAGTTGCTTTCTAACTTCTTAACCAAACATGGCATCAAGCATGAAGTTCTTAATGCTAAGAACCACGCACGTGAAGCAGAGATCGTTTCTCTTGCCGGACAACCTGGAGCTGTCACAATTGCTACCAACATGGCAGGTCGTGGTACTGATATTAAACTCACTCCTGAATCAAAAAATTCTGGCGGTCTTTATATTATCGGAACTGAGCGACACGAATCTCGCCGTATTGATAATCAGCTTCGTGGTCGTTCTGGTCGTCAAGGTGACCCGGGAGCTTCTAAATTCTTCTTATCTCTTGAAGATGACTTAATGAGAATTTTTGGTTCTGACAGAATCAAAGGCATCATGACGAAACTTGGGATGAAAGATGATGAGCCGATTGAGCACTCAATGATCTCAAATGCTATCGCCAAGGCCCAAAAGAAAGTTGAAACACACAACTTCGATATTCGTAAGCACCTTCTTGATTTTGATAACGTGATGAATGAGCAACGTAAAGTTATCTATAAAATTCGTCGTGATATTCTTAATGACGAAGGAAACGATGAGCTTGTTCGTGACTTTATTGATGAAGTTGCCTTCACAATGGGCGATGAACTGATCAGTGATAAAAAATCTCCGATCAGAGATGCCAACTGGGAAGAAATTAACAATCAAGCAAAAGCTGTCTTTAATATTGAGAAAACGCTAACTCCAGAAGAGTGCTCAACACAGTTTACTGGTGACCTTGCAAATTACTTAAAAGAAGAGGCCATTAAAACGCTTGAAACTAAATTTGCTCCTTTTGAAGTTGAGCAAGTGAAGTACACAACAAGAGAAGTGCTTCTTGCAACTTTTGACCAGTCTTGGAAAGATCACCTTCTTAATATGGATCACCTAAAAGAAGGTATCAACCTTCGTTCTTATGGTCAGAAAGATCCTCTGGTTGAGTATAAGCGTGAGGCTTACCATATTTATGAATCGATGAGATATGCTATCAAGAAATCAATCGTAGAGCGCTTAACCCACATTAAACTGATGACGACGCAAGAGATTGAAGAACTTCGCCGTCAACAGATGGAAATGCTTGAAGCTCAGCTTAAAGCTCACCAGGAAGCTCAAAGAGCTGCAGAAGTCGCTGAAGAGAAAAAGATCATCCGTGCTACAATGAAAGTAGGACGTAATGATGAATGTCCTTGCGGCTCGGGTAAGAAATTCAAAAACTGTCACGGAGCTTAGGCTTTCGTGACAGATTCTCTCTAAAGGCCAGGAGTGCAGAAGAGTGAGTGATTCAAAAAAAGATTTAACAAGAATCGAAGATCTGGGTGAATACCTTCACGAACTCAACAATGATGAAGAGAACTTCATCCCAGATCTACCTCCTGAAGCGACCTCTCCCAACTTGATGGATGAGACGGAAATCTCTGATTTCTCTTCTCCTTCTGAATCTAATGGAAACAGTTTTGAGTCTGATGTAAATAGCTTTGAGAGTGAAGGCAACTTCACAAGTGAAGCTGAATTCTCAAGCGAAACTGACTTTTCAGGCGAGAATTCTTTCTCTAGTGAGACTGATTTTTCTGGCGGAGCAGAATTCACCTCAGAGAATAGCTTCACAGAAGCCGAGAATTTCGGAGAAGCGAATGACTTCTCTTCAGAAACAAACTTTTTATCAGAAGATGAAAACGAAGAAGCCACTGCTTTCTTTGATACTGAAGATTCATTTGCTGCAACCTCAGAAAACGATACGACTCAAGATGAAGAAGAGTTGCTCGACCTTCCAGACAATGGCCAAGATGACTTTCAAGAAGTAGAAACTTCTTTTGTAAAGGAACCCATTGAAGAGACGATTAAAACTCCCCTGCCAAGCTTTGAAACACCAGCTGCCCCTTTTAAAGAACCAGAAAACTTTCAGGACTTAAAAAAATTCGCAGAAAGCTCAAGTTTTACTGATATGGCCGCTGAAGGGAATCCTTCTTTTAGCGTTTTGGTGAAATCTGTTAAATTTGTAGAGGATGCTCAAGATATCATTCTTCTTCTCAAAGAATTAAAACTTGCCACCGATAGCGATGAAATTCTCTTAAATCGTCTTTCACGCGGAGAACTCCTTATCCCAAGGATCTCTGAGTTTGCGGCAACTTTTCTTGCTCACAAATTGAGACGCTTTGATATTGATATACTAGTCGGTCTCTCTGATGAAATTCACCCTCCAAAAAATCCTGAACCCCCTGAACTTGGACTTGTTTCCAAGCATGGCCTTTATCAAAATCAGGCCCATCATTTTCAGTTTGGCGATCATCATTTGGATATTTCTCAAATCATTATTTCGGCAACCCCTACCCTTGATGGACATCAAGTCATCAAGTATATCGGTGTCGCTTCTGAACATAAAATGCTTGATGGAAGTATGGTTGAAGATGAGAATTCGACTGAAATCAGTGCTCACTATCAGGAGCTGGCCCAAAAGCTTAAAGCGCATGCACTGAAAGGTCATGCCAATGCTGTTGTTGGCCTCAACTATCAGCTTACTCCGATACCATCTCAGTACGGAACCTTAAATAATCGCTATAGACTCACCTGCACAGGAAATCTGGTCTGGATTAACAAAATATGAAAGAAACTCAAGTCGTCATCGTTGGCGCCGGAATTAACGGAGCAGGTCTCTTCAGAGATCTTGCACTCAATAACGTTAAGGTCACACTGATTGAGAAGGGGGACTTTTCTTCGCAGACTTCTCAAAGCTCATCTAAGATGCTTCATGGTGGTATCCGCTATCTTGAAAACTTTGATTTCGCTCTCGTGCAAGAAGCTTTAGAGGAAAAAAATCTATGGTTAAAGCTAGCTCCTCATCTATGCTTTGAGCGTGAGTTTTATTTCCCGCTTTATAACTTTTCAAAATATCCGCCTTTCATGTTAAACATCGGGCTCTTTCTCTATGATTTTTTAAGTCATTTTAAAAATCGTCCTCATGCCATGCTCTCAAAAGAGGCCATCTTAAATAAAATTCCCTCTCTAAAGAGTGAGGGGCTGAAGGCCAGTGGAATGTATTATGACGGCATCGTGGATGATGCAAAATTAACACTTGAATGTATCTATGATGGTCTTCTTGAATCAGGCACAGAGGCCTTAAGTTATCATGAAGTAGTCAGCGTTGATTCTCAATCTGATCATCATATTGTCACTTATGAGAACGTTTTTTCTAAAGAGCGATTTCAGATTAAGGCCCAGTATGTTGTCTATACCACCGGCCCTTTCACCGATAAGCTTCTGCCTCATCTAGGACTAGCGTGGAAAGAGAAAATGCTTACCTCGAAGGGGATTCACCTTTGGCTAAAAAAAGACGCTATTCAAATCGAAGGCTCGGTCGTTCTAACTACTGGTGAAGGCAGAGTCATTTTTGTGATTCCACAGCGTGATGCCATTCTGGTAGGAACAACTGAAACAAAAGTTGATGCTGAGATGTTCAACATCAAAGCTTCAAAGGAAGACGTCACTTACCTTCTTAAAATTCTCAACGAATACTTTCCTAAGGCCCAGGTCAAAGAGGACCAGATTATATCTACCTTCGCGGGAATAAGACCGCTTGTGAAAGAAGAAGGGACAAGCGAATCACGTGGAAAGACTTCTCGTTTTCACCAGATTTATCGCCCTACTCATCACTCCTATGTTCTTCTTGGCGGCAAGTATACGACCTTTAGGAAAATGACCCAGGAAGTGGCCCAAGAGCTGGTTCCACGCTTCGGCATTTCCTATAACCCCAATTTGACCCTTAATCCACTCAGACAGCATTCCCTATACCCAACCTTCGGACAGAGACCAAAAATCACTCCTGAGCTCATTAAAGCAATTATCCGCGGGGAAAAGGTTACGACCTTGGAAGATCTTATTAAAAGACGTCTTTCAATGATTGAGCCGATGGAGAGATTAGAGGAAATTGAGGGAATTAAAATCGAAGAGATAAAAAAAATGCTGCCCTAAGGCAGCATTTTTTTTGATGATTTATTTATGATCAACTGGACGATAGATTTCGTTAAGACCTGAAAGTGGGAACTTAGAGTCGTTGAAACGAACATCTTTTTCTTTTGTCCACATCATATCCGGACGAGTTTCAGTAATCCACTCACCACCAATAATGTTTCCATTCACATCAAGCTCAAGAACGTATTCATAATCTCTGTGCTCATGGGCCTGAGAAGGTGTACCGATAACAGGAGATTTTGATTCAAAGTTTACATAACCTAGCTCAGCTGCTCTCTTAGAGTAGAACATTAGCTCTTCAGAGTATTGCATACGAGTTTTAACACGTACTTTTTTAACAATACCACGTCTCTGGTCATCCTTATTCACAACTTCGTTTCCTACAATTTTAGAATCATAAGCTGTAATTGTTTGGTTCCAAACATCCGCAAATCTATCAACGTCTGCAACAACACTACGACCATGAACACCTAGCATGTTTGTAAGAACAACGTGGAAAGCTCCAGCGTTTACATCACGACAGCCATCAGACTCAGCTTTTCTTGGAGAAGGTGGATCCATACTACGGTCACCACTCATTCCTTCACCGGGAACTTTCCCAACAGCATTACAACGACGTCCAACTTTTACGTAATATCCTTGAGAGTTATAAACCCCATGCATCGACATAAGGGCCTTCACATCACTTGAACCAAATGGCACTTTCACGCCATCTTTATTTGTCATCACAACAGCTTTTGGCTCAGCATAGTTGGCAGCAGACAATGCCCATCCATCACATAGTCCTTCCCACCACTGGGCCTTAGGACTATGCATAGAAAGAAGTCTCTTTGTGAAAGTGAAGTTATAATCCGCACGATAGATATCATAAAGCTCAGCAGGAGAAAGCTCTCCCATTTTTTCCGCAGACATCGCCAGGACTTCCTCACGAGTCGGGAACTTATTAGTGAATGGCTTAAATCCTGGCTGGTTCCAACGGTAAGTAATCCCACCATACATGAACGGCCAATAGTTTCCAGACCACCCTAAGGCACCCTTGTTTTCTAGATCTGCCTCAAGAGGCAGTTTAGAGAAGTTGTAGTTAATAGACTTATTAGGCATGATAGGCACGTAGATATTCGGATTGTTATAACGATCCCAACCTTCGGCGAATGCTGATGCTGCAAATGAGAGTGTCATCACGACAAACAGTTTTTTCATGTCATTTTCTCCTTGAATTTTGTGCCCCCGTTGTACCCAAGATCTGGGCCTGACGCAACCTGTAAACTTTACCCGTGTAAGAATGAGCATATTAGTTGATCTGTATGCCAAAACATTCTACTTTAGCCCAGATCATTATATGAAAAAACTCTTCCTCAACTCACGAAAGGAGAAAGTATGAATAAGAAGCTAGGACTTGCTGTTTTAACAGCAGTTATCGGTTCAAGTGCTGCCATGGCCAATCCAGATCCTAAGTCGATCTACCCATGGGTACCTATTCCTAAGGATCAAATTGTATCTAAGATTAAGTATCTTGCTGAGGATGGAAAACCTATTACTAACATTACTCAGATCAATGCGATGAAACTTCACCGCGCTAATACGAAAGTTCCAACCTGGACAGGCCCTTACTGGCCGCTTAAGCAAGGTGGTATTGCCAATCCTTATATGGAGAAATCATTTCTCTCTATGACGGCATTCATTCCTCTAGTGGATCAAATTGAGCCATATGATAAGAGAAAGAACTATGTTGAGACACGTGCTGCTCAACTAAGTGAAAAAGAAATCGCCAAACTTTCTCCTGCAGAAAAATATGACCTTCTCCTTGGTAACGAGATGGATCTTACAACTCACGTTTGGGATTTCATCAATCAATGGAAAAACGATATGAAGTGGAACTACATCCGCTCAATCGATATGCCAGAAGGTGAAGAAGGCGGAGACTGGGAAATCGAGAAGAAAAACTATATCGTGGCCAACTGGGAAGGTATCTGTCACGGTTGGGCACCAGCTGCTGGAGTTGTTCCTAAGCCGCAAAAGACAGTTTACGCCAGTCTTCCAGATGGCCGTAAAGTGACTTTCTATCCAGAAGACATCAAAGGTCTTGTTTCTCAAACTTGGGCCAACTCAATTGTTCAAGACCATGTTCTTTCAGAAGGTCTTCGTTGTAAGAGAAGAATGCCGAAGTCTGATAAGTATGGGCGTTATTACGATCACATTCCTGAGAATGGAGAAATCCTTCCTCGTTGCGCCGACGTTCACCCAGCTGTTATGCACTTAACCCTGGTTAACCTTGTTGGTAAGCAAGGAAGAAGTTTCATCGTTGATAAGGCCGCAACTATTGCTGTTTCTAACCAGCCGGTTCAAGGATATGAGTTCAAATATTTTGATCCATATAACGGTAACGATACAAAGAGTTTTGATCAGGCCCTTCGTCAGTATGATGCAAGATACGATCACTATCGTAATGAGCGTCACCCGGATACAGCTTTCCTAGTGGGAGTTGAGTCGAAAATTATCTACGCTGACTGGTCAATGATTAAGAAACCGACAGCTAGAAAGTATAATGAAGATAAATATGATGATTTAACTTCTTACTATGATCTTGAAATTGATTCGGCAGGGAATATCGTTGGTGGTCAGTGGAGAGGATTCAAAAACCTTGAAGATGCTAACCAAAACCACAGCAATGAGAATGGTACAACAACTGCTAACAAAACTCGCCCAGACTTCCTATGGGTTGTTCCTAAGGATTATAGCAAATTCTTCCAAGGTCCAGCTGGTCTTGAGAAGTGGGATATCAGAAGCGGTAAAGCTGCTCCTCAGTCTTGGAAAAGCGCTGCTAAGGCTGCTCATTCATTCATTTACGAAAACTCAAAGTACTATGGTAACTATGAGCTATGTAAAGTGAGAAACTCTGATGGCGTAGTAAAAGAAGTTCCTTGTGAATTCCGCTACCCGCGTCCTCAGCCACTTATGCAAATCGTTAATCAGCTAGTAGATCTTTCAAAATAAAGACCTCACAAGGCCCCTCAAACGAGGGGCCTTTTTTAAAGACCTGGTCCCATTATGAAAACACTTTTATTCCTTGCCCTCTTAACGACTCAAGTACAGGCCCAAAACGTTATTTTGGCCCATTTTGATCCGTTTGACGGAGCTAGCTTTAACAACTCCGAGACTGTGGCCAAAGCGGTGGCAGGGGGATTAAAAAACAAGGGAATTAAAGTTAAAGTTTGTGCTTTAAAAACAAGTTTCAAAAAGGCCTATGCTGCCTTTGATAAGTGTTTAAAAGAGGCGGGCCCTACCGATCTGGCGATCGGTATTGGAGAAACAGGATGTCAGCTTAAGGCCGAGTTCGTTGGAAGAAATCTGGATAAAACATATGGCCCAGATAATGATGGAGAGAATAGAGATAATACTCCGATTGTTGCTGGGGCCCAATCCCACCTCTCTCTACGCTACCCTCTGCCTCAGATGTACTGTGGTTTAAGTAAGTCAGAGAGAAGCCAGATTCTCCTCTCCAACAATGCAGGAAGTTTTGTCTGTAACAATGTGGCCTATCAGATGAGATATCATCACCCTGATAAGATGATTGGCTTTATTCATGTACCGTCTCATAATTGTAAAAATCTTAAAGAATCAAATAAGCAAAATGTCCCTCTCATTGAAAAGATGATTTTAAAAGGTCTCTTAACTCAAGATAATAATGTGTTTCTTCCTCATGCCAGTAATTCTGAAGAAATCCCGATGACGAAGAATGAAATAAAAAATGCACAGAATAGTTTTAAAGATGCCTGCTATCAGGAGTTTTACAAAACGATCAAGGCAGTTGACGGACGACGTCTGTGGCCATTTTAAGGCCTAGGGTAAAGCCGTTCTTATAAAGCCCGCCTAAATAACTGATACGCCCCTCAATCCCCGAATAAGGCTCTCTTTTAGGAGCTTTCTCTCGCATTCCAATTTGAACTTGGCCCTGAGAAATATCGGGAAGCTCTATCTTAAGCAGGTTTTTAAAATAATCATAAATTTTTGTCAGATCTTTTTTCTCATCAAACTCATAGAGTCGACTTTCTTGAGAGGTCGAGCCGATTAAGAGTTCTTGTGTTTCATATCGATAAATGAAATTCAAATCATCAATGCTTAAAGAATAACTGGCATGAAAGAGAGAAATATTTTGGAAAAGTAAAAAGGAGCCGCGAACTGATTTTGTTTTTTTAAGCTTAGGCTCATCCACTAATCCGGCCCAGAGATGATTTTTTACTCCGCAGGCAAGAATCACATGATCATACTGAATAGACTCTCCACCCAACGTTCGAACATTGCCTTCTTTATCTAAGGACACTACAAAATCATTACTCACTTTCACATTTATCTTTTTTTGAGCTTCGGACAAAAGCCACTGACAATACTCGGAAGGTTTCACATAGTAAGCATCCTCCACAAACAAAGGAACTTCTTGCGAAAAATTGAGTTCTTGAAATTGAGAATCTCTCGTAAAGCTCTGATAACGGCGAAAGAAAGCGTCCTGCTTTAAGAGAGCGGAGCTGACTTGTTTTACGGGATAGACACCTGAGGGACTATCAGACTTCACATGCTGACAAAAAAAACTGATACCTTGATGAATATTATCTCCGAGAGTTGAGAGTCCTGGCAAAACGCCGCGAGCAGCAACAATCGCAGTACTTCGCTGCGTGCAGGCCGGTGCGAGAGCATCAGATTCGTAAAGAGTTATACTGTCATATTTTTGTCTCTTTTCCTTCGCAAGCGAGAAAAGCAAACTTTTTCCAACAATTCCCCCACCAATTATCGCTAAACGAGTCAAATCTCTCACCTTTTGTTCAGTTTCAGCTGTTATTTTCCCACTAATTCTTGCCAATTTCAACGAGGGATGGATACCCTTTACACTCGAAATTTAGTTCTCGGAGGAATTTTAATGGCAACGACAACGCTTGATTCAAATGCAATGATTTTTTGTACACAAAAACTAGGGATCTCACCTGGTCAAGTCATGGCAACTAGCAAGCTCTTATTTGAAGAAGAATGTACAATCCCTTTTATCGCTCGTTATAGAAAAGAAGTGACTGGCGGTCTTGATGAAGTGCAAATCCGCGACATTCAAGAGTCATATAATGAGTACGTCGAAACAGAAAAAAGACGTGCCTTTATTCTTGATGCGATTAAAAAGATGGAAGCTCTTACTCCAGAACTTGAACGTCAAATTAAAGTAGCAACAACTCTTAACCAACTTGAAGATATCTACGCTCCTTATAAGTCTAAGAAGAAGACTAAGGCCATGATCGCAAAAGAAAATGGACTTGAACCATTAAGTGAGATGATTCTCAATGGGGCCAAAGACATCAGAACTCTTGTGGCCGAACTTGAAGAGAAATTTGTTAAGCCTAGTGAAGGTAAAGTAAAAGATGTTCAAGACGCTATCAACGGAGCTTGTGACATTCTTATTGAAACTTTCTCTCACCAACTTGAGCTTAAAGAAAAAATTCGTCAGACCTTCTGGGATGTGGGTGTGATGAAATCAGGTCTTCGCAAAGATGGAGATAAAATTGAGGATGCTCAAAAGTATAAAGACTTCTTTGAGTTCTCTGAGCCCCTTTCAAAAATTAAAGACCCGAAAGCCTCTCACCGTTACATGGCCATGAGACGTGGGATGAACCAAAAGGTTCTTAAAGTTGATACCGAAATTGCGCCAGAAATAGGTGTTGGTATGGTGGAAGATCAATTCTTCCCGAAAAAAGCAGCTCTCGCTAACTATGAGATCCTGAAAAAGTGTGCAGAGAAATCTTATACAAACTACATTCAGCCAAGTCTGGATCTTGAAATTAAAAATGATCTCAAAAAAGTTGCTGATACAGCAGCTATCTCAGTATTCGGCGTAAACCTGAAAAACCTTCTTCTTCAGCCTTACCTTGGATCAAAAGCGGTTCTTGGGATTGACCCGGGGATTCGTACAGGTTGTAAGGTTGTGATCGTTGATCAGACGGGAAAATTCATGGGTGACCATGTCGTTTATCCGTTTGAGCCAAAAAGAGATGTTGTAGGTTCTGCTCAAATTCTTACAAAAATGATTGAGATGTTTAACGTTGAGTACATTGCTATAGGTAACGGTACTAATGGACGTGAGACACTAGAGTTTGTTGAAACTTATATCCCTCAAGTTAAAGACGGAAAAGTGAAAGCAACAATGATCTCAGAAGCTGGAGCCTCTATCTACTCTGCTTCCGATATCGCTCGCCAAGAATTCCCTGAAAAAGACGTTACAGTAAGAGGGGCCATCTCAATTGCCAGACGTTTCCAGGATCCTCTTGCTGAACTTGTTAAAATTGATCCAAAATCAATCGGTGTTGGGCAGTACCAGCACGATGTGAACCAAGTTCAACTTAAAAATAACCTTGAAGCAGTTGTTGAGTCATGTGTGAACTTTGTGGGTGTTGACTTAAATACCGCCTCAGCTCCACTTCTTTCTTATGTTTCTGGAATTGGTCCAACTGTTGCTCAAAACGTTGTTAAGTTCAGAGATCAGAATGGCGGTTTTAAATCACGCCAGGATCTATTGAAAGTGAGTCGCTTCACACAAAAAGTTTATGAGCAAGCGGCAGGCTTCCTTCGTATTTATCATGGAGCTCACCCTCTCGATGGAACATTCATTCACCCTGAGAGATACCCTACACTTGAAAATTGGGCAAAAGCGAAGGGCCGCGATGTAAAAGACCTTCTTGATGATGAAGCTCTTCAAAACCAACTGGCCACAGACGGAACTCTTAAAAATGAAATCGGTGCGATGACGTTGGATGATATTGTGAAATGCTTAAAAGCTCCTTCTCAAGATCCACGTACAACCTTTAAATCGGTTGAGTTCACTAAAGGTATCTCTGAATTAAAGGATCTTAAAATTGGTCAATGGTACCAAGGTGTTGTAACAAACATTACAATGTTCGGTGCTTTCGTTGATATCGGTATTAAAGAAAACGGTCTTCTTCACATCAGTGAAATGAGTGATCGTTTTGTTGAAAATGCGATGGATGAGTTAAAGGTAGGACAAGAGTTAAAAGTGAGAGTTCTCGGAATCGATTTTGATCGTCGTCGTATCTCTCTTTCTTGCAAGGCCGACTCACAAACGGAAGGTACTACAGGTATTGATCGTGGACAGCCAAAGCGTGGGAAACCAACAGGCCCTAATCCAAATCAAATGCAATCAGGCCCGTCATTCAAAAACAATGCCTTTGCAGGCCTTAAAAACATTCAGATCAAAAAATAGTTCAAATAAAAAGCCCCGCAATCGCGGGGCTTTTTTTATCTATAACTTCTTAGCTTTTTTAATAATGTCTAATGGGTTAGTTAATTCAGGATGAGAAAAACTGTAACCGCCCGATGGAACTTTGTCCCAGTTAATACTGATATTCACTTTTCCGAAACGATATGAAGAGCTAGGTGTTCCGAAACGAGTTAAAGTTCCTTCAACCTTAATTGGCCCCTGATAAACCACATGACGAAGCGTTTTATCATAAGTTCCACTCTTAATATCATCAAATGAAAGAGAGGCATTATAGTTTTGCCAAGCACCGTTTTTAGCGTGCCTAAAATCTTCATTCTCTTCAAAGATAAAGAGATCATTATACTTACAAACCTTGATTGATCTGGCCTGCACAAGCCCTTTAACAGCATCAAAAATCTCAGACTGACTAATTGATAAGTTCGGCGTTACCTGAGGATTATTGAGATAGTACTGATAACTTGAATTTAATCGTCTCATGGGCCAAGTAACATAATCACTCATCCACACACGCTTCAAGTTCTCTGAGAGTTTTACAAACTCACTATCTGCACATCCGTTCTGAATGTCTTTAAGAGCTGGAGTTGTATTAAAACTAGTGCGCAAGAATTGACGATCGTTCTCAACTGCCTTTAAAGCAATATTCACACTCTGTTCATTTTTTTTAATAATATCTAGGATTTTGTTTTTTTGGTTTTCTAACTCGGCTGAATTAGCGAAAGCAGAAAAAGAGAATAAAAGAGAAAGTGCAGCTAATTTCTTCATAAGGTCCTCATCAAATTAAAACGAATGACCTAATTATGCAGCGCACGCTTATTCAATACCAGAGAGCGAGTACACTTTACATACTCGCTCTCAAGCTACTGAAATTAGATTGATTGGCAAAGACGGCCCATCACAGAAAGAAGAACCATAGTCTCTTTAGAATCTTCTGAATTAAGAACATAAGTCTTACCATCGAGAACTAGCTCGTGAGTGAAGTACTCATTTCTTGTATTCGTAGTTGTTTCAGAAACACGGCGAGCAAGATCTTCTAGACCTTCAAATTTAACAGCTTTTTCTACTGTAAATTTAACCTCTCCATTCATAAGAGAAGTTGTCTTCGTAACTTTTCCACCCTTGATAGTACAAGTATCAGCGTTAACCTGAGATTTAAGTTCTACAGAGGCAAATGAAGCAAAAGAAAGTGCAAAAAGAGAAGCAATAAAAGTAAGTTTTAGCATAATCATTCTCCTAAAGAATTCATGACAAATTTACTTTATGAAAACGAAAATACTAAGTAAAGACTGTGTGTGACCTAATTTGATGGAATAGTGATTTTTATCACTTCTTCAGTCTGAGGATCTGTGACTTCTAGCACACCACTCTTGATAATCCAGCTGGCCTCTTCAAAGGATTCTTCTGACTCGTTCTTACATCTGTAAGAGATTGGTAAATCTCCTAAGACTTTTTGTTCTTTGCTCAAAAGTAGTGCTCGAGTAACATTACAGATCTGGCTCGTGCCCGCAGCTCCTGCATAATAATGCACTCTCCTAAGTCCTTCCCAGTTCTCCACCTTGAGAAAGCGAGGAGTTCCTCCTTCAGAGGTAATCATAAAACGATGCCCGCTATCTTTGAGGTAGAATTGTTTTTTTGAACTCTCAACTTCCCACGCATACACTTGATGAGTCATTAAAAAGGTCAGCAAAAAAAACTTCATCATTTGTTGCTCCAAGGATTGTGCTTAAAGCTCCAACCAATATTTTCGTAGAAGATATGACGGGAACCTGTCTGCTTCAACCGCACTCCATCTAACACCATTTTAAGAATTTTAGATGGACTTTTCCAGTCTGGAGACACTTTGTCAGTGTGGTAATGAAACACATCTTTTAAAGGTGAGCTTGCAGAAATTTTCAAATTTTTAAATTTAATAAAGGCATCAAACGCATGCTGAGTTTGAGAATCAGAGTTGGGGCGATTAAGAGCATCACTCCAGTGATGAGCTCCCCGGTTATACATGGAGAACTGCAAACTCTGTAGGGCCGTATCCAGCATATTGGCACCAGAAAATCCCTTCTCTTGAGCGTCTTCTTTTCTATTTTTTAAAACCATCATGATAGCAACCATCTCTTCTGGAGGAGGAGCCAATACTCCGGCCTCACCAATAGAAGTCACCATGCTTGCTAAGAACTCCTGTTCAACAGAATTAAGCTTGCTATAAAAAGTAGGGAATACTTTTGCTCGATCACTCGGCTTCAATTTACGCCCTTCACTAATGGTCGCTTTGATGGAAGTAAAACATTGCTCAAGCTTCGTTCTGCTCTGCTCACCAATGCTACTGCCCAAAACCTCACACCCTTTTAACCATTTCGTAGCTCCACGGGCTGCATGGACCTTTACAGGAGCTTCCTCTTCACACTCGACATTCCCTGCTGATACAACAGCACTCTCTGCCTTTGAGGCCAATAAAGTGGCAACCGTTGGATCTGCTGGTAGGTGATATTTTTGTGTCTGAGTTTCTCCATCTGCATTAACAACAGTTTTTTCTAAAGTGACGAGTTCTTCGTTAACACTTGGCTTCGCGCTCAGCTCTCCGGCCATAAATTGGCGCCACAGTTCTTGATCACTTTTTGCACTTACCAGTTCAGGAATTTTCGAAGTGATACCTGAACTTTCAGTTGGACTCATACTTTTGGCAAGAGTGCTGAACTGAGATTTAAAAGAAGTGATATCTCCCTTCGTTGAGTTCAGACTAACTTCTTTCTGCTCACGATTAAGAAGTTTTAACGTTCTTTGAGATTCGGCCTCTGATAGATAAACCCAACCTAATTGTCCTCGATTGGGGCCCTCATTGATTCTGACCTGAAAGGAAACTCCCTTCGTGTGATTGGTGTTAAGTGAAACGATCTGGGCTTTACTGCCCGGATGAAGTTCGGCCAGCTGATACGCCTCCCGATTAAAGGAAGGTTGGGCCAAGAAAGGGGTACTTTGTGAAATCTCAATATAATCGGCAAAAGCAAACACTTTAGACCATGAAAATAAAAAGAGCCCAGCACCAAGTAAGTAATTACTTTTGACAGGTATTTTCATAATTAGTCCTATCGGAAAACTTCCAATAAAACTTAGTGAATATCCCCTTCTAAATTAAGGCTCTTAGAAGTTTTGGCACCTAAATCTCTCAACTTTTCCATTCTCGAAGCGATAGATCCTTTCCCTGAGAGCATGCGAGAGCGCATGATAACCAGAGACTCCTGAAGTTTTCCTACCTGCTGATCCATCTGATCAATATCTTCGCTGACAGTGACAAACTTATCATAAAGAGCACCCGCCTGACGGGCAATCTCCAGTGAATTGCGAGTTTGTCTCTGCTGTCTCCAAAGACTGGAAACGGTTTTGAGTGTTGCTAAGAGTGTTGAAGGACCAACGAGGACAATATTTTTATCCCAAGCATATTCAAAAATTTCTTTATCTTTTTGCATGGCCAGCATGAAGGCCCCTTCAATGGGAATGAAGAGCATGACATAGTCAGGAGTAAGTAGTTTATCAATGAGGTGATAACTCTTCGAAGAGAGATTTTTAATATGTGAATAGAGAGAGTCTAAGAAGAGAGAGAGATCTGTCTCATTCGGTTCACTGACAAAGCGCTCATAGCTGGCAAGAGTGACTTTCGAATCGATGATCAGGTGTTTATCTTCGGGCAGCATGATAATGGCGTCAGGCATTTGCGTGCGCCCTTCTTCATTCTTTAAACCCAGACCTTGGCCTTGCAGAATAAATTCCTCTCCTCGACGAAGTCCGCTTGATTCAAGAATTCGCTCAAGAATCATCTCACCCCAATTCCCCTGAATCTTAACGTCCCCTTTCAGGGCCTTGGTGAGATTGGCCGTTTCCTGGCCCATTAAACGAGAAATTTCAGCGAGCCTTTCAACTTCCGTTTGAAGCTTCACACGGTCACGCAGATCCTTTTCATGAAGCTCTTCCACCTTATTTTCAAACTCGCCCAGCTTTTCTCTAAAAGGCTTTAAATAGATATCAAGGTTCTTTAAGGAACTCTCTTGAAACACCCTACTTTTTTCATCAATTATTTTCTGACTAATGAGTGAGAGCTTCTCTTCTAGTGCCTGAGCATTTTTTTGATGTTCCAAGGCAAGAAACTCCTGTTTCTCCTCGGCGACTTTCAGATCTATGCGCATTTTTTGCACACGCCAGAAATGAAATAACAATCCCAGAGCTATACCAAGAATAAAAAGAACAACTTCCATATCAGTCCTTTGAGAAATGACCTTTGATTTATTATTTCAAGAACTCTACAGGCGGTAAAGTCCTTCTGTAGTTGAAAACAATTTGAATTGCTTTAAAATTAACTTATGAAAGAAAAGAATGAAGTTGCTCTCAATTACGATCCTAAGCTTGCTGAGAAGTTCAAAGAAGCAAGTCTTAAAAAAACCAATATCGACGATTTTGTGCAAGAGTTTTTGGTTCAATTCCTTTCAGAAGATACCAAGAAGGCCTATATCAAGGATCTCACCTTCTTTTTTAATTTTCTAAAATCTGGAGGACAAGTTGTTACTCATCCTTCACAAATTCAATCCTATCACTTTCAGCTCTATCGAGATCAACTCATCTCTAAGGGACTTGCCTCAGCGACCGTTAATCGTCGCTTGGTGTGCATCAGATCTTTTATCAAGTGGGCCGTCTCTAGTCGTTTGATGGAGCATAATCCGCTGGATGCCATCAAACTTCCTAAAGTACAGACTGAATCCCCGACTGTAGCCTTTGATGATGAAGAAGTCGTTGAGATGATCAACTCTCCTGATCTATCAACTCACAAAGGAAGAACCCATCGTATGGTGATGGTGCTGCTCTTTAACTTGGGCCTTCGTCGCTCAGAGCTCACTCATATTACTCTTCAAGATTTTTTCCAAGAACGTGGACACTTCGTTCTACGAATTTATGGTAAGGGTGACAAGGTCAGGCTTATTCCCATTAATAACTTCGTTTACCAGGAAGTTAAAAACTATACTGATAGCATTAAGAATAATGGCATTGAACTGTTGCCGACTGATTATCTGATCCAGACAGAAGAATTAAAGAAGAATACCAGACCGATGGATGGCTCTACTATCTATCGCACCATTCAAAACTATGCTCATAAACTGGGAATCAATAAAGCAGTCTCACCGCACTCGTGTCGGGCCACAGTAATCTCTCACCTGCTTGATACTCAACTCACTCCTATTCGAGATGTGGCCACCTTTGCAGGCCACGCCAATATCACCACAACTGAGCGTTACGATAAACGCCGTAAGAACTTGGATAAGTCCGCCGCTTACATGGTTGATTACGGAAAGAAAAAGGCCTAGGCAGCTTTCTTCAAAGACTCAGTAATAAGATCTTTGGAGTGAGTCACAAACTGCTGCAATGTTTTCACTGCATCTTTGTTCTCAAATCGATTGAACTCAATGAAGTAGTAGTAAAGATTGTTTTTTACACAATCAAACTTCACCTGGGCATGAATGCCTTGAGTATTGATAGGAATTCTTGCACTTTCCTGGGCCGAATAAAGAAAGTTTTTGGCCTTCGTTGAAAGATAATTTTTTAATTCATCCAGAGTCATTTCATCTGTTCCACTCAGTACCTGATAATCTAAGAAGAAGTTTAGGGTTCCTTCAATCAAAGGCTTCTCAGATGAGATAAGAATTCCATGTGTCGAGAGTTGCTCAAAATTGACCAGATGGATACTATGGTTCTGCTCCATAAGAAGTCTAGAATTCATACGTAGGCGAAATTTTCTACGAGACAATTTATCAGAGAGAAGAAGTACCATGATGAACTCTTGGTACATAATAGGATTTAATAATTCAGAAACAACTAGCTTATTAAAAGGACCTTTACTGGAAAGAAATGAGCACTCTACCTGTGAGTGAATCGGTAACAAATCTTTTCCAAGAATATGATCCTCATAGAGCTCATACATATTCTTTTCAATAACTTTAGATTTTGCCTTAAACCAGACAGGAATTTTTTTGAGGGCCTCAAGAGATTCAATTTTTTGCTGATAGACATCCTTAAACTCAGGATGACATTCAATAAGCTTTTTTAAATTCAAACAAGACTCATCTGAATCTGACCAAAAGAAACTCACTGAACCTAGATCACAGAGTTTAATTTTTTGCTTCCAAAAGAAGTCATCGGCCTTTTTAAAATGGGACAAGTGCAATATCTTAGACATAAAACCCCGAGAATGATCCTAGGTTTTCTTTATCGGCAAAAATCGAGAAATGCTGATCATTTTCCTGAAAAATCAGGCCAAACTTCTCACCACATCGACAAATGATTGATTTTCCTTTCTGAACTGAGAAAAAGAAAAATAACTAAAAACAATTGAGATTAAAAATGGGATCGCTAAGCTGCTTAAAACTTGAGAAAGATCCAAACTCACTGGTAGCCCGCGTTCTACAAAGATATCAGGAACAATAACGTGACCATACTTCTCAAGAACTACTAATAACCCAAAGCCCGCGATCGCCCCGCAAACAACAGTCACTCCAGATAATAAAACCGTAAAGCGATAGCATAGCGAGATAATTTTCTGCTGACTCATACCGAGAATCCAGAAGCTCATTAAGTCTCTTCGGATTTTGGCATAAAAGATGAGAAGACCCGAAGTAATAGCAATGGCCACAAGAAAGCTCATCGAAATAAAAAGAAAGAGCATCACCTTTGTTTCAAGGTTTAAAGACCACACCAAAGCTTCATTCATATCTGACCAAGAAAGCCAGCGAATCCCCGGATAACTGGCCTTGATTTCCTGAATTTGAGAATCAGTAACCTTTGAGAAAAGTCTAACTTGATTGATATTTCTTTGGCGAAGAAGGTTTTGCACTAATGAGAGTCTTCCCCACACTTCAAAATCATCAACCTCTAAAAGTTCGGTAAACAAATAATCACTGACTTCTTCAGAGATAAATCTGGGAACCTCTCCCATGATAGAGTCCGTAACTCCTGGAGCGATGATCTGAACATCATCCATAAACTGCGCGCGAAGTTTAGCAGCGACTTCACTTCCCATCACCAGACCGGTAAAATCTTTGTTCTCAAGGAATTTAATATTTTGGGCGCCCTCATCTACTCCATGAATTTTAGCAGGAGTAATCAGGTTATGATGCTTTAAGAGAACTTCAGCTTCTAGCTCTCCTACAAAGGAGATGCTCTGTTCTTCTAAGTATTTTTTCAGACCTGCAATTTCAAATCGATCTAGTTTTTCTACTTTAATTAAATGCTCGCCATGAATGCTTTTTGAACGAGCAATTAAACCGCGCTGTAACCCTCCCATGATTCCTTGGATTACGAGCAGGGAGAAAGAAGAAAGAAAAAGACCCACCACTGCTATGAAAAGCAGTTTTTGGCGGGTCTTAGAATGAAATAGATATCCTAAAAAATATCTGTAAAAAGCAAAACTTTGCATTAGAGGTCGTAGAACTTTTTCTTATCGCTCACCATTAAGCTCAAGAATGGAGCTATACTATAACGTTCACGACTGACTTGTTCAGTAAAATTTGCCAGTCTTTCTGCAATTTGTTCCAAACCTTCATCATCGGCCCATCGAAGTAGCCCACCTTTGAATGGAGGGAACCCTGTTCCATAAATCATACCGATGTCCACTGTGCCAGCATCATCACAGATCTTATCTGCCAGGATATAAGCTGCCTCATTTACCATCGGAAGGAATAGACGCATCTGGATAGTGAGAGGGTCCATATTATTCTTCTTTGCAGTAAGCATCGAAACAACTTCAGGATTTAGCCCTGTCGACTTACCAGCAGAGTCATAAAGATAAAAGCCTTTGCCGTTTTTCTTACCCAGAAGTTTTTTATCATAAAGACCGGTCGAGAGACTTGAAGGAGTTGCACGCGAACCAAGACCATCGTGCATGATTTTTCCAACCTTCACACACACGTCAATTCCAATTTCGTCCATCAGTCGACATGGGCCCATCGGCATACCAAAATCAAGAGCTGCCTGATCGAGAGCTTCAATGGAAACTCCTTCCTCTAAAAGGAAAGCGGCTTCATTAAGATAAGGAGCAAGAATTCTATTTACTAGAAACCCCGGGCCATCTTTAACGACAATCGGAGTTTTCTTAGCATCAAGGGTCCACTTTTTTAACGACTCAATGACCAGAGGATCAGCTTTTTCGTGAGTGATAATTTCCACTAGTGGCATCTTATTTACTGGATTAAAGAAGTGAAGACCTGCAAAGCGAGAAGGATTTTTTAAGGCCTTACTCATCTCTTCAATTGAAAGAGAAGAAGTATTAGAAGTAAGGATACACTTATCCGTCACCTCACCTTCAATCTGGGCAAACACTTTTTTCTTGATATCCATGTTCTCAACAACAGCTTCAACGACAAGGTCTACATTCTTGAAACCTTCAAAATTAAGAGCGGGAGTGATTGAGCGCATCTTACGATTGAAATCATCTTCACTCATACGCTTACGCTTCAAGGCCTTTGAGAAATTCTCTGAGGCCTGTTTTAAGCCTAGTTCCAGAGCTTCAGGGGTAATATCTTTCATGATTGGCGATTGATCGTTCTGAGCAAACAACCAGGCAATACCTCCACCCATTACACCTGCACCAAGAACAGCACCACGATTAACTTTAAGCAGCTTGTCTTTGTTCTCAATCTTTTTTGCTTCATCAGTTAAGAAAAAGATATGTTGAAGATTTTTTGATTGAACAGTCTGACAAAGTTCCGCGAAAGCTTCACTCTCAAGATTTAAATAATCAGCGCGAGACTTACCTGCTCCCTTCTCAAGAACTTCTAAGATTTTAAGAGGTGCTGGATAAAAACCTTTCGTTGTTTTTAAAACTGTTTCACGAGCTTTTTGAAAAATGATTTTTCTTGTTAAGAAGTTATTGATCGCAAGGGCTTCAACTTCTTCTTTAAGAGATTTTTTCTTCTCACTCTTCTTGAATAAATAAGTAGGAGCAAGTTCCTGCATACGTTCTACTGGAAGTAATGCATCCACAAGACCTAATGATTTTAATTTTTTACCTTTGATCTGTTTCCCTGTAAGAATCATATCAAGTGCCGTTGGAAGACCAACCTTGCGAGGAAGTCGGTATGTTCCACCAAATCCTGGCAGAATTCCCAGCATGACCTCAGGAAGTCCCAAAGCGGTCTTGGCATTATCAGAAACAAAGATTTTTTTACAAGCAAGTGATAACTCTAATCCTCCACCTAAACAGACACCATCAACTAGTGCTGCTGTTGGAATTTTTAGATCATCAAGAGCATTAAAAATACTATGAGCTTCGGCCAGTGCTTCCAGCGCTTCTGCTTCTGATTTAAGAGAATTGATAACAGAAATATCTGCTCCTGCCAGAAAAACTCCTGGCTTATGAGAGAAGAAAATCATTCCTTTGATCGAACCATTTCTTTCAAGATTCTGTGCTTCAAGAATAGCACCTTTTAAATCTTCCAGCGTCGCTCGATCAAGAGTTGTCATGGATTTTTTTGTTTTTAATCCAAAACCAACCCAAAGAATTTCCTGCTTAACTTCAAATGATAGTGTTTCAAAATTCATATAATTTCTCTTTTAAACTTTTAAATTCTCGATAATCACCGCTCCACCTTGACCACCACCGATACAAAGTGTGGCAAGGCCATATCTTTGCTTACGGCGCTTTAACTCATGAGCAAGTGTGACAACTAAGCGTGATCCTGTTGAACCGACCGGATGTCCAAGTGCAATTCCCCCGCCGTTTACATTGAGCTTCTCAAAAGGAATCTCTCCCACGACTTCATCAATGCCCCAACGACTTGAGAGAGTTTTACTCTTCATCACTTCTAGACATCCAAGAACTTGTGCAGCAAATGCTTCATTCAGTTCAACCAGATCCATCTGATTCATTTTAAGTCCAGCACGCTTTAGCACTCCGTGACTCGCAAGAACTGGACCTAGTCCCATTCTCTCAGGCTCAAGTCCGTGGAAGTGATAATCAACCATACGGGCCATTGGCTCTAGATTATATTTTTTTACTGCTTCTTCACTGGCAAGCATCCAAACAGATCCACCATCAGTTAGTGGACAAGCATTTCCTACTGTCACTGTTCCTGTTTCTTTTTCAAAGAATGGTTTTAGTTTTGCAAGACGCTCAACAGTTGAATTAGCTCGAGGCCCTAAATCATCTGCAATCATCTTATCAAGTTTTAGCCCTGCCATGATCGGAAGGATTTCATCACGGAAAATTCCATCGGCAGTCGCCTTCACGGCCTTCATATGAGAGTTATTGGCAAACTCATCCTGCATCTGGCGAGTGATTCCAAGTTCACGGGCAAGAGTCTCAGCAGTTTGACCCATGTTGCGTCCACAAAAAGGATCTGTAAGACCCTGTTGAACAGCAATAATCGGAGCTAGAAAGTTCGGACGGAAAGTTGAGAAGATTTTCATTTTTGCAGCAGTTGATTTTGCTGACATAAGCTGGATGAAAAACTCAGTCATTTGCTTGTTAAAAAGAAGCGGCATCTGAGACATATTCTCAACACCACCAGCGAAGATAAGATCACTTCTACCAGAAGCAATTTTCACATAGGCCTGAGAAAGAGCTTCCATTCCTGAAGCACAGTTTCTGTGAACAGAGTAACCAGAAGTTTTTTTATCAAGTCCTGCTTCAAGAGCAATCACTCGACCAACGTTTGGATATTTAGCAGGAGTTCCAGTATTACCAATGATTACTTCATCAACCTCATTGGCCGGAATTCCGTATTTATCAACAAGATGACGAATCAAATAATGACCCAGATAAGGAGCCGCTACTTCTTTTAGCTCTTCACCTGCCTTAACTTGCGGCGTTCTTTTACCATCAACAAGATAAACTGCTTTCATATCAAAACTTCCTTTGAAAGGGATAATGAGAATTAATTGATCAGAGTTTATTCTAGTAGATGTAGCTGAATTTTATAAGTTCAAAAGCGATACTGTCAGGTAATAAAAGAAAAAAAATCTCCCCCTGCCAACTGGTCGGTCAGGGGGTGATTCTTTCGAGGAAGAAAACTTGACTTAATTAGAACGTTACAACAAGACCTGCAAATACGCTTAGTGCATTTGCGTTGATGATTTCATCACCTAGCTCTTTAAGACGGGCCTGGTCAGGGCTAGTCCCCATATTCTTAGACTCTTCGCTAGAGAAAGCACCACTTAAACCACGTGAGTAATTCGCTTCAATTGAAAGTCCAACGTTCTGAGTAATCATGATGTCAGAACCTAGAGCGATACTACCATTCACATAAGTTGTCTTGTAGGCTTCATTACCAAATGAGTAACCATACATGTTATATGAATTGTTGTTAGCATACTTAAGGTCAGCACGGTTGATACCAATTCCCGCTCTCAAATATGGGCGAAATCTTTCACCTTTAGTGATGAAAAGTTTTCCGTAGAAATCCAATCCCATCGTTTTGAAATTGATTTCACGTCCATTCTGACCATAGAAACCATAGTAGCCTTGGTTCCAGTTATTATTGTTATAAAGTGAGTTCGCAAAATCCTCAGTAGCAAGAGATGAGTAGTTGAAACCCACACCTACTGCGAAACGCTCACCAAGATCTGCTTCTACACGTAGACCCGCAGATGCTTTAGCTTCAAGCTGCTCTTTCTCACCATTAAAGCTTGTTCCACCAAGAAATGGGACAAATTTAACACCGCCAAGAAAAGGCTTAGCAGAAGGAGCTTCAGCAACAGTTTGGTTCACAGGAGCGGCCTGTTGAACTTTTACTTCCTGAACCTCTTGAGTCTCTTCTTTAGCTTTTTTCTGATAGCGCTTCATGTACGGAGCACATTCACGATCAGTAGACTCTTCCATAATACAGCGAAGTTTCTTCTGATTTTCTTCAACTTTCTTATTGAATTCCTTGATCGCAATCGATGACTCGATTTTTGATTCAATATATTCGTCTTGGCTATCAAGTAGCTTTTCTGTTTGCTGAGAAAGCTTACCTAAGTCCTTAGACTTTTCTTTATTTAACTGAGTACCCGTTTTTTGTTTCTTTAATTCATTACGGATTCCCGCAAGCTCTCCATCCATGACCGGCTTATCTTCAGCAAGATAACCATCAACATGAATCGGATCAGAATTGAGAACCTGTTCATCAAACTGGGCGTAGACTTGAGAGAAACTCAAGCTTACTGCAAGTGCTAAAAGCATTCTTGTTTTCATAAATAATCCCTCCTCGCAAAGGATATGAAATTTTGCTTTACTATAGCGGAACAACGCGCTGCAAATAAGCACTTCTGCAAATATTACATATTGTGTCATTTTTTTAGACAGTTCTAACGGAGGGAAAAACGAGTGTAGCGGCCAGAGGAATCTTGGGAAAGGTTGCCTTGTAGAGCTGATAACTGCTTGGAAACAAAGGAGTTTGGATTCTTAAGCATAAAATCTTCCATCTTGGCCTTAAAGGCCATACCAATGGAGATGGCCACCACCAAAATCAGCATATACTCAATTGAGGTCTGCCCTTTTTTGCTTAAAAACCGTTTCATACCCTTCATTATAATCTAGTTTTTCATAATCCCATACATAAGACCTAGTTGCCCAAGTCCGTAATATTTATGATTGCCCCAATATTCAAAACCGCCTACTTCACTATCTTCATACTCTAAAGTTAGGGGTAAGAGGTCTCGGGCCAGGTCGGTTGGAGTTTTGTTAAGGAGACGAAGGTCAATCGTTGAAGAAAGCACGTCTTCAAAATGAGGCCCATTCACTGAAAAAGGAACTGTTTTAGCATCAGAACTGAAGAGTTCGCTGATTTGACCAAGGTAGAAATCAGGCTTTGAGGCCGGCATATGGAAGTACGGCATATGATAAGAGCTGAACGCTTCATCCATCGTGATAACACGATAAGGTCTCTGCGTTCCAAGACTCGATTCATTGGCCACAACCATCAGATGGTGAGCAGGATAAGAAGTCACTGATGACTTATCCACATGCATCTGAACTGAGCGATAAAATGGGTAAGGAGAAGTTAATTTAAAAGGAAGATCTTCTGGTAGTGTCGTAAAGAAATGAACCTTACCTGCAGAAATAACCCCTTCAAAAGAAGCAAGAAGAAGATTTTCGAATCGGCCTTGATAAAACTGCCAATACTGAATCTTACTCTCCTTAAAATCTCCACCTAAAATCATAAGACGACGTTTGAGTTGGGCAATGAGAATGAAATCCTGTAGTCGATAAACGGGACACAGAAGTCTAAAGAAGTAAAAATACATCTCTTCTGGAGTTAATTTTGACTTCATCTTTTCTTCAAAAGTCACACTCATCACATGAAGAAGAGCTTTAAACTTCATGGATTGATCAAGACTGTATTCAAAAGACATCAGTTCACTGAACTTCTGGAAAATACCTTTAAACCATTTAGGAAGATTCGCACTAAATTCAAATTTCTGTGATTTCCCTCTCAGTGAGTTCTCATGTAGGATATTTTCATAACGTTTTAATTCATCAAGAAAAATTTGATTAAACTGCTTTTCCCCTTCCTGATAAACAAGGTCAAGGTCACTTTTATTAATCAACTCAGGGTACTTTCTTAAAAGTTCACGTAGATTATCAAAAGGAAGTGCTCCTACACGAAGCCTAATCTTATCTGTATTAAGATCAATCACTCCAGGTCGCAGAAATTTTTTAATATCTCCTAATTCAGCAATATCAAATTGCTTGGCCACGCGAAGAAAACCTTGAACTTCCAGCTCTGAAACAAACTCAGATGAGAAGCTTCTTCCTGAGAATCTTTTATCATCAATTAAAAGAACCGACTTATTATTCTTAAGCGATATAAGCCCTTTCAGCAGGGCCCCAACGTTAAGACCAATAAGAATTTCATCATATCTATTCTTTAACATCCGATAACTTCCTTGCGAAATTTCTTGTAGCTTTCAGGATCAAAATTCATTGGCATTTTTGCCTCTTGTGAAAACCATTGAAAGAAATCCTTGTGATCTCTTACCTCGGTCATCACTTTAAAATAAGAGGCCACGTCGAACTCTGTTGAGCGATGGTGAACTGGCCCACAGCTAATGGCCCCTGCTCCATTTACTAACGGCTCTAAAATAGAGTGCACACTCACTCCAAAACCGCCACCAACATAGGCATGGCCAAAATCACTATAGAGCTCACAGAGAACACCTTTTTTATTCAAAATCAAAACGGGAGAAGAGAAATGAGTGCTAGAATCGTCAATGATCTCCGACTCAAGACCCAGCTTCTCAAGCGCGAGAGTAAAATCAAAAAGATTTTTCTCGTCTAATTTATGAGGAACAATGAGTATCCCTGTCTGCTCATCAATATCTTCCAGCAAAGGCACATCATTAACCCAAGCATTTCCCACAATCAGTTTGCGAGGAAAGGTATTGAGATGATTGATGAGCTCTTGGTAGTTTTTAAAGACCTCTTGAAAGCGCGCCTCTTTATTGATCTTCCTGCGATAAATTTGCTCCATCCTAAAATCATAAACTTCACCCTCAAAACCAAATGAGCGGGCAAATATTCGATCTTCTTCTGTAGCAAAAATATTCTGAGTCGATAAACTTAAAAACTGTCTTTTCATCCAAGAGAGTTTTTTATTCTTCAATCTCGTTTTTTTGAAACTTAACCAAAGAAGTTTCAACTTGTGATGATCACCCTTGGCCCAGCTTAAAAACTCAGGAAAAAAATCATAACGAACTAAAAAGAGGGTCTGTGCCGTCGCCCATTTGCTAAAACATAATCCTGATCTTAAAAGGTTATAAGTAAGGATGGGGTAACGGAGATAACGAATCTGCTCCGGATACTTATTGTAAAGAGCAAGAACTTGTTTTTCAACACTGGGAGAGAACATCACCAGCTCAACTCTCTTTCCAGCTTTTAGTGCATCTTCAACTAAAGAAGCAATCTGTGCGAACTCTCCTTCACTAGAGAATTCAAAACAAAAATCGGCCACTTGCTTTTCTTCTTTAAAGCTCTGTGCCCCTTTTTCTTTTAGATTTCTTAACTCAAATTTTTTTCTCTCAACAACTTCTGGTATCCAGAAAACAAAAAGAGACACAAATTTAATGAGAATAGTATGCACCAGAGAATAGATCATGAAAGCTTCTCCATGCACATATCATAGACTTCTTCAACGCTGATCATTTCCATGCAAATGAGACTCGAACGAAAACATTTTTTTGAACCAGTTGTTGAACAAGGTTTGCACCATAAGTTTTTTGAAACAAAGCTTGAATTCTCTGCATGAGGAGCAAAGCCAAAGCGAGGATCAGTAGGTCCAAAAAGAGTAATGCAACGAACTCCATAAGCTTCTGCGATGTGATTCATTCCAGAATCATTACCAACACAGAGTTTTGAACCTTTGATAATACTCATCGATTCACGAAGACTTGTTTTACCTTGAAGATTAATAAGTCTCTCACCTGCCAGCTCATTGAAGACATCACAAAAGTTGTCAGTGGGGCCGGCAAGAATAACAACCTTCTCTCCGCGCTCGATGAGTTTGCGAGCAAGCTCAACAAAACGCTCCACTGGCCAGCGCTTCGGATTAAAAGAAGCAGAGGGAGCGAGTACTGTGTAATCCGCTAATCCCGGATATGCTGGAAGTTCTCCCAGAGAAGTCAGCTCACCTTGCTTGGATTGAATAAAATTTTGTGTTCTCTCAATGGGATTGAGATCTCCCAGAATATCTTTTAGGTCAATGATCAAGCGGTGTACTTGATTCTCCAGTCCGAAAAGATCTTTGGAGATAAAACGTTTGATGAACGGAATTTTAACTTTAGTTAAAAGCCAGCGTTCCCATCGACGCTTATCCACCGAGAGACTTGGAATATTCCAGTAGGCCCAACGCAGGCGATAAGACCTCATGGTTCCATGTAAATCGAGAATCAGGGTAAAAGGATTTTTTTTATGAACTTCTTTGAGTGAAGTTTTAAAGTTCTGCCAGCCAGCATCTTCGCGACGATTCAGACAAATCACGCGATCAACTCCCGGATGTCCTTCCACTAAGGAAGCAAATTCTTTAGAAGTCGCAAAAGTAATCTGCACCTTATTACCAAATAAGGATTTTAACCAATTGACGGTGGCCGTTTGTAAAACCACATCTCCCATACTGGAGAAGCGGATAAGTAGAATATGCATGGGTAAATTATGGCTTATCGAAGAGGAATTAAAAAGCTAAAAAGTATGCCGTACCTTTTGGCACTAAGACAAAAGGTACGGCATACTTTTTGGCAATCACTTGTTGAGAATTTGAGCGGCTTCTTTAGCAAAGTAAGTCAGGATGATATCTGCACCAGCTCGTCTAAAAGAAGTCAGAGTTTCAATAATAACTTTATCATTATCAAGCCAACCGCGCTCAACAGCGGCCTTGACCATCGCGTACTCACCACTAACGTTATAAGCTGCGATCGGAAGTGTGAAACTTTGTTTTAAACGATAGATCACATCAAGATAAGGCAGGCCTGGTTTTACCATCAAAATATCTGCTCCCTCAGCTTCATCCAGAGCAGCTTCTCTTAAGGCCTCGTTCGCGTTGGCATAATCCATTTGGTATGTTTTTTTATCACCTTTTTTTGGTGCCGAATCAAGGGCATCACGGAAAGGACCGTAATAGGCCGAAGCGTATTTAGCGGAATAGCTCATGATAAGAGTATTCTTAAATCCTTCATCATCCAAAGCTTCACGAATCTGGTTCACACGTCCATCCATCATGTCACTTGGTCCAATAATATCAACACCAGCACGGGCCTCACAAAGGGCCTGCTTAACGAGGATCTCTACCGATTCATCATTTAAGATTTCGCCTGTTTTCGGATTCACCAGGCCATCATGTCCCTCACTTGAATAAGGATCAAGGGCCACATCACCCATAATCATCATCTCAGGGATTGCATTTTTTAGTTCGCTGATCGCACGAGCATTAAGTCCATCAGGATTATAAGATTCGCGAGCATCAGGAGTTTTTAAACTTTCATTGATGGCCGGAAAAAGTGCCACGGTTTTAATACCATGATCAAAAAGCTCGCGAGCCTCGCGGATCATCAGATCAATCGAGAGTCTGCTTTGACCAGGCATTGAATGAATAGGAATATTTTGATTTTTTCCATCAATGACAAATAGCGGAGCAATTAACTGTTCCGGGCCCAAATAGGTTTCTCTAACCATTGAACGAATAACTTCATTAACACGATTTCTTCTTGGACGAATAAGCATTTCTCTTAACCTTTCATTGTAGTTTGAAGAACGAGAGCATACATCTGAATCTGCTTCATCATGGCCGCAAGACCATTTGAGCGGTTCATTGATAAATGCTCAGTGATACCCACTTCTTTTAAAAACTCAGGCTTGGTTGCCAAGATTTCTGCAGGAGTTGCATCCGAATAAACATTGAGAAGCAGGGCCACGATACCTTTGACTAAAACAGCATCCGAATCTCCATAGAAGAAAACTCGACCATTTCTCACTTCAGGGTAGAGCCAAACCTGTGACTGGCAGCCCTTAACCTTGTATTTCTCATCTCTTTTGTCTTCAGGATATGAATCCAAGGACTTACCTAGCTGGATCAGCTCCTTGTAACGGTCTTCCCAGTCGTTATACTGAAGAAAACGCTCTTTAATTTTATCGATTCTCTCTTTCATAGGCCCTCTGGAGCTAAATTAATCCCCCCGAGTATGCTCCTCACAACCCTATTAGTCAAAAACCTGAGTTAAAAAATATGGTTTAAATCCTCAAGATTTGGCCCTTTTTAGCCGACTAAGAATAAGAGGATGAAAAGGCATGAAAGTTAAGCTTCAAGCACTGACCAAAGAAGAAATACTCAATAAAGAACTCTCCCATCGAGAGCTGTGGATGATTAAGCTCAATTCACAGAGCTGGGGTCCCTTTCTTTTAGAGGATCTGCGTGAATATGTGCAGGAAAATGAAACATTATTGACTAGTGCCGAGGCCAGTCGCCTAGATCCGCAAGAGTGGATGCCTCTTTTCAGTTATCCTCAATTTCAACGTCGCAGTCCCCGTATTATTTCAACTCCTCAAAATTCTGAAGGTCCCTTTTGGCTTTTAGATAAGGGTCTCAAAATTGGGCCTTTTGAGAAGCAACATGTCCTTAAACGTCTGGAGATGAGAACGCTGATCGTGACTGACAGTATTTCATCTGATGATGGTAAAACGTGGCTAAAAATTTTTGAAATCGAAGGCTTTGATCGTCGTGATTTTGCTCCTAGCGAGTTACCGACGGCACCTACCATGACTCTGGCCCAAATGCATGGACGTGACCTTCCTCCTGAAATTCCACAAGAAGAAACTCCTTCGGAAATTATCGCCGAAGAAGCTCATAATCTTCTAACTAAAAGTAAAGTTCTGGCCTTTCCTACGGAGCTGGCAGGCACTAAATCAACGAAGGCACCTATCTGGCAACGTATTGATTGGTCAATGCCTCAATCAGTTGCAATGGGAGTTCTCGTTTTAGGTGGAATTCTTTTTACTCTAGTGGCACCTCACGAGGAAACTCCTACTGTTGCCGAGATCACTGAGAAATCACAACCCATGGGAGAGCGACGAGCACCGGCAAGTGTCTCTCGCCAAATTTCCCGACCTCAGAGGGCAGCTCCAGCAATCAACCACCTACCTCAACAACATATCCCGACGATCGTGGAAACACACCACTCTGATCAATACAATACCAATGAGCATAGTGATCCAGATTACGGCCATTATGATGAGCCGGAAACTGATCCTTATGATAATCCGTTTGATGAACAACGAATTGTTCATGAGGCTTCACCCATCCCTAGCCTGGTACCTCCTCGCAACCAAAATCGTGCTCCTTCCGCCGCTCCTATCGGTGATGTGATGGGTTATGAAGAAAATGCGACTGAAGAGGCCAGTGACTTCTAATATCTCTTTGGGATATAGTGAAGAGAATGAGCACCCTAAATAATCTTATTGGACAATTTACGACCCCTTCTGCAAACGAAGGCCTCTTCCTCTCTATTGAGGGAATTGAAGGCTCGGGAAAAACCACTCAAATAAATTTTATTAAACAGTTTTTTGAAGACAAAGGTTACTCTGTCATTACTTTGCGTGAGCCAGGCGGTACTCGCTTTGGAGAAAAACTTCGTGAAGCAATCTTGGAATCAACTTCACCTCTTCATCCTTTGAGCGAAGCTCACCTCTTTGTATCTTCGAGAACTCAACTCCTTTATGAGAAAATCCTTCCGGCATTACGTGATAAAAAATGTGTGGTGATTCTTGATCGCTACATCGATTCATCTCTGGCCTATCAGGGTAAAGCTCGTGGATTAGGCTTTGAAACGATTCTCAAACTGCACCTTAATTCGCCTCTTAATATCTTGCCTAAAAGAACTTTCTTTTTAGATATCGATCTAGAAACTTCGATGCAAAGACAGCTCTTGCGTGGAAATAAAAAAGATTATTTTGAGTCGGAGAAAAAAGATTTTTATCTCTCATTAGTTGCTGGCTATCGTGAAGTTGCCTCCCTCTTTACCAACAGAGTAAAGCGCATTGATGCCACTGTTAGTGCCGCTGAAGTTTCAGAGCTCATTAAAGCTGATCTGGAAGCACTTCTATGAATCTTTTAAACCAATTATTAAGCCTTGCTAGTCAGAAAAAATTAGGTCATTTCTATATTCTGACTCCCACTAAAAACTCCCCGGAAGCTCAGGCACTTTGTGAGAAATTCTGTGCAGACTTTTTAACTGGTTTCTTCAAGCAATCAGGTGTGCGTGTTCCCAGTGAAGCCTGGAATCATCCTGATGTTTTTCGACTGGGTAATCTGAGTACGGAAGAAGGATCAGGCCAGAATTTTAATGTAGAAGAAGCCCTCGGTCTTATTCGTTTTTTTGAGTTCTCTACCGTTGAGGCCAATCATAAATTCGCGATTATTACCGAAGCAGCAAGAATCAATACCATTGTGGCCAATAAGTGGCTAAAGCTGTTAGAAGAGCCCCTTAAAAACTCTACTATTATCCTCATCAATGCAGGACAGCTGAAGCTGCTCGAAACCATTGAATCTCGGGGAATACTTCTTCGATTAGATATTCCTAAAGTACAAGAAAACCACGACGACTTTGAAAAATTCATCAAAGATTCCCGTCAAATGGGTTTAAGCCAATTCCTTGAAACTTACCAAAAAGACACACTTGGAATTAACTACTGGGTTGAAAAACTTGTCCTCTGGGAAACTGACCAAACTGATGGCCATGAGGCCAAAGCAGCACTAGGAATTTGGCTCTTAAAACTCAAAGAAATGGAGACATTTCATCAACCAAGTGCAACAAAGTGGACCCTCTTCTGGGACTTACTTAAAACTCACGTGTTTCCTAGGGCAATTACATTGACATAAACCAAAAATCCCTCAATGATAGAGGGATGACCAGTAACATAAATACCGAAGGTTTAGAGACTCCAACCTCAAAGCCTTCCGAGTCCCCATATATTGAATCAGTCGAACTAACAGAAGAAGAGGCCTCAGAAGAAAGAGAGGCCAAAGATGAAAGCCGATTTAAAGAAGGCCAGATTCTTCGCTTTATCAGGGTTCGTTTCCCAGGTAATGCCCGCTCATTCCCCTTCCTTGTAGGAAAACGTCAAATCGAATACGGACAGAAAGTAGTGGCCATGAGTGACCGCGGTATGGCCGTGGGTTATGTAAACTCATTTCCTTATGACCTGCCTTTCAATAAAAATATGCTTCCTGTTCGCTCAATTGCCAAAATCGCCAGTGATGAAGATTTTGAAAAAGATCGTGAAGCTTATCACCAGCAAAAGAATGCTGAAAATATCTGTAATGACCTTATCGAGGACCACAAACTTGATATGTATCTTACTCACGTGGAGTTTACTTCATTTGGTAAGAAGGCCATTTTCTACTTTATTGCGCCATCTCGTGTGGATTTCCGTGATCTCGTAAAAGATCTTGTTGGGAAGCTAAAAACAAGAATTGAGTTAAGACAAATTTCTGTGCGCGATCGTTCTGCCTCTATCGGCGGTATTGGCCCTTGTGGAAGAGAGCTTTGCTGTTCTTCTTTCCTGACCAAGTACGGAAACGTTGGGATCAAGATGGCCAAGAACCAGGATCTCACATTGAACTTCTCAAAACTCAACGGAGTTTGTGGACAGCTTAAATGTTGTCTTCAATACGAAGATGAAGTTTATAAAGAAAAAAGAAATCGCCTCCCTAAAGAGGGAGATATCATCACGACTCATACAGGCGAGACTGGGAAAGTTCTCAGACTTCACCTTTTAAGTGAGCAGTTTGATGTCATCACTAACCGTGGAGTGAAGAAAAGATTTATCGTTGACCTCTACAAAGAGTCTCTTGATAAAGAAACTGCTGATTTCCCGAAAGAATTTGATTCAGTAAGTGACGAAACTCACAAAGTGATTGGTCTTGAGGACTCTGAGGCCCGTAAGATCAAAAAATTTGAAACTGAAGTAAAGAGCTATAAAGAAACTTCTAAAAACTTCGCCACTTCTGTTTTTGAAGACCTTTTTGGATCAAAAACTCTGGATTACTCACTTCCAGAAGTGGCCGATCTTGAAGGCGAAAGACTTAAAGTAATTAAGACTCCTGACGAGGAAGAAGAACTCACTTATACACCAAGTGAAGATGAACTCCTTGATGATGATGACGATTCTCCGGTTTATGATGAACCAGTCATCACTTCTAAAATGAGTCATGATCGTGGGAATCACCCACAACAAAATAGAGGTCCAAGAGATAATCGCGATAACCGCGATAGACGTCCTCAACACAACAACCGAGATCAAAGAGGCGGTGGCAACCCTGATCGCAATAGAAATCAGCAACAGCAGCGCCCACCTCGCGATCAACAACAGCAAGCAAGAGGCCCAGCTCCTGAAGGACAAAGACGTCCGCAAGGTGCTCCACAACAGGCCCAGAATCCTCGCCCAGAAGGATCTGATAATAGGAATAGAAACCAGCGTCCTCATTCTAGAAACAGAAAACCTCAGAACAGAGGTGGTAATGGAGAGGGACAGAATAATCCGCGTAGCTAGACATGAGAATTCTGCACACTTCTGATTGGCATCTAGGGAAAAAGCTTTTCAAGCTAGACCGTCGAGCTGAACATGAGTTGTTTCTTAACTGGCTGGTTGAAACTGTTAAAATCCAAAAAATTGATGTGCTTTTAATGAGTGGGGATGTCTTTGATACCCCCACTCCACCTCATCAGGCCATCGAACTTTTTTATCACTTCCTGCACAAGCTCTCTCATGAAACAAATGCTTTAAGTTTTTTTATTGCTGGCAATCACGACTCTGGCCAATTAATTGAAGCTCCCGCCCCACTCTTACAAACTCATCGGGTAAAAGTCTGGGGAAAACTTCACAAAGACCCTGATCTTCATTGGCATACAATAGAGGTCGATGGTGAAGCGGTTGATCTTTGTGCCGTTCCATTCTTTCGCTCTTATGAATTAATTGAACAGGAAGAAGCCGATATTCTAAAAAGCCTTTCTCGTTATTTGTCTCGTGAAACAAAGAATAAGAAGCTACTCATGCTTCATCACTTAGCAGGTATGTTTGAGGCCGGCGGAAGTGAGCAGGTCATCAGCCTTACTGGTGTCGACTCTATTCCAACTGAGCTTCTGAAGCCGTTTGATTATGTGGCCTTAGGCCATATCCACAAACCCCAAAAGATTAAAGATCATATCTATTATTCGGGTTCTCCTCTTCCTATGCGCTTTAGCGAGAAAGAAGAAAAGAGTGTGATCATTCTTGATACGAAAGATTTTGTTCCTCAAAAGCTTGCTATCCCCAATTTTAGAAAAGTTTTAAGTTTAAAACTTACTCTCGAGGACTACCGCGAAAAGCTCAAAAATCTTTCTCGCAATGATAATGAGCTTACTGGAGTTGCTGAAGTAGAAATAACTCTTCCCTCTCCTCAAATCGGACTCATTGATGAGATCAAAACATTATTGGATGAAAAGAACTATGAACTTTTAAGTTTTCAACCTGTATTTAGCTCTCAAAACGAAATAAAAAAAGACAAGAATAAGATCTTTGAACTCTCCACGAAAGATCTATTCCGCGAGTTTTATCAAACTAAATATCCGGAAGAGAAAGAAATCCCTGAAGATGTTTTAAGCGACTTTAACGAACTCCTTCAAAAGGCCCAAGATGCGTCTTCTGAAACTTAAGTTAAAAAATATCGCAAGTCTCAAGGGTGAGCATCTCATTGAATTTGATAAACTCACCAATGAGTCACCACTGTTTGCCATCACTGGTGAGACGGGTTCCGGTAAATCAACCATTCTCAACTCTGTGGCGATGGCCCTTTATGGACGTGTCTATAAAAGCAGCCTCACTCAGGCAGATATCGTTACTCTGGGAGAGAGAGAAGGACAGATTCAACTTATCTTCAAGATCAAGGGACAAAACTACCTTGCTGAATGGAAAGGAAGAATCAGAAAGCCCAATGGCGAAGTTCTCAAAAAGCCGACCCTTGATCGCTACATTCAAAAGATTGATGGAGAAGATTTTAGCGATTCACGCAGCGGCGATAATCTCTCGGCCGATGAAATTCTCAACTTAAATTTTGATCAGTTCTGCAAGTGTATCATCTTAAACCAAGGTGAGTTTTCAAAATTTATCTCCAGTTCCTTCACTGAAAGAAAGGCCATCTTAGAGAAGCTCTATCCAGGCAGTGAAATTGAAAATGTCTCAAAGTTTTTGAAACAAAACCTTGATCAATCAGAGCAAAAGTTAACTGTTCTCAATACCCAACTAGAAACCCTTTCATTTAATCCAGAGGCCGGTGAGAAACTCAAGAAAGATCATCAGGAAGTTCTTCTCCAAAAGAATGAATTTTTTGGACGTCATAAAAGATATGCTCAATTAAAAAAATATATTGAGAGCCTTGAGGCCTATCATAAGTATTTTCATGAATCAGTTCGCCGTAAAGTTAAACTGGAGGGCGAAATCAAAGAGGATACGGTTCAGCTCAATGAATCTCTCTTGATTGTAGAGAGAACTCAAAGGGAATTTGAAGCAATTGCCCATTTAAATGAAGAACAAACTCCTCTGCTGCAAAATCTTTTAAAGAAAGAAGAACAATCCCGTATTCTAGAAGGATTGATTTTAGAACTTACTCAAAAAACGACCAAAATCAGAAACAAGCTGGCCCTTGATGAAAAAGAAAAAGAAAACTTCATCACCAATAAAAATGAAGTTCAACTCAAACTTATTGAAACAACCAAGCTGTTCAAGTCAAACCCTGATGAATTAATAAAGCTCAGAACGGAAGCAGAGTCTTTTGTCGACAGCAGCAATAGAATTGAGAAGATTGCTATCAATCTAAAGAACTCATCAGAAAAACTAACAGAGGTTGAAGAAAAAGGGCGAAAACTCAAAGAAGAGATTTCTCTTTTAGAAGAAAAAGCAGGTCAGTCGCTCGAATCGATTAATCAAAAATGGGAAACACTCAAAGTCCAAAAGACATCTGCCCAGGAACTTCATACCAACTTCAAAGTCTGGGAAGAGACCAAGAATATTCTCTTGAGACGAAGTCAGGAGATGGACAAGCAAATGCTTAAGAAGAATCAAGATCTGATTCTTCTTAATGAAGAAATAAAGAGAACTACCCCTCTTATTAAATCGCTGGAATTGAGCCTCTCTCTCTATGATTATCAAATGGGCCTTAAAACCTGTTTTGAGCATGTTCAACGTGAGGAAATGGACTCATGTCCTCTCTGCCAAAGCATTGTTGGTAAAGCACATTGGCAAAACAACTCGATTACCTTCAGCGCAGATGATTTTGAACAACTTCAAAAAGATTTGATAAGAAGCAAGGATTCACTCACAGGACTGAATCATAAAAAAGTTCTCTTCGAAGAAGATAGTTCGAAATCACAGGAAGAGCTTTTACTTATTCAGAGTGAATTAAACTCTCTTACTGAAAAACTTAGCAAAGAAGTTCCAGATCTGGTCTTGATTGATGAGCAGATCAGTATTGTTCAAAAACAGCTTCATGAGCGTGAGCACACAGAAAAAGAATTAGTTAAACTAAAAACAGAAATCCAAAAAACACGAGAAAATTATCTTCTTCATAAAGATGCTCTGACTCGTTTTGAAAATGAAATTCTACCGGTTCAGACTGAACTGACTCAACTCAGTTCGAAACTTTCGATCCTCACATCGGGACACTCTCTTGAGACGCAAAACCTCAAAGAGGACTTACGTCTGCTTACCCGTCTCCTAGAAGAGAGAAAGCGTCTGGAGCAATGGGAAGATCAGGAAAAATTCACAGCAATCCGAATCAAAGAGGCCAGAGAAGAGATTCGCCACCTTGAAGAGCAACTGACAAAAACCACTGACCAGCTCAAGCAAATCAAGGAAGAACTTTTTGAAAAGCTAAAAGGCCAGTCGGCCCAAGAAGAACTCAATTCTCTTCAACTAAAAATGAAAGAGGCCATTGCAAACAAGCAGAAGGCCCAAGATCAACATAAAGTTTTTGATCAGAAAATTTCTCTCAATCGTGGAAATCTCTCATCCGTAGAGCAGGTTCTTAAGGACTACGAGTTGAGATTTCTGGAACAAATCTCTCAAATCAAAACGCACTTGGAAGAAAGCGTCTCACCTCTCAATGAAGATGTCCTTCATTTTGAGAACAAATTAAAAAAACTCGCTCTCTCTATTGACGATAGCATCGATATTATTTCTGCCCTAAAAGAATTTGTCTCCAAAACCCAAGGCCAGGTTGATGAGAGATTGACTGTTCTTAATCAAGAAGAAGGGACGATGAGAGAGAAGTTATCTCAGTGGGAAAAGATGCTTGATAAAATCAAGTTACTTGAGCTGCAATCCGTTGAGATCAAAGAAAAGCATCAGCGCCTCAAACGTCTCTCGTCCATCTTAGGAACAGATGAACTGAGAACTTTTGCCCTTTCTCTGGTGGAAGAAAACCTTATTCTGCAAACGAATGAAGAACTTAAAAACCTCTGCGATGCCCGTTATGAGATCATTCATCAATCTCGCCGAGGAATTACCCCAGAGTTCTATGTTTTAGATAAATTTAGAGAAGGTGAAACAAGAAAGGTCTCAACTCTTTCTGGTGGGGAAACATTCATGGTCTCTCTGGCGATGGCACTGGCCCTTGCTGAATTGACCCGTGGCCAGGCCGAAATCGATACTCTCTTTATTGATGAGGGATTTGGAACCCTTGATCAGGAATCCCTTGAAGATGTCCTTAATATGCTTAATCAGATACAGAATAGAGGCCTGATGATTGGGATTATTTCCCATATTAAAACTCTTACCCAGGCCTTGCCTATTAACTTGAAATTGCAGAAGGCCCAGGACGGGACATCTAAAGTTTCCGTGGTTTACAATTGATTTCCAACGATATCATACTGTCTAAAAATTAAACACCCATGGTTAGTTTTACAACCACGAGTCTTGATTCATGCGAATCAGATTAAACTCGGGGCTATGAAAAAATTAATTGCATCAGCACTACTTATTCTTACTACTCAAGCCTCATTGGCCCACCCCGATTGTGTGTTTCATGCAGCACCAATAGGAAGTGGAAGTGGTCAAACGATGAAGCAGAAAAAAGCAGACAGTGCAGTCGTTAATGCCACTATTGCTGCAAAAGAAAAGCTAGATGAATTAATCAATCTCTTTAATGTATTCAGTTCTAAAAATATTAGAGTTCTAGCGGCCCTTAGCCAGGTCTCAACAATTGAGAAACCTCTTAAATACTCTGCTCAGACTATTGCTAAAGAATTAAACGATCTTCAAGCAACCATGAGTCCGGAACTTAAGAAAGCTCTTTTCACTGATGGTAAACCGAATCTGAGCAAGATCTCTGAAGCAGATTTAAAAAACTACGGAAGTAAAATTGCTGGTCTTTATGAATTGGCCATTCGCTACGATCTTCTTATCCAGAGAAAATCTGCCTATATTGAAGCAAGCACAAGAGATGTTCGTGGCTTTCACTACCTTTATAGCAAAGCACTTGATGAGAGTAAGCTAACTCAATTCAATCAATATCCATTAGCGGAGCAGGAAAGAATTAAATCTGCCCTTATTGGAACTTGCCGTAACAGCAAAATTAAAGCGAGTGCTTGCGCTAAAGAACTAAAAGCAAGCATTCAAAATAATACTGTTGCTGCTTTTTATTCAAAATACAGAAACAGTTCAGTAATTAACTGGAACTCTTTTTTCCAAATTCCAGAATCAGCTGTTCGCAGTGATGTAACGATTAGAAATAATGTATTAGAAATTCCTTTCAAAATGCAGAAGAACAATCAGATGCATGATTTTGCGAAATCAATTGAGAGCAGATGGAAACTAGCAGGCCTAGAAGTGTCTCTTGATTTTAAAGATGAAAAGAACATCCCAAATATTGTTTTAAAAGATAATTCAGTTGCTCACGTAAACAAGCTTGGTGGTAACGACATTATCATGAATACTTCTCTCGACTTCCAGAGCTTCACGAGCCAAAGAACTCTTTCACACGAGTTTGGCCACGTACTAGGTCTTCCTGATTGCTACATCGAGTTCTATGATGAAGAAGAAGAAGCCTTTGTGAACTACCAGTTGTTTAAAGACGATATGATGTGTTCATCAAACGGAAAGCTCACTCCAAGAATTATTGCTGAATTAAAAAAAGTTTACGGATCCAAATAAGAAAAGGCCCTTCGGGGCCTTTTTATTTTTTCAAAATTCTTCGTGAGTTCTCAGATAATGAGGCAAGTGCTGCGGCCATCATAATAAGATCTTTTATCACCAGCCTTCCTCTCCCCGATAAATAAGGAAAACCAAACTCGCTATCACCGAGGGCCGGCACCCAGTTTTCTGGAGTCGTGATCAAAAAGCTTAAAGTCACCACGCTCATAATCAACGTCAGAAAATCCCCTACCGCTCCTACTTTAGGATTAACAATCCCTGCCAACACAAGAGTCCCAATGATGACAATGGCCGCTCCAAGTCCATAAGAGAAAAGATAGGTTCTATTCTCAGTATGCCACTGGCGGTTCTTCTCAATGAAGGCCCCTTCGGGATTCATATATTGCTTATACTCAGGAGCTTCATATTTGTAGAAAAAACTCATTACCGGGCTATTGGCCACGAAAGGAACAATGCCGTCAGCTTCGTAAGGAAATACTTTTAGTCCACCGATCCATGCCATGATGACAAAAATTGAAACGCGAATAAATGAGAAACTGCATTTTTCGAGATTGGCAAAAAAAGATAAGAGCTTATTAATCATAATAATCCTTTAAAATAAAAAAGCTCCCGAAAGGGAGCTTTTTACTATTTAAAATTCTGCGTTTTTTGGAGTTCGAGGGAAGGCGATAACATCACGAATATTTGTCATGCCTGTGATGTACATTACTGCACGCTCAAATCCTAGACCGAAGCCTGAGTGAGGAACAGAGCCATATTTACGAAGATCAAGATACCACCAGTAATCTTCAGTCTTCATATTCATCTCTTTCATGCGAGCAACTAATTTATCGTAGTTTTCTTCACGCTGAGATCCACCAATAAGCTCTCCGATACCGGGAACAAGAACATCCATTGCGCGAACAGTTTTTCCATCCTCATTAAGCTTCATGTAGAAGGCCTTAATGTCTTTCGGATAATCCGTCACAATTGTTGGACGCTTGAAGTGAACTTCAGCAAGATATCTTTCATGCTCAGTCTGAAGATCATCTCCCCACTTCGCAAGATATTCAAATTTATGCTTTTTAGAAAGGGCTGCCTCTCTAACGATCTCAACAGCTTCTGTATAGGTCACCATCTGGAAATCAGATGAAGCTACGTGCTCTAATGTCTTAATGTTTTCTGGATTATATCTTTCAGCTAAAAACTCTAATTCATCACGACACTTTGTCAGGGCGTGATTAATCAAGTGTTTTACATAACGAGTAGCAAGAGCAGCGTTATCTTCAAGAGTATTGAAAGCGGCTTCTGGCTCAACCATCCAGAACTCAGAGAGGTGGCGAGAAGTGTTTGAGTTCTCAGATCTAAAAGTTGGCCCAAAAGTATAAACACGTCCAAGTGAGCCTACAGCATAAGTTTCAGCTTCAAGCTGTCCAGATACTGAAAGAAAAGTTTCGCGACCAAAGTAGTCCTGTTTAAAATCAATCGCACCCTTGTCAGTACGAGGGAGTTTATCAAGATCGAGAGTTGAAATTCTAAACATCTCCCCTGCTCCTTCAGCATCACTAGCAGTGATCACTGGAGTGTGAAGATAATGAAAATCTTCACCAGAGAAGAATTGGTGAGTTGCTTGAGCAAGCTCATGACGAATACGGAAAACAGCAGAGAAAGTATTTGTACGACCACGAAGGTGAGCAATTTCTCTTAAATACTCAAGAGAAGTTTCTTTCTTCTGAAGAGGATAATCTTCAGTATTAGCGCAATAAATATGAACTTTTTGTGCCTGCATTTCTACAGGTTGCTTTCCCTGAGAGGCAATCAGAAGACCTGTCACTTCTACAGAAGAACCGATAAGAAGCTTAGCGACTTCTTCATAGTTCGAAAGAGCACCATCAAGAACAATTTGAAGATCACGATGGCCTGAACCATCATTGAGCATCATGAATGAAAATTTCTTAGAATTCCTGAGAGACTTTACCCATCCACGAACAGTTACTACTGTATCAACTGGCTTGGTCTCATAAACTTTTTTTACTAGTAGATAGTTAGTCATATTCCCTCTAATCATTAGATGAAAAAACCTGATGTTTAATGTCTTGGGCCTCATGCCATTTTAGACGAGGACCAAACTGAGAAACTACTTTGCTGGCAGCAAGAGAGGCAAGCTTCCCGCTTGAGGCATGTGTATGGCCATGAGTGATTCCGTAAAGGAAAGCTCCGGCGAACATATCTCCTGCTCCATTTGAATCGATCGCCTTGACTTTGTAGGGCTCGATATCAATAAAGGTATCTCCGTCAAAAATCATCGCACCATTTTCACCACGTGTAATCACAAAAGTACGAGCATGTTCTTTTAATTTTTCACGGGCAGTTAGGATATCAGTTGTATCAGTAAAGGCGAAAGCTTCTGACTCATTGGTAAAAAGTAGGTCTACCTTTTGCCCAATCATCTCCAGCATCCCTTCTTTGAAATACTTCACCATATTAACATCTGAGAAAGTCAAAGCAGTCTTGACGCCATTCTCTTCAGCAATTTTTCTCGCATACACAGCTGCTTCCTTACCAGTCGGCGAAGCAACCAAATAACCTTCCATATACATATATTTTGACTGTGCAATGGCCTCTGGAACGATCTCAGAAACTGAAAGACTTGAAGAAACACCTAAATAGGTATTCATCGTTCTTTCTGCATCAGGCGTAATTAAAACCAGACATTTTCCAGTCACACCATCTTCACGAGTCGTGCTTGAGAGATTTGATTCAATTCCGTTGTCTAACATATCCTGGTAATAAAGCTCTCCAATAGGATCATTGGCCACCTTACAAGAATAAAAACCCTTACCGCCAAATTGTGCATTCGCAATAATAGAGTTTGCAGCTGAACCACCGCACTGTTGTTTTTTTAATTTCCCACTTAAAGCGCGCAAAAGAGCATTCTGTCTTTCTTCATCAACGAGAGTCATCAAACCCTTATCAATTCCCTGAGCTTTAAAAAAATCATCATTAACTTCATGCTCCATGTCCATAAGGGCATTTCCAATGGCATATAAGTCATATTTCTTAGTCATGTGGGCTCCTGCAAAATGAGGCCATACTTTAGTGGATTTTGAACAGTTGGGCCATTATTTAAACATCAAATACACGTCATAACGGGTAGACTTGCCTTGATACTGTAAACATTCCCCATTGATTAGGGTCTGTGATAGTCGGGGCCGCTTAATCACTAGCCTTTTGAGGGCACGAGTCTGGGCCTTTTCGGCAATTTCCATGGCATCGAGGTCACTTCCCACTACTTCACGGAATATCCGCATCTCTTTTTTCGGGCCGGCCTTATGATTGGCATCCTCAAACATAGGATCAAAAAAAATCACATCATAAGGTGAGCAAGTCTCAAGAAAAGAAGCAGCATCATTGGCCACAAACTGGAAGTTTGCAAGTAAAGGGTGTGAACTATTATGAAGAGCAGATTCAATCAGAAAACGAACAACCGGATGACGCTCTAAAGTCGTCACCTGCGCTCCCATCGCTAACATCAAAAGAGTATCACCTAAGAGACCACCGGTTAGATCCAAAACATGGGGACGCACACCAGGCTTAATTCCGAGAGCGCGGGCCAGATTGTCTTTATAAACGGAACTTTTTTTAAAAAACTGGGTATGGCGATTGAGGGTTTCGTCCACTTCAATCCCAATGGGACGCTCTTTAGGAATATTCGATTTGAGCCAAAGCTGACCATTCAAGGCTTCAAACTCAACATCCAACTGGTTTTGTAGACAAAAATCAGTAAGTCCAGTAGTCGCTGGAAGAAAGAAATCAGGACTTAAATCAGGTAATAGCAGACCCATCCGCACGACTCTTTTTTTATTAGTAAAATAACACTGTGCACATCACTCTTATCTCTTAACAAATCTTTCCTGAAGAGACTAGTATTAGAGTCCTCATTATATGGTTTTTTATAAGGATACAACATGCAGTCTCTTTTTCCACTTAACTACCATCCTGAAACTTTGGATCGCGAGTTAAAACCTTTCTACATTGGCGCTGATCAAAAAGATATTGATCAAATGCTTAAAGCTGTAGGTCTATCAAACTTGGATGAGCTTTATTCTCACATCGCTAATGATGTGAAAATGAATACGGTCGCTCTTCCTAAACACTTAAGCTACCAAGAACTACTTTCACACGTTAACGAAATTGCCTCACTCAATAATATTAAAACTTCTTTCCTAGGTGATGGTCTTCCTAATTACCAAGTCACTGAAGTAGTAGGCCCAATTTCAAATATCAGAGGGCTCACAACTGCCTATACTCCTTATCAGCCTGAGCGTAGCCAAGGAACACTTCAAACTCTTTGGATCTATCAGTCTCTCCTAAGTCAGCTAACTGGTTTTGAGGCGATCAACGCTTCTCTTTATGATCGCTCAACTTGTCTTTTTGAGGCGATGAACTGTGCCCTAAGACTTGTGAAAAACTCTAACACAATCGTTGTTGCTGATACTCTTTATCCAGGAGATCTAGAAGTTCTTCACACATTAGCATTGGGAACAGAGATGAACATCATCAGTGCTCCTGTTAATGCTAACGACGGAAAACTAGATCTCAATGCTCTTAAAGAAATTCTAACGACCAAACAAAATATTGCGGCCGTTGTTTATCCTCAAGTGAACAACTTCGGTATCATTGAAGATGTTGATGCCCTAACAGATCTTACTCACCAGTTTAATCTTAAGGCCATTGCAGTTGTTGATCCGATGCTGATTGGTATGGGTGGATTAAAAGCACCGGTTTCATTCGGAACGAAGGGTTCTGACATGGTTGTTGCTGAAGGTCAGCACCTGGCGATTGGTCCAAATTTTGGAGGCCCAGGTCTTGGTATTTTCGGAATCCGTTACAATGATGCTGATAAGAACTCTATCCGTTCAACAGCTGGACGCTTTGTTGGAAAAGCAGTGGATTCAAAAGGTCGTGAGTGTAAGGCACTCATCATGTCGACACGTGAACAACATATCCGCCGTGAGAAAGCGACTTCTAATATTTGTTCTAACCAATCATTCATTGCCTCTTTAGCAGGAGCTTCTCTTCTTGCTCGCGGTGATGAAGGTTTTGAATCAACTCTTAATACTGCAAGAATGATGAGTGAAAAAGCTCTTGAAATCGTCACGAGCTTTGAAGGATTCAAATTAAAATTCAACTCACCCTTCTTCAACGAGTTCACTCTGGAAGTTCCACTCAGCTCGAATGATCTTATCAAGAAAGCAAGTGCTGCCGATATTCACATTGGTGTAGACGTAACAAATCGCCACAAGAACGTTGCAGGAAATCTTCTTCTTATGAGTTTCACTGATATTCATTCTGAAGATGATCTTGAAAAGCTAAATAAGTTCTTGAAAGCTAACTTCAAGAGTCTTGCTAAAGGAACTCGTGCTCCTGAAATTAAAATCAGCGATCGTCGTACAGACGCTCCCCAGATCCCTCAATTCTCCGTGAAAGAAGTTATCGCTTACTATGAAACTCTGGGTAAGCAAAACCTTTCTCCTGATGATGGGATCTACCCGCTTGGATCATGTACGATGAAGTACAATCCTTATATTAACGATTATGCAGCGAACCTACCTAACTTTGCTAACGCTCACCCACAAGCTCCTGTAGAAGATGTGCAAGGATCTCTTCACGTTCTTTATGAAACGCAGGAAATGTTTAAAGGCATCACAGGTCTTCCTGGTGTTTGTACGCAAGCTGTTGCTGGTGCTCAAGGTGAATTAGTGGGACTTAAAATGTTCCAGGCCTACCACAATGATCGTGGTGAGGGTGAACAACGTAATGTGATCATCATCCCTCGTTCTGCTCACGGAACAAACCCTGCTACGGCGACAATGGCCGGTTATCAGACGAAGGTTGTTGATGGAAAAGTTTATGGTATCTACACTGTTGAGGCGATGCCGAATGGTGAAATGAACCTTCAACAAATTAAAGACTTCCTAGCAACAGATGGTTCACGTGTTGCAGGTGTCATGGTGACAAATCCAAATACCGCAGGAATCTTTGAATCTCAGTTTAAAGAGATGAGCGATCTTGTTCACGCTCAAGGCGGTCTTGTTTATATGGATGGCGCTAACATGAACGCTATCGCAGGCATCATTGACCTCAATAAACTTGGGGTAGATGCTGTTCACAACAACCTACATAAAACTTGGACGATCCCTCACGGCGGCGGCGGCCCTGGAGACGCGATCGTTGCTGTTTCTCATCGTCTTCTTGACTACATCCCGGGTGTTCAGATTGAAAAGAAAGATGGGAAGTACAGCATTGTTCACGCTAAAAAATCTTGTGGTTCTTTCCACAGACATTTTGGTAACTTCGGTCATAAGATTCGCGCCTATACTTACATCAAGGCCCTAGGTGCTGAAGGTGTGAAGAAGATGAGTCAAATGGCGGTACTTTCTGCCAGATACCTTCATCAATCTCTTAAAGATCACTACCCTTGCCTTCCAGCTGAAGCTGACAATGTTCCTCGTATGCACGAGTTCATTCTCACTCTTTCACCTGAAGCTTTTAAACACATCGAAGCAAGTGGTACAGCTAAGGCCAATACCATCGCTCGTATCGGAAAGCTCTTCCTTGATTTCGGCTTCCATGCTCCAACGGTGGCATTCCCTGAGCAGTATGGACTAATGATTGAGCCGACTGAAACTTATTCAAAGTCTGAACTTGATCAGTTCGCCGACATTGTTATCAAGATTTCAAAACTTCTTAATGATCACCCAGAAGTTCTGAAGACAGTTCCTCACTTCACCCCAATTGATCGCGTTGATGAAGTAGCTGCGAACAAAACTCCGCAGTTTGCTGAGAAGATTACGAAAAAGCTTCCTGAGATCATTAAAGATCGTTATGAAGCAAGTGATCTGCGTGCGCTATCGGCCGGGGATACTTGTGAGTTGATTATTAAGACTCATCAAAAAAGTCTGAACGCTTAAAAAAAAGGGGGATCAATGATCCCCCTTTTTTTATTCATTATTGTAATCCCTGATTCCCCAAAGGAAGCTCTATTTTAAATAAAGTATGAGGGGACCTGATGTAAGTTAAGTCTCCACCACTTCGCTGAACAATCCCTTGGGCCATTGCGAGTCCCGTTCCTAGCGCCTTCCCCTGCTCCTTAGTCGAATAAAATGGCGACATCATATTTCGGGCCACATCATCTGGAATTCCTGGGCCAGAATCTTTAATAAAAATCTCGATCTTATTAGCGGTTCGCTTAGCACTGATCTCGATCCATTTCTGAGGTAAGAACTCTACAGCATCAAAGGAATTGTTCAAGAGTTGCAGAAGAGCAAGCTCTAGCTGGCTCCTTCTTGAAGTAAAATGAATACCATCGATATTGTAAGTGCGTACACTCACTCCATGATTCTGAAAACGTTGTCCACACAGAAGAAGCACATCGGAGATCACTTCTCTTAATTCAAAACTGTCATAGCCCATATTATTTTCACTCTGATAAAAAAGTCTCATACCATCGAGTGTGCGCTTAATTCGTTCAGCACTTTTTTTCATATCATCTAACTGAGTCATCAGGTCTTCTTCACTATGATGACGATTGAGATAATGAATTTTTGCCAGCACAATAGTCAAAGAATTGGAAATCTCGTGAATTAGTCCACGACAAATGAGACCAAGAGTAGAGAGATGGGTGTGAGTCATCATCATTTCTCCGTTATCGCGTCTCACCTTATCCAACGAAATATCATGTTCACTTTCTCTCTCCTGCATAAACTTCACTGTTAAAGAAATGGCAAAAAGAATGATCCAGAGGATTTCAAAACTCAGACCTAACCACAGCTTCCCATAGGAAATCCAAGCAAAAGAACTGATCACTAGACCATAGAGAAGAAGACAGAGTTTATAGTGAAAGCCATCTACAAAGCCTTTACGTGTTTTTTTACCTAAGTAAGCTGGACCGATCAACAAAGGCAAAGTATTGAGTCCTAGCGCCCACCACCTATAAGGCATAAAAAAACTCGAAACAGCACAGATGAGAGCTAGCCCCCACCATTTCTCTTCCTTGGGATAGATGCCCATAACGAACATAGGGTAAAGCCATGTTGCTGGATAAAGATAAAAAAGATCAAAGTAATACAAGAGATAAACGAGTGAAGATTTTACGATGAGAGCTAGCCACAGCTTTCTGCTAGATTTTAAAGAAGGAATTTTAAGGCGTCTGAATGCATGCTCAGAAACGAGAAAGAGGCTTAGGGGTTCCAGAATACAGAGAATAAGGGCCAGTTTGGTTGCGCTCATACTTATCACCTCCAATATTGTAGCGAGGTGAAAAAGTGATTGGGCATGAAGCCAATCTAAATATTACAGGTAGTTCCCGAGGAAAATATTTTTATTGGAATCAAAAAGAAATCATCCCAAAAGGTTTGCAAACATGAGATCAAAACTTGTACAATCTCTTTTATGCGAAAAGGGTTCTCTGCACTCCTTATCATTATGCTCTTATCTGCTCTGACAATCAGAATGCAGATGAAGTTTATGGATGTTGAATCCTTTCTCAATCGCATTTCAAAAACTGATATCAATCACGACTATGATAACGATGGTAAGACCGAAAATACCAAGCAGTGTGACAAAATCACTAAGGTTATCAAGATTAATGTGATTTCTACTTTTTCCCTCAAAGAATTTATTCAAGTTGAAGTGAACTATCTTGATATCGATTTTCTTCCTCCCCAACAGTTCATTTCCTCCTCACATCCCCTCGAATTAATGCGGCCTCCGATAGCTTAAGTAACGACATTCTAGTTCTTAACAAAGTCTTTATTTAGGATAGGCAGGCCTTTAAGTGAAATTAATTATTATCGTGTTGATAATGATGAGTTCGAATGCTTTACAAGCAAATTCCAGCTCATTGGAAAATGTCATCAGGTCTAAAATCTCTCGCTCCAATGAGTATGTGAAAGATTTGGAAGTGGTGGCCGACAGGGAAAGAGTCCGTGCGTGGCTCCCCACTTCACCCAATATCAGTTACTCCAGTAACGATAATCATACATGGAAGGCATGGACAGTCAGCACGAGTGTCCCTATTCCTATTAAGTCTTACTATCGAGATAGCTTCCACTCATCGGCCGGAAGACTCATGAAAGAAGATGCTCGGCAATCTAAGCAAGAGATTCTGCAAGAGACGGTAGAGATCTATCTGGACTGTTTTGTTCCTAGGGAAATGGTACACCTTCTTGAGGAAGCACTTAATGATCAAAGAATTATGACATCCGTTGCCTCAAGTCTTTATGCAACAGGAACGATTCCGCAATCAGATCGTGTGGCCTCAGAGCTGCAATTGCGCCAGCTAGATGCTCAATTCAGGGCCCAAACTGACTCTATGGATATTGGCTGTCATCGCTGGAGCCGCTTTGGTCAAGAAATCCCAAAACAGAATGAATCCGAAGAAATTGCCAGCACAATCTCAGATGAGATTTTGCAATCTTTGGATCTGACAACGGATGCTCATAAAGATTTTGTTGAACGAAAATTAGAGAACATCAGTTTAAATAAAAAGCATCTTTGGTCAAAGTACATACCGGATCTGGAGTTCAGTGCTGCCAAAAATAATTACTTCGATCTTTATAAGAGTGGCGGTCCACCTGTTAAATATACCTATAACTGGACTGTTGGGATTACCCTTCCCTTTACTTTTCCTTTTTATGACAACACCGAATACCGCAAAGAGTATGCGGAGTTGAGCATATCAAGAATGAAGGCGGAGCTTGAAAGAACTCAAACTCGCAAAGTTTGGCAACAGGCCAAGAGAGATTGGAAAAGAATTGTTAAGCGTCTCGATGAAATTGAAACAAAAGATATGGCACTGGCCGAAGCTTTTGTTGAGGGATCTCTTGCCTCTTATCGCTCAGGTAAAGTGGGACTTGCCGATCTGGCATTGGCCCGAAAAACAAAACTTGATCTCAAAGTAGAACAAGTAAACCTTAAAGCACAAAAATTAATGGCAAAAACAATTTGCCTCAGTGAATGCGAAATTTAGGAATGAACATGAAAACTCTTATTATACTCTTTTCAATTTTTATCAGCTCTTATTCCTTCGGTTCACGAGATATCACTTCCGATGTCTATCGTTGGCAGTCGGTAAAAAAAGATCACCTCACCACAACTTTTCCCGTAGTAGGTCAAGTTATTGCCGAAGAAGGTGCCCTCCACTTTCAGTCAGCACGTGTTGGAGGAAGAATTCTTTCTCTTAAAATGGAAGAAGGAAGTTTTGTTAAAAAGGGATCGACCATTTTTCATATCACAGGCCCGGAATGTGTCACGATCAGAGAGGAAAAACGAATTGCTCTCAAGGCAAATTTAACCGATCTTTTGGAAACAATTAAACAACGTCAAAGAGAACTTAATATAAAAGTCACTGATACAGACTGCCTTATCCTTGCCGACTCAGATGGGATTTTGGTTAAAAGAAATGTCAATGCAGGCAGTGCTTTCAATCAAGGCGATTCTCTGGCCCAAATTCTTGAAGTTTCAAAACTTCGCATAGAAATTGAAGTTCCAGAAAAATCGGCTTCGCTTATTCAGAGCGGATCAAAAGTTCTCTTTAAAATTCCCTCACTGAGTAACTACAAATCAGAGTCAACGATTCAGCAGGTTTTCCCTTTAGTCGATGAAGGGACCAGAGTCATGAAAGCGAGATTAAAGAAAGTACCACTCCCTGCAAATACTAAGCTTAATTCCATGGTTTTTGCTGATGTCTCACTTTCAGAAGATGCTCTTTGTTTTGTTGTGCCCATTACTGCTGTGACTCTGCAAGACAGCGCCTCATGGATTATAAAAAAAGGAGAAAAGATTGAGAAGATTCCAGTTACCATTCTCTCCACTCAATCTGATCGAATTCTGATAAATCCTGTGAAGGCTGGAGATATTAAAGAAGGTGATCTGGTGGCGACACAAGACACTCCTTTTTTGTTTCAAGAAATAAAAAAAATGAACCCTAAAGATTAAGTATGAAACAGTTTTTAAAATCATGGTTTGAAACCCTAGATAGTTTTTTTGTGCTATCCGTTTTCACTCTCATTCTTCTCGTAGGAATTGGTTTGAAAATTGTAGCAGAGAGTGAAATTCAGGCATTCCCTAATTTCACTAATACACAAGTTCAAGTCATTACCCAACTTCCCGGAAAGGCGCCTGAGGAGATTGAACGACTCGTCACCTCACCTGTTGAAGTAGGAACCACTGGAGTTAGAGGTCTTGTCAAAAGTCGCTCTATTTCAGTCTTTGGGTTAAGTGTTGTTACTCTCATTTTTGATGATCACACTAAGGCGCAAGAGGCCCGTGTCCTTGTTTCACAAAGAGTAAGTGATATTGACCTTCCTCCCAATGCTGAAACCAGTCTCTCTCCTGAAAGTACACCCATTGGAGAAATCTATCGTTATGTCTTAAAAGGCGAAGCGTCGATTGAAGAGCAGCGACTCGTTCAGGATTGGCTGATTGAGCGAAAACTCAGAAAAATTCCCGGAGTGGCCGATGTAGTGACTTTTGGTGGAGTCAGAAAAGTTGCCGAAGTAAAACTTGATACCCAACGTTTAAGAAAGATGGGTCTTGATCTTGATAAAGTTGCTGATCTTGTAAATGAGAACCAAGGGAATGCGGGTGGAAGCCCTATTAAGCAAGGACAGGAATCAAGTCTGGTACGAGTACTGGGCCTTTATGAGAATTATGAGGATCTTGCTGCCTCAATGCTGACTTCTGTGAATGGTATTCCTCTTCGTGTGCAAGATATTGGAGAAGTCAAATCAGGACATGATCTGCGCTTTGGTCAAGTGGGATACAAAGATGATGATGATATGGTGGAGGGAATTATTCTTCTTCGTGATGGTTATGATACCACTAAGACTTGCGAAGAAATTCGTCAATATATCAAAGAGCTCAACAAGGAACTTGTTTCTAAAAAAATAGAAATTGAACCGATCTATGATCGAACGGAACTTATTGATGCCTCAAAACACACTGTGATCCATAACATGGTGACAGGAGTCATTCTTGTTATCATTATCTTGGCACTTGGCCTGGGACTCGTAGCATGGCGACTCACTCTAATCGTTGCCCTGATCATCCCTCTTTCTCTTATTTTTGCTCTTGTAGGTGTTAAAGTTTTTGGACTGACTCCAAACCTTATCTCTATCGGGGCCATCGACTTCGGTATTTTGGTTGAAACAGCAATTTTTGCTTCAGAAGCCCTGCTCGCCTATAAAGTGTTTCAAGTCACTGGCAAAGAACGAAGTTCTAGAAGTATTGAAGTTCTCTCCAAAGTTCTAGGTCCCGCTCTTCTTTCGGCCTTCTTACTTGCTATTGCATTCATCCCAATTCTCACTCTCTCAGGAGTGGAGGGAAGAATTTTTAAACCGCTGGGAGTAACTCTCATCTGTGCAGTTATTGCTGCTCAAGTTCTCACCCTTCTCCTTATCCCAATTGTCATTAAGTTCATTCCTAAGATTGAACAGATGAAAGAGCCTCCCTTAGAGAAAGTTTCTCATTACATTATTCATACAGTTACTCACAAAATTGAGAAGTACATGAATAATAAAAAATTCTACTACTCAGTTGGCTCATCAATCATAGTAGGAGTGATTCTTCTTTTTATTTTCATGGGTAAGGAATTCATGCCTACCATGAATGAAGGAGCTATCTACGTTCGTGTTCTCGCACCTCCGAGTGTATCTCTTTCTACTTCGGTAGATTTGGCCCATAAAATCAGAAAAGATCTTTCTACCATTACTGAGACACGCGCTATTGTCTCACAAGTAGGTCGCCCCGATGATGGAACAGATATTAACGGCCCAGAAATTATTGAGTTTCTCGTGCGTCTTCACGCTCCTGAGACTTGGGGAAGTAAAAATATTAATGACCTTATCCGCGAGATAGAGGCCAAGCTTAATACACTGATAGGAATTGAATACTCCGTCTCTCAACCTATTAAAGATAACGTCGATGAGGCCATTAGTGGTGTTAAAGGTGATCTCGTTCTTAAATTTTATGGTAAGCAATTGGATGAACTCATCGCTACGGCCGAAAAAGCGGCCAACATTATCAAAAAGATTGATGGTGTTGATTCAGCACAGGTTGATCCAATTAGAGGACAACCAGAACTGCGCTTTAAAGTGAATAAGGAAATCACTTCACGTTATGGACTTCGTGCTGCCGATATTGGAAGCTCGCTGGAAGCCGCTCTTTTAGGAAAAAGGGCCGGAAATTTTCTTGATAGTGAGAATCGTCTTATTCCTATTCTGGTTAAACCTTTGATTGACGGGAATATGGATGTAAACAAGTTAAAAACGATACCTGTGCTTAGTAACACGGGAGTGAGTTATCCTTTAGGAGATCTTGTTGATTCAAGTCTTGTCGAAGGTATTTCACGCATCTATCGCGATCAGGGAATTCGCTCCTTAGCGGTGAAAGTCAATGTGACCAAACGAGCTGTTGTAGGATTTGTGAAGGAAGCTAAGACCCGTCTTCATCATGAATTGAAGCTACCTGATGGAATAACCAGTGAGTGGGCCGGATCTTTTGAGAATGCGCAAAGAGCATCTAATCATTTAATGATCATGGTTCCTCTTTGTTTTTTCTTTATTGGACTCATTGTACACGCTTGGTATAAAGACTTTATTCTCACGTTGATTCTTTTTTGGGAGATCCCATTTGCACTCATTGGTTCTTTGATCTTTTTAAAGCTCTTTGGACTCAACTTGAGTATTTCTGCGGCCAGCGGTCTCGTCGTTGTTTTAGGTCTCTCCCTCTTAAATGGAATGATGTTTCTGGAAAAATTCAGAAACCACTTTGATGGGATTAAGGCCCTTCATGAGTCAGGAGCAGGAATTATTCTATCCGCACTGGTGGCCATCGCCGGTCTTGTTCCTGCAGCTCTTTCTCATAGCATTGGCTCTGAAACGGCCAAACCATTTGCGGTAGCGATCTTAGGAGGATTAATTTCCTCCCTTATACTGACTATTGTTTTCTTCCCCGTTGTTTCTCACCAGATGAAAAATCGAAACGAGAAATAAAGGTTTGTGTGTTTAATCACCACTAAAGCATTGGCTTTGGTGGTGATTATTCTTTATCAATCAGTATTCTTCACTCATTCTTAACATTCTCCTGACTCATCTTAACGTGCTTTAAATCTATCCTCTTGGTACTTATGGCCAACCAAATTTTGAGAGGAGATCCAACATGAAAAAGCTACTTGTTCTTACTTCATTACTTTTTACTCAATTCGCAATTGCTGAAACTTGTTATCAAGCAACTGAGGCGACATATGATTTCGTTCCACAGGAACTTTGTTTTGATTTCCTCTACCTTGATGCTCAACGTGAAGAAGTTGTTCTCAAAGAAACAAAGGGCCAGCTTCCAGCAGTTCTTCACCCTGAATATGTGGCCAGAAGAAATGAGAATGGATACCGCTTTATCTCTACTTATGAAAAATTAAATGAGTGGCCAGGTGGATGTGAATCTGGAAAAACTCTTAATATCATTATCGAAGGACGCAGCGATAACGATGGTTATGTTGATGCCTCTTTCCTAGATATTAAAGCTCAGTATGTTCATGCTTGGGATTCTTGTCATTCGCGTGAAAACAAAGGTGTAATCACTTACCAGTTGAAAAAATAATTCCATCATATGGGGGGGGATACTTGTCCCCCCTTCTTTTGACCTGTCCAATCACGATCAAATCAATTCCTACTCTCTCCGTCTTTAGCAAGAATAAATCAAATGAGAAAATGTCTCCGATAAAGATCAGGAGCTCACCAAGATGTCTCATCCTTTAGAAGACTACGCCCTCATCAGTAATTGTCATAGCGCGGCCCTTGTCGGTAAAAATGGTTCCATTGATTGGTTATGTTTTCCTTGTTTTGATTCGCCCGCCTGTTTTGCCAAACTACTCGGCACTCATGACAATGGTTGCTGGCAAATACACCCAAAAAAACAATATGAAACCAAAAGAAGTTACTTCAAAGACACCATGGTACTGGAGACAATTTTCACCACTCCAACTGGATCATGCAGACTCATCGACTGCATGCTCATGGAACATGAGAGTCCCACACTGATTCGCTCTATTGAGGGAATTGCGGGTGAAGTTGATCTCGAGTTTAAACTTACCATGCGCTTTGATTATGGAAGCATTATTCCCTGGGTAAGAAGAAATCCTGATGGTTCAGGAATCACAGCTATTGCAGGTCCCGAAGCGATTACCATCTACTCTCCCATTCCTCTGCATGGAAAGAATATGCATACCGAAGCGGCATTCAAAGTAAGGGCCACAGAAAAAGCATCTTTTGTTCTTCACTGGTATCCCTCTCATCTCTGTGCGCCTCCCACTCTATCTGATCCAGATCAACAAATTCTAAAAACTATTTCATGGTGGAAGAACTGGAGCAGTCAGTGCACTTATCACGGCTTTGACGAAGAAGCTGTGAAACGCTCTCTCTTGACTCTCAAAGCACTCAACTATGAACCGACCGGTGCCATTGTTGCAGCTCCCACCACTTCACTTCCTGAGGAACTGGGTGGGGTTCGTAACTGGGATTATCGCTATGGCTGGATTCGTGATTCAAGCTTCACTCTGCTAGCCCTTCTCTCAGCTGGTTATAAAGAAGAGGCCATTCAATGGAATAAATGGTTACTTCGTGCTGTGGCCGGAACTCCCTCGCAAATGAATATCATGTATGGAATCAGAGCTGAGCGACGTCTGACGGAGCTTGAACTTGAATGGCTGGTTGGTTATGAAAATTCCACTCCTGTTCGTATCGGAAACGATGCCTACACTCAGTTTCAACTTGATGTGTATGGAGAATTTCTCGCCTCTATCTATCTGGCACAAGTCAATGGCATTACTCTTAATGACAATACTTGGAGGATTGCCAAGAAGATGATTGCCTTTGTTTGCGAGAATTGGATGATGCCTGATGAAGGAATTTGGGAGATCAGGGGTCCTCGTAAACATTTCACTCATTCGAAAGTGATGGCGTGGGTAGCTCTTCATTATGGTATTGAATCGGCACAAGAGTTTAACCTCTCCTGCAATATCAATGAGTGGATTAAAATCAGAGATATTATTCATCAAGACATTTGCCAAAATGGCTTTGATCCAGAACTTAATTCTTTTGTGCAGTATTATGGCTCTAAAGAATTGGACGCCAGTCTCTTGCTTCTCACACACTTTGGATTTCTCCCTCCGGAAGACCCCCGCATGATCGGCACGATTGAGGCTGTTCAAAAATACTTAATGAAAGATGGTTTGCTTCTTCGCTATATTAATAAAAATCATATTGATGGACTGCCGGGGCTTGAAGGAAGTTTTATTGCCTGTTCTTTCTGGCTTGTGCGAAATCTCAACCTCATTGGTCGCTGTGATGAAGCAATGGAGCTTTATACTTATCTTCAGTCTCTTCGCAACGATGTAGGACTTTTTGCAGAAGAATATTCTGTTGTTCACAAAAGAATGTTAGGAAACTATCCACAGGCCCTGTCTCATATTGCTCATATTAATGCGGCCATGGGGTATCAACTTCCTAAGACCTAAGACAACTTATTTCTCCTGCTATCTTAAGATTTCTTGGGCTCAATTCTGCGCTCTTTTCATTCTCATCATTTGCCCTGCCTAATTATTCAACGGCCCATTATAAATTCTTCTTCTTTGGCCAATAACCATCTTATCCGGAATAAAATCATTGAAAATTTAAAACGAGGTAATCCATGAAATTCCTGACAACTCTTTCCATGTTTCTACTCTCATTAAACGCTTTTGCTTCGACCTTTCATTTTGGTGATTATCATAATGATTCTCCCAAATGCCTCGCGAGTAAGGAATGTATTGAACACAATGGCCAGATCATTGACCTCCGTTCACCTGTGGCACGAATGTATGACAAGACCTTTAAATGTGATTATCAACAAGGACTGTGTGCTAACAACGAACAGTTATTTTCACGTCTCACTCCTGCCGGTGCTTCTCAAATTTTTGGTCATTCAAAAGAAAAGAGTTACTTCATTCCCTTATCAATTAAAGAAAGCGATGCTCTCATACTTTTAGGCTCTCTTTCTCTTGGTACAATTGTTTTTACTAATGACCGACAAGTAATGGACTTCGTCCAAAATAATAAATCACAAAGAACGGCATCAGTCGCTTCAGTCGCAAATCTCTTTGGAAGAGAAGCGATTATTCCGATTGTTGCCGGCGCCTATTTTATGGGTGCAGTAATGGATAATGGTAAATTGAAACAAGTTGGTCTCTTTGCAGTCTCCACTGGACTGGCCACTCAATTAGTGACAGAAATTTTCAAGAAAACTTTCCACCGTAAAAGACCTTCCGGTTCAGAATCACCTTACGAATTCTTTACGGGAGGAAGTGATTATTCTTTTTTCTCAGGTCACACTTCAGGAGCGTTCTCGCTAGCAACAGTTATTGCTGAAACTTATAAAGATAATCCCGTTGTTCCTTTTCTTGCTTATGGTACGGCCACTCTTACGGCCTATGCTCGTATGCATGACAAAAAACACTGGGCCTCAGATGTTCTTGCTGGCGCTATCGCAGGCCACTTGATTACTAAGATCATGATGAGAACTTGGGAAAATAGAAACTCAAATCTCGGTGGTCTTATTATCACCCCGATGATGGGTGTAGATTTTGGACTTAACATCACTTACATTCCAGGACGAAAAAACTCAGAAGAATTACAGTGCTCAAGATCCAACAGCCAAGGGGCCGAGCTTATCAAAGAGTGTTTAAGCGAAGCATTCGATCGCGGAAGATAAAATTCATTACAGGAGGACATTCATTGTCCTCCTGATTATCCTCAATTTCTCTACATACAACTCATGATTTCTCAGGCATAATGCCAGCTACAACTATAAAACAAATACGTAAAAACAAACACTTAACGGACTTACATTATGGCCGATATTCTTCCTCGCTGTACTTTTGCTATTATTTCTCACCCGGATGCCGGTAAAACGACGATGACCGAAAAACTTCTTTGGTTTGGTGGAGTTGTTCGTGAAGCAGGTATGGTTAAATCTAAATCTGGGGATTATGCCAAATCTGACTGGATGGAACTAGAAAAGCAGCGTGGGATCTCGATCACTTCATCAGTGATGAGTTTTGAATACAATGATCGTGCCCTTCACCTTCTGGATACTCCGGGACACAAAGACTTCTCAGAGGATACTTACCGCACACTTACTGCCGTTGAAAGCGTGCTGATGATGATTGACTCTGCCAAAGGGGTGGAGACTCAGACAATTAAACTTATGGAAGTTTGTCGTATGCGTGATACGCCGATTGTGACTTTCATGAATAAGTTTGACCGCGATACCATGGACCCATTTGAACTTCTCGATAACGTTGAATCTATTTTAAAAATTCAGTGTATCCCAATGACCTGGCCAATTGGTTCAGGAGTCGATTTCAAAGGTGTTTATGATCTTCGTACAAAACAGATCATGGGTTTTAAAGACGCAGAAAATCCTTTTGAACCTAAGCTAGTAGATGCCACTAATCTTGATGCTCCACACGTATTGAGCTTCATCGGGCAAGCCCTTCTGGATAAATTGAAAGAAGATCTTGAGATGGTAGATAGTCTTATTCCAGAGTTCTCTCATGAGGAATATTTAAACGGAATTCAAACTCCAGTCTTTTTTGGCTCGGCCTTGCAGAATTTCGGAGTCAAAGAACTTCTTGATAAAGTTACTGAAATAGCTCCTACTCCTAAAGGGCGAAATGCTGTTCTTCCTCCATTTGATAATACTGCTGATGAAGTTTTCATTGAACCAAGTGACAATGAGTTCTCTGGTTTTATTTTTAAAATTCAAGCGAACATGGATCCTAAACACCGTGATAGAATTTCATTCCTTCGCGTATGCTCTGGAAAATTTAATCGAAATGATAAAATTTATCATGTTAGAAGTGGTAAAGAGATCAAGATTGCCACTCCACTTATTTTCCAAGCTCGTGACCGCGATATCGTAGAAGAAGCTTATCCTGGAGATATCATTGGTCTCTACGATACAGGAAAATATGCCATCGGTGATACTTTTACTCTCGGTAAAAAGAAAATCAGATACACTGGTATTCCTTCATTTGCTCCAGAACTTTTCATGCGTGTAACGGCCAAAGATCCGATGAAAGCAAAACACCTTGAGAAGGGTCTCTCACAACTCTCAGAAGAAGGGGCCACTCAACTATTCATTCGTCGCACCACCAATGAAAAGCTTCTTGGTGCCGTTGGTGCTCTTCAATTTGAAGTTGTTAAATACCGACTGGAAGACGAATACTCTGTTCCGGCCACTTATGAATCTGTTTCATGGGAAGGTGTGAGATGGCTAAAGTTTGCAGATAAAAAACAGGAAGATCAATTCTGTCGCGACTACTCTTCAGTGATTATGGAAGATACTCATGGGCGACTTTGTTATGCCGTTCGTACTGAATGGGATCTTCGTCTTTGCATGGAAAAAAATCCAGAAGTTAAATTCTACAAAAACTCAGACTACATCGATTAATTCATCTAGTGCCAAAAGGTATGCCGTACCTTTTGGCCTTATTCTGTCCTGAACCAACAACTAGGACGCATTCCTATTTTATCTCCATTGATTGGATGACAAGTTCCGACGCTCGCCTCTCTATTTGATAATTCTTCATCAAGCGGTCGATCACATAAAGCTCCCTGAAAGAATGTATCAAGACGACATTGAAAGTGAGGGTGATGATCACTTGTTTCACGCACGATTTTAGAACTGGGTGTTTCAAACTGAGGAGGGTTTTGATCTACCAGACTGGCATAGAGTTTCCCAACAGCCAATCCTGCCATATTAGATCGCTCGCATATAAGAGTCTCAAGCTCTGTCTGATAAACGTCAGCGCAGCCCTTCCTCACCACTTGAGGTATTTGAAACCCTTTTACAATTTCTGCATTATCTTCATCCCAAAAAACTTCACGCAAGCATTTGAGAGTTGCCCAATAATCCGCCTGACCTTCATTGCTGGCCCAACGTTGATCCGTATTCTTCACTTTAGGAGCACCACCTAAGTGATGGCCTATCTCATGGCATAGAACGAGAGTAAAACCGTCACGAGTCATCATCGGATGCCTCGCCATTCCTCCAAACATATTCACTTGGTAGACATGAGCAAAACGATTCGTTGAAGCGTTCACTTTATCATTTGCCCATGAACGGGAAATATTCAATGTTCCACCTAACGCTTCAATCTTAGGAGCGTAAATTCTCATTACCTTATCAATGACTTGATGAAACTCGGACTCACTGATTCCCCTCAATGATTTAGCCCCTACTGGATAGCTGAGCGAGTTTTCGGGAAAATGAGCGAAAGTGGTATGAGAAAAAAGAGTAAATACGAAAAGAAGAAATTTCATCAGAAGACAATAAAACAAAAGAAGACCCCTTGTCCAAAAGGTACGGCATACCTTTTGGCCGTTTTGGCCGTGGGCTATTCTTTGAACCAGCAGGCGGGTCTTAAGCCTAATGTATCCCCTAAGCTTTCATGACAAGCGCCATCTACGGTATTGGTACTTGAAAATTTCTCATCGCTTGCTCGATTACAAAGCGCTCCACTTACAATCGTATCTAGACGGCATTGAGCACTTCCATAATCATCTAGCGTTCTTCTCATCTGGTAGCTATCTCGTAGCATAAGCGAGGGCTTCTCCTCATTCCTGCTGGTAAACATCCTAGAAATATCTGCTCCTGCCAGCACAATACGCGCACACTTAGCACGCTCTTCTGAAGCCTCATAGGCCTGGGCACAAAGTTCGCTGATATGCTTAGGTACTTTCTTATTCTTTATGAACTCCACATTATTTTTATCGAGGAGATACTCTTTCATGCATTTAGCAGCGGCAAAATAATCAGATTGCCCTTCTGATGAATAGGCCTGACGCCACTTTAGAGGTGCTCCTCCGATCAAATGGCCAAGCTCATGACAAGTAATCAGGGCCAGTCCATCCTCCGTCATAAATGATTGTCTGGCGAGCCCACCAAAAATAGTTACTTCTTCAATCCCATTAAAGGACCTGGCTCGGGCATTAACCATCTGGTCACTCCACTTGCCTTCAATCTTTAAAGTTTTTCCCTCCGAAACAAACTGCGGAGAATAAATATCTTCAATACGCTTTAAGACTTTATCAAATTGATTTCTAATCACGGCACTTTGGGCCGTATGGGCATTCATTAGCAGAACAAAGAAGAAAAAGGTCATTAGCTTCATGGGAGCTATTTTATGAGAAAGGCAGAAGGAAATGGGAAGTCAGAGTAAACTCTTTAGAGTGTCCAGAAAATCGACAAAGGCCAAAAGGTACGGCGTACCTTTTGGCCTTATGATTTTAGATGATTACGGCTTGTACCAACAAAGCGGACGAAGACCTACTTTATCTCCGTTGCTTGGGTGACATGTTCCAGTTGTAGCATCTTTCTGAGAAAGAGCTTCATCAAGTGGACGGTCACAAAGAGCACCTTGGAAGTAAGTATCTAGACGACACTGGAAATGCGGGTGAGCATCGTCAGTTTTTCTTACAACATCTTTGCTTGGAGTTTCAAATTTCGCCTGATCTTTTTTGCTCATCGCTGCGAATAGGTTTGAAACACTTGCACCGGCCATAGCAATACGCTGACACATAGCTGATTCATCAGCATTAGCGTAAACGCTATCACAGTTGTTTTTAACAAGAGCTGGAACGTTCATGTTAGCAACAACAGCTTGGTTATCTTCATTCTTCATACCTTCACGAAGACACTTCAGAGATGCGAAATAATCAGACTGACCTTCATTAGAAGCCCACTTCATTAGCATTCCACGGAATCCACCAACTTTTGGTGCTCCACCAATGTGGTGACCGATTTCGTGACAAAGAACAAGTGCGAAACCATCTTCAGTGATTTCTGGGTGACGAGCAAGACCGCCATACATATTAACTTTATAAGTGCTTCCAAATCTTTGAGCAGAAGCATTTACAGTACCATTAGACCAACCGCGATCTACACTTAGTACTCCGCCTTCTTCTTTGATTTTTGGAGCATAAATAGCTTCATACTGATCAATAACTTTGTTGAATTGCTCTTGGCTCAATCCACCTTGAAAGCTCTCTGGAATTGACCAGTCGTTTTCAGGGAAGAATCCGCCTGTACCATCTTCTGTACATGCAAGAGCATTCAGAGAAATTAGAGCTGCGAAAAACAATCTTTTCATTTTTACCTCTCGAAAAAAAATAAACGGACAATCAGTTGTCCGCTGTGTGTGTGTTATTCAGATTTAAACCAACAACTAGGTCTTAAACCCAGCTTATCGCCATTTTTCACATCACATATTCCCTTATAAGGATTACGTTGTGAAAGTTTTTCTTCCAAAGGACGATCACAAAGTGCGCCTTGGAAGAATGTATCTAAGCGACATTGAAAGTGCGGATGCTTACTATTTGTTTCACTTACCACCTGTGTACTCGGCGTTTCAAAACGAGCGGGCTCTTCTTTTTTAAGGGCCGCAAATAGATTGGAAACAGAGTGACCTGCTAAAGCAATGCGCTGACAAACGGCCGCTTCTTCCTGAGTTTTATAAACATCCTCACAAGCGTTCTTAACGACTGCGGGAACTTTTTGTGAGCTGATAAAGGCCACGTTATCGTCTTTTTTAAATAACTCACGCAGACACTTTAAAGAGGCAAAATAGTCAGACTGACCTTCTACGGAAGACCAGCCACGCATAAAGCCGCCTTTGGGCGCACCACCAATATGGTGACCGACCTCATGACACATAACCAAGGCAAAACCATCACGAGTAATTTCCGGATGACGTGCAAGTCCACCGGTCATCGTCACCAGATAAATTGGCCCAAGACGTGTGGCAAAAGCATTCACCAGGGTATTTCCCCATTGGCGAGAAACTGCAAGTTTACCCAGTCGGCGAGCAATGCGAGGAGCATAGATATCACTAACCTCATCAATGACTTGATCAAACTCTTCTCTTGTTAGTCCACCTTGAAAAGAACTCTCCACCGGGATATGCCAGTCATTTTCAGGGAAGAAACCTCCACCATTTTCAAGACAAGCTTTTGCATTGAAAGAGAGGATAAAAAAAAGAGGCCAAATTAGTCTCATCATAAAAAATCGCCTAAAAATAAAAAGGGCAGGAAAAATTCCTGCCCTTTGAGTAAAAATACTTTTCTAATTATTCAGCAGGCTTGAACCAACAAAGTGGTCTTACACCTGTTGCATCACCTGTTTTTGTATTACAAGTACCAACGAATTCATCAGTCATCGAAACATCTTGAGTGTGATCGATGTGGCAAAGAGCACCTTGGAAGTATGTATCAAGACGACACTGAGCTTCTGGGTGATTATGGTTCGTTGATCTTACAACTTTAGGATCTGGAGTTGTAACTGAAGGAGCTGGTTTATCAGTTCCATCGTGGAAAAGATTAGATACTGAAACACCTGCCATCGCGCCACGGATACAGATGTTGTAATCTCTATTCCATGTCCACTGAGCTCCACACTGCTCTTTTACTGCAGCTGGAACATCCATTTGAGCGATAATGGCAGCATTATCATCATCCATCCAAGCTCTTCTTAGGCATTTTAGAGTTGCGAAATAATCGGCCTGACCTTCATTTGTCGCCCAGCTAGTTCCACCCCAAGAAGTTTTTTTAGGAGCTCCACCAATGTGGTGACCAATTTCGTGACAAAGAACAAGAGCGAAACCATCAGCAGTGATCGTGTTATGACGAGCAAGACCACCGAACATGCTTACTCTCCAAGTCTTTCCGATCTGTTGAGCATAAGCATTTACTGTACCATCAGACCAGTTACGAACTACATCTAGTTTTGCACCCATTGATTCAATAATTGGTGAGTAGTGACCCGAAATTTGGTCGATAACAGAATTGAATTGAGCTTCAGAGATACCACCAGCATTTTTAATATTTGCCGGGATGTACATATTGTTCTCAGGTAAAAATCCATCTTTTCCGTCAATTGAACATGCAAATGCCACAGTTGAAACAGCTAGGGCAACTGCGATCATTCCTTGCTTTAACACTTTCATATCTTCTCCTTGATCAAAAGCAATCTTTGCGTAACAAAGATTCTGACAAGGATGAAGTAAAGCCGTCTAGTACATTATTATTGTGTAACTAATTGTTAGAAACAGGTTAAGGTTGGTGAATTTTTATTCATATTACAGAGACAAAAAGGTACCAGCAATACACTGTAAGAAATGAGATTGGAACGCCAATACCAACCATCAATCCAGAAAGTCTGGGATTTAGCGAGTAATTGGCCGCAATAATCGCTCCTGTAATCATCGGCGCCATGGCCGCTTCAATGACACTAACTTCAAAAATGACTCGTGAAGTATTCATTAATTTAAAAACGATAAAGATCATTATTGGTGCAAGGAAAAGTTTGAATCCCAGACCCACTGCTAATGGTTTTAAATCAGCTGAAACATTTCTCACCTTCAATTGCAATCCCACAGAGATCAGTGCCAACGGAGTAAGCGTGAGCGAGAGCTGACTTAGAATATCTTTGCTCATTCCTTCTGCCTTCCATCCTAAAAGACCTAGTGCTAGAGAGACAAAAAATGAAACGAAGGGTGGGAAACAGAGAATTTTCAAGGCCATTTCTCTGAGTCGCAACTTCCCTGCTGAATACTTAGCGGCGACTCCAATACCCACAACTGAAACAATCAAAAAGGTGCCTAACTGATCCAGAAAGACCGCATATTTTATCACGTCTGTCCCATAGAGAGCTTCTAACAGAGGAAAGCCGACAAAGGCCGTATTACCAAGACCAGTGGTTAAAATCAGGCATCCAATAGTGGCCTTATCAAACTTAAAAAATTTTCCAACGATAGGAATAAGCAAATAGGACATAAGAAAAATCAGCCAAGGCCCAAGGGCCAATCCTAAAAGCTTCACATCAAATTTTAAAAGAGGAACGTTAAGAAGTGCAATCGCTGGCAAAGGCACAAAAAGAATAATGGTATTCAGAGTAAGGTGAGCATCCTTAGGGAGCGATTTGTTACGTTGAAGAAGCACACCAAGAATAAGGCAAAGAATCAGAAGAATAATATTTGTCATAAAGAAGAAAGGGGCCTGATGGCCCCTTGAGATTTGTTTTTAAGAATTACGGTTAATGTTGTTTAGATCTTCAAAGGCAACACTTAGTCTTTTCACAAAACTATCTTCACCTTTTCTAAGCCACACACGTGGGTCATAGAATTTTTTGTTTGGAGCTTCATGCCCTTCAGGGTTTCCTAGCTGTCCTTGTAGATACGCTTTTTTATCTTCATAGAAGTTCTTCACTCCTTCCCAGAAGGCCCATTGCATATCTGTATCAATATTCATTTTGATCACGCCGTATGAAATCGCTTCACGAATTTCAGATTGCAGAGATCCTGATCCGCCGTGGAAAACAAAATTCACCGGACGATTTTTTGTTCCATATTTTTTCTCAACAAATGCTTGTGAATTTTTAAGGATCACCGGGCTTAGTTGAACGTTTCCTGGCTTATAAACTCCATGAACGTTTCCGAAAGAAGCGGCAATCGTGAAGTTTGTTCCCACTGATTTAAGAGTTTCGTATGCGAGAGCAACATCTTCAGGCTGAGTATAAAGCTTAGAGTTATCGATATGGCTATTATCAACCCCATCTTCCTCTCCGCCAGTTACCCCTAACTCTATCTCAATCCCTGTACCGATTTTATTCATGCGAGAGAAATAAGTTTTAGAGATTTCGATATTCTCATGTAGCTCTTCTTCAGAAAGATCCAACATATGAGAAGAGAAAAGTGGTTTTTTGAATGCCTTAAAATGTTCTTCTCCTGCTGCCACCATGTGGTCAATCCAAGGAAGAAGTTTTTTAGCTGCGTGATCTGTGTGAATAACAACAGGAACACCATAAGCTTCTGCCATCATCGCAATGTGATGAGCACCAGAGATTGAACCGAGCGCCGCTGCCTTTTCATTCTCAAGCTTTAATCCCTTACCTGCATAAAACTGACCGCCGCCGTTTGAAAATTGAATAATCACAGGGGAATTCATTTTCTTGGCAGTTTCAAGAACTCCGTTCACTGTATTAGTTCCAATAACGTTTACTGCTGGAAGAGCGAAGTTATTTTCCTTTGCGTATTGATATAGGTCTTCAAGAGCTTGACCATAAATAAGACCAGGTTTGAATTTCATATTGAATCCTTTGGTGAGTTCCCTAAAAGTGTATTAAAATCAAGAGTAATTGAAAAGGAATCCTATGACGATAACATGCTCACAGCTTCAAAACGATATTGATCAGCTCCTTAATCCCTCACTCTTTGAGGACTATTGTCCAAATGGGCTGCAGATTTCGGGAAAAACTGACATTTCAAAGATTGCTTTTGCAGTTTCTGCCACTCAAGACTCAATTGCCAAGGCCATTTCATGGGGCGCCGATGCGTTAATTGTTCACCATGGTGTCTTCTGGAAGTATATGCCAGCTCGTCCGATAACAGGCCCATGGGGAGAGCGTGTGAAGATGTGTATCCAAAATGACATGAACCTGTTTGGGTATCACCTCCCGCTTGATGCACATATGGAAGTAGGAAACGCTGTTTCTCTGGCCAAGCTTCTCGGTATGACCGAGCTTGCCCCTTTTGGCGAATATAAAAGGACCTATTTGGGTGCTAAAGGCAGGTTCCCTGCCCCAATCAAGGCCCATGAATTAAAGAAGAAGCTGGAGGGAATTCTTGGCCGTTCGGTGACTCATGCCAGTCCTAACGATGAACAACTTATTTCCAGCTTAGGAATTATTACTGGTGGCGCCAACAATGAGTGGAGTAAGGCCATCACCGAAAATGTTGATAGTTATCTGACAGGTGAAATCTCTGAGTACAACTGGCATGATGCGAAGGAAGCTGGCATTCATTATTTTGCAGGCGGACACCATGCTACTGAGAAGTTTGGTATTCAATCTCTCATGCAAAAACTTCGAGTTTTGCATCCTACTCTTGATGTTCAATACTTCGATTCAGAAAATCCAGTGTAAATAAAAAAGGCCCCGAATCGGGGCCTTTCATTTTGTGATTAAATCTTTTTGATTAGCATGTACTGCTCACCAAGATCATTGAGTGAGTAAGCAGTTGTTTCAGCTTCGTTACCGTACCCCATGTAAAGGTCACAACGAGAATTTCCACGAATCGCTCCGCCTGTATCTTGAGCAATGAAGAAACGAGAGAATGGAGTTTGAATAATTTTTCCAGTTGCCTCATCACGATAAGATTTCTTAGCGCGAATGAAGTTAAGAATTCCAAACGTCTTATAAATTCTTCTATCAATAGCTACTGAGCGACCTTCAGTAAGTGGAATATTATTCACACCAACTGGCTCTTCATCAGACTCTCTGAAGTAGATATAGTTTGGACAGCTTCCAAATACTGCTGGCTCCATATGAGGGTTTTGCGCAAGATAATCTCTTTGAGCAGGAACTGTTGCCTGGTTTCTTGGAAGAAGACCATTATCTACGAAGTAGTGGAATACCATTTTGAATGGCTGACTATTTGTTCCCACGTAGCTTAGGTACTTAATTTCTTCTTTACCTTTTTCATCGTAGACATGAATACGACCGCCACCTTGAACGTGGAAAAGATAAAGGTCATAGAAAGATTCTTCTACATAGAAAAGCTCAAGGCCTTTGCCTTTAAGAGCTCCGTTGTAATCAATGTCTACGCGAGTTTGTTTACGATCAAGCTCGTTAGTCGGCATTGAATAAATGGCCTTATTAAATCTCTCTGTAGGAGTACGAGAACCATGAAAATCTGGAGAATAATAAGCCGTAAACTTCGTCCACTGCTTTTTACCATAACCAGACTCTTCTTTACCTGGAACCGTCTTATAAATAGCAAAATCAGCATTCATAGCGGCGTTGAACTGATCATAACAATCTGTTCTAACCACTCTCTTCTTTAAACATTCTTTTGCTTTTTGAGCTAGTTTTTGGAAGTGCAGAAGTGAGTCACGAAGAATAAGTTTTGGGTAAACTTTTGTTCCAAAACGAATACTACCTTTAAGGCCTCGATCATAAGAGCGAAGTTGGCGGGCAATGGCCAGCTCGATATTGTCAAAATCAAGATCATCTTCAAAAGAAATTGATTCATAAGAGCGTTGAGTTGGAGTGATTTCAGTCTGTGCATGGGCCGTGAGAGAAGCCAGAATAACGGCGGCCAAAAGTAACAATTTCATGTACACCTCAAGTTTTATGATAAAAGTATGAAGTCGCTAGATTAGGTCGATCCGACTAATCCTGTCAAAAATTTTTGCCCATAAACAGAATGGGATTCCCCTTATAATTTCTTACAACTTCTGTGGTAAAACCTTGACGCAGATAGAAACTTTTATTGCGAGCATCTACCCCAGTCATGATATGCATTCCGAGTGCACCACTAGCTCGGGCCACTTCTTCCCATTTTTCAACAAGTAACTTCCCAATTCCAAGACCTTGCGAATCAGGATGTAGATTGATGTGAAGATGTGCAGGAAAAACTTCGTACAAGTCATTAAAAACTTCTAAATGAGGCTGATAAACAAAGAAAGATGAGTCGGTCATCGGTGCGCCTAAACAATACCCAAGACTCTTTCCCTCTTTTTGAGCGAACCAGCAAAAATCAGCAAATTTTTCATGGTAAAATCCAAAATACTTATAAACAAATTTTGCTCGAGCTTCATCAGAACTAAACTCCCGAACAGAGGAAGTCATAAAGAAAATCTCTTCTAAAGAGCTTAGTGAGGAGGACTGGGAAAAGGGAAGAATCTCTATAGGCGCTGACATAAGCTCCATACAATATACTTGGCCCGAAGTGCAGGTTCAATATGCCTCACATCTTTCAAAGCAGGAAGATCAAGAAGCAGTGCCCACTCAACTAAATGAGTGCGGATGAATTTTTCAATAAATGACAATTCCGACTTCATTCGAAGCTGCATGGCCGAATAGTACCAAGAATAAAGAATCTCTAATTCTGAAGAATTGGCCACCACTTCAAAGTCTTTTTGCATAAACTCCAAGTCAATAGACTTCAACTTTGCAGACGCCACAGCAAAAGCATTAAGTTTTTTTTGCAACGGCAGGGAGAGACCAAAGTACTTGGCAAACTCTAAAGTGGGAACTCCTCCAAACTCTAAGGCCATTATCCAGGAATAAAGATTAGCACTCTCAACCAGGAGAGATTCAAACTCCGGGTTTTTAATGAATGCCTCTTTAACCGGAAGCGTTTCGCAACCATCATTAAGCAAGCTTCGATAAAAAGCTAAAGCGTTCTTGGATTTCTTCATCTCACTGTAGAGATAGTGAGGAGAGAAAGTATGCGACATTTTCTTTAATTCAAGGGCAAGCACTGGTGAGAATTCAAATCCGAGCTTCTCTTTAAAGCGATAAGCGCGCAGGTAGCGGACAGGATCTCTAACAAAATCCCCTGAACACGGGTGAAGTGTTTTCTCCCTGAGCATTCGCACACCATCAAAAGGATCGATGATCTCCAGATCATTTTTTTTCAGATGAACACCGATGGCATTAATCGTGAAATCACGTCTTCTCCAAGAATCACTTTGAGGAAATCTAAAATCAAATTCGGCTTCAAAGTTTTTATGATCTAGTGAATCGTTGTAGATTTCTTTACGAGGAGGACTGAATTCAAACTCTACGCCATCCACTCTTAAGCGAATGACTTCATAAGGAAGAAAACTCACATCTCCACGAGATTTTAAATCACGGCCTAAATCTTTCCAGAATGAATGAGAAAAAACAGCACGGGGGCCAAAGACTTCAATATCCCAATCTATGCCAAGCTCACTGGTGAGAAGGAAGTCACGAGGAATCCCACCCACTACACAAAGCTCAAGATCTCTTTTTCCAAAAAACTCTACCAGCTCAGTGAGCACGACAGGCATTTTTTTAAGAAAAAGATGTTTATCCATAAACTACAACTCTTGGGCAACTTCTAAGAGGAACTTGTAAAACTCTTTGAGTTTGAAGTTTTTATTATCATCTGCATGATACACAAAAGAAACATTATTACTAAAAATAGGTTCTTCCTGAACAACCAGATTGGCGCGCTGATTACGCTTGAGAACATGCGTTGGCACGACTGCAATACCTAATCCTTCATTCACAGCACTCAACATCTGGCCAAATGAGTTGACGGTCAGACGAGGTTTTAAATTTCTAGGAACCACTCCATGCTTTTCACGGCACCAGCGGTAAAAATTGGGATCATTAGGAGCGTAAAAAATGACAGGAAACTTTAAAATTTCTTTTACATCCATATCAGGAGCGATTTTAAACTTCTTAGGATAAACAAGCGTGATGTATTCTGAATGAAGCAGCTCTTTTTCCGCATAGGCCGGAACAATATGATCAGGCACAATCATGCAATCAATGGCCCGCTCCTCAAACATTTTTAAAACTTTATCCGGAAAATCCATAAAAAGACGAACTTCTAGATCCGGATGCTCACCCATGAAGCCCATCATGCGATTTGATAACCAGGTTTTCCCTAGTCCATAAAGAGAACCGACTTGCAGAGCTCCCTTAATTTCATTATTTTCCAGATGAATCTGATCAATGGTGTCTTGCAGTTTTTTGGTAAAAGTCTTGGCCACTTTTGCTAAGCGATGACCATCCTCTGTTAATTTAACGGCCTTCCCTTGTCTAGTGACCAAGGGAATCCCTACTCTTGCTTCCAGATTTTTAAGGGCCTGACTAACGGCACTCTGAGTAACATTCAGTTCTTCAGCGGCCTTGGAGATATTTTCATTGTGAGATAGTGCGATCAGCACTTGTAGCATGGATGTTTCAATCATGCTTTCTAATATGACATATTAGTTAAACTAATACAATAGCGATTTAAGTGCTTATAAACAAAGAGGGGCCATTGCTGGCCCCTCTTTTAAGAAATGAGATTAAAAATTAATCACGCTCAGCAAGCTTTTCTTTGCGCTCAGCCATTACTTTCTCTTGTACGTGTGACGGACAAGCTTCGTATTTAGCGAACTCCATTGAGTAACCAGCTTTACCAGCTGTACCTGAACGAAGTTGAGTTGCGTATCCGAACATTTCAGAAAGAGGAACGTGAGCGTTAATGATAGCATCACCAACATCGTTACTTTCTGAACCAAGGATTACACCACGGCGAGAAGATAAGTCACCAATTACGAAACCTTGGTAATCTTGTGGAGTTTCAACTTCAACCTTCATGATTGGCTCAAGAAGAACTGGGCTTGCATCTTTAATAGCTTGTCTCATTGCCATACGAGCAGCAATACGGAACGCCATATCTGATGAATCCACGTCATGGTATGCACCATCTTGAAGGAAAGCATCAACGTTAATTACTGGGAAAGCACCTAGAGGTCCTTTGTTCATAACGTCTTGGAAACCACGGTCACAAGAAGGGATGAATTCGTTAGGAATTACACCACCCTTAATTTCGTTGTTGAAACGGTATACTTGATCTTCAGTTAGCTTGCGCTCATCTGTAAGACCTTTAATGTAACCAGCAACTTTACCAAATTGACCAGAACCACCCGTTTGTTTTTTATGAGTGTATTCAAATTTAGCTTCACCACGGATTGTTTCACGATAGTTAACTTGTGGAGCACCAACTTCTACTTCAGCTTTATACTCACGCTTTAAACGCTCAACATAAATCTCAAGGTGAAGCTCACCCATACCAGCAATACGTGTTTCACCTGATTCTTCATCAGTGAAAAGGTGGAATGTTGGATCTTCTTTGATGAAACGTTGAAGACCTTTAGACATACGAGCTTGAGCATCTTTATCTTTAGCCTTAATTGAAAGCTCGATAACCGGGATAGGTACGTGCATTGCTTCACATGAAATGTGCTCCATGTTTGAATCTTCCTGAACGAAAGTATCCCCTGAAGCACAATCAACACCGATCATCGCAATGATATCACCAGCAGAAGCTGAATCAATGTTTTCTCTGTCGTTAGAGTTCATACGAACGATACGACCGATACGTACTCTTTTCTTAGTACGAGTATTAATAAGAGTATCACCTTTATTTAGTGTACCTTGGTAAATACGAGTATAAGTTAACTGACCGAATTGCTCATCAGTAATCTTGAACGCCATACAAACAAGTGGCTTATCGAATTCAGGAAGAAGTTCGATTTTCTCACCAGTGTTCGCGTCGTTAGCTTTTGAGTGCTCAGCAGAAACTGGAGACGGAAGGTAGCGAGCTACAGCGTTAAGGATAAGTTGAATACCTTTGTTCTTGAAAGAAGAACCCATGAATACTGGAGTGAAAGCAAGTGATTGAACACCCTTTTTCACAGCTGCATGGATTTGCTCTTCAGAAATTTCTTTACCATCAAGGATCGCTTCCATCATCTCGTCGTCGAAAGCTGAAACAGTATCAAGCATTTCTTCACGAGCTTTTGTACACTGATCAACGATATCAGCAGGAATCGCTTCTTCACGAACGTTTTCACCGTTGTCACCATCAAAGTAGTAAGCCTTCATAGTGATAAGGTCTACAACACCTTTGAAGTTTTCTTCGTTTCCAACAGGAATCTGCATAAGACAAGCATTGTGACCAAGCTTCTCTTTAAGAGCTTTTACACCGTTGTAAGGGTTAGCACCCATACGGTCCATCTTGTTAAGGTACGCGATACGAGGAACGCGGTAACGCTTCATCTGACGGTCTACAGTGATTGACTGAGACTGCACCCCTGCTACTGAACAAAGAACTAGAATTGCACCATCAAGTACACGAAGTGAGCGCTCTACTTCTACAGTAAAGTCAACGTGTCCCGGAGTATCAATAAGGTTAACCTTAATTGATTTTCCGTCGCCTTCAGCATACGTGATACCTTTCTTATCGATACCAGGCCATTCAACAGTTGTAGCCGCTGATGTAATAGTAATCCCTTTTTCACGCTCAAGGTCCATGTGGTCCATAGTTGCACCAGCACCGCCACCTTTAACGTCTTCGATTTTGTGAATTTTTGAACAGTAAAAAAGGATACGCTCTGAAGTTGTTGTCTTACCAGAGTCAATGTGAGCTGAGATACCAATGTTTCTCGTTTTACTCAAGTTCTTGTCAATACTCATCTGTACTCCAAATGGTGTTAGAGGTTAGTTCTTATAATTTTTAGCCTGCATCATAATGGATCAAAGCAGCGGTAGTCAATTTTTTTCCTAATTTAGAAAAGTTTTGCTTATTGCCAAAACCAGATTTTTGGACGAAAAATTAAGACATTATGATGAAGAAGGATCTAGATAAAGCAACATTGTACGAAGCCGTTAAAACTTTAGTGGAATGTCCGGAGAATCACCTCCACTTTACCCAACAAAAACTTTTTACGCTGTTTTCGGTAGCATTTCAGTACATCCTGTTTCGCTCGACGAAGTACCCAGGACATTACATTATTCGCATCGAGGACTCCCTGCTGGCCGAGAAGCTTGCCCGCAAGGCCAAGGATGAGACAACCCGTAAATTTATGGGACGCCTGCTCATTCCTCGCCGCCTAAGCTATGGAAACTCCACGTTTCACCTTGATTATTTCGCTCTCTCCAGCTGGGGAGTAACCAAAGACCTTCCTCGTGAAAAGATCAAGGGCTCTATCATTGTGAAAAATACCCAGCACAATCCACTGATCGACGAGGCGGATTTCCGAAATGTGACCCAAGATGAACAGGCCATGGCCCTTTTTGGTAAACATTATTACTTGAACTCACTGCGTGAAATCTCGCCTAAAACAATTACCATCGCCTTTGATGAGGACTTCGATGGCCTTTTTGAGGTGAAATTTCCGTTTATCGAAGAAAAGTCTGAACGCCTGGTTGATGGCGTTACTCTTTCTGAAGATGTTTACTTAGATGATTAATGAAGCCGGTTAAGGTCACTTTTACGAGTTGACCTTAACTCCTTCCCGATATTTGTATTCGACTACATTCCCGAAGCGATCCCACTCTTTCCATAATCCATGTTTTTGATCTTGAAGATACTTGCCTTGGCTTTTTAACTCTCCATTACCAAAATAAAAACTCCACTCTCCGACTTTGAGTCCATCAAGATACTCACCTTCGGCCAGGAGCCTCCCTGAATCATAGTAGTGCTTCCACAGGCCAACCCTTTTGGCCTTCAAATACTCGCCTTCGGCGGCCAAAATACCATTATCAAAATGGATTTTATCAGGCCCATCACGATGGGTCTTGTTGAAGAAAACATCCTGTGGAGGAAGCTTCCAATCAAAGCCCAGAATCAATTCTTCCATCTGAAATTTACGGGTGATCTTTAAGATATAGGCCTTGGCCGAATCAATTTCCTGATCACTTACTTGACCTAAATAAGAAAGCTCATCTTTAAGCTTTCCGCCCAGACGTGGCAAGAGATCAAGAGGATCAAGATTTTCTTTGAGAATACTTTTGGCGAAAAGCTGCATTAGCTGCTCTTGGCCCATTAATACTTTTTCAATCTCTTCACTGGGAAGTTTTAAAACATCACTAAAACCCCTGATGTTCTTCATAACCCAGTCCATATAGATCGGGTCTTCAAGAACTCCGGCCATAAAAATTTGCACACGCTTAGGTCCCGCAGTGGTCTCCATATTCTGCACAAATTCCTTGAAACCAAGGAGCTGTTTTTTCTTAATCCTGTCCAACATTCCCATGGCAAGTATTATAAACGAAGCCTGAGATTTAAGGGGAAAAATTAATAGCGTGGAAGGGTGAGTCTCATTTTTTTAAAGACTAACAGAATCTCTGACTTAATTTTTTGGATCTCATCTGAGGTAGTGGCAAAATTTAGTGACAGTCTTAAGCCGTTTCTGGCAACTCCGTTAAGATGGGCCTCACGAAGTACATTTGAAGGCTTGGCAGTCCCGCTTGAGCAGGCCGAACCGGCACTAATCATTAACCCGTGAAGATCAAAAAGAGCGAGGGAAATATCACTAGTGAGATGGTTTAAATAAAAATAAATTGTATTGGAATTAGAAGGTGCCACATCAAGTACTCCCCCTAAATCTTTGAGCTCTTCTTTCAAAAAACTCTTTAACTCGCACTTTAATTTGTAGGTATTTTCAATATCTACTTTCAGCAAATCTTCCATTGCAAGCTTTACTGAATAGACACCCATCACGTTCTCAGTTCCAGAACGAAGGTCGCGCTGCTGACCACCACCTGTTAAGAGCGGAAAGTACTTCATTCCTTTAACAAAAAAAGAAAAACCTACTCCCTTCATGGCGCCAAATTTATGGGCAGAAAAAGAGAACATATCTCCGACACTCAACTCTCGCCAGTTGCGGATTTTTCCGGGAGACTGAACTCCATCGATATGAAGATATAAAGATGAAATTTCTTTAAAGGGTTTTAACTCCTCCAGAGGAGAAACAAGACCTGTTTCATTATGAACCCAAAGATGATGGTAAAGAATAAGTGCTTCAGGATTCTCCTGATGAAAGCGCTTCAACTCGGCCAGATTGGCCTGGTGGTCATACTTTAAATCATCGGTGAGCTTTAATTGATAGAAAGAAACATGCTCGCCCCAAAAGCGGTCTTTTAAAGTCAGGGTCGCTGAGTGGTCGATGCTTGAAAAACAAATAAGAAGTTTTTTACCTGAGATTCTCGCCCATTCCATGAAAGAATAAGTGAAACTCACAATACTCTCAGTTGCTCCTGAGTGAAAGAAGAGTTCATATTCCAATTCGCTTAAAGAGAAAGTGGAGTACAGGTATCGCCTAGTCTCGTTGATGAGCTTGCGAGATGCTTTCCCCGCCATGTGCTGACTGGCAGGATTTGCATAAAGAAAATCGCCACTCTGGAGCCAGCTAATAACTGAGCTCGAGAGCGGCGATGTTGCGTTATAATCGAGGTAAAGACAGTTTCGATTCACCTTACTGGTTAACTTCTCCGATATTTGAGCGAATCATTGATTCGTTACGAGCACCCTCTGCACCAGCAGATGTAGCAGCTCCTTCACGACGACAAAGGTCACCCAGAGTTGTTGTAGCGAGGTAATCTTGCATGATTTGACCAAGGTTTTCAAAGTAATTCTTAGTCAGGTTGAATTCTTTTGTATCAACAGTAGCGTTGATCTCGTTACCTTGCTCATCTTTCATAATTTCGATACCAGATGATGGTACGTTTAAGATGTCACGAGCTGGGTTGATGTTCTCACCAACACAATCAAGTACGTCTTTAACTGAAATTTCATCCATTGAGCGAGATAGTACATAACCGCCACCTGGACCACGAACAGATTTTACAACTTTACCAGTACGAAGCTTTCTGAAAAGCTGCTCAAGATAGTGCAAGCTGATCGACTGGCGAGTAGAAATCTCTTGAAGTCTAACAGGGTTTCCATTTGAGTGGAAAGTTAGATCGAGCATAGCTCTAACTGCGTAACGTCCTTTAGATGTAAGTCTCATTGTCTTCCTCCATAAATCCAAAAAAGTTGGTAGATTTGTGTTCCGGGTTTCCACAATCCATGTCACCCGAAGATATCCAGGACCCTGAACTGCCTCTTCACAATCCAGACTAAATATCTCCTAAATAGTATGACAGTTTTGAAATTCTAACGTCAACTTTAAATTCGGTGAGTTTTATTTATTTTTATGAACCATCATGTAAAGGCGAGACAAACAGAAGAAATACGAGGCATTAACAGGCCAAAAAGAGGTACAGAGTACCCCTTTTTGAGAGGGGAAAACTTTTCCGACTCATCAGCTCAGTCATCTTTTAATGAAGTTAAAACAAAGTTGCGCGACCCGAGGCTAGCATCAGCAGCATCGTTAATTTTGATCTCTAAAACATAGCCTGAGAAAGTTTCGGGGATCTCACGAAACAGTCGACGGGCGTATTTCAGTCCCCATTCCACGAAAAAGAACTGCTTATTTTCCAGATAAATCCCTAATTCAAGCGGAATGATATCCTCAGATTTTTCCAAACGGTAAAAGTCTGCGTGAAGCACTTGTCTGGTTTCCGATAAAATGGAGTAAGTTGGGCTTAAAGTCTCCGCCGACTCCAAAAAGGCCTGGGTAAAGGTTGTTTTCCCTGCACCAAGATCCCCTTCCAGAATGATCATAGCGGGTGCCTTCACCAACTCTTTTAACTCATAAACAATATAGGACAAATCTGATTGAAAAACTTTTTTCCATTCACGAATGATCTTCTGTTCCATCTCTTTCTAATCCCTGATGATCTTGTACAGTTCTTTAAATGTTTCAGGGAAGGCTTCAATAAGGCTCATGGCCGTCATAGAGCGCTCGCCCATTTTTTCTGATGCCATCTCTCCGGCCCAGCTATGGAACATCACCCCTAGAATCGTTGTACGGTTAAGGGCTTCATAAATATTATAAAGAGAATCTCTCTTTTTGATATTGGCCTCTTGCCCAATCAGTCCTGCCAGAATTCCGGCCAGCACATCACCAACACCGCCTGTGGCCATTCCATCATTTGGTGAAAAGTTAAAATAAGTCTGACCATTAGCAAAACCAAGATAAGTACAAGGTCCTTTTAAAATCACAGAACAGTTAATGACCTCAATCACCTCTTTTAAATGTGTATAAGGGGCCTTTACGACATCGTCATAATCCATGCCAGTAAAGCGGGCGAACTCACCCATATGCGGAGTCAGGATGGTAGGAGCACTTCTTACCTTAAAGACTTCCGCATCTTCTTTTAGAGAAAGAACGTTGATCGCATCAGCATCAAGCACTACTGGACCTGAGAAATTATTAAGGATTTCAAGCACCAGAAGTCGGGCACGATTAGATCGACCCAGACCTGGGCCAATTAAAATTGAATCATACTTATCAAGACCTTTAAGAAGTTTTCCCCACTTGCTTTGGTCATTAGGAACAAAACCAGTCATCACTTCAGGAATAAGACGGGCAATCAATTCTTGGTATTGAGTCTCCCAAGTCACTGCTGTCACCAGACCTGCTCCCACTTTAAGAGCGGCCGTTGAACTCATGACCAAGGCACCAGTCAGACCGTGTGATCCACCAATGACGAGTGTGTGCCCAAAAACTTTTTTATCAGCAAAACGGTTTCTCTGTTTCGGTAGAAAGCTCACCTCATCCGTATCAAGAAGAAACTTATCTCCTCCTTCAAAAACAAGACTTGATGGGAAACCACCAGGAATGATTTCAACTTCACCAACTAAACGAGGACCATCTCCTTGGTAATAACCAAGTTTAGGGAATCCAACGGCAAGAGTAAGATCTGCTTCAATGGCATTACCCTGAACAAGACCTGAGTCTCCTTCTACACCTGTTGGAATATCAAGACTCACTGTAAAGCTCTTATAGTCATTGATGAAATGAATCACATCATAGAGGAAATTTGAAAGCGGTAGACGAACACCTGTTCCGAAAATCGCATCAACAATAATTTTTGGAGCAGATGAATGTTGAAAATAAGCTTCGAGAGCTGTGATATCGTTAATGAAGGAAATGCGCACTCCAAAAGCTTGAGCAGTAGCGAGCTGTTCGCGACATTCTTGTGAAAGTTGATTCTCTTCAAAAAGAATAAAAGCACGAGACTCAATCCCCATCGCAGCAAGGTGACGGGCGATCCCTAGACCAACTCCACCATTATTACCTTTCCCTACAAGAAAAATCAGCTCACCCACTTCCAGATGGGCAGAAATTTTTTCAACGATGGTTTTTGCTCCATGAAGAGCGACGTTTTCGATGATAAGTTTTTCTGGAAATTGAAAATTCTTTTGAGCGAGAAGCTCTACTTCTTTCATTTCTTTCTGAGTAACAATTCTCATACGATTCCTTTCATAGGATGCTTTTCCATAAGCGTTTTTAACTGTTTTACCACTTCACCCAGACCTACAAAGACTGCCTCAGAGATAATCCAATGACCAATATTATACTCTTCAAAAAGTCCTTGCTCAAGCAGAGGAAGAACCGACTCTAAAGTCAGGCCATGACCTGCATGAAATCCTCTTCCTGACTTGTGGAAAACTTCCCAAGACTTTTTATACATATCAAGGTGATGACTAAGATCTTTTTGATGTAGAAAGTCGATAGCGTACTGGCCGGTGTGAATCTCAACCGCATCACAGTTTACTGTGAGACACTGCTTCATCACCTCAGGTGTGCCCTCAACAAAAAGTGAGATCTTTGTTTGTGGTAAATTCTTTTTAAGAGCATCACAAAAATGTCTGACGCGCTCAATTTGCGATGGACCAACATCAAGTCCACCTTCAGTGGTTCTCTCCTGACGCTTCTCTGGCACCAAACAGATCCAGTCTGGTTTTTCCAGAGTGGCAATCTGAAGCATCTCATCCGTCATGCCCATCTCAAGATTCAAAAGCTTTTTATTTTTCTTACAAACCTGATGAACCTCAGGCACATCATGATCCTGAATATGACGACGGTCTTCACGAAGGTGAATAGTAATCTGCTCGGCCCCTGCATCCAAACTTAATTGGGCCGCACGGAAAACCTCTGGATAAAACTCTCCGCGCTGTTGGCGGATCGTGGCCACATGGTCAATATTCACACCTAAACGAGGGTATTTCATAACTTATCCTAATGCTTTAAACACAACCTCAGAGAGTTCTTGGCAAATTTCATTGACCAGAACCTCATCCTTACCTTCCACCATAACACGCGCTAAGGCTTCAGTACCCGAATAACGAAGAAGAATTCTTCCAGTGCCCTTTAGGCGTTCTTCACAAGTTTTAAGAGCATCTTGAATTGACTTCACTTCTTCAAATGGAACACGACTGGCCACTCGAACGTTTTTCATCACTTGAGGGTAAAGCGAGATTTCGCTGGCAAGTGTACTCAGATCTTTATTATAAAACTTCATGCTCTCAATCAATTTTAACGCCGCAAGAATACCGTCACCAGTTGTTGAGTATTTTTTGAAAACAAGGTGACCTGAAGGCTCTCCACCAAATAGCGCGCCAGAAGTCTTCATGTGCTCCACGATGTATCTGTCACCCACTTGAGTACGAACAAACTTTATACCGTGACTTTGAAGATAAGACTCCACTCCAAAGTTACTCATTACTGTACCAACCACTTCGTTAGCGGCTCCCAGCTCTCCAGTATCTTTTAAAAACTTTCCGCAAATCCCGATGACTTTATCACCATGAATAATTTCACCCTGACCTGAGATAATCGTTAAACGATCACCATCACCATCAAGACAAACTCCTAAGTCAGCACGATAAAGTTTTACAGTATCGGCACAAAGCTGCGGATAAAGAGCACCGCAGTTTTTATTAATATTGGTTCCGTTCGGATTATTCCCTAGAGTGATCACTTCTGCACCAAGCTCTTCAAAAACCTGAGGCGCTGTTTTATAACCAGCTCCGTTTGCACCATCAACCACAATACGAAGTCCCTCAAGAGAGTACTGGTCGTTAAAAGCGGCCTTAGTGTGCACAATGTAGCGTCCAATCACTTCATCAAGTCGTTTGGCGTTTCCCAGTTGGTCACCAAAGCGCACAGGAATGAGATTTGGATCTTCCAACATTCGCTCGAGCTCCAGCTCAATATCATCTGGAAGCTTGTGTCCTGTTCTATCGAAAATTTTAATTCCGTTATCCTCAAATGAGTTATGGCTGGCAGAAATCATCACACCTGCATCAGCTCGCATACTTTGAGTTACGAAGGCCACTCCCGGTGTCGGAAGAGGTCCTGTTAGAATTGCTCGCCCACCCTGAGCACAAACACCTGCTGAAAAGGCCTGCTCAAGCATATAACAAGAAAGACGTGTATCTTTACCGATAATGATTAATGGTTTTTTTGTTAGATTCTTTTGAAAATAACTGGTCACCGCACGTCCTAAAACGAAGGCCACTTCTCCAGTCATAGGATATGAATTAGCTTTTCCTCTGATTCCATCAGTTCCAAAAAATTTTCTTTTAGACATAGAGTCTCACTTATCGAGAGTTGAATTGATTTAAGATGATTATAGCACTTATTCCAAGTTAACAATAATAGAACGTGGAGAAATATCCACTAAATGAATGCCTGGCGGAAGAATGGCCCGCAGACTTGCTTCCACTTTTCCTTCGCTCATTGGAGGAATGTCCGCCCAAATCTGTATGGAACTTGAAAGATTAGTTCTCTCTTTCATGCTTTCTGGCACCAATAGTCGCACAGTGGCCGTCCCGATATTGGCCTTGGCCGATTTATTTTGCGTGATATAACGAATAGGCAAATCCCGTAAGACAAGATTTGGTTTGCTGGCGTGTAGTTGGTAATTCAATTTCGGTGGCTGTAATAGTTCATAAACCACTCGCTCATCGCGGCTCACCAGATCTAGCACTGTTGAGTTGCTGCCAATAAGAGCTTCCATATCAATAGGCGAAGTCGAAACTTCTTTAATTTTTCTAATCAAAGAACTAGGTCCTGAGATCTCAATCTCTTTAGGAGCAATCTCATAGCGCTGCATCTGCAGGCCTGGTGGAAGGGAGCCGATAAAACGAGGCTTGATCGGAACAATTTTCGTAGCTTTCTTCTCAAGTTTTATATTGACCTTACGAGGAAGAACTCGCTCCACCACCATCCCAAAAGGAAGATTTAACTGTGTCGGAACAATATCAACCGTAAAATTCTGCTGACGACGAACACCTGAACGGTTGAGATCAATGAGAAGTTTGTCTTCACGCTCACTCACATTACGCACAAAAGCACGAGGACCTTCAATCATGAAAACCACTTCCTGCACAGGTGTTTCTGCAAAGACCATATCACTAGGCAGAGAGAATTCCAGATTCACTGTTTTTTCAAACTTAACTGTTTCAGAGTTTTGAACGTAGATCCAAATAAAGATCGCCGTAAAAATGGAAATCAATTTGAGAGAATGTTTTCTTAGTTCTTTTACACGCATTCTCATCTTAACTTCTCGCAACTTGTTCTTGAGGGCTCACTCTATCAATCTCCATTAAGAACTTACGAAGATATTTACGGAGGAGTTCCTCTGTGTCCATAGCGTGGAAAACACCATTATAACAAATATTAATCTTACCTGTTTCTTCAGAAACAGTGACCACTACAGCATCAGAAATTTCGGTAATCCCTAGGGCCGCACGGTGACGTGTTCCATAGTGACGATCAATCTCAACGTTCTTGGATAACGGAAGAAAACAGCCGGCGGCTTGAATCAGACCGTTATAAATAATAATGGCCCCATCATGCAGCGGAGACTTGTATTGGAAAAGTGAGTAAATCAAATCCGAGTGAACTTTTGAATCAAGACGAGTTCCCGTCGAAGTATAGTTCAAGAGACCATGATTTTTTTCAAAAACAATCAATGCCCCAGTTCTCTCTTTCGAAAGAGCTAAACAGGCAGCAACCACTTCTTCAATTTGTTGGTCGAATTTACTTTTTTCATTTCGTCCCAAAAGCTTGGCCCCACTAATTGAAACCAGTGCAGAGCGAATCTGATCTTGGAAAAGAACAATGAGGATAATGAAAAGATAATCGAAGAAATTTTGGAGGACGAAACTTAACGAATAAAGTTCATTGGCGCGACTCACCCACCAAAGCATGGCCAGAGCGAGAATACCAAAAAGCATTTGATAAGCACGTGTACCTTGAACAATGATCAGGAAGCGATAAATAATAAAGGCCACTGCTGCGATATCCAGCAAATCTAGAAAGCGAAAATTGGCAAGAAGAATGCCTAACTGCTGCACGAGTATACCTTTTTCTTTATATAGCTCCTATCGGTAAGATACGGGAAAAATGAAGAGGGAGGAAAGAGAATTCTTTCCTCCAAGGTGATTTTTTTTAGGCAGCTTTAGCAGCTGGTTTGTCTTTTAGAGATTCAAGAATTTCATCACTCATAAGAAGCTTCTTACGAAGTGCTTCACGGGAAATCCCCATAGCAATGGCAGCTTTGGATTTATTTCCACGAAACCTTTTGATTTCGGCCAGGATTAACTCTCTTTCAACTAAAGCAACACGATCCTTCAGAGGAATATCTGAATTATCCGCAAATGGGATATTTTCAAGCATTGCTCCCGAAGTTTTCGAAAGATCAATAATAGGAATAGCTTTCGATCCAAGCTCAGAAATCACATGAGATTTAGGATTATAAAGCACAGCTTTCTCTACTGCTCTCTCTAACTCACTCACGTTCCCCGGCCACGGATAACTTAATAGCTGATTTCTCACCTCTTCAGTAAAGTCTTTCATCAGAAGACCCTGCTTGCGGCACTCTTTCTTTAAATAGAATGTCAGAATGTCTTCAACATCCTGCACTCTCTTTCTAAGGGGTTCCACATGTACTTCACTGGTAGAAATCAAGCGATAGAGTTCAGGATTAAATGATCCCTCTTCTTCAATTTGAGCTTTAAGATCCTTACTTGTCGTAAAAATCAGACGAACATTGCACTCATGGGCCAGTCCCATTAGTTGCACCAGTTCTTTTTGAAGACTCAGCGGCATGAAACCGATCTCATCAAAGACCAAACTACCGCCAGTACATTCTCTGAAAATCTCACCCTGATTAAATTCTCTAAACATTGAGTGAGCATCAACTCCCTTAATGCTAAATACTCTAAATGGAGCAAGACCTCTCTTACCTTCATTATGAATAATACGGCTGAATAATTTCTTACCGACTCCTGTCTCACCAGTCACAAGAAGTGTTGACTCAATATCTTTGAGTCTGACAATTGATTTTCTGATTTCTGCAGTATGAGTCGATTTCCCAATCCAAGCATGCTCTCTGTCATAAGGAGCAGAGAAACGACGGATAAGAGACTTTTCAGAAAGTGGCGAGTAATGGTGGAACACACTTGAAAGAATCAAAGCAAGAACTTTCATTGTCTTTTCATCTTCCACAGTAAAGCGACTCTCATTTCTCTTGTTAGTCACTTCGATCACACCGATGATTTTATCTTCTCTATTCACAACCGGTGAACAGATCACCGATTTTGTTTCAAGACCTGTTAATTGATCAAGATCTTGAGAGAATTTTACTTTATCAGAGGTCGTATCAATGTTTAAAGAAACACCAGTAGTAAATACTGAACCGGCAATTCCTTTACGATAATCGAATTTTAAAACTTCCTTATCCACTCCTAAAGCAGCAACTGCTTCCAACTCGTTCTTCTCAGTGTTCACTAAGTAAACTGTGGCCCTTTGTGCATTAAGAATACGCACAATTTCTTCCAACATACTTTCAACAAATTTTTCTTTGTTACCAAACTGAGTAATATCTTTGAAAAGAGAAAGAAGTAGACTGAACATTTCAAAACCTTCTTTTTCAGAAGTATAATGTTCAGTAAGGGCCAATTGAATAAGACTATCTTTAAGACGCTCAGGCGGAAGAGAATAAATATACTGCTCAATAAAGCGCTTCATGTTCCCATAGTCTTCATTATCAAGTTCAGCACCATAGTTCATCTGATCCGGCCCCTCATTCGACTTAAATACACGAACGACACTGGCACCAAAGTCAAAACGAAGTCTCTTAAATTGAATAGAACAACGAAGGATCGATCCAACAGGAAGAGGAACAGAGGTGACAAAACCCACTCCTGTCATACTGACATCTTTTAGTTTTACCTCGGACACGAACTCATATTTTCCAAGTTCCGTCTCCTGTTCAACTAAAAACATCACGTCATCACGCGACTCAACAGGTACGCGAAATGATTGATAGTATTTAAATTCTGAGAAACTGGTCAGCATAAGAAAAACCCCTCTTTAGGTTTTGAGTTCCTATGCTCATCGGACAGCACTTCCTTTGACTTAAGTATTTCTGACAAAAAAACTTGGCAAATTAAGATTGGATAAAGACTTCCCTCAGTTCTCGGGCCATATTTCGCCCAGTTACTGCTTCCAGTTGCTCAATACCTGGAACGAGATTCATTTCTAACAGATAGGCCCCTTGCGCATTGATGAGAAAATCACAGGCCCCATAAACCAGCCCAAATTCCTTTCTCATTTTATCAACTATACTTCTCAACTCCTGCGGAACCGGACTCAAACGGGCCTCGCCATCTTGCTTGAAATTTGCAGTCACTCCATTTTTTAGGCGCTCTAAACAAATAAAGTCATCTTGTTTAAAAAAAAGACGAAGCTCCTGATGCTCTCCCAAATATGGTTGCAAAAGATATTCATGATCGGTGGTGGAATTCATCCATTCACTCAGCTTGATTTTATTTTCAAAAACCTGAACACCCCATCCACCTTGACCACGATGGGGCTTGATTAAAAGAGGTCCTGGGTAGGTCTTACAAAATGTCTCTAATTCTTCCTGCTCAAAAGTCTCTAAGCTCATCCACGGCACAAATGGTAAACCAGTATTGGCAAAATACTGAAATTGACTTGGTTTAGTACGAAAAGTCCTAAGAGCGGTTAAGGAAGGAATAATCAGATTTCTCTGCTGCTCCAGAAACCGCAAGTCTTTATCACTTCCATGAATGGCGGTGGTACGAACCAAAATACTACTTGCCGAAGAAATTTGAGAAGAACTCTCCCATGGATTGACCAACTCAATTGGCAAAGGCCCTGCCTCCTCTATCAGCCGACGGATAAAGTAAGTGTTGGGGTTTTTAGCAAGAATAACTAGTTTATTCATAAAGACAGTCTGGATAAATGTATTTTATTATTAATACATGAAATTAGCACGACTCAAGGCCTTAATTGTATCTGTTTTTATCTATTCCTGCGCCAGCTCAGATGGACAAACGCCTCAAGGCCCGCAAACTCCTGCTCAAGCTCCTGAAGAAATAGCTGCACCCGCTCCTACCCAAGCTGAAGCGAATCAAACACCAGCAGTGGTGAAAGAGCTTCCACCCGGAGTAAAAGCTTTCTGCCAAAAACTGGATGCCAAATTTAAAGAGTACCGTTGGGGTGAAACAAAATGCGAAGATTTTAATTGGCACCATGTTCGTAACTCAGATCTTGGCACTCCTCTAGTCTGGACTTATTTTGGTGAAGAGAAAGATGCTACAGCAAACACCAACACCACCATTATTCTTTGTGGAGTTCATGGAGATGAAATCACTCCTGTGAAATTTTGCTGGGATTTGATGAATGAAATGAAGAATCATCAATTTCATGATAAACAAGTCATTATCGCTCCTCTGGTAGCACCTGATTCTTTTTTCAAAGATCGTCCAACAAGAACCAATGGACGTGGAGTAGATGTTAATAGAAATTTCCCGACGAAAGACTGGAAAGATCACGCTCTTGCTAAATGGAAAAATAATCTAAAAGGGGATCGTCGTAAGTACCCTGGCCCTCATGCGGCCAGTGAACAAGAAACCTTTTTCCAAATGAACCTCATCAAACGTTACAATCCTAATAAAGTGATTTCGGTTCACTCGCCTCTGACAATTCTAGACTATGATGGCCCAGGCCTTAAGGCCCAGAAAGGCCAGTCTGCTCTTCAATTGTTAGAAGAAATGAGCCGTCGCTCAAGCGGTTATAAGATTTCCAACTACCCTGTATTCCCGGGAAGTCTTGGGAACTGGTCCGGCAAAGAGAGGCATATTCCAACTTACACGCTGGAACTTCCTAACACCAATCCGAGCAAGACCACTGACTTCTGGAATCTTTTTAAAGAAGCTGTGCTTTACGCTATTGAAAATAAAATGGGGCCTCCAGTCGATTAGACTCTGGCAGAGGCCTTCCCTTTTAAATTATTTTTTTCAAGATGATTGTAGAGTTTTTGAAGAACGTCGTGATGGACTTGTGTATAAGTTTTATACTTAGATGATTCAATCCAATAGACCATTTCAAAAGAAGCAGATGAACTGGTAAAGCTCACCAAATTGGCCCTTTCAAATTTCACATTCCCAAAAGTTGAAAGAGCATCACGAACCAGATCTGGGACGGCCGAAATCTTAAATTCTCCTAACTCCACTTCCAGATTAAAACTCACACGACGCTCTTTGAGGCGTTTATAGTTTCTGATCTTTGCGGCCAAGAGCTGAGAGTTGGAAACAAGAATAAGTTCCCCATTAATAGAGCGAATCTGAGTACTCTTTAACCCGATGTATTCAACCACTCCCTCCCATTCACCAATCGAAATATAATCTCCGACTAAGAATGGCTTATCGAGCACAATAGAAAGAGAGGAGAAGAGATCCTCAAGGAGACTCTTCGTTGCTAAGGCAATCGCTACCCCACCAATTCCCAGACCGGCAACCAGAGTCGAAACATCATGACCAAAGTTGGCCAGAGTTGAAAGAATAATGATTGATAGAAGAGCGAGATTAAAAATAATCCCTAAAAAGTTTAGAGTTGTTTTTACCGAAGGATCAGATGCTTTTTGCTGAACAGTGTAGAAAACCCAACTTGAGATAACCTTCTTACCCCAAATCCAAAACTGAAACATCAGGATGATCACGAAAGTGCGATCAATATAGATGGCATGTTTACTTTTCAGGACACTGACATTGAGTCCAAGATAAATGCAAAGAGCAATAATAAAAAACTGCTTCGTTTCACTTAAAGCTTCAAAAAAAATGTCATCAATCTTAGTCGAAGTTTTTTCAGCAACTTTCTTCATTCGTCCTAAAAAGATATTCTTCGCAAAAAGAATAAGTACATAGGAAACGATCCCTACACTGAGCGGAAGATAAAAACGTGGATGTAGTAGATCTTCAAAGTTCCAGTTCACTTATTCACCTTTTTTAACGGCCGGTAGTGCTCTGACAATAACCAGCGGAATCAACAAAGTGATGGCCCCGATCATATAAGCAAACACTGAACCATATCTCCAATAAACCAATGAAGCATAGATTGGACCGATCACTCGACCTAAAGATCCTAGAGATCTGAAAATACCTAAGCTTCTTCCTTGTGTTTCACGTGGAGTATAAAAAGAAACAAGCGAAGTCAGACAAGGAATAATCATCGCCGATCCCATCGCAAGGAATGCCAATCCAAAATAAAGCATCAGTTTAGAATGAGCAAAGGCCAGAATCACCAGACCAGGGATAATGCAAATCAGTCCATGCACACTCATCTTCTTCTCACCTACTTGGTGAGCGCGACGACGAACATATCCGCCCTGAACGAAAGCAATAATAAAGCCGATATAGATGAACATATAAGCGTTATCCATCGAAGTGAATGAAAGACGCTCAACGGCCAAGAATGTGAGAGTAAACTCCATTCCCGAGAAAGCTGTGATGAAGAAGAAGTAAGCAAGATTTGTCGCATTCACTCCTGCATAAGGAAGAGGTCTGAAAAGTTTAAGCGGATTAATGCTCTTATGCTGAACAGAAACTTCTCCAAACTTTTTTGTTTCTGGGAACATCTTCCAAACCATTACAAAGTTGATCAAACAAAGAACCGCTGCAAAAAGAGCTGGAAGTGAAAATGGATTCACGCCATAAACGGCCCACTCTGGATGATGAACAAGTGGATTGTAGAGAGAAAGAATTCCTCCAAAGGCCGGACCAAAAACAAACCCAAAAGCAAAAGCAATACCGATGATTGCCATCCCTTTTGATCTATTCTGCTCATCAGTCACATCACTCACTACAGCAGAAGCGATAGAAAGGTTACCAGACATAATTCCGCCGATAAAACGGGCAAGAATAAGAAGTGTAAACGAACCTGAGAAGATCCAGATAAGGTAACTAATAAATAAACCAAAGACAGAAATGAGAAGAACTGGTCTTCTTCCGATGCGATCTGAGATTCCTCCCCAGATAGGAGCAGCTACAAACTGCAGAAGAGAATAAATAGCACCTAGAAGACCACCGAAGAGAACAATCGTTGACATCAACGGAGCACCCGTCGCCGGCGTCGTAGCATTCTGAATGCTTGAAATAATATTCATGATCGTCGATAGGAAGAAGTTATCCGCATCAACGCTTAAATAGTGGGCCGACATGGCAGGGAACATTGGGAAAATAATCGAAAATCCAATCAGATCCAAGAACATTGTAAGGAAAACTACTTTCAGAATACCCTTTGTTTCCTTACTCATCGGTGCTGGAGTTTTCTTCTCTTCTTCTTTCATAACTTCCTGATACCTTTCTTTTAAATCAATCTGGTAATAAAGCTCTTCTTTTTGCTGAGATGAACCATTCACCGTTACATTAATAAATTTTGCGTAATCTTTAATCCACTCAGGATCATTGTTAAGACATGGAATCTGAATAAGTTCTCCGCCAAGAACTTTCACTTCATGCCCTAACTCATTGCCAATCTCATCTGTCGTTTCAAGACAATCCACCACAAAGCTTGGTGAATAAACGGCTACTTTTTTAATGCCGTTTTTAATCTCTTGAGTGACCGATTCATCAGTATAAGGTCCTAGCCATACCTCACTCCCAAAACGCGATTGAAAACAAATCTTCACAGGAATATCCAAATGAAGTCGCTGCTTAATCAGCTCGAAAGTTTCCATACAGTGAAGCAAATAAACATCTTTTTTATGAACAACACGGCGAAGAGGAATCCCATGAAAAGACATGAAAAGAACTTCTACACCTGGATTGTTTTTTAAAGTCTCTTGAATTCGTTTCACTGAATGATCAATGAAAGCGCGGGATCTATGATAAAAATTGACCATCTCAAAACTGGGAATGTTCACTCTGTTTTTAAACTCATGCCCAAGACCATCAACGGCCGAAGCAATAGTGCTCTCAGAATACTGAGGAAATTGCGGAAGAAAGACAAATTTCGAAGCTCTCGTATAAGCATCCTCAGCATCCCATTTGTTCATGACATCTTTTAGGCGAGGACTAGAGAGAAGAAATTTATAATCCAGATCAATATTGGCATCGAGATGAGGTTTAAGACCCTCATAGACGGCAATCGTGTTATTGATTAACGGAAATCCTTCTGGAGTCTCAATACGTGAATAAGCTTGGGCCGATTTTTTTGGCCTGAAAGGGAGAATAAAAAGATAAAGAATGATTTTCCATACCCAAGGAGTCGTGTCGATCACTCGCGGATCACTCAAGAACTCTCTTAAATAGTCCCTAACATCGCCAACTTTAGTGGATTTAGGTGAACCCAACTGAGCAATGATCACTTTAACTTTCGAATTCATCATTCCCTCTTATAAAAATACTACAAAGGCCCTTCTCTTTTTGGCACAGAGAATGCTAAATGACTATAATCAAAACAAATTAAGGACTAATCGTATGGCAAAAAAATATAAGTCAGAAGGTAGAAAAGCGAAGGAATTGCAGGGCGTTAGCCTTCTGGGAAACACTAATACCGACTACCCTGATAGCTATGCCCCTCAGGTTTTAGAGAAATTCCCTAATAAGAACCCTGATAACGATGCTTGGACGACCTTCGTCTGTACGGAATTTACCTCTTTGTGCCCGAAAACAGGTCAACCGGACTTTGCTAAGATTTTTATTAACTATATTGCCGATAAAGAGATGGTGGAGTCCAAGTCTCTTAAAATCTATTTATTTAGTTTTAGAAACCACGGGGACTTCCACGAGGATTGTGTGCAGAAAATCTGTAAGGATCTCTTCAAGCTGATGAAGCCAAAGTACATCGAAGTTATGGGAGATTTCACTCCACGTGGTGGAATCGCTATTTTCCCATACGCATCGATGAGCAATGGTTCAAAAAAATATGAAGCCTTGAAGGATACACGTATGGCAAACTATTCTCCAGGCAAATATGGCATGGATCTTTCACGTCTTTACTAAGGATAAAATATGTTCGGCCTAGGTTTTGGTGAAATTCTTTTAATTCTTCTGATTGTTCTTTTCTTCTTCGGAGGAAAGAAACTTCCTCAATTGGGTCAGTCTTTAGGACAGTCGGTAAAAAACTTCAAAAAAGCTCTTAACGATAACTCAGATAAGAAAGATGGACAGAGTTAAACTCTGTCCACCACTTTCATAACTATCGGTTCATTCTCTTTAATTGTTTCCAACTCAGTAAAAATCATCAGCACTACTTCTTCATAAGTTTTATGAATTCCTCTCTGAGATAAAATCTCCAGAATGTAGCGGGCAGAACGATCAATCAGCTTATTATTACTTGGTCTCACCCAGCTCATCACGTTCCCCTCAAAGCGGCCCAATAATCCCATCACACTAGTTGAATGGGCATTAAGAAGCATTTTAAGTTTCAAGTGAACCATGAATAAGTCATGTCCCCAGTTATAAGTACGCTCAATATCCCCTAGTTTAAAACTAATGATGCCATCACAGAGAGTCACACGAAATTCTTCATTCGGAGTTTGACGCTTATTGATTCCGTTCATTGAGATATCAAAACCGTAAACTTCTTCCAGATCAATTTTGCGATTAATGTCTGTCCATGAAAGAGCGCGAGGTGCACGCATCAGAAGTTTCTGCCACCCCTCAACAGTTGAGTTTGTGCCCTCGACAAAAAGATAACTCAACGAAGGAGTTTGTTCTTTATGAAGGAAATTCTCAAAACCATTCAATGAGAAAGTAGGAGAACGCTCTGTCGTATCAGTTAAAATGCTGATCGCAAGCTCTGGACTAGAAACATAGTTCACCAACTTTTTATCACCATAGAACTTCACCTCTAAATTAGTCAGAGGTGCAAAATCTGCGTAGCTAAATGTTAGCTCTTTGAGTGCATTGGTAAAATGAGCAGAGAACGTTTCTTTATTTTTATGGGTATATAAAAGACATTCCCCTACAGCAAACATCAGAGCTGTTGAGGCCTGCATACGAGTTGAGCCAGAGATGGCCATCTGGCCAACAGGGATACTTCTCTTCTTTATATCTGGATTTTGTAGCATCTTTTCACAACGCTCTAAACCTTTCAGAACTTCATCAGGATTACAGTAAATGAAATAAGGTTTTTGCTTTGAAACAAGACTTGCCTTATCTGCCGTTCCTAGGACAAAGGGAGTCTCCCCGCCTTCAGAGGTCGCTATAAGAAGATCTCCGTCACGAAATCCCAACTCCATTAATTGACGATGTCCATACTCAGTTTGATCTTCAAAGCTCTCCACCGACTTAATAAGGGCGAAGTCACCGCCGGCCATAAAACTAATAACCTGATCAGTATGAAACTTTCTTCTAAAAAGAGTTTCAAGAACTAGCGCCAGACGTCCGGTGGCACCACAACCGCTCATGTAAACACGGTGACCAGCATTTAATGTATGTTCAATGTCTTGATACAGTTCCCAAAAACCTTCTCCAAATGTTGAGAGACTCTCCAAAGCTAAGTGATCCACTTTCTCTAAAAGCGTTAGGCCTTCACTTGTTTCGTTCTTTAAAACAGTTGAGAGTTTTTTAGTGACTGGATGAAAAGACTCAGTAAGCAGACGACCAAGTTTAAATTGGCCGGCAATATCCAAAAAGTTTTTTGTTGATTCATGCGCTTGGGACGACATATGACCTCTTAAGTAGATTAATCCCTAGTATCTTAGTAGAGATGCATTGCCTTGAGCAATATTTCTCAAGCAAGAAAGTCAATTCTCCCCACTGACTCGTTATACCTAACCAAATGTTGAGGTCTTAGGTTGGCAAGCCCTTTGCTCATACAACCCCCCAGAGTCAGACAATTAGTGCTTTTTGAGAGCACTTCATATTAAGGAGAAGATATGAAGAAAAAAATGAATAATTACATGCCCTATGTCCTAGGAACGTGTCTTCTAGCAGTTGTGGCCTGTGGAAGTGATGATGATGATAGCGGAAGCGGCACAACTAATCGTCCGCAACAACAGCAAGAGACACCTGGTACATATAAAGCGACTCTTGCCCCTATTCCACTTAACAGTGCAGTTGCAGGAAACCCAACAGGAACACTTGATGTTGTTATTGAAGGGGATGAATTCAATGCAACAATGAAAATGTCTGGAGTACCTGGCAGCATGAGACATGCTCAGCACATTATGATCGGAACTTCTTGTCCTACTGCAAGTAACGATGCTAACAGTGACAACTTTGTTGATGTTCTAGAGGGCGTTCCAAACTACGGCCTAATCCTTATTCCTCTTGATGGTAACTTAGAGGATCAAGACGATGGTGCATCTGGCTTCCCATTTGCCAATGCTGCTGGTTCATATACTTGGACAAAAACAGCATCACTTTCACGCATGATTGCCGACCTTCAAGATGCTGATCTTGACCTTGAAGATGGACTTGGGAAACTGGATGGAAGTGATCTTAACCTTGAAGGCAAAGTCGTTATCGTTCATGGTGTAAAACAAACTTCTAATCTTCCAAGTACAGTTGCTACTCTGGATGACTTCAGAAGCTTTGAATCTCTTCCTATTGCCTGCGGTAAAATTGAACGTGTAGCTGAGCAACAAGATACAGCGGCAGCTGCGACGACAACAACAGGTACAACTGCTGATACAACGACAGGTACAACAGCAGACACGACAACAGGAACGACGGCCGATACAACAACTGCCGGTGCGACAACAGGAGCAACTACTGGTGATGCTGCGGCTGCCACAACTGGAGCTACAACAGGTGCAACAACTGGTGCTGCTACAACAGGAACGACAGCAACAACTGGTACTGGCACAACTGGTGCGACAAACGGTACAACAACAGTAACTCCAACAACGACTGGAGCAACTAACGGTTAAACCAAATAGAAAATATTTGAAGAAGATTAGGCCCATTCATAATGAATGGGCCTTTTTGTTAGATAGGTGAATAAGTGCCAGACTCTTCATCTGGTTTTGAACTGATCGCCGATACTGGTTCAGTAATAGTGACATCTTCAGCTTCTGCCTCAATGATCCGCTTAATTAATGTACTCTCCTCCAGCTCTTTTTTCAGATTCTGGATACTGGGATACTTATCTAGCGATACACCAAGGTGATCATAGATACGAAGAATCGCCAAAGCATACATATCAGCGGCAGTGTAGGTATCACCCATAATGAAGGCATTATCCTTTAATCTCTTTTCCAAAAAATCCAATCTCAGATGAATTTTATCTTCTGTCGTTTTTAAATAACCTTCGGAGACTAAATCCTTATGGAAAAGCGGGCCCGCAAGCTTATGAAGCTCGGTGGAAATAAAAGTCATCCATTCAATACACTCAAATCGCTCCTGCAGGGTTTTGGGCATGAACGCATATTCATTAGTGGCCGAAAGATACTGTAGAAGACAAGTGGCTTCGGTCATGATGCTGCCGTCATCCAGCGCCAGCACGGGAACATACCCCAGCGGATTATAATGATTGAGAACTGTTTTATCTTTGATACTCACCTTCACTGCTTGGTAAGGAACACCAAGCTCCTCCAGCATAATATGAACAGCTAAGGAACAAGCTCCCTCTGCATAAAATAACTTCACAAAATACCTCCTCGGTTAAACAACACTCCAGAATATTGAAGGCCATAGATAAGAAGGTGACATCCAAATTATTTCTTGGTTTTAGTGCGACGAAAAAGGTGAGGATTGAATCAGTGGTTTGATAGAAAAATGAGCAGGTTTAAGAGTGAAAACAAAAAAAAAGGGAGCCCCTGCTTGGCTCCCTTCTTTAGACATCCTGTCTTCTTGAAGCAACTTCCTGTCACCTCATACATTCATTATACCTAAAGTTCTATTCGCTCAAAGCAAAATATCATAAGGAAATTTTTTCCAAGTTATCTTGTTTAATAAATTGAGAGAATCAACTAACATACTAAGTAAGAAATCTCATAACATCTCAAAAGTGCTAGATTAGTGGAGTAAAACCCAATGAATAACAAGGTAAAACAGTCAGTCTTTAAAACATCCTTTACCTACTTTATCCCATCGCCTCCTCATCGAAAAAGTGGATATCGTGAACGTGAATTTGATAAAATCATGCAAGGAATTTTAAATTCTGGTTTTGAAATTGATTACATCAACACTGAAAGTGTCACAACACCACAATCAGGAATGTATGTTTTTGCTATACTAAAAACCAAATCTAAAAAAGTTTTTAAACTGGATGAACACATTGATCTTCATGAGCATTTTAAACTCTCAGAAGAACCGGTGAGTAGTGAAATTATTTACGAAGAAGATTAAGAAATATTGCCCTATGAAAATATCAAGCCTCCTCCTTCTTCCTCTTCTCTCAAGCTGCGGTATCTTTATTAAAAAGATGGAGTCAGCTGTTGTAGAGAAATCTGTTGTTTTTGAGAATCGCGAGAAGCTTCCCACTTATTGCCCAATCGATCAGAAATTTGATTTTGGAATGATTGGAACAAATAAATCCTCTCAAGAAAGCTATCAGCGATTTGTCAGTGGTATGAAAAACATCAGCATCATTGACCACTTCATATACTGGAGTCTCATTCAGCTCTCTTTGCGTCCTGATCAATCAAGTCCCACTGCACGCTTACAAACACTGATCACTGTTGACGGTAAAGTTTATTATTTTGATTTCTTCTCTGAGAAGAATGACAACCAATATCCCTACATCTTTGGATTAGAATGGATTCTCAAAAAGTTTAATAGTCCAAGAAATCTTGATTACTATGTTCGCAATCTTCAATCACGCTTCAAAGATCCGTTAAAAGTCAGCAAAGATCTGGAACGCTTTCTTACTAAGAATAAAGAGCTGATCAAGGCAGATAAGGATCTTGCCCTCTTCTATTTTCGCGGAACTGAAGTGCTGAAAGAAGCAGAGAGCACTCCTACTATTAACCTTGGTAAAGTAATCAGCGAGTATAAAAAAGTCCGAAACAAACAAGATGTTATTATTAATACAACCCTTCATCCTTTTAGCACAACTAGAGGACAAGAAGGAAACTGCAACTACGACTTCAATCTCTACTCCAATTCTATTTTCCTTATTGATAAAACCCTGCCGGTCTCCAATATCTTTGGAATCAGTCATGGTAAAAACGCTTTTTTAAACTCCTCATCACAAAGCTTTCTAGTGGCTCAACCGCTCTTCAATGAGCCTCTCTTTAAAGGAACTTCAAAGGTTCGCAGCGCCGCTATCTGCTCTATTCAAAACAATGACACTAAGATCTGGACTATCTCAAATGAGAGTCGAGATCCGGGCCAGCACTTGTTTCATCTCATCAAATATGGACTGCCTCAGGCAACAAGCGTGGCCGATGTGGATCGCCTCTTTAAACACTCTCGCCATCTCTTTCTAGCTGATCCTATTCGCTTGATCATTGAATCAAATAGAAGTGATAAGAATCAAATTCAGAATCTTTTAAAACTGAATGTTCCTATTTATCACGCTGAGAACTTAGGAAATATCTGGGGATATGTTGAAGCGAAGGGCGAATCTCGTTTTATTAAAGATGAGAGAAATCCTGGGGAATTCTTTTGCAAATAACCGTCAAAGGACTGGCCTCCAAAAATGTCTGGATTTTCACTGTCTCAGAAGAAGAAATGGAAATGATCTTGATGGATTATTTAAGAAAGAATCAAATGATGATCGCCTCATCATGCAGCGGGGCCGGTATCTGTCGAAAATGCATTATTCAGGATGATATTTTAACTTGCGGGCCGACAGTGAGAGAATTTCTTCAAAATCGGCCCGACGGGATTGTGATCGTCAGTTATCTCTAGAACTTCTTGAAGCCACCAGCACCTGTTACATGGAATGTATCCACTCTATTTTCTGCTTTAAGAATTGTACTCACAGTGTATTCCAAAAGAATAGTTGCAGCAGCAACAGGATTTGCTCTTGTTCCGTTATTTTGAATTCCACCTAATTTCATTGTTGCTGTGAAATCATATCCCCACAAAGTGCTAACTTGCTCTGGGATAATTTGAACTGCAGTAAGATATCGACCTCTGCCATCATATGAGCCACCGTAAGAGTAGAAAACACTGTAAGTCAGACCTACAACCTCTACACCATAAAGATTCTTCCAAGAAGCTTTGAAACTTCTCTTCACAGGCATCTTCCAGTTCTCAGTCTCCATAAGATCAACCGGCTGATTATTTACTTTAGGAATAACACTGATAGGAGCATACTTCGTGGTATTAGTAGGTTTTCCTTTTACTACTAATCTATAAATATCTTCTCCTAGAGCAACTAAATCTCTAGCTACTTGAATAACCTTTCCTGCATTATCAACTGGATTGACTTGAGAAATAGGAGCGCCAGTGTTGAATGGAAGGTCAAGCTGCTGATAACTATGATCACTTACTTCGGATTTGATTTCCTGAACAGTTACTTTACCGATGGTGAAGTACTTCTTCTCGTCGGAGCTTAAGGTTTTTGCATCAATATCGGGAAGGGCCTTGGCAACACTGCTTGAGGCGAGAACAAAAAATAAGGCCAGTTTCGCAAAATTCATGGTTTCTCCCTAGAGTTATTGCCCTCTAAAAACCATGAGATAGAAATTTAGTCAACGACTACTGCTAATCCTGTAATATTAACATACCTCTTCACAGGCCCTTTCCTCATGCTGTCACAACCTAGATTTGTGAATTTTTATTCATCTTTTCTATAAACTAAAGTTTTTGGTAAAAAGCATAAAATCTATTGATTTAACTCAAAACAAGGCCGGAAAATAGGCCATTGTTAGTCTTGTTATAATTTTTTCTAACAAACTTTAATTTTCTTTAGTTGAGTGTTTACAACTGGTATTAATTTATTGGAAGATACATTAGATCCACTTATGGACTTTATTAAATAAACTTAACATAGGGTTATCAATGAAAATCACAGTTACTCTTATGGCCTTCTTAATGACCACACTGGCCCAGGCCCTTACTATTGGTGCTTATAACATTAGAAACTTTGACTACGATGATCGCTATAAAATCAAAACAAATAAGCCAGCACTTGCTGAAATTATTCTTAAAGCAAATCCAGATATCATGACAGTAGAAGAGATTGGTAACACTCAAGAGTTCGAAAGATTCGTGAGCACTAGCCTTCCTGGTTATACTGTTTCTCTTTCTCGTTGTGGTGGTCGCGGATCTCACCACCTTGGTTTTATCTATAAGACAAGTGTGCTTGAGCAACTTTCTTTCAACGAAGACCTAAGCATCACTGATCCAGGTGGAAACGTTGGATGTGATACTTCATCTCGTCCTCTAGTGATCGCTCTTTTCAAAGAGCTTAAAACAAAAAAGATGATCTATGGTCTTGCTGCTCACCTTAAGGCTGGTTCAGCTGGAGATGCTGTTGCTAAAAGACATGAGCAACTTGAAATCGTAAGCAACTGGGTAGCTCACCTTAAATCAACTACTCCGGTTAAAGACTACTTCATCGCTGGTGACCTTAACACGACTCTATTCTACAATCAGGGTAAAGACTTTAAAGCACTTAACGATTTCGCAGCTAAAAATGACCTAGTAAATGCAACTATGAGTGTTGGATGTTCTGCTTACTGGTGGGGCGGTTCAAACGATAATATCGAAGATCCAAGCCTAATTGACCACGTATTCGTTTCTAAGTCTCTTATTACGAAGAATGGTTACTCAGCGAATGTTGGTTCTCACTGTGGAACTGCAAGCTGTCAGTCTAAGCACAAGAGAGATCTTGGTGTAAGCTACAACCAAGTATCTGATCACTGCCCGATCACAACTACTTTCTAAGTTTTAAAACACTTAAGGCCCATCTTCGGATGGGCCTTTTTTATTTGCTCTCCATCCATTAAGGACAGTAGAATATCTATGAGGAGAGCCCATGAAATATTTAAGTATTGATCTAGAAGCGACAGGCCTTGGTGAAGACTGTCAGATTATCGAATTCGCGATGATTCCCTTTGATACCCAATTTAAGCGCCTAGAAGATAGCCTCGCACGCAGCGTCTATGTTCACTGCCCTTCCTTTGAGGAATTAAGGCCAACACTTGATCCATGGGTTGTTGAGCATAATGAAAAAATCATTCGTAAGGCCCACAATGACGGACTCACACAAAATGAGTTCAGAGAATATCTCAAAAATTATCTTGAAAGCCGTGAAGTAAGAGAATATTTCGGAACACAAAAGATTGTTCTTTTCGGAAAATCGATGTCGGCCATTGATTTGCCTTTCATGACTCGTGATCTAGGCTGGGAATTTATGCGCAGATATTTCCATCACCGCAACCTCGATCTCTCAAGCTTAGGCTATGGGCTCATTGATCTGGGTCTGCTTGCTCAAGGAATGGATTCAGGAACAAATCTCATGAATCACTTAGGGATGGGAGCAGTTGCTCATACTGCTCTGGAAGATGCTAAGAATACCGCCATCATGTATTTAAAACTGCTCGATAAATTTGGTAAAAAATAAGCAAAAAAAAGCCTCGCAAATCCGAGGCTTTTTTTTAATCTGCTCGTGATAAATATTGAGCAGGATTTCGTTTTTTGTTTTTAACTCGAATTTCAAAGTGTAAGTGTGGTCCTGTTGAGCGACCAGTATTCCCAACTTGAGCAATCACTTGTCCTCTTTTTACTCTGTCACCTTTATCAACTAAGTTCTTTCTATTATGGGCATAAACAGTGAACACATCAGTTCCGTGAGATACAACAATCAAGTTACCATATCCTCTGATGCCATTATCCGAATACACCACCACTCCATGATCACTGGCCACAATCGGAGTACCAGTTTTCGCTGGAATATCAATCCCGTCATGATGACGACGCCCGCGCGGGCCAAAGTGAGATGAGACTTTAAAATGATTCGGTACAGGCCATAGGAATCTACCTGAACCAAGATTCTGATAATCTTCTAAAACATAAGTGTCAGCGAAGAAATAAGCAATCCCAACTCGACTCGGGATGAAAACCCATTCGTGACCTTGTAAACTTTTATTGGGATTAGCGTTTCGAATATCTTCAAGGGTCAAACCTTTAAGCTTAGCAAGTGACTCAAGCTCCTTCGGGCCTTCCACGTAGACATATTGTCCGCTTTTCATGGTGGCACATGAAGTGACCAAGATAAGCAGAAGTATTCCAAAAATATGTCTTAACATTTTTTACAACTCCCAGTTCGAAATCATCTTTGATTACTCCTCGACAAAGGAGAGCAAAAACCTGAGTAAATTCTCTCGGTCTGATTTCTTCTGAATCCTTTAATTATACTGCTGCGTCGGCCACTTTTTATAGAAAATTCGTCTGATAAAAAACTATGCGAAAAAGTATATTATTTTCCCCAGCTTGCAAGACGCAAAGGCTAAGATGACCTAGAGCTAAAATGGCCAAGAATGGCCTGGAAGATTTTTTGTCGATGTTTTGTCCCGAGAGATTCCGGATGGAATTGGCAACCCAACGCATTCTCATCTAGTGAGAGCATCACTTCATTATCAAAAGAAAGAATTTTAGCACTGCGATTAATGGAGTGTTCCAGTACAGCAAGAGAATTGTAGCGTTGTACTGTCAGGCTTTTCATTTGAAAAAAATTGGACCAAAAATGATCAAGAGCAAGAGTCACTTGTTGTCCGTGCATCGGGTATTTTGAACGAGTGACCAAAGCATCATCCAAATTCCAAATAAGCTGATGCCCTAGACAAATCCCCCACACCGCTCGCCCATCACTCAATACTTTTTTTACATCACCAAAAATGGGAGCATAGTCATGAGGATGACCAGGGCCAGGACCGAGAATCAACAGATCAAAATCTTGTGATTCATTGAATTCACTCCAATGAATCACATCGCAGTGAACTCCTAAATTCTTAAGCTCACCTACAATATTAAATGTAAAACTATCTTCGAAATCAACTAAGAGAACTTTCATAGACGTCTCTTCGCAAAATATTCATTGCGATATTTACTGAAAGTATCATCACCAAAGTTAAAGAGAATATTGAATGAATAACGAGAATCGGTAATCGATTCACGATAATTAAGACTGAAAATCCAGCAGTTATTATTCGGCATAATATCCAGTCCGTAAGTCGTTCTTACCGAGTTACCAGCATTCAAGTCCATATCCTTCATCATCGAAAAACCTAGAGTATCTGTTGGACGGACTTGGCCACCAAAACGCAGAACATTGAGGTTCGATGAACTGAATGAAACGTAGTTATATGAAGCATAAAGATTCATATAATCAAAACGTCTGTTGAAATCTAACTTCATTATGTTTTGATTTTCATTATGGAAGTAATAATGAACAAGGTTCGTTGACCAGCGATCACCAAAGAAACCAGTCTCAATCATCAAGCGAGTCAAACGCTCTCTAATGTCTTCTCTTTCCTGCTGATTGAGTAGATACCCTTGCGAAACGTTAAAGTGAGCAATCTTTTTATAAGTGAAGTTATCACGAAGATAGCGATCATCAGTCAGATAACTAAAAGTCTTTGGAACTTTACGAACAATATTATTTCGCCATTGAAGCTCTGCCGTATTAGTCGGAGGAATCAGTGTTCTAGTGGTATCAGCACCAAAGAGGAATTCCTGCGACCTGACTGCATCCTCATAATCAAACCAACCCATCTGAGTTTGCTGGATCTGATTTAAGAATCGTTTATTACCATACTGATTCTCAGAAGTGATGAAGTGGTGAATGAGTTTAAATTCCTGAGCATGGCGATAACTGTTTCTGACCTGAACATAGTTTTCACGAATAAGAGAAGATTCAAAAGTAGGAATATCTCCAATCAGTCGATTATCTTTTTTCTCTCTGCGGATAGGAACAAGTCCTTTTTGTTCTTTCCCAAGAGCATTGAGTTTGGCCTCAGGGATTAAACGAAGTGGAACATTCTCCTCATAAGAGAGTCCAAAAATTTTATCCATGTAAAAACTTAATTCTGTTTTAAGAAGGCCTGCATTTTTTCCGGCCATTCCTGTTTTTTCATACTCCAGTCGATACAAATGATGATCGTAAGTGAAGTTTGATTTCATACTGAAAGGGCCAGCGGCAAAGTAGTTCCACTGCAAGTATGGACGAATAGTATGACGATCAGCATTTCTGATCATCACTGACTCATCCTTCTTTTCTTGTCTAAAACGAGTAGAGGCCGTGTCTAATCCCACACTGATATGAGAAAGCATTGGAATATCAGTTTGTAAGAGAGTTTGAGGCATTAATGACCCGGTCACTCGAGGCATTGTTTGCACATAGGATTTATCAAATTTATCTGATTCACTAAAAAGCTGGTTACGAAGGAAATTTGCTTCAGCGGCGAGACTGAACTGCTCTTGCCTCCAGTCTAGATGCCCATTGAAACCAATATCAGATCCCATAATTTTAGGATCAGTAAATGTCGGGTGGTCTGCCACCACATCTAAATCTTTAGCACCTGTGTAACGGAAGTGAGAATTCACATTAGGTGAGGCCTGCAAGTGAGTTTCCATCTCGCCAAAATAACGAAAATATTCTTTCCCCGACTCTTCCTGACTATCCTTGCCTGGCAGATAAATTTTATCACTGAGAGCACGGACGTTAACTTCCGTCCAGTTACGATCATTGAAGCGCTGACGATACTGGTAATCTCCCCCATATCCACGTTTGGCCCAGAAGGTAGGAGAAAAAGTCATATCCTTCGATTCATCAATGGCCCAGAAGACAGGCTGCTCAAATGAGAGACCTTCGTTTAAGCGAGAAGAAATTCGAGGAAATAAAAGCCCTGATTTTCTTTTGCTCATCACCGGCAAAACAATATAAGGAAGATAGAGAACGTTAATACCCTTAATACGAGCAAGTCCGTGCTTGATCTCAACAAATGAATCTGTCTTAATACGAATTGATTTTCCAAAAATAGACCAAGACTCGATACAGTCCTTACAGGTTGTAAATTCTGCATCCGTGGCCAGATATTCGTCTTCGCTTAATTTCTGTAGAGATGAAGCGACCAGATTAAACTGAGAGTTAAGAATACGGGCATTGCGAACAAAAGCTTTTTGTGTTTTTAAGTCATAAACTAAATGGGAACCAAAGAGTGTCATGTCTTTGCCGATTAAGCGGACATTCCCCTCAATCTTAACTTCCATGGTCTGCTGATCAAGAGAAGCCACTTCACCATAAATGGTATCATCTCCAGAAATGATCACCACATTTCCGACTGCTTCAAAATATGTTCCGTTGTTTTTTCGATAGGCCTTGTCTGAGAAGACGGAGATTTTATCTCCCAGAGTCATCTGCTCTTTATTGGCCCACGCATGACTTGATAAAAGAAAGGAAGTAATAAGAGCCACTGACCAGAACACGCCCGGAGCTTTTTTGGTGAATAATGGCACTAATATCTTCAACAAACCTCAGTCCTTCCTGATGACATAATCTGGCGAGTACTTCTCTGGGGCAGGCCTTAGGGTGAACAAATGAAGTCACCACAATATCAGGCAGACCGGAGTTTTTCAGCATTCTTAACATCACAACGAGATCCCTCGAGCTGCGAGAAGAAAAGCTAACAATCGCTGAATCAAAATTGATTCTACTCAAAGTATAATGGTCAGATTGTAAAAATTGAATAAGTTTTCGAAGTCCATCGATATTATGAGAGCCATAAAGATGAAAATCGGCCCCACGTGAGATGATTTCACCTCTATTCTCAACACTTTCATAAGAAACAGAAAAATTCTCCAAGAGAGAGTCTTGCGATTTTCCCTTTAAAAACTGAAACCCTGCATAGGCGAGCATCTGATTCTTCACAGAGAAACTATCGACTCGCTTGTTGGACGCAGTCAAATTCACCCACGAACTGCCAAGAGCTTTTACTTTTCTCTCTACCTGCTCATTAAGATACTGCAATTCTAAAAAGCTGATGAGCGTGCTCTTCTCTCTTAGCACCCCTAACTTCTCTTTCAGAATGCCGTCATAACGATTTCCTAAAAACTCTTGATGGTCTCGGGAAATACTCGGAAGAAGCACCAATTGGGCATCAAAAACATTGACCGCATCAAACTCTCCACCCAGTCCCACCTCTAAGAGTAAGTATTCCAGGTTTTGAGCCTCGGCCCAACGACAAAAAACAAAAAAGAGAAATTCATAGAAACTTAAGCGAAAGCCGTCTCGGAGATATTCTTCATAGCTATCTTCAAGCAAAACCTTCAAATCCCCTTCTGAAATAAGCCCATCCTGATTACGAAAGCGCTCAGTCAGTGACTCAACATGGGGTGAGGTCCATGCCGCAAATTTGGCATCAGAGAGATGGTTCCCCAGTCGAAGGGTCGTTTCCCCTTTGCCATTGGTTCCTGCGATAATAACAATTTTGAGTTTATTTAATTGAGTGAGGGTTTCACCCAGGGCCATGCGCATGCGCTCAAGCCCTGGTTGATAATGTTCTCTGCCGAATCTTTCAAAGACCCAGTTTGATAAATCCATGAAGATTAATATTTATTGAACATCTTTACGAAGAAGCTAAGTTCTTTTTTAAGATCTTTACGGTGAATGATTCTATCAATGAACCCGTGATCCTTGAGGAACTCAGAACGTTGGAAACCTTCTGGAAGAGTTTGTCTAATAGACTGCTCAATCACTCGAGGGCCAGCGAAACCAATCAAAGCTTTCGGTTCAGAAATATTGATATCACCTAACATCGCAAAACTTGCAGCACAGCCACCAGTCGTTGGATCAGTCAGAAGTGAAATATAAGGAATTCCAGCTTCTTTTAAGCGAGCACGTGATGCAGAAGTCTTCGCCATCTGCATAAGAGAAAGAATCCCTTCCTGCATTCTTGCTCCACCTGAACAAGAAACAACGATTACTGGAATTTTCTTCTCAAATCCGATGTCCATAGCAAGGGCGATTTTCTCACCTGTAACAACTCCCATTGATCCGCCCATAAAACGGAAATCCATCACAGCAAGGGCAACTGGCTGACCATCGATAGTCGCCGTACCACAAACTGTTCCGTCTTTTAGTCCAGTCGATTTAATGGCGCTTTTAAGACGATCTGGGTAGCTCATCTTATCGTGAAAATTAAGCGGGTTATTTGAAATAAGCTCGCTTGAGATTTCTTCAAAGCTGTTAGCATCAGTCATAACCGCAATACGGTCATAGGCCGACACACGATAGTGGTGATCACAAAGTGGGCAGACATTGAAGTTTTCTTCTAGCTTATCTGTTTGGAGAATTTCTCCGCATTGAGTACATTTTTTCCAAAGTCCAACTGGAGTCGTTGAAAGAACCTTCTTGGGACTCTTGATCTTAGGGTTCTTGACCTGGTGAAACCAACCCATATTGAAACCATCCTGTTTAAAATGAATAAGCCAACATTCTAAAACGCCCTTAAAGGGTTTGAGAAGAGTTATGCCCTCTTTTTAAGGCGCTCGCTCCTGTTTTATAAGTTACTTAAAATAATAAAAATCTGTTAACTCCCTTAAATCACATGACAAGCAAGAATTCTACTAAAAAATAAAGCTTTAAAACGAGTGTTCTAGATAAAATTCAAGTCTGGGGACAGATAAACCGATGAGTTCTCTAGGTAAATGTATGCTTAAACTACTCTTATTGACTCTTTTCTTTGTTTCTTCGGTGAACGCTCGAGTATTGAGCGGACATCAGGAATTTGTTCACTATACAGAGGAACAAAAGAAAGAATTCATCATCAAGGTCATGGAGTTTGTTGTTGAGCTGGATGAGCGCTATGAGAAAGCTCCTGTCGAAGAAAAAAAGAAGTACACTCTTATCCTTGAAGAACTAAGAAAAATTTTAGTCAGTGACGCCTATGCCGCAACCATTGATCTCAATGGATTTGCCAACGATCTCACTACTATTTTTGATCCAAACAAGGATGACCAAAAAAGATGTATCTACGCTGGTTGGGCATCACAAACAGTTACCACTAAAATTGGAAGCGAGTATCGTGAAATTTGTCAGCACCCTAACTTCATCAAAGGTGGAGCTAGCAGCGCAGAGACAAGCGCCTACAAAAAAAGCTCTGATTGCGGAAAAAAATCTCAGAATACCATCTCTTGTAACCCGGCCATTTTCGGGTTTAAAAATAAACAAGCAGGAAGTCAGTTTTGTGTTCCAGCAGGACCTCAATTCTCTGAAAACTCTTCATACGCTTGTATGCAGCTTTCACTCGGTGTGAAGACAGAAAAAGGTGCAGATCCATCTGAAGATCGTATCAGTTATCTCAAAAAACAATTTGAAGGTAACCCTGCTCTTGTGAATAACCTTTATGGATTTATTTACAAAACTTGTATCTGTGACCCTGACAACCAAAACGTCATTAACAAAAGTTATCTTTCACGTACTCGCCCACATAGAACATGCCTAGGTCTTATCAATACGATTGCAGAAACTGAGCACTGTGTGGATTTCTCGGGAACAAAATCAAATGATATGACTCTCTTTAAAGAGCTTCGCACTTTCACCAGCAATCTGATGACGTCGAAATCCTCTGGTAGCAGAGTTGATACCAACTACCGCGAACTCTTAAGTTCTATTCCAGGCCGCTTCACTGATGACTACGCCAAAATGTGTGGCGGAGCTCCCTTCCCGCCTAATGATGGTGACAAACTTAATCCTCCAGGTGGTGATGGAAATCCGGGAACAGACTGTATCGGCGAATGTGATTTTGTCGAAGGCAAATTCGTTAATTGTAAATTCACTGATGGAGAGAACCCATTAGAAATTACTCCTCCGGAACCGATGGAAGAGCAGTTTGAGACTGAACTTGATGGGGCCAAGCTTCTGTGTAAAGTAAACAAGCGCGGACCGAATCATAAAACAAGCTGTACTCTTGAAGCGAAAGACGGCTCAGCATCGTACAAACTAACTTCTCCTGAAGGCAGTGATGTAACAGTGATTGCAACGAAATGGAGTAATGGCGGCGGAGAAAATGCTCAATCAGTACCATTTGGTGATCAAGAAAAAATAGGATTAACGATCACGATCTCAACAAAGGGACAGACTGCAGAAATCGCCTGTGGAGAAATTCCTAATCCTAAATTTAATGACAAGATTCCGCATATCGATCTTATTCCAAAAGATGACAGTAAAGATAAAACTGATTTTGGAACAAAGGTTGATGGTGATGATACCGGCTGGGAATACCAGTGGACTCGAACTAACAAGCCAAAAAGAAATGATAAACCGAACACCTCTGGTCCAAAACTTCAAGGCGACTCTGAAATAGACCCTAAGAATGATGGATCAGGAAATGATGACTCAGGAACTGGCGATTCAGGCGGACCGAATTCACCAAACGGTGATGGCCCGGCCAACAATAAACCGAAAAAAGAAAATGGACCAAACAATAAAGGTCCAAAAGGTCCTGGAAATTCAGCAAAAGATACGGCCGATGCTGATGAAGGACCAATTCCTCCATCATCTCCTGATGGTGGTGGTAGTGGCAACGAACCTGGTGAGGATTTAGGCCACCATGGTAAAGAGCACACGGCTCCTAAAGAAGAAGATACTTACCAAGTCTGTGTTCAACTTAAAAAAGGTGAAAAGACTTCGAATAAGGCCTGTAAAGATGTTGGTAAAAAAGAAGATGCAACTACTGCTCCCGTAGTTCCTCCTAAGGCCAATACTCCGATGAATAACGGTGGACCGAGACAGATGCCACAGATGCCTATGCGTAAAGGAGTGGATTTCTCTCGCGGTGGGATTCTTTAAGCATTAATCATCCAAAAGGTATGCCGCTGGATTCAAGTTACTAACGCAACTTTCGTATTAAAAAAGACCTCGTAAGGTGTTCTATAACCTAAACACCTACGAGGTCTTAAATTAAGCGCATCTTCTATTTTCTTCAACCCATTTTTAGTC